>NZ_JBQCMO010000005.1:0-345660 GCF_051965015.1 Sphingomonas sp. SAFR-052 | reverse complement strand
TTCTTCGAAGGCATTCGTTGTCCCTTCCTTGGTCCAGACTGTCATAGTCGATGGACCACTCAGAAGGGGGCAGCTCACGGTGAAAATGTTTAGCGTTTAACAGTACTTAGATGTCGGACGGTGTCCGACAGAATGATTTTTTGAAATTCAACAGGCGTAGTTGTTAGTCAGCTGAGTTTCAGCTAAAGTACTGATGTTCAAAGGAGGATCTGCCAACCCTCTGATGGAGGGATGGATTATGAATTGTAATCGTACCGATCAGGTATCTAATCGTGACCGGCTAACGGTCACCGTCAATGATGCTCTTACGATGCTCGGCATAGGGCGGACGCGGTTATACGAACTAATCAACGCCGGCGAGATCCATACGATCAAGCTCGGTCGTCGCCGCCTCGTGCAGGTCGCATCGATACGGCGTCTCGCATCCGAAGGGTACGAGACGCCTCCGCGATATGTGAAGCCAGAGCAGCTGACGATGAACCTGTAAGGGGCGCCGTGTCCTCCGGCTGGAAGGGTTCGATTATCCTTGATCCTCGTACGCCAACTGGAGGACGCCCCAGTGCGTGCCGTTGACGTTGATCGACGCAATGACCTGCTTCAGCAGAACGACGCCGCCGTCTGCCAACGGGCGCCGATAGGCCTTGAGACAGAACGGTTTCGTGATCTTCACCTGCTGGGCGGTGTCAGGGAAATGGAAGAACAGGCCGGCACGTGAGTGTTCCTCGTTCCATGCTCTCTCGCCGCGGCGTTGGGGGAGGGAGCGCTCCGGCATGGCGACTGCCCCGAAGCAGCGGCGATCGGTGAAGCTCATGCCGAAGAACCCACGAAACTTTCGCGCAGCTTCCTGATGCGGACGCGCCAGCTTCGTGATCAGCGCCATGGCAGGGTGAGTAAAGAGCGGCGGGTCTGAGCCTTCAACGGGACTGTAGGCATCGCTCAGGATGGCAGCCTCGTTCAGCGTGCCGCTCAAGACGGCTTGGGCTAGTCCTCTCGACACTTGTGTCGCCGCTTCCACGGCAAAGTTGATGTAAGGGCGATCTGGCATATCTGCCCCGCTTTCGGCTAGCACTTGCAGCAGGTCATTCGTATCGTCGCTGACTGAAGTGACGCGCTGGGACAGGCGCTGTAGCCCCGTAGCATTGTCCGTCGAGGTTTCCGCTAGCCGATCTAGACCGATCCGAACCCCGTCGACGGCGGACGCCATCGAAGCGACTTTATCGCTCACGGTCACACTGTTGTGCTGCAGCCCGTCCATAAGGAGGCGGATCTGCGCTACTCGGGCCTTAACGTCCTGCGTTCCATCGTGAGTTGAGCGAGCTTTCGCAACGCCCAGATCAACGCGTGCCAGCATGGCCGCCGCCTGGGAGGTTAGGGCGTTGATTGACGCACTGATACGCGAGGTCGCTGTCGCCGTCTCGCGGGCTAGCTTCTTCACTTCACTGGCTACCACTGCGAAACCCCGTCCTGCATCACCGGCGCGGGCAGCTTCGATGGTCGCGTTAAGCGCGAGGAGCTTTGTCTGTCCGGCGATAGCGTCGATCGAGGCACTTACCTTCCCGACGTCCTCCAGCGCTGCCGTGAAGGCGCCAAGGCTTTCGTGGATCAGGCTGACTTGCCCGATCAGATCGAGCACGTCCCCCATCGCAGTGTCGATTTGCAGCTGCGAGTTTGCCAGCAGGCTATTCGCCCCGGTCGTTGCGTCCAGTGATTCCTGCGCGACGACTGACACGTTGTTCGCGTCCCGGACGAGAACGTTCGTTTGCGACCCAAGATCGTCGATCGTACCGGCTTGCGCGGTGACGCGGGTGGCCAGTTCCGAAATGTCGGCCTGCAAGTCCAGCGTCCTGATGCCAAGCTCGCCCGATCGACGGGCGGCCTCAGCGATCGTGCGATCGAGTTCCACGGCATCTCCTTTCGCATACGTCCATAAGGAATCATGCTTAACGAAGGGCTACCGGCTCAACTATCCGATTGGCGGGTGAGCGAATCTGTTCGTGGCTCGCTGCGATTGACTCAGGACGGCAGTGCCGCGATCCATTTCTCCAGCGCCCCGGTATCCCGCATATCGCCCTGATACGGATACCGCGGCTTGGCGGGCACATTCGAGCCACGAGGCCGGCCACGGTAAGCCTTCATAGGCACGACGGCGCCGGCAAAGCCGCTGGGGAGGGGGATCGTTCGGACGTCCATGTATAGCGAGTCAGCGCTTGTTTCTTGACCGACGTGGGTCGCACCCATCGCCGTCCACAGGTCAACGGCATCAAGGCACGCGGAGCCGCAGCCCCAATCCGTAAGGACGAATACCCTCGCGGCCGGCTTTGACACCGGTTTGGCCGCAGCGGATGACTGCGCTGCAGGCTCGTCATTCTCGCGCCAAAGCGGCTCGCCTTTTGCAATAGAGCCGGCCATCCCCTGCGCGATACGATCGACCCAAGCCTTTGCTTCGGGCGAAACGTCAGCCGAGCCCTGCCATTCTCTTCTATAGGTTTCCATGGCCGCTAAGTTGCCGCGCGATGCACGCCATTCAACCGACGTCGATGAATTGTCGGCAGCATCCACCGCCGCCTTTCCCCACAACAGAACAGCGATTTGTTGCGACCAATCCGAGGAGCCACCGCCATTTCCTCGCAGATCAAGTACGATGCGCGGTGCATTGGCGACGGCTGCCCGATCACGCTTCATTTCCGCAATCATCGGCGCGAGAGCCTTCGCAGCAACGCCGCTTGGGTCGCTGTCGAAGCTGGGCATGGTGTACCAGCGTGTGCCGTCCGCGAGCGTCCGGGAAGCAAAGTCAGGCCGTGCACGAGGGGCGGTTGCCGCAAACCGGTCTTGAAACTCACCGTCGGGAAGGGCGCGCCACGCGAGGTCGACTTCCTGCGGCTTACCGTCGACCAGAAAGCGGCAACGCTTGGGTCGGGCTATGAAGGGATTACCCGTATCGAGGAATAGGCGCCCGCCCTGCGTTGCTCGCTGGCTGACCAGTTCCCACCGACCTCGGAATGCGCCGACGTTCCGGGCGGCCAGCTTGTCCGCCGGAATGCCGTCGCATTGTTGCAGCTGAGCCCCAACGGGGACGTCAACGCCCTCTGCCTGCGTACGGACGACTTGCCGTCCAGCCTCGTCGAACCCTGTCAGGAAGCCCGGCCATGACACCGGCAGCGGCTCCGGGTCGCGTATGTCGATGGAGACGTGTCCATCATTGAAACTGGCAACGTAGCCCCGCATCACGCCGATGTAGCCACCGTAAGTTCGCACCTGTTTAGCCCGCTGCAGCGCCAGCGCGAGGCTTGCATCGTTGCGCTTCGAGAAGTCGGGATCGAGACGGTTCAACGGTCCGGGGTGATTCGCAGCGATCTCATCATGGAATGCCTGAGCGTCCCTCTGGGCAATATTGGCCCAGTTCCTCGATGGCTCCTCGGCCGCAGACAGTGCGCAGCCGGCAAGCAATATGGTCGCGATACGCTTGAGCATGAATTCCCTCCACCCGCGTTGAGCATGGAGGGTTTGCGCTTTCTGCTCAACCGCTGACACGATAGGTGCCCCTCGAACCTGGCTATCGGCTGCAAAGCCAGAGAAGCATTCTGCGGCCAACGCCGTTCGTCAGCCGTTAGCGATGCATGACGGAAAGCCTTTCCCCCGATCCCTACATCCTGATCATGACCGGCGCCGGTTTGCTGATTGCGCTGGTCGCGTGGCTGCCATTGGCGCTGAAGCGGTTGCCGTTGTCACTGCCGATCGTCTGCATCGGTATTGGAGGTGCGGTCTTTCTGCTGCCGCAGGTGAAACTGCGGCCATTGCCGTATTTGTACCCGGAGATAACCGAGCGGTTCGCCGAGTTCGTCGTCATCATTGCCTTGATGGGGGCAGGCCTCAAAATCGATCGCGTGTTCGGTTGGCATCGATGGTCAATCACGTGGCGGCTGCTAGCGATCACCATGCCGCTCGGCATCCTGGCGATCACCGGACTGGGCATGGCGGCACTGGGCTTGCCGCTAGCTGTGGCGCTGCTGTTGGCCGCCAGTTTGGCGCCGACCGATCCGGTTCTGGCGTCCGACGTCCAGGTAGGGCCTCCCAAGACGGGTGATGAAGATGAGGTACGCTTCGGGCTGACGTCAGAAGCGGGGCTAAACGACGGCGCCGCGTTTCCGTTCGTCCACCTCGCCATACTGCTGGCCGTCGCCGCCCCGGTAGGCAAGCCGTGGCTGACGGAATGGTTGAGCTACCGCGTCCTGTGGGAGATCGTCGGCGGGATCGCCGGCGGTTGGCTGGTGGGCCGGGTGTTCGGCTGGTTGACCTTCCACATCCCTGCCGAAACGAAGCTTGCTCGAACCGGCGATGGTTTGATCGCTTTGGCGGCCACGTTCGTTTCCTATGGTGTGACCGAGATATGCCACGTCTACGGCTTCCTCGCAGTGTTCGTGACGGCACTCACCTTTCGCAGCGCGCACCGCGACCACGAGTTTCAGGACGAGATGCACGCCATCACCGAGCAGATCGAGCGACTCGCGATGATGGTGCTGCTGATCCTGTTCGGCGGCGCGCTGGTAAGCGGACTGCTGACGCCGATTAGCTGGACGGATGGCGTGGTGGCGCTGGTGATCCTGCTAATCGTACGGCCGCTTACCGGCTGGATCGGCCTGCTCGGTTGGTCCGGCGACCGATGCGAGAAGCTGACCCTTTCCTTTTTCGGCATCCGCGGTGTCGGGTCGATTTACTACTTGGCGTATGGGATCAACCATATGCCCGTCGGTGACGCGGCCCATTTGTGGGCGATCGTCGGGCTTATCGTGCTGTTCTCGATCCTGCTTCACGGCCTTACGGTTACGCCGATCATGCGGTCGCTGGACGAGCGTCGCGGAGTCGATCCAGATGCGAAGGGGGTGGCGCCGCCCGGTTTGCAGGGACCGGCAAACTGACTGTGTCGGCCGCTACCGTTCGCGTTCGTTCGGCTTCAATCGCGGCGATTTGAGGGAGCGAATGGCTGAACCGTTCCCATCTATTGTCGCCTACCGTGCTGTTATCGCAAGCATTTTCGTGGAACCCGTGGTGCCCCGTGCAGGAATCGAACCCGCGTCTCTTCGTTACAAAGGAAGCCGTTTACCATTAACGTAACGGGGCACACTCGCCCTGTACCAAGCACGATCGGCGAGCACAACGGCCGGCAGCTATCGCACGCCGAACGTCCACCCCTCGGTCCGCGCGACTTCCGCCGTCAGCCCCTCCGGCGCCCACAATCCGGCGTCCCCCGCGACCGCGCGCAGCCATGCCGCGCTCAGCAGCGCATCGGTGGCATGATCGTCATAGCGCGCGATCGGTAGGTGCGCCGCGCTGCCCAATATCATCAATGCTGCATCGAGCGACGCGGGATCGCGCAGCTTGCTCAGCCCCTTGCGTATCCCTGCCGCCCGCGCGGCGATGGTGGTGTAGATCTCGACGATCACCGGCCCGCTATCGGGCACCGGATCGAACGGCCAGACCGGGATCGAAGCATCCAGTCGGTGCAGCACCCGCATGCCGGTCAGGCTAGATTTCCCGACCTGCGCCGCGCCGACCAGGTTGAAGCAGCTGGTCGGCGAAAGGCCCGCCAGCAACTGCCGTTCCTCGCACCGCCGCAACCGCCCGCGCCCGGTTCCGAACCGGTCGCCGCACGCCCGTTGCCGCCGGAAATGGCGCGACAATTCCGCGTCCGCCACCACCGACGACGCCGCCAGAAACGGGTCGTCCGCGCTCATCCGGTCGACCATCGCCCAGAGCGACCGTGCATCGCCCGGCGATCCGGCCCAGCCCGGAAAATAGCTGCCCCGATCGAGAAACGGCAGCGCTGGCGACAGGTCGAGCCCGATCAGCATATCGGCGCGCGCCACCGCCAACTTCATCATCCAGTCGAGCACCGCCTCCCGCGACCAGCCGCCCTCCCTCCCGACCAGCGCCGGCCCGCCATCGCCGACCTCGGCCAGCGCCAGCCCCTTCGGCCGCGCCACCGCCTGTCCCGACCAGTCGATCGCTGCAAACCGGGTGAAGCGCCGCGTCAGGGCCGTTCGCCCCAAGCGTTGCGTTGCGTGACCGTGGCCCGGTCCCACCATGCCCGCTGCAACAACGTCGCGATCCGGTCGCCCGCGCCGGTGCCATAGCGCACCAGCACCACCGGCCAGCCACGATAATGATCGGTTTCCCAGAAGGTCGCCGGATCGGTCTCGATCAGCATCTCCTTCTCGCCCTCGGCGACATGCAGCACGAAACTGCCCGGATCGGGCGCGGTCGTGCCGGCAAGCGTCTTGCCCCGAAACCGCAGCGCCGGCTTGCCATAGCTGCTGCCCTGCTCGACGTCCGGCAGCGCGCAGCCGATCGCGACGACCTCCGCCCAGTCCCTCATGCCTGCCGCCGTTCGTCCCACCACGCCATGCGCTCGGCGATGCGCTGTTCGAAGCCGCGCCCGGTCGGTTCGTAGAAGCGCTTGGGCGTCATCTCGTCGGGCCAGTACTTCGCGCCCGAAAACCCGTCCTGATGGTCGTGGTCATAGGCATAGCCCTTGCCATAGCCGATATCCTTCATCAGCCGGGTCGGCGCGTTCAGGATCGATGGCGGCGGCATCAGCGACCCCGTTTCGCGCGCGCTGGCAAAAGCGGCCTTTTGCGCCTTGTACGCCGCGTTGGATTTGGGCGCGGTCGCGAGGTACAGGCACGCCTGCACGATCGCCAACTCGCCCTCGGGACTGCCGAGAAAGTCATAGGCGTCCTTGGCGGCGAGGCATTGCACCAGCGCCTGCGGATCGGCGAGGCCGATATCCTCGCTGGCAAAGCGGGTCAGTCGCCGCAGGACGTATAGCGGTTCCTCACCTGCGGTCAGCATCCGCGCCAGATAATAGAGCGCCGCCTGCGGGTCCGATCCGCGCAGCGATTTGTGCAGCGCCGAGATCAGATTGTAATGCCCCTCGCGGTCCTTGTCATACACCGCGACCCGCCGTTGCAGCAGCGCCGACAGCCCGGCCGGGTCGAGCGGTTCGGGCAGTTGGATCGAGAACAACGTCTCCGCCTGGTTGAGCAGGAATCGCCCGTCGCCATCGGCGCTCGCCACCAACGCCGCACGCGCCGCGTCGTTCAGGGGCAGGGGGCGTTCCTCCGCCGCCTCGGCCCGCGTCAGCAATTCGTTCAGCGCGGTCGCGTCGAGCCGGTGCAGGATCAGCACCTGCGCCCGGCTGAGCAGCGCCGCGTTCAGTTCGAACGACGGGTTCTCGGTCGTCGCCCCGACCAGCGTGACCGTCCCGTCCTCGACATAGGGCAGGAAACCATCCTGTTGCGCGCGATTGAAGCGGTGGATCTCGTCGACGAACAACAAAGTGCGTTTGCCGATCCGGCCATGGTCGCGCGCTTCGGCGAACACCTTCTTCAGATCGGCGACGCCCGAGAACACCGCCGAAATCTGGGCATAGCGCAAGCCCACCGCGTCGGCGAGCAGCCGCGCGATCGTCGTCTTGCCGGTGCCGGGCGGCCCCCACAGGATCATCGACGACAGCTTTCCCGCCGCCACCATCCGGCCGATCGCGCCATCGGGTCCGGTCAGGTGATCCTGCCCGACCACTTCGGCCAGGGTCTTTGGCCGCAACCGGTCGGCAAGCGGCCCGCCGGTCGGCGTCTCGGGCGGGGGCGGGGCGAAGTCGGCGAAAAGGTCGGCCATGGCGGCAATATAGGGTGCGCGAAAAAAGCCGAAAGCCGGACTTGCATCCGATCGTTCCAGATATATCTTAAATCTCAAGATATATCGGAGAATGGAAATGCGTTTTGGAATGGTATATGATTCATGGACCGGCGGGCCGGGCATGGGCGGACGCGGGCGGCATGGCGGCCCACGGGGACCGCGCGGCCGAGTGCTGGGCGGGGACGAACTGAAGCTGGTGCTGCTGGCGCTGATTGCCGAGACGCCGCGCCACGGTTACGACCTGATCCGCGCGATCGAGGCGCGGACCGGCGGCGCCTATGCGCCCAGCCCGGGCGTCGTCTATCCGACGTTGACGCTGCTGACCGACATGCGCCTGATCGAGGAACAGGCGAGCGAGGGGACGCGCAAGCTGTTCGCCGTGACGCAAGCCGGCACCGCGCAACTGGCGACCGATGCGGCACAGGTCGGCGAACTGTTCGAACGACTGACCGCGCTGGGCGAACACCGTGCCCGTACCGATGCCGGCCCGATCCATCGCGCGCGCGCAAATTTGCGCGCTGCGATCCATCACCGGCTGTCCGCGCCCGACGTCGACACCGAAACCCTCCACCGCGTCGCTGCCATCCTCGACGACGCCGCGCAGAAGGTAGAACGCCTGTGACCGAACATACCGCCGCCGCGACCGTCCCGACCGCCCATGCCAGCCGGTATCTGCAGCAACTGTGCAAACATTAGCAGCACAACCTGACCGTCGAATATGATGCGAACCACGGCACCGTCGTCTTTCCCCGCGATGCGCGCGGTGCCGATCATCCCGCCGACGCGCTGGTGACGTTCGACGCCGGTGACGACGCGCTGACCGTTCGTATCGATGCAAGTTCGACCGAACAGCTCGAAGGATTGAAAGGCGCGGTCGCTCGCCATCTCGACCGCTTCGCCTTTCGCGAGGCGCCGCTCACCTTCGACTGGCGATGAGGCGCGGCCGGGCTTCGTGCGTTGAAGACGCATGACCGACCCGATCGAAGCCCTGCGCCAGCAGATGGAGGCCGCCGCCGCCGCGATGGATTTCGAAACCGCGTCGCGTCTGCGCGACCGGATCAATCTGTTGCGGGGCGGTGCGGCGGAGGAAGCAGCACAGGCTGCCGACACTGCCGGCCTGACCCGCCAGCAACCGGGCGCGATGGGGCTGGGCACCAGCCGCCAGCGCGTCGAACCGCCCAAAGGGTGGAAGCCGCCCAAAAAGCCCGACCCGATGGTCACGCGCAAACGGTAGGGTCCTGTCCGCCTGCACATGATCGTATGGCATCCGAGTGCGGGCGGAGGCCGATGCGAAAATCGACCCCATTGTGTCCCCGCGAAGGCGGGGACCCAAGGGCCCGAGGCGCCACGGTTTGTGTTGCTTGGCTCCCGACTCCCGACTTCGCGGGACCTTTGCAACACTGCTCTCCCGTGCCCCGGCGAAGGCCGGGGCCCAGTTGGGAGGCGTTCGTAACGTACCGAGAAGCCTTGCCAACTGGACCCCGGCCTCCGCCGGGGTGCGACCGAGTTGGGATGGACGGCCCGACTTGCGCAGAGGTCCTGCGAAGGCGGAACCCAGAGCCGTGTCCCGGCGAAGGCCTGCGCCGCCGGCGCTGGGTTCCCGCCTTCGCGGGGACACGGCCCGGTGGACGTTCGCGACGATCTCACCTTCGCCGGGGCGACGGCGCGGCCGACGGATAATCGTAACGCAGCGTTGCCTTCAATTCGTTAACCGCCACCGATCGAACCTAAACCGCGTCGCCGCGTTCAGACCTCGATGAAGCGTTATGTTGTATCTTCGCGCGATCGGGGGCATAAGGCGGCGATGCGCAGTCCCGCCGCCCGAACCTGGTTGCACGAAGGTCGTCTCGATCGGGCCGGCATGCTGCTGTCAGCGCTCTGCGCGGTGCATTGCGTGACGACGATCGCGGTGATGGCGTTGCTGGCCTCGGTCGGCGGCGCGTTGCTGCATCCCGCCATCCATGAAGTCGGTCTGGCCTTCGCGGTGCTGCTCGGCATCGTCGCGCTGGGGGCGGGCTATCTGCGCCACGGACAGCGCCTGCCGACTGCGATCGGTGGCATCGGGCTGGCGATCATGGCGCTGGCGCTGACCCTGCCGCATGGCGTGCCGGAAGCGATCGCGACCCTGAGCGGTGTCGCGTTGCTGGCGTACGGACACCATCTGAACCGCCGCGCCGGCTGCTGACCCGCTTGCCGCCACTGGCACCGGCGCTTATCTCGGGTCAATGGCGCACGAGCATCACGAACATCATGGCCCGGAATGGAACAAGGCCGCCGAAGCGGCACTGACCCGGGCCGGCGAACAATGGACGGCGATGCGCGCCAGCATCTTCGACGTGCTCGCCTCGTTCGACAAACCCGCCTCCGCCTATGACATCGCCGATGCCGTGTCGAAGGCGCAGGGGCGGCGCGTCGCGCCCAACAGCGTCTATCGCATCCTCGACCTGTTCGTGAACGCGAACCTTGCCCGCCGCGTCGAAAGCGCCAATGCCTATCTGGCGAACAGCCATCCCGACTGCATCCACGACTGCATCTTCCTCGTATGCGATCAATGCGGGCAGACGACGCATATCGATAACGACGCCATCACCGGCAGCGTCCGCTCCGCGGCTAGCGGCGCCGGGTTCACGCCGGTTCGTCCGGTGATCGAAGTGCGCGGCCGGTGCGCGGACTGTGCAGCATCGGTGCAGGACTGACGCTTTAGGCAAGCATCGCCGTGCTTTGTCCGCGCGCGGTGCCACGAACAATCGACACTGTGCTTTACCTGCGATAAGCACGGGCGATGGCCGATCCAATTAGCACGCCGCTGCTCGATACCGTTCAGACGCCCGCCGATCTTCGCAAGCTCGCCGCCGGCGATTTGCGGCAACTCGCCGATGAATTGCGGCAGGAAACCATCAGCGCGGTCGGTACGACCGGCGGTCATCTCGGTTCGGGTCTGGGCGTCGTCGAACTGACGGTCGCCATCCACTATGTGTTCGACACCCCGGCCGACCGCCTCGTCTGGGACGTCGGCCATCAATGCTATCCGCACAAGATCCTGACCGGCCGCCGCGACCGCATCCGCACGCTGCGGCAGGGCGGGGGGCTGTCAGGCTTCACCAAACGGTCGGAAAGCGAATATGACCCGTTCGGCGCGGCGCACAGCTCGACCTCGATCTCGGCAGCGCTGGGCTTTGCCGTCGCCAACAAGATCGCGGGCACCCCGGGCAAGGGGATCGCCGTGATCGGCGACGGCGCCATGTCGGCCGGCATGGCCTATGAGGCGATGAACAACGCCGAACAGGCGGGTAACCGTCTGGTCGTCATCCTCAACGACAACGACATGTCGATCGCGCCGCCGGTCGGCGGCCTGTCGGCCTATCTGTCGCGGATCGTGTCGAGCCGGGAATTTCTCGGCATCCGCGAGGCTTTCAAGAAGATCGCTCGCCGCCTGCCGCGTCCGCTGCACACCGCCGCGCGCAAGACCGACGAATTCGCCCGCGGCATGGCGACCGGCGGTACCTTGTTCGAGGAACTGGGCTTTTATTATGTCGGCCCGATCGACGGTCACAATTTGGACCATCTGATTCCGGTCCTCGAAAACGTCCGCGATGCCGAGGAAGGCCCGATCCTCGTCCATGTCGTGACCAAGAAGGGCAAGGGCTATGCCCCGGCCGAGGCTGCCGCCGACAAATATCATGGCGTGCAGAAGTTCGACGTCATCACCGGTACGCAGGTGAAGGCGCCCGCCGGCCCGCCGCAATATCAGAACGTCTTTGGCGAGACGCTGGCGAAGCTGGCCACGACCGACGATCGCATCTGCGCGATCACCGCCGCGATGCCGTCGGGCACCGGCCTCGACAAGTTCGCCAAGGCGCATCCGGCCCGCTTCTTCGATGTCGGTATCGCTGAACAACATGCGGTGACCTTCGCCGCCGGTCTTGCCGCGCAGGGGATGCGGCCGTTCTGCGCAATCTATTCGACCTTCCTGCAACGTGCCTATGACCAGGTCGTGCACGATGTCTGCATCCAGAATCTGCCGGTCCGCTTCGCGATCGATCGCGCGGGGCTGGTCGGGGCCGACGGCGCGACCCATGCCGGCAGCTTCGATGTGACCTATCTCGCCACGCTGCCCAATATGGTGGTGATGGCGGCGGCGGACGAGGCTGAACTGGTTCACATGACCTACACCGCCGCCGAATATGATGCCGGTCCGATCGCGGTCCGCTATCCGCGCGGCAACGGCGTCGGCGTCGCGCTGCCGGAGGTTCCGCAGAAGCTGGAGATCGGCAAGGGCCGTCTGGTCCGCGAAGGCAACAAGATCGCGATCCTGTCGCTGGGCACCCGGCTGGAGGAGGCGCTCAAGGCCGCCGACGCGCTGGAGGCGAAGGGGCTGTCGACCACCGTCGCCGACCTGCGCTTCGCCAAGCCGCTCGACGAAGCGATGATCCGCCGCCTGCTGACGAGCCACGAGGTCGCGGTAACGGTCGAGGAAGGCGCGGTCGGCGGCCTTGGCGCGCACGTCCTGACCTTCGCCAGCGACTCCGGCCTGATCGACGCCGGCCTGAAACTGAGGACCATGCGTCTACCAGACACCTTCCAGGACCAGGACAACCCGCAAAAACAATATGACGAAGCTGGCCTCAATGCGCCGCAGATCGTCGACACCGTGCTCGGCGCACTGCGCTGGAACGAGAGCGGGGCGACTGAAGTCCGCGCATGACCGGCCCGGAAAAGGCGGTCGCGATCATCGCGCTGGCGGTGGTCGCGGTCGGCTGGTTCAACTGGCGGATGTGGCGGCGGTTTCGCGTGGCCAAGGCGTATCGGGCGGGTTGGAACGCTGCGGATTTCGACGCGATGGTCGCCGATAATGGCGTTTCGCCGCCGATAGCGGCGCTGACCCGCGAATTGGTTGCGTCTTATTACGGACCGGGTGTCGTTCCGCATCCCGACGACGATTTCGCCCGGTTCTTGATGATCGACGACGAAGAGATTGCCGATCTGGTCGAGTCTGCGTGGGAACGGCTGGGCTTGGTGCCGCCGACGCCCGCTGCTCCGGTCGACCTGCCATCGATGAAGGACGTCCGCGACCTAGCCGTCTACCTTCAGTCGGTTGTCAACGGCTCGCGCGCCGCGTAATTTCTCTTTCGAAGGAGAAGCCCGGTGAAGGTCGAAAAGATCGGTGACAAGCTCGCCATCGTCATTCCTGACGACGTCGCCGAAACGCTCGGCCTGCACGAAGGCGACACGTCGAGGTTCGGCGGAGTGGCTCGACTACGCGGCTCAGCGACGCGGAATTGGCAGGTGTCTGGCCGCAGATGACGGCCCTGTCGCGTCCTTTGCTGGATGACTATCGCTTCGATCGCGAAGAGGCGAACGCACGCGGGTGACGGCGTTTCTCGATACGAACATCTTGCTCTACGCTTTCGCCGACGACCCTCGACGGATACCGGCGCAACGCTTGCTAGACGGTACGCCGATCATCAGCGTTCAATGCCTGAACGAGTTTGTTGCGGTCTCGCTTCGCAAGCAACGCGTGGCGTGGCCGGACGTCCGCCAACGAATCGATCTGATCCGTCTTGCTACTGCCAATGTGGTCCCGCTGACCGACGCCATCCATCGCGACGGCCTGCGGATCGCCGAACGCTATCGCCTTGCCATCTACGACAGCATGAGCGTCGCCGCCGCGCTGGCGGCGGGATGCGAGCGGTTGAGGAGCGAGGACCTTCAGCACGGGCTCGTGATCGACGCCCGGCTGAAGGTCGCCAACCCCTTCGCTTAACGCAGAAACTGCCCCTGCGCCGCTTCGGTCGCGTTGACGGCCAGCACCGATCGCGCGTCGCTGGGGTGGCGGACATGGCCATGGCCGTCGCCCGACGCGGCGATGACGCGGTCGAGCAGTTCCTGCCCCTCTTCCCACCAGCCGATGCCGCTGGCAGCGTTCAGATGCCCCTGCGCGCCGGCATCGACGAAATGGCTGCCCCAATCGACTGCCATCGAATGCGCCCGCTCGATCGACACCCATGGATCGTCGGTCGATGCGACCACCAGCGAGGGAAAGGGCAGCGAGAAGCGCGGCGTCGGGGCGAAACCCTGCAATTCGGGCGGTGCACCGGGACGATCGACATCTGCCGGCGCGACCAGCAAGGCACCGGCAACCGGCCAGCCATAAGGTTGCGACGACAATTGCGCCCACCATGCGACGGCAAGGCAGCCGAGCGAATGCGCTGCCAGCACCACCGGCGCCTGTGCCTGCCGGATCGCCTGGTCGAGCTTCGTCACCCATGCATTGCGCAACGGCCGCGACCACAGCCCCAGTTCGACGCGCGCCGTATCCGGCCGCGACTGTTCCCACAAAGTCTGCCAGTGCGACGGCCCGGAGCCGTTCAACCCGGGCACGGTCAGCACCGTCGGGGGTGTCGAAAACTGCGCCATCGTCACTCTCCTGCGGTTCGGTTCAAAACAGTGAAGGCTGACCCGTCAGCTTTAGGGAGGGGGTCGGGTCCGGGTCAGCCTCCGATGAACAAGATATTCCTACTGATTGAATAGGCAATAGCCATTCGTCCAACGGATCAAGGGTTGCGACCAGTCGAAACTCGCGCCATGCGCATGCCATGGCAAAGCAACGCGCGGACCAGATGCTCGTCGACCGCGGCCTCGCCGAGAGCCGCACCCGCGCACAGGCGCTCATCATGGCTGGGCTGGTGTTCTTGGGCGATCGCAAGGTCGACAAGCCGGGCCAGCAACTGCCCGACGATGCGGTGCTCGATGTGCGCGGGCGCGATCACCCCTGGGTATCGCGCGGCGGGGTGAAGCTGGCACACGGCCTCGACCATTTCGGCTGGGACGTGGCGCAGGCGATCGCGATCGATGTCGGGTCGTCGACCGGCGGCTTCACCGACGTGCTGCTGACCGGCGGCGCGACACGCGTCTATGCCGTCGATAGCGGTACCAACCAGCTGGCGTGGAAGCTGCGCCAGGATCCGCGCGTCATCGTCCTCGAACAATTGAGCGCGCGGCTGCTGACGCCCGCGCATATCCCCGAGCCGGTCGATCTGGTCGTCTGCGACGCCAGCTTCATCGCTTTGTCGAAGGTGCTTGCCGTGCCCCTCGGCTTCGTGAAGCCCGGTGGACGGTTGCTCGCGCTCATCAAGCCGCAGTTCGAGGCGGGACGCGAAGAGGTCGGCAAGGGCGGCGTGGTCCGCGATCCCGCCATCCATGCCCGGGTCTGCGAGGAAGTCTCGGCATGGCTGACCGACCTCGGCTGGCAGGTGATCGGCATCGATCGCAGCCCGATCACCGGTCCCGAAGGCAATATCGAGTTCCTGATCGCTGCCACCGCGCCCGAATCTGCCGCGGGCTCTTGCAATGACGCAGCGCACACAGCAAGCACTGCCGGCTGAACGGTTGCGCATGGTGCGAGGCCGGCACCGGGGGACGGGATGAACGAGATCGCGTCGAAGTGGCAGTTGCGTTCGGAATTCCTGCGGCGGGCCGTGGTATGCGTGCCGCTCATCCTGTTGCTCGGCTTCACCTCGGGCCAGCTGGTCGTCGCCGGGGACGATAACGGCTGGTACCGGATGCTCGACCTGCCGGCGCTGCGCCCCCCGAACTGGGCATTCCCGGTCGTGTGGACGATCCTGTACGTGCTGATGGGCCTGTCGCTGGCGATCATTCTCAGCGCACGTGGCGCCCGCGGGCGTGGCCTCGCCATTGCGCTGTTCGCGCTGCAACTGGTGATGAACCTCGTCTGGTCGCCGCTGTTTTTCGGCGCGCATCAGGTGAGCCTCGCGCTGATCCTGATCGTCGCGCTGTTCTTCGCCGCACTCGCCACGACCTTCGCCTTCGGTCGCATCCGTCCGCTCGCGGCATGGCTGCTGGTGCCCTATCTGGCGTGGCTGGTGATCGCCACCGCGCTCAACTGGCAGATCGACCGGCGCAATCCCGACGCGGAAACCCTTGTGCCGCCGGCCCATTCCACCCAAATCGCACTTTGACGGCGGGCGGCTTCACGCCCTTGCCAATGGAAGGATTTCCCATGCAGTCCGACAATTGTCTGTTCGACGATTTCGCCAAGTTCGTGAACGGCGCCGCCGGCACCATCGCCGGCATGGCGCGTGAGGGCGAGGCGGCAGCGCGCGAGCGAGCCAAGACGTTCCTTGGCGGCATGGATTTCGTCAGCCGCGATGAATTCGAAGTGGTGAAGGCGATGGCCGTCGCCGCCCGTGATGAGGCCGATGCGCTGCGCGCCCGGCTCGACGCGCTGGAAGCCAAGCAATCGGTCGCCCAGCCGGTGTCGCCCGATGCACCGGGGGCGGGCGAAGGCGCGCTCTGATACCTGCCGCACGTCCCGCGCCTTGGCGCGTGACGGGGGGAGCGCGCGGGTCTATGGCTTGGGGATGATATTGGACGAAGTGGAAGAGGACGGCGACGACGCCGTGCCGATCGATACGCTGGAGCGCTATTTCGCGGCGCACGGTTGGAAAAACGAGCGCGACGGTGACGAGATCGTCGCGAACGTGAAGGGGAGCTGGACCGAATTCGAACTCCGCGCGATCTGGCGCGGAGAGGACGGCGTCCTGCAATTCCTCGCGCTCCCCGATATTCGGGTCGCCGACGAACGGCGCGGCGCGATCTACGAAACCATCGGCCTCATCAACGAACAGCTCTGGATCGGCCATTTCGAACTATGGTCGTCGAGCGGCATCCTGCTCTATCGCCACGCGGCGATGCTGGGCGACGAGCCGGCGCTGACCATCGATCAGGCCGAATTGATGATCGATGCCGCGATCGACGAATGCGAACGCTTCTACCCGGTATTCCAGTTCGTCCTTTGGGGCGGGAAGACGCCCAAGGAAGCGATCGCCGCGTCGATGATCGAGACGCAGGGCGAGGCATGATCGCCTTGTCCGGACCGCTGTGGCTGATCGGCTGCGGCAATATGGGCGGCGCGATGCTCGATCGCTGGATCGCCGATGGCGTCGATCCGGCGGCGATCACGGTCATTACGCGGACGCCGCGTGCGGTGCCGGCGGGCGTGACCCATGCGATCACGCCACCGGCCGGGCGTCCCGCGATCGTCGTGCTCGCGGTCAAGCCGCAGCAGCTCGACATCGTCGCCCCCGATCTGGCGCCCGCCATTGCCGGTGCGCCGTTGCTGATCTCGATCCTCGCCGGGGTCGAGGAAGCGGCGCTCGCCCGCCGCTTCGACGTCGGGACGATCGTGCGCGCCATGCCCAATCTGCCGGTCGCGATCGGGCAGGGGGTCGTGGCACTCCATTCGCATGGGCAAGATGCCGACGCTCGCGCGATCGCCGAGGCGTTGATGCAGCCGCTCGGGCTGGTCGAATGGATCGACGACGCGGCGCTGTTCGACGCGGTAACGGCACTGTCGGGCTGCGGTCCGGGCTTCGTGTTCCGCTTCATCGACGCACTCGCCGCCGCCGGCACGGCGCTCGGTCTGCCCGCCGATCAGGCGCAGCGGCTCGCTATCGCCACGGTGCAGGGATCGGCGACCATGGCCTCCGGTACCGACGTGCCACCCGCGACGCTCGCCGATCGCGTCGCCAGCCCCGGCGGCTCGACACGGCAGGGGCTGAACGTTCTCGACGAAGGCGATGCGCTCAAACAGCTGCTAGGCGCGACGCTGGCCGCGTCCGAACGGCGCAATGCCGAGATGGCGGCGGCGGCACGGGGCGACGCATGATCGTCGCTGCGCTGCTGGCCGTCACCGCACCGCCAGCACCGCGCGCCGACGTCGCCGCACGCGCGCAGCAATGCGCGGGCAAGGACGGCTGGAGCGATCCGGCGCCGCCGGTCCGCGTCTTCGGCAACGTCTATGATATCGGCACTTGCGGTATCACCGTGCTGCTGATCGCCGGACCCAAGGGCCATATCGTCATCGACGCCGCGACTGCCGAGGCGGTGCCCTCGATCGTCACCAACATCCGTACGCTCGGCTTCCGACCGCAGGACGTGAAGCTGCTGCTGATGAGCCACAGCCATATCGACCATGCCGGGGGGCTCGCCGCGCTGCGCCGCGCGACCGGGGCGACCCTGCTCGCCAGCGCCGCCGCCCGCGAGGTGATCGAGCGCGGCCGGTTCGCCGCCGATGACCCGCAACGCGCTATCCTGTCCCCGGTCGAACGCGTGCCGGTAGGCGCTATCCTCACCGACGGGCAGGCGGTAACGCTCGGCCCGCTTCGCCTGACCGCGCATCTGACCCCCGGCCATTCGCCCGACGGCATGAGCTGGTCGTGGCGATCCTGCGAAGGCAGGATTTGTCGCACCATCGTGTTCGCGGACAGCCTGTCCGCTGTTTCGTCGGACGGCTATCGCTTCCGTGACCACCCGGCCTATGTCGCGCGACTGCGGGCGACGATCGCCAAGGTTGCGGCGCTGCCCTGCGATATCGTCCTTACCCCACATCCGGGCGCGAGCGATATGGCCGAACGACTGGCGGGCACCAAGCCGCTTATCGACCGGACCTGCTGCCGCACCTATGCCGCCGCCGCGACTCGGCGGCTCGACACGCGCCTGACTGACGAAGCGCGCTGACCTACCGCCCCAGCGCCGCCACCGCTGCGCGGTCGCCCGCCGGAATCAGCCCCTCCAGCACCGCCCAGAATCCGCTGACCGCATCCTGCCCCGCGCCCGAATAGGCCCGCGAAAGTTTCGCGTTCAGCATTTCGTACAGCCGCGCCTCCAGCGCCTGCCCCTCGGGCGTCAGTTTCAGCAACCGCTGCCGCGCATCGCGGTCGCCCGCCCGGCTCTCGACCAGTCCGCGCGCCGACAGATCGTTCAGCACCCGCCCGAGCGATTGCTTGGTGATCGCTAGCAGCCGCAGCAGCTCGCTGACCGACAGATCGGGCCGCCGGGCGATGAAATACAGCGCGCGATGATGCGCCCGCCCCAGACTCTGCGACGCCAGTTCCTCGTCGATCGTCCGCGTTAAATGGCTGTAGCCGAAATAGAGCAGTTCGATCCCGCGCCGGACCTCGGCCTCGCGCAGGAACAGCGCAGAGGCGGCCATGGGCTGGGCGGGCGATATTGGGGCAGTCATGTTGACCATTTCTGCCATCCGGCCTAGTCCACCGCAAGCATTCATCCATGAGGACGCCATGACGCAGCCGACCTTCGCCTTCGAACCCCATGCGACCCCGGTCGCGGCGAGCGAGCGGGCGGCGCGGATCGTAAATCCGGGCTTTGGGCGCGTCTTTACCGACCATATGGCGACGATCCGCTGGTCGGAGGACAAGAGCTGGCACGACGCGAAGATCACTGCGCGCGCCCCGATCGTCATGGACCCGGCCGCCGCTGTCCTCCATTATGCGCAGGAAATCTTCGAGGGGCTGAAGGCCTATGCGCTGCCCGATGGCGGCGTCGCGCTGTTCCGCGCCGAGCAGAACGCCGCCCGCTTCCGCCGCTCCGCACACCGCCTCGCTATGGCGGAATTGCCCGACGACCTGTTCGTCGCCTCGTGCCGCGAACTGACGCTGGCCGAGCGCGACTGGATCCCGGCGGGCGAGGGTAGCGCATTGTATCTGCGCCCGTTCATGATCGCCAGCGAGACGTTCCTCGGGGTGAAGCCGTCGGCGGAATATCTCTACTGCGTCATCGCGTCGGCGGTCGGCAACTACTGGCCCGGCGGCGCGAAGAGCGTGTCGCTATGGGTGTCGAAAGAATTCACCCGCGCCGCCCCCGGCGGCACCGGCGACGCCAAATGTGGTGGCAATTACGCCGCCAGCCTGCTCGCCCAGTCGGAAGCGATCCGGCAGGGCTGCGATCAGGTCGTGTTCCTCGATGCGACCGAGCGCCGCTGGGTCGAGGAACTGGGCGGCATGAACATCTTCTTCGTGTTCGATGACGGCACGATGCTCACCCCGCCGCTGACCGGCACGATCCTGCCCGGCATCACTCGCGATTCGATCCTGACGCTGGCGCGCGATCAGGGGATCGAGGTCCGCGAGGAACGCTATTCGATCGACCAGTGGCAGGCCGACGCTGCCAGCGGCCGCTTGGTCGAAGCATTCGCCTGCGGCACCGCCGCCGTCGTCACCCCGATCGGCAAGGTGTCGTCGGCGGACTTCAGCTTCCAGATCGGCGACGGCCAGCCGGGCGAACGCACCCAGGCACTGCTCAAGCAACTGACCGACATCCAGCGCGGCCGCAGCAACGACCCCCACAACTGGATGCAACGCATCGGCTAAAAAAGCCCTCTCCCCTTTAGGGGAGAGGGTTGGGAGAAGGGGCGTGTAATGCCCCCCGATCCTCAAAGCACTTCGAACAGTCCGGCCGCGCCCATGCCGCCGCCGACGCACATCGTCACCACGACATATTTCACCCCGCGCCGCTTGCCTTCGATCAGCGCATGGCCGGTCATCCGCGCGCCCGACATGCCGTACGGGTGGCCAATCGAGATCGCGCCGCCATTGACGTTCAGCCGGTCGTTGGGGATGCCCAGCACGTCCTGACAATGCAGCACCTGCACCGCGAACGCCTCGTTCAGCTCCCACAGCCCGATATCGTCCACGCCCAAGTCGAAGCGTTCGAGCAGCTTCGGCACCGCATAGATCGGGCCGATGCCCATCTCATCGGGCTTGGTCCCCGCTACCGCCATGCCGACATAGCGGCCGAGCGGCTGCAACCCGCGTGCCGATGCGACCGATTCCTCCATCAGCACGCAGGACGACGATCCGTCCGATAACTGGCTGGCATTCCCGGCGGTGATGACCGCCTGCTCACCCATCACCGGTTTCAGCGATTGCAGCCCCTCCAGCGTCGTGTCGGCGCGATTGCCCTCGTCCTTGGTCAGCGTGACCTCGTGCGCCGACACTTCCTTGGTCGCCTTGTCGACGACGTTCATCGTCGCGGTCACCGGCACCAGTTCGGCATCGAACAGCCCGACCGCCTGCGCGGCGGCGGTGCGCTGCTGCGACTGGAGCGCATATTCATCCTGCCGATCGCGCGAAATGCCATAGCGTTTGGCAACGATTTCGGCGGTCTGGAGCATCGGCATATAGATGTCGCCGTGCATCGCCAGCAATTCGGGGTCGGCGGCGACCCGCATCTGCGGCGTCTGGACGAGGCTAATCGATTCGACGCCACCCGCGACACAGATGTCCATGCGGTCGTGCACGATCTGCTTGGCGGCGGTGGCGATCGCCATCAGTCCGCTGGCGCATTGCCGGTCGATCGACATGCCCGACACGCTCGTCGGCAGCCCGGCGCGTAGTGCGGCTGTCCGTGCGATATTGCCGGCCTGATGCCCCTGTTGCAGCGCCGCGCCGAACAGGACATCGTCGACCTCGCCCCCCTCGATCCCGGCACGCTCGACCGCGGCGCGGATCGAATGCGCGGCCAGCGTCGGTGCGGGCAGGTTGTTGAACGCCCCGCGATAGGCGCGGCCGATCGGGGTACGGGCAGTCGAAACGATGACGGCTGAGCGCATGATGTTCCTCGGTTTCAGGTGAAGATTTGGCTGATCCATTCGGCGATCAGCGCGGGTTGGTCGCTACCGTCGACCTCGACGGCATAGGCGATGGTCTGTTGCCACTGGCCGGGCCGCTTTTGTTCGAGCGCCATCAGCGTGAAGCGTCCGCGGATGCGCGATCCCGACCGCACCGGCCGGACGACGCGCACGCGGTTGCCGCCGTAATTCATTTCCATGCGCGCGTCCGAAACCGTCGGCATCCCGCTGTCCGCCGCCAATTTCGGCATCAGCGACAGCAGCAGGAAACCGTGCGCGATCGTCCCCCCGAACGGCGTCACGGCGGCGGCCTGCGGGTCGACATGGATGAACTGATGGTCGTCGGTCGCATCGGCAAAGGCGGTAATCCGTGCCTGGTCGAGCGTCATCCAGTCGGACAGCCATTCGCTGCCGATCCGTTCCGCCATCGCCTCCGCCGTGATCGCCGTCACCGACCTCTCCCTCGTTCGGGCGAAGCATAGCGGCACGACCGGTCGAACCGCAAGCGGCAACACACCGCAAACCGGAAACCGGCTTGCGTAACGTCCTTGCGTCCCAAACCCTATGTTCGAAAAGTTCAGCTTGCCGCAGCGGCAGGGTCGACGATCGATCCGTCGGCCCGCGCCGTCAGATTGACCTGCGTGGGATAGGCGATCTCGATCCCCTCTGCATTGAACCGCCGCAGGATGGCGATGCCGACTGCGGTTCGCCCGTCATAGAAGGCCGCATAATCGACGCCCGGCGAATCGAAGATCAACTCGAAATCAAGGCTCGACGCGCCGAAGCCGACAAAGCCGCAGCGAACGAACACCCGCTGCTCCGCCTCGACGATCTCGCGCAGCATCGCCGGGATCCGCGCACAGGTGTCCGGATCAGTCTGATAGGTGACGCCGATCACGAACGATGCACGGCGATGCTCGCGCCGGCTGTTGTTGGTGATCTCCTTGTCGAGCAGGTTCTTGTTGGAGATGATCCGTTCTTCGCCGGTGATCGACCGGATCCGCGTCGATTTCAGCCCGATCTCCGCGATCGACCCATTGGTCTGGTCGTAACTGACATTGTCGCCGCGCCGGAACGGCTTGTCGAAGATGATCGAGAGCGCCGCGAACAGATCGGCGAAAATTCCCTGTGCCGCCAGACCAATGGCGATACCGCCGACCCCCAGCCCAGCGACCAGTCCGGTGACGTTCACCCCCAGATTGTCGAGCACGACGATCAGCGCGATCGAGAATAATGCGAAGGTGACCAGCAACCGGATCAGCCCCATCGCCGATGCCAGCGCCTCGCCATGATAATGGTCGCTTGCCGTCCGTCGCTCGACCACGCCCAATATCACTTCGCGCGCCCAGATCGCCGCCTGGAACACGGCCGCCACGGTGAACAGGAACTCGATCGTCGCCGTCACCATCGGCGGCGCGCTGGCATAGCCATCGACCAGCTTGGCGGCCAGCATCACCATGAAGAAGAGGCTCGTCCGTGCCACCGCCCGTCCGGCGACCGTCCCCCAACCGGCGCGGTCGTTACGACACAGCCGCACGCCCCAGCGCCGCACGACCAGCAGCACGACGACGATCGCCGCGCCGACGCCGATTGCCACCAACACCTGCAACCAGTTGTCCGCGATCCACCGCGCGCTGTCCTGGAACAGCAGCCGCGCCTGCGCCTGTGCCTGATCGGCGTTGAAACTCTTTTCGACCGTCGCGGCGGGCGAACTGCTATTGACGGTCATGCGATCCTTTCAGGCGGCTTCGGCGACCTTCGCCTGCGCTTCGAGCAGCGCGATCAGCCCGCGTTCGTGGCGGCTGAGATGCTTGGCGGAACGGGGCAGGCGCAACGTCTCGCGAAACGCGGTCTGCCCGTCCTTGACCAGATCGATCAGCAGCGGATGGACATAGGATTTGCGCGCAATCGCCGGCGTATTGCCCAGCGCGTCGACCACCGGACCGAGCATCGTCTTCAGGCTGATGTCCTGCTCCGCCTCGGCCAACGTGGTGAAGGCCAGCACGCTGGCCCCCCATGTCCGAAAATGCTTGGCGGTGAAGTCCCCGCCCATGGCCTCACGGATATAGGCGTTGACGTCGCTGGAGGTGACCGGATGCGTCTCCCCCTCGGCATCGACCCAGCGGAACAGATGCTGGCCGGGCAGGTCCTGGCACTTACGCACGAAACTGGCGAGCGACCGATCGGTGATGGTCAGTACCCTGAGCTTCCCCGACTTCGCCTTATACTGTAATTTCAGAGAGGTACCGGTCAGCTTGGCGTGGCGCTTGCGCAGCGTCGTCGCGCCGAAACTCTTGTTGACCCGCGCATAGCCTTCGTTGCCGACGCGCACCCGGCCGAGATCGAGCAACCGCACCACCGCCGCCACCGCTCGTTCGCGCGACAGCGCGCGCTTGGCCAGATCACGCTCGACCTGGGCGCGCAGCTTGGGCAGGGCATGGCCGAACGCGGCACAGCGGTCGTATTTCGCCGTCTCCTGCGCCTCGCGGAAATCGGGATGATAGCGGTACTGCTTGCGGCCCTTGTCGTCCCACCCGATCGCCTGGATATGGCCGGAGGGATCGGGGCAGAACCATGCGTCGCGATAGGCAGGGGGCAGGCCGATCGCATTTAGCCGGTCGATCTCGTCGCGGTCGGTGATCCGTTCGCCATCCGCGTCATAATAGCCCCAGCCGCGCGTCAGCTTCTTGCGGGTGATGCCCGCCGCCTCACAATCGGAAAAGGTGCAGCCGGCGGGGCAGGGCAGGTCGTCTTCGGCTGGTTCCATCGGGCTTTCCCTGCAGGTGACCCGATCAATGTTCGGCTCGTCGCTTCGTTCCGGAACCCAGCCGATGCCAGCCGGTTAGGGCCGGACCGTAACAGGAGATTACCGATGGCCGACCTCGCCAATGCCCGCGTGCTGATCCTCGCCGCCGACGGGTTCGAGGAATCCGAACTGTTCGATCCGCGTCAGGCGCTGCTCGACGCCGGGGCGCAGGTGACGCTCGCGTCGATAAAGACCGATCCGATCCAGGGCGTCGTCAACGACAGTGAAAAGGCGCGCACGATCACGCCCGACCTGACGCTCGACGATGTTGATACCGAGCAGTTCGACGCGCTGCTGCTGCCCGGCGGCGTCGGCAATCCCGACAAGATGCGCATGGAGGAACGCGCGGTCGAGATCGTCAGCGAATTCATGGACGATGACAAGATCGTCGCCGCCATCTGCCACGCCCCCTGGCTGCTGGTCGAGGCCGACGTCGTCGACGGTCGCCGCGTGACCAGCTGGCCGTCGGTGCGCACCGACCTCGAAAACGCCGGCGCCGAAGTGGTCGACGAACAGGTCGTGATCGACGGCAACCTCATCACCAGCCGCAAGCCCGACGACATCCCCGCCTTTTCGAAGGCGATGATCGAGGCGATCGAGAGCGAACTGGCCGAGGCGTAAGCGGGGCGGGGCGGAGCAACCTCCGCCGGGCCCTTCGACTTTCGTCATTACCCGGAAGGCGGTGCCTCTACGAAAGTCGCCCGCTTCGCCGCATATTTGCCGTACCCCCGCGCAGGCGGGGGTCCAGAGCCAAGCAAAACAACGGCTTGCGCTTGGGACCCTGGACCCCCGCCTGCGCGGGGGTACGCAATGAGGCTCTGATCGGGACTTTCGAGTAGGTCTCGCGCAGACTAGAACCGATACACGATGGATTCCGTGCAATAATTTCTGCGTTTCTGGGCCCCACCATTATGAACGGGAACGAACGAAGAAGGCGTGTAGAATCTCCGTCTCAAACCTCCACCGCCACCCGCCGCCGATCCCACAACCGATTGACCCATCCCTGCGCTGGTCGCTCCACCACGCGGTACAGCAGCTCGGACGACACGATCACCGCGACCAGATACAGCCCCAGCACCCAGACCGGTGCCACCGCCGCATCGGCGACGAACGCCAGCTTGAACACGAACCACAGCAGAAAATGGCCGAGATAGGTTGCATAGCTGATCTCGCCCAGCCGGTGGATCGGCCACCATTCCAGCGGATTGGCCCGCCGGTTCGACAGGATGCCGCATGCTAGTAACAGACACGCCAGCGCCGGCGGCAGCGCATAAGGCTCGGGCAGCAGCCGCAACCCCCATCCTACGACCAACGCCCCCGCCAGCAGCACCGCACCACCGGCAATCGCATCGCGCTGCCGCCAGCGTACCCATAGCGCACCGATCGCGGTGCCCGCCGCGAACTGGATCACGCACCGCGCCACCGCGAAGCGTCGGAGATCGGCACCCAGCCCGTCCTGCCCGGCAAAGGGCAGCAATCCGAACAACAGCACCGCGATCACCGTGACCAGCGCCCAACTCGGCACGCGCCGCCAGTCGATCGTCACTGCCAGCAGCGGGAACAGCAGATATGCCGCCGATTCCGCCGAAATCGACCAGGCCGGGTCGTTCCACGCCAGCGGCTCGATCAAGCCCCAGCTTTGCAGCAGCACGATGTGCAGCGGCAGTTCGGCGAAGGGGAAGCGATCGATGTTGCGCCCGCTGGCCGCCAGCACGATCGCCAGCACCACCGCGCAACCGAGTACGAACAAATGCAGCGGCCAAATGCGCGCCATCCGTTTCCACAAGAACCGCAAGGCTTCGGTGAACCCACGCTCGCGGAACCGCTGTCCCCATGACAGCCAGATCACGAACCCCGATAGCAGGAAGAAGAAATCGACCGCCAGATACCCCTTGGCGATCGCCGATTCGATCGCGGGATGCAGCGCGCCCATCGATCCGCGCAGGTGGAACAACACCACCCACCATGCCGCGACGCCGCGCGCACCGGTCAGCGCCTTCAACTCGTTCATGCCGCGATCGTCCCCGCCTTGCGCCGCTGCAGCGGTCGCCACGCCGCCTCGGTTCGTTTGCGCGCCAGATAGGTGTCGAGGCCGATCTGCGCGCCGATCAGCATGAAGACGAAAGGTTGAAAAGCGATGGCGATGAAGTTCGCGCCGAACAGATAGACGATGTGCCCGTTCTGGAGCGCGGCGGCGAGCGGCACGACCCATGCCTCCTCCGCATCCGCCTTCGCATAGCGCCGCCGCAGCACCTCCATCCGCAACAGCCCGCCCAGATTGATCGCCAGCCACAGCATCAGCCCCGGCCAGCCCTGTTCGCCCAGCATCTCGAAATAGGCGGAGTGGTAGGCGCGCGCCTTGTCGACCTCGAGACTGCGCTCGACGGTGCGGTTGCCCGCCTCGCCGACCACCGCGACCTTTTCATAGCGGATGCGGTTCTGGAGGAATGCGTTGAAGCCGCCGCCGAACGGGTTCTGCTGCACGTAATCGAGCGTCCACGCCCACACCGCCAGCCGCGTCGAAGCCGATGCGTCGGCCTGATAGGTGCCGATTGTCTCCATCCGCTGGGTGAAGGCGGAGGGTAGGAAGGGCAGCGCCAGCATCCCCGCCGCCCCGGCCAGCGCGAGATAGGTCAGCCGCCGCTTGACGTCGCGCAAACTTAGCAGGCCGAGCAGCCCGATGCACAGCAGCCCGGTCCGCGTCGACGTACCGACCGGAATCAGTAGGCACGAGAATACCAGCGCATAACAGAAGGTGCGCACCCGCCAGTCGGGCGCGAACACCGTGCCGAACCGGCTGAACCACAGGATCAGCGGGATGATCGCGATGGCGACGGTCGAGATCGTCGATCCTTCGTACAGCCCGGCATTGTTCGACACCATCAGGTTCAGCTCGCCATAGCCGCCGCCCGATACCAGTGTCTTGATCCCGCCGACGATGATAATCGACGCTGCCGACAGCACCATGAACAGCAACAGCGATTCGATGCGCAGCCGGGTGCGCAGCGTCAGCGGCAGGAAGATCGCGAACGCCAGTGCCTTCCACACCCATTCCCATTTGGATTGCGCGTCGACCGGAAAATCGGCGGTCTTCGTCGTCCACAGGCAATAGCAGAGCAGCGACAGCATCAGCAGCTGGCGGGGTGCGATCCGCGTGTCGCGCTTGTCGTCGACCATCACCCACGCCGCGACTGACAATCCCGCCGCGATCAGCGAAATCGGCACCGAATTCAGCAGGATATAGGTCAGCCGCTGCGGCGATACGATGTCGATATAGACATAGCCGAGCACGAACACGAACGGCCGCCGCAACCCGGCAGCGAACAACGCGCAAAGAAATGCAACGAAGACTAGGTCACGCACCCGGACGCCGACTCCGCCGCACTTGCACCTTGGCCGGCTCGCCCTCGCGGTCCAGATCGTCGCGCCGCAACAACCGCCACACCGCCAGTAGCATCAGGAAATGGGTCAGCCCCAGCGAGAAATTGTCGATCATCCGCCGCCCCTTCCACCTTCGCCGCCACCATAACCCGGCGAGGTTGCTGCGACGTTAAGCGCGATGGAACGCAGGAGCCAGCGCGCTATCCCGCCTCGTCGGCGACAGTGCCCGGCGCGGCGCTGACGCGGGCGTGGGTGAAGATCATCTCGCGCCCCTGCCGCAGGTCGCCGGTTTCGGACTGCTGCATCAGCCGCTTCGCATCGGTCTTGCGATACAGGTCCTCGGTCCGGTCGATCTCGCCGTCATCGACGCCGACGCATACCATCGCCGCACGCGCCATTGTCACTGCCGAATCGAGCACCTCGCGGAACACGCCCTCGACCGGAGCACCCGCCAGCCTGACCACCGCCCGCCGGTCGAACGCCCGCACGAAGATGCCCGGCGTCGGAAATGCCTGGTGGATCGCGGCGATCGCGTCGCCGTCCAGCGGATCGCCGTCGATACAGAATAGCAGCAGTTCGGCGTCCTGCGCCCCCGCCAGCCGCAGCAGGTCGATACGCGTGCCGTCGCCATAATAGACCTTCATCCCAAAACTGCCGGCGATCTCGATCATCTCGACATCGCGATCGATCACGGTGACGCTGATCCCCTGCGCCAGCAGCATCTGCGCCACCGTCTGCCCGAACCGGCCATAGCCGACCACCACCGCGCTTGCCCCGTCGTGCCGCGGCCCCTCGGGCGTGCCACCCTCGCGCTTTTCCGGCTCGGCCCGGAATTTGCGCGTCGCCATCATCAGGAACGGGGTGGTCGCCATCGACAGGGTGACGATCGCGCCGAACACGCTCGCCGCTTCCGGCGCGATCAGCAACGCGTTCTGCGCCTGCGCGAACAGCACGAAGCCGAACTCGCCGCCCTGGCTCAGCAACAGTCCGAGCGCCAGCGCCCCGCGCCACGGCATCCCGAACAGCCGCCCGAGGCCGAAGATTACCAGCCCCTTGGTCGCGATCAGCGCCAGCGCCATGCCGACCACGAACACCGGCCGCTCGACGATCGCGCCGAGGTCGAGCATCATTCCGACCGCGAGGAAGAACAGCCCGAGCAGGATCGACCGGAACGGCTCGACATCGGCCTCCAGTTCGTGGCGATACGGGCTGTCGGCCAGCATCACCCCGGCGATGAACGCGCCCAGCGCGGTCGACAGCCCCAGCGCCTGCATCACCGCGGCGCTCGCGATCACGGTGAACAGCCCGGCGAACACGAACATCTCGCGCTCGCCCATATTGCCGATCAGCCGGAACATCGGCCTGAGGAGGAACCGCCCGGCAAGGATCAACCCGGCGACCGCACCGATCGTCCACAGCCCCAATTGCCACCCCGGCGGCCCGCCGGCATCGGCCGGATTGCGCGACAGCGCGGCAACGATGGTGATGAGCGGCACGATCGACAGATCCTGGAACAGCAGGATCGCGAATGCTCGCTCGCCGAACGGCGTTTTCATCCGCCCCGCCGATTGCAGCATCGGCAGCACCTGCGCCGTCGACGACAGCGCCAGCGGGAGGCCCAGCGCCAGCGCCGCCGCCCAGCTGAAATGCGTCGCCAGCCACACCACGCCGGTGATCGCGACGCCGCACAACACGACCTGCATCAGCCCGAGGCCGAAGATGTCACGCTTCATCTTCCACAGCCGCGACGGGCTGAGTTCCAACCCGACGAGGAACAGCAGCAGCGTGATGCCCAGTTCGGCGATGGCCAGCTTGGACTCGGCATTGCCGACCAGCCCCAGCACCTGCGGCCCGACCACCGACCCCGCGACCAGATAGCCGAGCGTCGCACCCAGTCCCAATTTGCGGAAGATCAGAACGAAGATCAGCGCCGCACCCAAGAGCGGCGCGAAATCGTGCAACAGCGACGCGGTGCCATGCTCCATCAGGCGGCAGCCCGCTGCCCGGCGATCGCCGCCGCCTCGGCCGCCGCTTCGAACGCCAGCCGGATCGAGGCATGGCGCGCGCTATGCGGCCGGGCCGGTTCGAACAGCGTCAAACCCGGCCAGTCGGGCGCGTCGCCTTCGCCCGCCAACCAAGCGGTCAGCGCATCGCGCGCCGCGGCCAGTTCCGCCGCATTCCGCCCGACGATCTCGCGCGCCAGCAGCGCCGACGATGCCTGTCCGAGCGCACAGGCCCGCACCAGCATGCCGACCGCTGCCACTCGGCCATCCTCGCCCAGCGTAATATCAACGGTCACCCGACTGCCGCAGATCGGCGATCGCTTCTCGACGCTGGCATGGGGGTCGCTCAGGCGGACGGCCTGCGCGGTCTCGGCGGCGAGGCGGAGAATTTCGGTGTTGTACAGATTGGCGGTCACGTGACCGGATGTAGGGCGCGATCGTGACGCTGGCGAGTCGATCGCAGCGATTATTCGCCGAACACCGGCTCGCCACGCCGCCGCCGGTCGATGAAGTCGACCACGCTGGCGCTGGTGGCGTTGAGCAGCGGATAGGTCCGCGCGTCCTTGATCCACAGCGGCCGCCGCGTCGGCCCCCCGCCGATGAAGTCCGCCGCCAGCAGCAACAACAGAAAGGCGAGGCTGGTCAGGATCAGTCCCTTCAGCGCGCCGAAGCCGAACCCCAACGCCCGGTCGACCGGCCCCAGCACCGACGCCCGCGTCCGCGCGCCGATCGCATTGGCGACCAGCCGCCCGGCGAAATAGCCGAGACCCGCGATCAATGCGAAGGCGAGGGTGGCGGCACCCCCGGCGGTACCGGTCGGCCCGACCAGCGCGGCGGCGACCGGCGTGTGGAACAGCTTCAGCGCCAGCACGACCAGCACCCATGCGCCGAGCGACAGCACCTCGGTCACGAACCCGCGCAAAAACCCCAGCACCGCCGCCCCGCCGACGGTGAGCAGCACGGCAATGTCGAGCGAGGTCAGACCCATGCAGCGGCTATGCCGGGAGGCGTGCTAATTGTCGAGCGGGTCATCGGTGGTGAGAGGAGCGCCTAAGATCCTCCCCGGCACGGGGAAGGGGGACCATGCGCAGCATGGTGGAGGGGGAGCGCCACGTCATGCAACCGCTCCGAATGCGGACACCCCCCTCCACCAGCTTCGCTGGTCCCCCTCCCCGCGAGCGGGGAGGATTTACCGCCCCAACATATATCCACGAGCGGCCACCAAATCCTCCCCGCTCCGCGGGGAGGGGGACCGCCGCGAAGCGGTGGTGGAGGGGGTGCGCCCCGCAACGCAGCGGTTCCGTATGCCGACATCCCCCTCCACCAGCTTCGCTGGCCCTCCCCGCAGGCCGGGAGGATTCACCGCCCCAACATATAATCCACGAAGCGCGGCAGATCCTTGAACCCCGAAAGCTTCACCGCACCCCCCTCGGCACTCTGCGCCGATGGCACCAACGCCCGCCCGAACCCCAGCTTGCCCGCTTCCTTCAGCCGCAACGCGCCGTGTGCCACCGGCCGCACCTCGCCCGACAGCGCGATCTCGCCGAACACGATCGCGTCCGACGGCACCGGTCGCTCCGACAATGCCGATACCAATGCCGCCGCTACCGCGAGGTCCGCCGCCGGATCGGTCACCCGGTACCCGCCGGCGATGTTGAGATAGACTTCGGCAGTCGCGAACGCCAAACCGCACCGCGCCTCCAGCACGGCAAGGATCATCGCCAGCCGCCCGGAGTCCCAGCCCACCACCGCACGCCGGGGCGTCGCGCCCGACGCCAGCCGCACCGTCAACGCCTGTACCTCGACCAGCACCGGCCGCGTGCCCTCCAGCGCCGGGAACACGACGGTGCCGGTGACATTCTCGTCACGACTGGTCAGGAACAGCGAAGAAGGATTTGAAATCTCGGACAATCCCTCGCTTTCCATTGCGAAGACGCCGATTTCGTCGGTGCCGCCGAAGCGGTTCTTCACCGCGCGCAGGATGCGATATTGGTGGCTGCGCTCGCCCTCGAACGCCAGCACCGTATCGACCATATGTTCCAGCACGCGCGGGCCGGCGATCGATCCGTCCTTGGTCACATGCCCGACCAGCACCACCGCCGTGCCGCGTTCCTTGGCGAAACGGATCAGTTCGCCCGACGATGCGCGCACCTGGCTGACCGTGCCCGGCGCCCCTTCGATCAGGTCGCTGTGCATCGTCTGGATCGAATCGATGATGAGCAGGTCGGGCGCCGCCGATCCGCCGAACGTCGTCAAAATGTCGCGGACCGACGTCGCCGCCGCCAACTGCACTGGCGCGGTGCCGAGGCCGAGCCGCCGCGCGCGCAACCGCACCTGATCTGCTGCTTCTTCTCCAGATACATAGGCGACGCTTTTGCCCGCCAGTGCGAGCTTCGCTGCCGCCTGCAACAACAGGGTGGACTTGCCGATACCGGGATCGCCGCCGATCAGCGTCGCCGACCCCTCGACGAACCCGCCGCCCAGCGCGCGGTCTAGTTCGGCGATCCCCGTCGTCAGCCGCTCGGGCAGGGCGATATCGGTATCCAGCCCCGACAACAGGATCGGCCGCCCGCCGCTTTGCAGATTGTGCCGCGCCGAAAACGGCGTCACGACCGCCCCGGCATCCTCGACCAGCGTGTTCCAGTCGCCGCAATCGGCACATTGTCCCGCCCATTTCGACGAGACCGATCCGCATTGCTGACAGACATAGCGCTTCTGGGGTTTTGCCATGCCAGCGCTCTAGCAGAGCAAGAACGAAAGGGGAATAAAATCCTCCCCGGCACGGGGAGGGGGACCGCCGCGAAGCGGTGGTGGAGGGGGGCGTCCCAGATCGCAACGGTTCCGTCCGTGGACACCCCCCTCCACCAGCCTGCGGCTGGTACCCCTCCCCGTGACGGGGAGGATATCGACGGAGTCAGTCCAATTCGCTCCCGCGCTTCAGCACCTTGGTCCCGTCCTCCTGCTCGATCAGGTACGCCGGGTTTTCCTTCGTCCCGTTCTTGGTGATCTTGCTGCCCTTGATCGTGCGCTGGACCCGCTTCTCAAATCGTTCCTCGACCTTGCCCTCGGCGGTGCCGTTGCCCCACGACCACGAAACCTTTGCGCCCTTCTTGTAGCTGTCGCTCATTCGCCCACTCCTGTTGCCGGCACGGTCAACCGTCGGTGGTCGTAATGCGTTCCGGTGGCGTACGGGACGCACCCGCGCTATGGCGCGGCGATGAAGGCTTCCCAACTCCGCGTGGCGATGTTCAGCGGAAACTACAACTATGTCCGCGACGGCGCGAACCAGGCGCTGAACCGCCTTGCCAGGCATCTGCTCGACCGTGACGTCGCGCTGCGCGTCTATTCGCCGACCGTTGCCGATCCGGCCTTCCCGCCGACCGGCGATCTGGTCAGCGTGCCGGCCTATGGCCTGCCCGGCGGACGCGGCGAATATAAGCTCGCCCGCGGACTGACCGCAAAGACCCGTGCCGATCTCGAAGCGTTCCGGCCCAATGTCGTCCATGTCTCCGCCCCCGACATTCTCGGTCACCGCGCGCTCAGCTGGGGCCGGAACCGGGGGACTGCGACGCTCGCCTCGCTCCACACCCGCTTCGAAACCTACCCGCAATATTACGGCATCGGCTTTCTCGAACCACTGGCGCTGTTCCTGTCGAAGCGTTTCTACAACCGCGCCGATCAGGTGATGGTGCCCGGCCGCGGCATGGCCGAACTGCTGCGCGACTGGGGCGTGACCAGTCCGATCGGCATCTGGTCGCGCGGCGTCGACCACCGGCGCTTCAACCCGGCGATGCGCGATCTCGACTGGCGCCGCTCGATCGGCATCGGCGATGACGAGGTCGCGGTCAGCTTTCTCGGCCGGCTGGTGCTGGAAAAGGGCCTCGACATTTTTTCCGACGTCGCCACCGAATTGCAGCGGCGCGGCGTCAAGCATCGCATCCTCGTCATCGGCGAAGGCCCGGCACGCGACTGGTTCGCCGAACGGGTGCCGCACGCGGTGTTCGCCGGTTTTCAGGCGGGCGACGATCTCGGCCGTGCCGTCGCGTCGATGGACGTGTTCTTCAACCCCTCGATCACCGAGACGTTCGGCAACGTCACGCTGGAGGCGATGGCAGCAGGCGTTCCCGTCGTCGCCGCGCGCGCATCGGGCGCGGTCGGGCTGGTCGATGACCGCCGCACCGGCTTCCTCGTGCCGCCGCGCGACGTGCCCGCCTATGCCGATGCGATCGCCCGGCTGTGCGAGGATGCCAATCTGCGCTGGCACATGGGCCTTGCCGGGCATGAGGACGCCAAGGACTATGAATGGGACCGCGCCAACCAGGCGGTGCTCGACGCCTATCTGCGGATCGTGCGGGGATAGCCGCCGCCCGCCGCCAAAGCCCCTGACCGGAGCCAGACGATGAACCTTCTCCTGCTCGCCGCCGCCCTGTCCGGGGCCATGGCCGTCGCCGCTGGCGCGTTCGGCGCGCATGGCGCCTCCGGTCCGGCGGTCGACTGGTTCAAGACCGGCGGCCAATATCAGCTCGCCCACGCCATTGCCGCGCTGGTCGCGCTGAACCTCGGCGCACGGGGGCCGGGCTGGCTGTTCGTCGTGGGCGGTCTGCTGTTCGGCGGGTCGCTTTACGCCATGGCGCTCGGCGGGCCACGCGGCGTTTTGGGTCCGATCACCCCGCTCGGCGGCCTTGCGATGATCATCGGCTGGCTCTGGCTCGGCTGGATCGCGCTCAGGCGGTAGCGCGGACGCTTTCCTACGACCGGCGCCCCGCGCTAGCGTCGCGCCGCTCTTTCGCCGGTAAAGTCACCCGATCGCGATCGCGTAGGTATGGAACTGCGCGTCGCGTTCCCATCCGGCGCGGACATACAGTGCGTGCGCCGCGCTATTGTCGACCGCCGTCGACAGCGACATGCGCGCCGCTCCGCTGTCGCGCGCCACGTCGCAGGCGGCATGCAGCAACGCCGCGCCGATTCCGCGACAGCGCGCCTCGGGCCGGACATACAGGTCGTTCAGGATCATCGTCGGCTGCATCCGCACCGACGAAAAGCTCGGATAAAGTTGCGCGAAGCCGGTATCGTCGCCGGCGATCAGGATCACCGACTGCCCCTGTTCGGTCCGCTCGGTCAGGAACCGGCGCGCGCCCGCTAAGTCGCTGTCCTGGCCGTAAAATTGTCGGTAGGCGTCGAACAGCGGGACGACGCGATCGATATCCTGCAACGTCACGCGGCGGATATTGTCCATGGCCTTCCTCGCTCGCGGCCCGCACATGTCAACTTCCGCGCGTCCGCCGAATCACTATGCCGCAGCAAAGTCGAGCAAAGCCAACGTCTTGCCCGCCAACTGCGCCCGCACGACTACGCCGCGCAACCTTAACGTAGCGCAAACTTCGTCAACTTCCGCGCCTATTGTCCGAAACGGGCCTTTGCCGCCTGCGCCACCGCCTCGCGCGCCGCCGCCAGCAGCGCGCCGGCCTTCGCCTCGCACTCGCGCTGTTCATAGGCCGGGTCGCTGTCGGCGACGATGCCAGCGCCCGACTGGACGTGCATCACCCCGTCCTTGACCACCGCGGTGCGCAGCACGATGCACGAATCCATCGACCCGTCGGGGCTGAAATAGCCGACCCCCCCGGCATAGGCACCGCGCCGTTCGCGCTCCAGTTCGGCGATGATCTGGCACGCCCGCACCTTGGGTGCACCCGATACGGTGCCGGCCGGGAACCCGGCGAACAGCGCGTCCAGCGCATCCGCATCGGGGCGCAACCTGCCGACGACGTTCGACACGATATGCATGACATGGCTGTAGAATTCGACGGTATAGCTGTCGGTCACCCGTACGCTGCCGGTGGCCGCTACCCGCCCGACATCGTTGCGCCCCAGGTCGAGCAGCATCAGATGCTCGGCCCGCTCCTTGGGATCGGCGAGCAGGCTGGTCCGGTTCGCCTCGTCCTCCGCCGCCGTGGCCCCGCGCGGCCGCGTACCGGCGATCGGTCGGATCGTCACCTCGCCATCGCGCAGCCGGACGAGGATTTCGGGGCTGGACCCGGTCAACGCAAAGCCCGGCAGGTCGAGATGATAGAGGAAGGGCGACGGGTTGATTCGCCGCAGCGCGCGGTACAGTTCGAACGGTTCGAGCGGGAAGGGCGCGGTGAAACGCTGCGCCAGCACGACCTGGAAGATATCGCCCGCCGCGATATATTCCTTCGCCGCCGCGACCATCTCGCCATAACGACCCGCCGGCAGCGTCGGCGTCAGCGCCATCTCCGGCGCTTCGGCCAGCCGGGTGGCAGCGGGCAGGGTCGCTGCATCGAGCGCGGCGCAGGTCGCCTCGATCCGTTCGACCGAGCGCTCGACCGATGCCCCCGGCCATACCGGCGCGACGACGAACAGTGTGTCCGACAACCGGTCGAACACCAGCAGCACCGTCGGCCGCGCGAACATCATGTCGGGCAGGTCCAGCGCGTTCCCGGCCGCCTGGGGCAATTGCTCGACCAGCCCGACCGTCTCGTACCCGAAATAGCCGACCAGACACGCCAGCGCCGGCGGCAGCGCGCCGGGCACGTCCATTCGGCACTGCCCGACCAGCGTCCGCAGCGCCGCCAATGTCGGTTCGGCACAGGGCACGAACGCCGCGCGATCGGTCAGCCACCGCGCGTTGATCGCCGCCGCATGCCCCTCAGCCCGGAACACCAGATCGGGGGCAAGGCCAAGCAGGCTGTAGCGCCCGCGCACTGACCCGCCCTCGACCGATTCGAGCAGGAAGTCGCCGCGTCCCGGCTGGATCAGTTTCAGTGCCGCGGCGACCGGCGTCTCGGTATCGGCGACGCGCGTCGTCCAGACCAGCGCTGGACGCCCCGCCGCCAGTGCAGCCTGGGCCGCCGCTACCCCCTCGACGCCGTTCATTGCGCGGTGGGCGCGGCCGACCCGGCCAGTTCACCGCGGAGGCGGCTGATCGCCGCTGCGTTCTTGGTGACGCCGACCTGCCGGCGCACCGCTTCGACGAACTGTTCGGCATATTCGTTGCCACTGATCCGCCCCAACTCGCGGCCGATGCCGGTGATCGCCGCCTTGTCGGTGGTTGCGTTGCCGCGGGCGATGGAATCCAGATATACAACGATCCAGCCCTCACCGTCGGGCGCGGCGGTCAGCCGGGCCTTTTTCGGCGCCATCGCGAACATCAGCGACAATGCCGGCGGTACCTGTGCCCCAAGCTGCGACAGCTGCTGGCGCGATGCGGTCACCGGGCGGGGCGCAGGCAGGCGGGCACCCGACTGCGCGACGGCGGTGCCGAGCGGCATCCCGCCATTGACCTTGTTCAGGATTTGCTGCGCGATCACCCGCGCCGCCTTCATCGCCTGATCCTTCAGATACTGGCCGACCACCTGCTCGCGGATGTCCGCCAGCGGGCGCGGCGCGGCGCGGGTCACGTCGCCGGTCGCAACCAGCGCGAAGGTGCCGTCGGCCTGGGTCTGCACGATCTGCGGCGCGTCGCCCGCTTCGGCGGCGAAGCCGGCCTCGACGATCGGTGCCAGCGCCGGGTCGGGCTGGCCGGGCTTCATCGGGTCGATCCCCTGCGCGGTGATCGGGGCAGTCGCCTGCGCGGTCAGCTTGGCATCCGCGACGATCTCGTCGAAGGTCGCGCCGTCGGTGATGCCGCCGTCGATCTTCTCCTGCACCGCGCCAAGCGCCGTCGCGCTCTTGGTCTTGGTCAGTTCGGCGACGAGTTCGGGGCGGGCCTGGTCGATCGTCTTGCCGGGGACCTGCGTGATCGCATCGACCTTCAGCACCACGAAGCCGAGCGGCGCGCGCACCGGGCCGATCACCGCACCCTGCTTCGCGGCGAAGGCCGACCTGGCGATATCCGCCGAGGTCCGCGCCGCCAGCTGGCCCTGGGTCTGGCCGGTCAGCGTTACCGCTTCCAGCCCGAGCGGCGCGGCGGCTGCCGTAACGCTCTGGCCGCCGCGCACCGCCTGCGCAACGCGGTTCGCCGCCGCCTGATCGGCGATGACGACCTGCGACACGGTGCGGGTTTGCGACGGGGCGAAGCGAGCGGCGTTGGCGCGGTAGGCAGCCTGGATCTCGGCATCGGTCGGCGCCGATTGTGCCGCGACGCTCGCCGGGCTGACGATCGCATAGCGGATCACGCGGCGTTCGGGGATGGTGTAGCGGCCCTGATTGGCGGTGTAATAGGCTTGCAACTGCTGGGCGGTCGGCGCCGCCGGGGCGGGCAGGGCGGCGGTCGGCACGATCGCAACCTGTCCGGTCCGCGATTCCTTCGACAGCGAGGCATAGGGCAGCGCCAGCTGCTGCGGCAGGAAGCTGTTCTCGATCGTACGGGCGAGCATCATCCGGGTGAGCACGGTGCGGCGGAAATCGTCGCGCAGCTGCTGCGGCGTGATCCGCGCGCGCGCCAGCGCCTGATCGAACGCCTGCTGGCTGAACTTGCCGTCCAGCCCCTGGAATGCCGGCAGGCTGGCGATCTGTCCGTCGATATAGCGATCGCTGACCACCAGCCCGTGATCCCTGGCGAACTGCATCAGCGCCGAATCCGAAATGGCGCGTTCCAGCGACCCTTCGAACCCGCCAGCGGCGATATATTGCGCGGCGGTCAGCCCGGGTTGGCGCTGTGCCGCGTTCTGCACGTCGTTCTGAATCCGCTCGCGCAGCGCCGTGTCGCTGATCTCCTGATCGCCGACCTTCGCGACCGCGGCGCCGGCACCGCCCATCGATGCGGGACGCAAACCCTGGATATCCGCCATCGCGAACCCGACGGCGATCACCACCAGCAGTAGCAGACCGATGAAGATGCCGACCTTCGACTTGGTCATGCGCCTGAAGAAACCGAGCATCCGTGCAACCGATCAGAGGAATGAAAGGAGGCTGCTTTAGAGACGGGTCGCCGCCGCTTCAAGGTTGCGCGGACCGCCAGACACGCTATCGGCTGTAGAACATGTAAAACAGGCTGGGAGCCGGAACGATGAGTCGTCGCAAGCTGGTCGCGGGGAACTGGAAGATGCATGGGCTGCGCCGGCAACTGGCCGAGATAGAGACGATCGACGCCGCTGCCGCTGCCGCGCCGGGCGTCGATGTGGCGCTGTGCGTGCCGGCGACCCTGGTCCATCACGCCGCCGAGATCGCCAAGGCGGTGCGGATCGGGGGGCAGGACGTCCATGCCAATGATCGCGGCGCGCATACCGGCTGCCTGTCGGCGGAGATGCTGCGCGAGGCGGGGGCCAGTGTCGTGATCGTCGGGCACAGCGAACGCCGCGCCGACCAGAACGAAACCAGCCACGACGCCTGGGCCAAGGCAGCGGCGGCACGTCGGCAGGGACTGGACGTGATCCTGTGCTGCGGCGAGACCGAGGCCGAGCGCGACGCCGGCCGTGCCGAGCGCGTGGTGCAGGCGCAGATCGAGAAATCGGTGCCCGAAGGGGCGAGCGGCGACTGGTTCACGCTTGCCTATGAACCGCGCTGGGCGATCGGCACCGGTCGGACGCCATCCGCCGACGAGATCGCGCAGGTCCATGCGATTGCGCGTGCCAAGCTGCGCCAGATGGTCGGCGATGCCGCCGATGGCATCCGCATCCTCTATGGCGGGTCGGTGACCGCGGCCAATGCCGCCGCCATCCTCTCGATCGACGACGTCGACGGCGCGCTGGTCGGCGGTGCGAGCCTGACCGCCGAGAAATTCGTGCCGATCATCGAGGCTGCGGCAGCCTTGTAAACCCGGCGGAGCGGAAGGGCGGTCGACTGCGTTGACCGTCCGTCAGCGTATGTTCACTTGGCACCTGCTAACGACATACGCATCGCTTTTGCCGGGACTTGAACCATGCGCCTGCCGATCCTGATGCTCACTGCCGCCCTGTTCGCCACCCCTGCCGTCGCGCAGGAGCGCGCCGCCGCCGGGGAGAGGGCATTGGCGCGGATCGTCGAGGGGCGGACCGCCGGCAAGCCGGTCGACTGCATCAACCTGCGCGACATCCGCTCGAGCGAAATCGTGCCCGATGTCGGGATCGTGTACCGGATGAATAACGGTACCTTGATGGTCAACCGGCCGGAGGGGGCGCCGATCCTCGACCGCGACGACATTTTGGTCACGCGCACGATCGGCACGCAGTTGTGCCGGATCGATATCGTCAATCTGGTCGATCGCAATGCGCGGATGCCGAACGGGTCGTTGGCGCTGAACGATTTCGTTCCCTATTCGCGTCTGCCGCGCCGGGCGAACTGACGCTCTTGCGTCGCGGCGGCGCTTCGCCCATATGGCGCTTGGGAGTCGGGCGGACGATGCCGTCGCCAACCCGGTCAGGTCCGGAAGGAAGCAGCCGCAACGATTTCGCAGCGGGTCGTCCGGCTCCCACCTTTATCGCGGCGCGGCAAGGTCCAGCGCGCGACCCATCAGCCCGGTAAAGCGCAGATCGTCGACCGCTTTTGCGGGATCGTTGACGCCGCCTGACAGCGCATACCAGTCGCCGTCCTTGCCCTGTAGCAGGAAGGTCATGGTGAGGACGCCCGGTTCCGACCCGCCCTTGTAGCCGACATAGCGCCAGTTCGCCGCCGGTTCGGGCAGGCCGGGGTTCTTGGACAAGACGGCGCGCAGGTCCGCGCCGGCCGGGCCGTCGAAATGCCGCCGCAGCCAGTCCATCGCCCGCACCAGATCGTTCGGACTGGCGAACCATTCGAGCTGTTCGATGCGCAGCGGCTTGCCGTCCTGGAACAGCCCCGCCGGGATCGCGGCGATCGGCGTGTCGCGGACCGGCCCGTCGAGAAACGCGCGGCGCTGCGCCACCGGCATTGCCAGATATTTGCTGCCGAGCGCCCCGCCATCGACGCCCTTCAGCTTGAACACTTCGAGCGCACCGAGGAACGGCACGTTGCGCGGGCCCCCGTCGGTGAAGCCGACCACCGGCAGCATCGCCTCGACCTTCTGCCGGCCGAGTTGGAACAGCAGGATATCCGTCGCGCTGTTGTCGCTGACCGAAATCATCCGTTCGGCCAGTTCGCGAAACGGGATGCGCGTCCCCTTGGGCTGTTGCGCATAGCCGCCGCCGGGCAGTGCCGACCCGTCGAGCGTAACCATGTCGGCCCACTTGCGCTCGCCGGCTTCGATCGATCGCACGAGTTCGGCGAGGATCACCAGTTTGAAGGCGGAGCCGATCGCCAGTGGCATGGTCGGGGCATGCGCGGCGATCGACACCGGGGCACCGGTCCCCAGCTTCGAAAGCGCGAACCCGCTTTTTCCCGGCATTGCGGCCAATTGCTCGATCGCCGCCGCGACAGTGGCCGCCTGTGGGCCGCGTGGCTCGGCACCTTTGAACAGCAAGCCGACGACCTGATGAGGAGCGGCAGGATCGAGCGCGATCTCCGCGTTCAGTAATCCGCGTTCGAACCCGATCTGGAAACGGGCCATCAGTGGACCGACCGGTTCGACTTTCTCAACGCCGGTCGGCTTGCCGAGCGAACTGGTGATCTGCGCGATCAGCGCGTCCAGCTTCGCCTTGGGCAGGGCAGCGCGGAATGACGGCGCGAAGACCGCGTCGAAATCCCCACTTCCGCCTAGCAGCGCCACAACGTCGTCGGTTCGTTGCTTCAGTTGCGGCGACGGCGCAGCCGTGGTCGCGGCCGGAGCGGCGGGGGGCGGGGTGGCGGGGGTTGCGGTCACTTGCAGTGCCAAAGCGACCATGCCGATAGCGAACCCCATATTTTCCCCCGCTATTGTTTCGCCCGATCATGCGGGGGCAACCGGCGGGGGTCAATCGAGCATCAGGCGTCGATGACCTCGTCGTCGAGCCGCGCGGCATTCTCCTGGATGAAGGCGAAGCGGTGTGCCGGGTTGGTGCCCATCAACCGGTCGACCAGATCCTTCACCGCGGCCCGCTCCTCATATTCCTGCGGCAGGGTGATGCGGATCATGCTGCGGGTTTTCGGGTCCATCGTCGTTTCGCGCAGCTGGCCGGGGTTCATTTCGCCCAGCCCCTTGAACCGCGCGACCTCGACCTTCTTGCCCCGGAACGCGGTGCGCTCCAGTTCGGCCCGGTGCGCATCGTCGCGGGCATAGAGCGACTTCGCGCCGACGGTCAGGCGATAGAGCGGCGGCTGCGCCAGGTACAGATGACCGCGCCGCACCACCTCCGGCATCTCCTGAAAGAAGAAGGTCATCAGCAGCGTGGCGATGTGTGCACCGTCGACATCGGCGTCGGTCATGATGACGATGCGTTCGTAGCGCAGCGCATCGGGCTGGCAGTCCTTGCGCGTGCCACAGCCCATGGCGAGGATCAGGTCGGCGATTTCCTGATTGGCGAGGATTTTCGCACTGGTCGCCGAGGCGACGTTCAGGATCTTGCCGCGGATCGGCAGGATCGCCTGGCTCTTGCGGTCGCGCGCCTGCTTGGCCGACCCGCCCGCCGAATCACCCTCGACGATGAAGAGTTCGGTGCCGGCGGGATCGTCGGAGGCGCAGTCGGTCAGCTTGCCCGGCAGGCGTAGCTTGCGCGACGACGTTGCGGTCTTGCGCTTGACCTCGCGCTCGGCCTTGCGGCGCAGGCGTTCGTCCATCCGGTCGAGCACGAGGCCGAGCAGCGCTTTGCCCCGGTCCATATTGTGGCTGAGGAAATGGTCGAAATGGTCGCGCACCGCCCGCTCGACGAGGCTGGCGGCTTCGACGCTGGTCAGGCGGTCCTTGGTCTGGCTCTGGAACTGCGGATCGCGGATGAACACCGACAGCATCAGTTCGCAGCCGACCGTGACGTCGTCGGCGGTCATGTCCTTGGCGCGCTTGTTGCCGACCAGATCGGCGAAACCGCGCAGGCCCCGGACCAGCGCCTGGCGCAGCCCCTGTTCATGGGTGCCGCCATCGGGGGTGGGGATGGTGTTGCAGTAATAGCTGTAGCTGCCGTCGCTCCACAGCGGCCAGGCGACGGCCCATTCGACGCGGCCCGCCTCACCGGGGAAATCCTGTCGACCGGTGAAGAAATCGGCGGTCGCACATTCGCGGCCGCCAATCTGTTCGCGCAAATGATCGGCAAGGCCGCCGGGAAACTGGAAGACCGCCTCGGCCGGAACGTCGGTGCCGGCGACCAGTTCGGGGGCGCATTTCCAGCGGATTTCGACGCCGGCGAACAGATAGGCTTTCGACCGCACCAGCTTGTGCAGCCGGGCCGGCTTGAACTGGAGATCGGCAAAGATTTCGGCGTCGGGGGTGAAGGCGACCAGTGTACCACGGCGATTAGGTGCCGCGCCGACATGTTCGAGGGGGCCGATCGTCTGCCCCTGCGAGAAGCGCTGGCGATAGAGTTGCCGGTCGCGGGCGACCTCGACCACCGTATCGACCGACAGCGCGTTGACGACCGAGATGCCGACGCCGTGCAGGCCGCCCGATGTGGCATAAGCCTTTCCGGCGAACTTGCCGCCCGAATGCAGCGTCGACAGGATGACTTCGAGCGCGGACTTGTCAGGAAATTTCGGGTGCGGATCGACCGGGATGCCGCGGCCATTGTCGATGATCGTCAGCCGGTTGCCAACGTCCAGCTGCACCTCGATCCGCGTTGCATGACCGGCGACCGCCTCGTCCATCGCATTGTCGAGCACCTCGGCGGCGAGGTGGTGCAGCGCGCGTTCGTCGGTGCCGCCGATATACATGCCCGGCCGGCGACGGACCGGCTCCAGCCCCTCCAGAACCTCGATCGACGATGCGTCGTATGCAGGCGGGGTGGGGACGTTCGCTTCGAACAGATTATCGACCATGGCGGGCGTATAGAACGAAACGGGGTCATCCGCAAAGCGGGGTGACGGTCGGGGCGGGCATGGGCAAAGCCCATGCCGTCGGTCGCGGCTTTTCGCCGCGCCGGCCGCGCTGATCGCCGGATGCGCGACCGAGCTACGCTCGGCCTTGCGCGATCAGCGAACCCTGGGCCCACCATAAGGCAGCGGCGGCGGCGGGCGGCGATCACGACGCGGCAGCTGTGCCTGATAGGCGTGGCCGCAATGGTCGACGCAATAGGGGAAGCCCGGATTGACCTTGTCGCCGCAGAAGTGGAAGTCCGGCTCGCCCGGATGGCCGATCGGCCATTTGCAGATGCGGTCGTTCAGATCGAGCAGCGTCGTCTTGCCGGCGATCGCATCGCTCGGCCGCGCAGGGACCAGCCGGCGCGGCGGTGCGGGGGTCAGCGGTGCGGTCTGCTCGCCCGGATTCTGCCGCAGGAAGCCGCCGGGGCCGACCGAACGCATCACCGGCGCATCGTTGCGCGGCGCGGGCGTCGGGGCGGCGTCGTCCTCGTCCTCATCCTCCTCGTCGGCAGCATCGGCGCTGGTCGGCAGGGGCGTGAACGGATCGTTCTCGACCGGCTTGGGTGGCGGCGGCGGTGCGGCGACGACCGGTTCGGGCTTTGGTTCCGGAGCCGGCTTCGGCGCGGGCGGCGGGGCGGTCTCGACCACCGGCACGGGTTCGACCGGCGTGGGAGCGGGCTTCGGGGTTGCCGGTGCCGCCGCCTTCGCCGCATCGTTCGAGCGCACCGGCGAGGGACGCGATTGCAGGCCGAGGCGATGCGCCTTGCCGATCACCGCATTGCGGCTGATCCCGCCCAGTTCCTCGGCGATCTGGCTGGCGGTCATACCCGATTCCCACATCTTGGCCAGCGTCGCGATGCGTTCTTCGGTCCAGCTCATGCCCGTCCTAGTCCTTCATATTCCTGTGGCGCGCGGGCGACCATGATCCTTGCCGCCGCCTTCGCCAGCGATTAGGCGACACAGCCATGCAGGAACAATCCCCGTCGCGCGCAAAAATCGTCCTTGCCGACCCCGGCGTGCCGGTGATCCGGAACGTCAACTGGGGCGGGCTGCGCACCCTCTATATCAAGGAGGTGCGCCGCTTCTTCAAGGTGCAGCTTCAGACCATCTGGGCGCCGGCGGTCACGACGCTGTTGTTCCTCGTCATCTTTTCGGTGGCGATGGGCGGGGCGGGGCGCAGCGTGCTGGGCGTGCCGTTTCCGGATTTCGTGGCGCCGGGGCTGATCGCCATGGCGATGCTCAACAACGCCTTCGCCAATTCCAGCTTCGCGCTGCTGGTCGGCAAGATCCAGGGCACGGTGGTCGATTACCTGATGCCGCCGCTGTCGACCGGCGAGCTGCTGGCGGCACTGGTCGGCGGGGCGGTGACGCGGGCGTTCCTGGTCGGGATCGTGCTGTGGTTCGCAATGCTGCTCTATCCCGGCGTGCATGTCATGCCGCGCCATCCGGGTGCGGTGCTGTGGTTCGGGTTGTTCGGATCGGTGTTCCTCGCGCTGGCCGGGGTCATGACCTCGATCTGGGCGGAGAAGTTCGATCACGCCGCCGCGATCACCAATTTCGTGATCGGGCCGCTGACGCTGTTGTCGGGCACCTTCTATTCGGTAGAGGCGCTGGCACCGCATTTCCGCACGATCAGCCACCTCAACCCGTTCTTCTACATCATCTCGGGGTTCCGCTACGGCTTCCTCGAACGCGCCGATTCGCCGGTACTGCTGGGCGGCGCGGTGATCCTTGCGGTCGATGTCGCAATGGCGATCGGCTGCTACGCATTGCTGCGCTCGGGGTGGAAGCTCAAGAATTGACGTAAGCCCCAAAGGAGCGGTACAGCGGCGCTCCGGGCGGCCCGGTTGGCCGCCCTTTTGCGTTTTCAACGCCGTTATTTCTCAAAGGAGCAGTTCGATGACGACCCCCGCGCTCATGCCCGTCTATCCACGGTGCGGCGTGCGTCCGGTCCGAGGCGAGGGCTGCTACCTGTATGGCGAGGACGGCACCGAATATCTCGACTTCGCCGCCGGCATCGCCGTCAATGCGCTGGGCCACGGCCATCCCCACCTGACCAAGGCGATCCAGGAACAAGCCGCGACGCTAATGCATGTCAGCAACCTCTACGGTTCGCCGCAGGGCGAGGCATTGGCGCAGCGGATCGTCGACAACAGCTTTGCCGATACGGTGTTCTTCACCAATTCGGGCGCCGAAGCGGTCGAATGCGCGATCAAGACCGCACGCCGTTTCCATTTCGCCAACGGCAATCCCGAACGGCACACGCTGATTACCTTCAACCAGGCGTTCCATGGCCGCACGCTCGGCACCATCTCGGCGACTAATCAGGCCAAGATGCGCGACGGGTTCGAACCGCTGCTGCCCGGCTTCAAATATGCCGAGTTCAACGATCTGGAAGGCGCGCTGGCGCTGATCGACGACAGCACGGCGGGGTTCCTGGTCGAGCCGGTGCAGGGCGAGGGCGGTTTGCGCACGGCGACGCCCGAGTTCCTGAGCGGCCTGCGCAAGGCATGCGACGAACGCGGGCTGCTGCTGGTGCTCGACGAAGTACAGTGCGGCTATGGCCGGACCGGCACGCTGTTCGCCCACGAACAATATGGCGTGAAGCCCGACATCGTATCGGCGGCCAAGGGCATCGGCGGCGGCTTCCCGTTCGGCGCATGCCTCGCGACCGAGGAAGCGGCGAAAGGCATGGTGTTCGGCACGCATGGGTCGACCTATGGCGGCAACCCGCTGGCGATGGCGGCGGGGCAGGCGGTGCTTGACGTGATGTTGGAGCCGGGCTTCTTCGAGCATGTGAAGACGATGGGCGACCGGCTGCGCTCGAGCCTCGAACAGATGATCCCGAACCACGATCACCTGTTCCAGGAGATTCGCGGCATGGGCCTGATGCTCGGCATCAAGCTGAAGTCGGACAGCCGCCGCTTCGTCGCGCATCTGCGCGATCATCACCAGCTGCTGACGGTGGCGGCGGGCGACAATGTCGTCCGCGTGCTGCCGCCGCTGGTGATCGAGGAGCGGCATATCGCCGAGGCGGTGGAGAAGCTGTCCGCTGCCGCGCGGGTGTACGTACCCGTCGCCGACGATTGATCAATGAGTCCTCCCCGGGACGGGGAGGGGGACCATGCGAAGCATGGTGGAGGGGGACCGCCCCATAGCGCAGCGCCGGTGGAGCACCCCCTCCACCGTCCTGCGGACGGTCCCATTCCCCGTGCCGGGGAGGATTTACTCAATATGCGCCATTTCCTCGATCTCGCCTCGGCCGGTGCCGACGGCATCGCCGCCATCCTCAACGACGCGCTGGACGCGAAGGCCGCGCGCAAAGGCTGGCCGAAGGGGCGTGCCGATGCCGACGCCTCGCTCGCCGGCCACACGCTTGCCTGCGTATTCGAGAAGTCATCGACCCGTACGCGCGTGTCGTTCGACATGGCGATGCGCCAATTGGGCGGTTCCGCGCTCGTGCTCGATGCCGGTACGACCCAGCTCGGCCGTGGTGAAACCGTTGCCGATACCGCGCGCGTGCTGTCGGGCTATTGCGACGCGATCATGGTGCGCACCGACGATCCGGCCAAGCTGGACGAAATGGTCCGCTATGCTTCGGTTCCGGTCATCAACGGCCTGACCGACCATTCGCATCCCTGCCAGATCGTCGCCGACCTGCTGACCGTGATCGAAGCGGGCAAGAGCCTGCCGGGTACGAAATGGGCGTGGCTGGGCGATGGCAACAACGTGCTCCACTCGATCGTCGAGGCGGGCGCGCTGATGGGATTCGACGTCGTCGCCGCCTGTCCCGAAGGCTATGATCCGTCGCCCGAGGTGCTGTCGGCAGCGGGCGCGCGGGCGACGATCACCCGCGATCCGATCGCGGCGGTGCGCGATGCCGACGTCGTCGTTACCGATACCTGGATCTCGATGGGGCAGGCCCATGCCGAACAGAAGCTGGCGGCGATGGCACCCTATCAGGTCGATGCGGCGCTGATGGCGCATGCAAAGCCCGACGCGGTGTTCCTCCACTGCCTGCCCGCGCATCGCGGAGAGGAAGTAACGCCCGACGTCATCGACGGAGCGCAATCGCTGATCTGGCCGGAGGCGGAGAACCGCCTGCACGCGCAGAAGGCGATCTTGCGCTGGTGCTTCGGCCTGGTCGGTTAGTCTGAACCGACCCGGACGGGGTGACCTGTCCGTTGCCGGCCATTTCGCACGCGCAACATGACGCAAAGCGCTTGCGGAATCAGGTATCGGCTCCCATGTGAGCGATCGATCACAGTTTGCCCGGCTGCCGGGCCACAGGGAGCCCGATCTTGTCCGAACCCGTCCGCCTGCCTGACCTCGATCGTGCGATCGGGTTCACGCTGCCCGATCATCACGCCCGCGGTCGCGTCGTGCGGCTGGGGCCGGTGGCGCAGTCAATCCTTGCCGCCCACGCCTATCCCGCACCGATCGAGAAGCTGCTCGCCGAAACGCTGGCGCTGACCGCGCTGCTCGGCTCGACCCTGAAGGAGGCCGAAGGGCAGTTGACGCTGCAGGCGCAGACCCAGGGCGGGATCATCCGCTTGATGGTGTGCGATTACAAGAATGGCGAACTGCGCGGCTATGTCGATTTCGATGCCGAGCGGCTGGCCGAACTGGGCGAGGATCCGTCGCTGTTCGCGATGTTCGGGCAGGGGTATCTGGCGATCACCTTCGATCAGGTGACGTCGGGCGAGCGCTATCAGGGCATCGTGCCGCTCGACGGCGATTCAATCGCTGCGGCGGCGGAAAGCTACTTCCTGCAATCCGAACAGATCCCGTCGCTCGTCCGTCTGGGTATCGGCGTCGACGACAATGGGCAGCGCGTCGCCGGCGGTATCTTTCTGCAACATCTGCCCGAGGGTGAGGAAGGGCGCGAGCGACTGCACGTCCGGCTCGACCATCCCGAATGGCACCATGTCGAGGCGCTGGGGTCGACGATGGGCGCGGACGAACTGACCGACCCGATGATCCCGCTGGAAACGCTGGTCTGGCGCCTGTTCAACGAGGAACGCGAGGTCCGCATTCTCGCCAGCACCGCCCTTTCGCGTGGTTGTCGGTGCGACCGGGACTATATCGCCGGGGTGATCTCGCGCTTCCCGGTCGAGGAACGCGCGGCGATGGCCGACGAAAACGGCATCATCACCGTCGACTGCGCCTTTTGCGCGACGAAATTTCCGCTCGCGGTGGCCGACATCGCATCCTGACGCGTGCGGAAGGGGGACGTCATGGGGATTGGATCGTTACGTCGGGTCGCGGCGGCGCTGGTGCTGGTATCGGGCGGGGCAGTGGCACAGCCCGCTGCGGCGCCAACGTTGGTTGCGATGCGCGCGGTGGCGCCGGGCAACTGGTCGCTGCGCGCGACCGGATCGGCAGAGGCGGCGCGGGCCAGCTGCTTCGCCGATACCGCGGCGTTCCTGCGCCTGCGGCTGCGCAACGCCCAGTGCAGCCGGTTCGTCATCGACGATACGCCACGCCTGTCGACGGTCCATTATACCTGTCCCGGCATCGGCCATGTCCGCACGACCATCCATGTCGATACCCCGCGATCGCTGCGCATCGAGAGCGAAGGCATTGCCGATGGCATGCCCTTCGCCGATGCCTATGAAGCGCGCCGGATCGGCAATTGCGCGCGTGGCCAGCGTTAAGCCTATGTTTAGGGCGGACGCGTTATACGATGTGCGTGTCCGGTTGGGCACGCATGTTTCCCCTAAAGCATGGAACCCTCCGGGCCGCGTCACTGCGGCCCGCTCTTTTTCGGGCGGTTGCTCCGGCGCGCCGAAAGTCTTAGCGAGCGCAGCATGACGAATTCTCCCCTCAGCGTGGTGCTGGTGTCGGGCGGACTCGACTCGATGGTGTCGGCGGCGCTGGCACGCGAGGCGGGTCACCGGCTGCTGGCGCTGTCGATCGATTACAACCAGCGCCATCAGGTCGAACTGGAAGCGGCCAAGCGGATCGCGGCGCTGCTCGGCGCGGAACGGCATGTCATCTTGCCGCTCGACCTGTCCGCCTTCGGCGGGTCGGCGCTGACCGACATGTCGATCGACGTGCCCAAGGACGGTGTCGGCAACGAGATTCCGGTCACCTACGTCCCTGCGCGCAATACCATTTTTCTCAGCCTTGCGCTCGGCTGGGCCGAGGCGGCGGGCGCGCGCGACCTGTGGATCGGCGTCAATGCCCTCGACTATTCGGGCTATCCCGATTGCCGCCCGGACTTCATCGCCGGGTTCGAGGCGTTGGCCGAACTGGCTACCCGCGCCGGCAGCGACGGTGCGCGCTTCCGCATCCACGCGCCGCTGCAACACATGACCAAGGCCGATATCGCGCGCGAGGCGGACCGGCTGGGGCTCGATGCGGGGATGAGCTGGACCTGCTACGATCCGGTCGGCGACCTGCATTGCGGCCGCTGCGACAGTTGCCGCCTGCGCGCGCGCGGCTTTGTCGAGGCGGGCCTACCCGATCCGACCCGCTATGCGGAAACGCCCGACACCGGCCGATGACCTATTCGGTCAAGGAGATGTTCCTGACCCTGCAGGGGGAAGGGGTGCATGCCGGGCGACGCGCGGTGTTCGTCCGCTTTGCCGGCTGCAATCTGTGGACGGGTCGTGAGGTCGACCGCGCGACCGCGATCTGCCGCTTCTGCGATACCGATTTTGTCGGGACCGATGGCGTCGGCGGCGGCAAGTTCGCCGATGCGGCGCTGCTGGCGGCGGCGGTGGTCGGCCATTGGGGGCCGGAGCCGACGCGGCGGTTCGTGGTGCTGACCGGCGGCGAACCGATGCTGCAGATCGACGATGCGCTGGTCGACGCGCTGCACGGCGAAGGTTTCGAGATCGCGATCGAGAGCAACGGTACCATCGCGGCGCATCCCGGCATCGACTGGGTCTGCATCAGTCCGAAGGCCGGTAGCGAGGTCGTGCAACGCCATGGCGACGAACTGAAACTCGTTTGGCCGCAGGCCGGCATCGATGTCGATGCGATCGAGCAATGGGATTTCGCGCATCACCTCGTCCAGCCGATGGACGCGGTCGGGCAGGAGGCGTTCAACCGGGACGAGGCGGTCGCCTTCGCGATGGCGCGCCCCCGCTGGCGACTGTCATTGCAGACCCACAAGCTGCTGGGCCTGCGTTAGGCGGGTTTCGCCGCGATCGTGATTTCGTAGGCACCGATCAGCGGATCATGGTGCAGCGGTGCCCGCAACTGCCGCGACAGGCCGAGGATGATCCGGCCGTAACGGCTGGCGACCAGCGCATCGAGCTCCTCGCCCTCGACTAGTGCGGGTGAGCTCGCGCGTAACACCGCCGTCTCTGTATCGGGAACGGGGCGCAGCGAAATATTGATCTGCGCCTGCGGATTGACCGAGGCAGCCAGCTCGATGAGCTCGGTCAGTAGGAACGAAACCGCGACCGCGACGTCCTGCGTCACCAGCACCGGCTCGACATTCAGCGTGATGCCGAGTTTGGCGGTCTCGCTGGCCGAGGTCGCGCGGATGTTCGATGCCAGTTCACCGATCACTGATTTCAGCTCGAGCCCGCGATTTTCCTCCATCTCGGCATAATGATGCCGGTGGACGACCGCCAGCGCATCGACCCGGCGCTGAATGGTGGCATAGGCATCGGCCGCTGCCGCGCCATGGGCGCTGCGGGCGTGGAAATTGATAAGGCTGGCAATGACCTGCAGGTTGTTCTTGACGCGGTGATGCACCTCGCGCGTCAGCTTGGTCTGGCGCACCAGCCCGTCGGCCATCGACTGTTCGTGGCGCTCGACCGTATGGGTCAGTTCCTGGAACGTCTCGCCCAGGTCGGCGATTTCCTGCGCCGGGATCGCCCCCAGATTGACATCGGCCATCGGGTGACCCGGACGATAGCGTTCGATATCGTCGCGCAGTCGTCGCAGCGGCCGGATCAGCAGCCGGTCGACCACGAACCAGCCGATGCCGGTCGCGGCGAACCACATGACCAGCGGCAGCAGCATTGCAACAATCGTCGAGGACGTGATCGGCGCGCGACGTACCGCCATGGTGAAGGCGAGGTCGTCGATGCTCAGTGGAATGCGGACACGCTCCAGCCGTTCGACCCCCGACTCCGGCGGCAGGGTCGACAGGCTCAACTCGCCGTCGTCGTTGTGCAGAATGCCGCTTTCGAATGGCGTCGGAAAGGCGCTCGGCTGCGACCGGTCGCGCAGCAGAGTGGCCGGGAAAAAGGCGATGGCACGGGATTCGTTGGTGCCGTGGATGTCGAGCACGACCCCGGCATCGGGAACGACCTGCGCACGCACGCCGCCAGCGTCGGCGGCGCCGATCATGCGGACGGGAATGGCAGTGCCGCACACGAGGCGTCCGTCGGCCGAATAGATGGCGAAGCGGGCGCCGGTCGCGGCCTGTTGCGCGAACACCCCCTCGACCCGCGCGCAGCTGGGCGCGTTGGCCGGATCGGACGACAGCGCGGTCATCGCCACGCGCAGCGCGGTCATGTCGCCACCCAGTTCGATCGCAATCCCGCGCGAAGCCTCGACCGCCGCGACCCGCAGACGCGCACGCAGATCGAGGTCGGCGATACGCGAGGTCTGAAGCGTGGCGAACAGCGCGATAAGAGCCAACGGCAACAGCGCGGCGCTCAGGATCAGCATCAGTTTTGCGCCGGTCGGAACCCGTCGCAATGCGGCGGCCGGGCTGGCTGGCCTCCGCTTGGTTGTTACGGAATTGGTCACACCCTCGAAGCTATTTCAGCTTGTTCAACAGGTCGAGCATCTCGTCGGGAACCGATTCACCGGCCGCATCCTGATATACGGCGCGCAACGCGTTACCCAGGCTGGACGTGTCCTTCTTGTCCGGCTGCGTCGTCCCCGCGGATTTCGCGTTCGACTGCTGAACCGACTTCTCACCATCCTTCACGAAGCTATGCCTTCCCCCGACGCCCGGACATGACCCGGCACGAATACCTAACCGCCGACCGGCATCAAGACTGGCTTGCATCAGCATGTCGGGCGCACAGGAAACAAAAGACGTGCTCGTTGGTTCCATGCATCGACGCGAACTCGGGGGAGGCGCCTTTCCCGTGCCGTATCGTAGTAGAACGCAGTGTGCGAGCCGGTCTTACCCGCCGGGTCGCGACGAAGGAGACTTACCTGACCATGTCGCTCGGACAGCAGCTTGCGCCGCACCTCCCTTTCCTCCGGCGCTATGGCCGAGCACTCACCGGTAGCCAGAGCGAGGGCGACCAATATGTCCGCGCTACGCTGGAAGCGATCGTAGCGGCACCGGAAGAATTTCCGCGCGACGTCGATCCCCGGCTCGGCCTCTACCGCACCTTCCAGGCGATCTGGGCGTCGTCGCAGCCCGAGGCGTTCGGCGCCGCCAGCGCGTCGGGTACCGACAATGAGGCAATCGCCCAGGCGCGGCTTGCCCGCATCGCGCCGCTGTCGCGGCAGGCGCTGCTGCTGACCGCGATGGAAGGCTTCACGACCGAGGATGCGGCCTATCTGATCGAATCGACGCCCGAAGAGGTCGAAGATCTGGTCGCCGAGGCGCTGCGCGAGATCGAGCAGCAGACCCGGTCGCGCGTGATGATCATTGAGGACGAGCCGCTGATCGCGATGGACCTCGAGCAGATCGTCCGCGATCTGGGTCATGAGGTGACCGGCGTTGCCGTCACCCGCGACGAAGCGGTCGCGCTGGCGATGCAGGATCGTCCGGGGCTGGTGCTCGCCGACATTCAGCTGGCCGACGACAGTTCGGGCATCGACGCGGTCAAGGACATCCTGTCCGAATTCAATGTGCCGGTGATCTTCATCACCGCCTTCCCGGAACGGTTGCTGACCGGGGAGCGGCCTGAGCCGACCTTCCTCATCACCAAGCCGTTCCAGCGCTCGACCGTGAAGGCGGCGATCAGCCAGGCGCTGTTCTTCGACGAAGCGACCGTGCCGGAAGTCGCGGCATAACGGTACGGACCCAAAACGATCTTCGGGGGTTGATAGGCGATGGCAGACGATCAAGAACGCATCCATGTCAGCGCCACGGAAGCACGCGCCGGCGCTACCCCCGGGGTCACCCGCTATATTCTGGCGGTATCCCTGATCGCGGTGATCGCAGTCATGGCGTACATCCTGTTGTCCTGACGCTGGGGCCGGCGTCCGCCATCGGTTCGTCCCGGCGGCGCTGGCAATCGGCGATCGGCCTCCCTATGTTCGGGTCAGCCCTCGACCGGGCCGACTGCGTATCGAACGGATAAGAATGACTGAATCCGACATCACCGAGGACGCGGCAGGCGAGGTGCAGGAGCACGTCGCGCTCTCCGATCCCGAGTTCAAGAAGCAACTGGCACAGGTCATCCCGCATCTGCGCGCGTTTGGGCGTTCACTGTCGGGTAGTCGCGATCTGGCGGACGATTTGGTGCAGGAAACGCTGCTTAAGGCATGGGCGGCGCGACAGCGGTTCCAGGCCGGTACCAACATGCGGGCCTGGACCTTCATCATCCTTCGCAACCTGTATCTCTCGCAGATGCGCCGCGCGCGCTTCAAGGGCGAATGGGATGATCTGGTTGCCGACCGCATTCTCGCCGCACCCGCCAGCCAGGACCGCCATGTCGAGCTGGCCGATATGCAACGCGCGCTGCTGCACCTGCCGCAGCCGCAGCGCGAGGCGCTGATCCTTGTCGGCGCAGGCGGCTTTGCGTACGAGGAAGCGGCGGAAATCTGCAACGTCGCGGTCGGCACGATCAAGAGCCGGGTCGCACGGGGCCGGGTGGCGCTAGAGGCGCTGATGTCTGAAGGCAAGCTGCCGTCGCGCGCCGAACAGCCCGATAATGGCGGCCAAACGGTGCTCGACACCATCATGGGCGAAGTGGACGACCTCAGCCGCGATCGTTGATTTCGAGTTGCCGCGGCGGTCGTCGCGCTAGTCGGATCGAAAGACGATCATATCCCGGTGGAGGTCAGGGTGTGGTTGCCGGGCTCGTCAGCGATTTACTTATAGCCTTTAGCTAGACCCTTTAGCGGTCCGCCTGATCCAGCCTCCGCAGAACCTCGCTCCATGCCGCGGGCAACCGGCCGTCGCGGTGGTAGACCTGCCGCAACGCCCGCCCCACGCCTTCGCCCGGCGATGGAGCGCGCACGACCTGTCCGCGATCGGACGGGGACGCGCCAAGGGTCGGTTGCGTAGCCATAACGGTTCCAACGTGCGCATCGGTGTTTCGTTTCACGGGGTCGGGCCTTAGAATAAGCCGTGTTTCCCGTTCGATGGAGCCCGTCCAGCGATGCACTTGCCGGCTGAATTGTTGGATCGTGTTGGGGTGGGGGCGCCGTTCTTGTCGGTGTTGTTGAACCGCGAGGCGGCGTTTTTGAAGGCATTGCCGGGGTTTGACGTCGATGCGCTGGCGGTCGTTGCCGCCGATCCCGGCCTGCCGCTGGCGCAGCGGCTGCGGATCGAGCGGCGGCGGATCGCGTTGCTGGTCGCGCTCGGCGATCTGGTGGGGGCGTACGACCTGCGACGGGTGACGCAGACGCTGAGCGATTTTGCCGACCGCGCGCTGCACCGCGCGATCGTGGCGGCGATCGAGGAACGGACCCCCGGCGCCGAACCGGTCGGCTTCGCCGCGATCGCGCTTGGCAAGCAGGGTAGCCACGAGCTCAACTATTCGTCCGATATCGACCCGATCCTGATCTACGACCCGGCAACGCTGCCCCGGCGCGAGCGGGACGATCCGGCCGAAGCGGCGGTGCGGATCGCCAAGCGTGCGGTCGAACTGCTGCAGGCACGCGATGGCGATGGCTATGTGCTGCGCGTCGACCTGCGGCTGCGTCCCTCGCCCGAGGCGACGCCGATCGCGCTGCCGATCGATGCCGCGGTGTCCTATTATGAATCGGCCGCGCTGCCATGGGAGCGGGCGGCGTTCATCCGCGCGCGGGCGGCGGCGGGCGACGTCGCGCTTGGCAACCGCTTCCTCGACGCGATCCGGCCGTTCGTGTGGCGACGTGCGCTCGATTACGGCGCGATCGGCGAGATCCGCGAGATCACCCGTCGCATCCGCGATCATTATGCGCAGGGGCAGGCGTTCGGCCCCGGATACGACCTGAAGCGCGGGCGCGGCGGCATTCGCGAGGCGGAGTTCTTCGCGCAAGTCCATCAGCTGGTCCATGGCGGACGCGACCCGACGCTCCGGGCGCCCGCGACGCTCGACGCGCTGGCGGCGCTCGCGACAGGCGGGCGGATTTCGGCCGACGAAGCGCAGGTGATGGCGGACGGCTACACGCTGTTCCGCACGATCGAACATCGGTTGCAGATGGTCGACGATCGCCAGACCCATAGCCTGCCCGAACAGCGTGAGGCGCTCGACCAGGTGGCGCGGCTGCACGGTGTCGAGGACGGAGCGGCGTTGCTGGGCCTGCTCGCGCCGCATGTTGCGGCGGTGGGGGCGGTCTATGACCGGCTCGACGGGGCGTCCGAGCCGCGGCTGCCCGCCGATCCCCAGACGCTGGCCGACCGGCTGGAAGCGCTGGGCTTCGTATCGGGCGAACAGGCAGCGCGGCGGATCGCCGACTGGCGCGGCGGTGCCTATCCGGCGCTGCGCAGTCCGGCGGCACGCGCCGCGCTGGAAGACAGCCTGCCCGGCCTGATCGCCGGTCTTGCGACGGCATCCGACCCGCATGCCGCGCTGCTGCGCCTTGATGCGATGCTCGCGCGGCTCCCGAGTGCGATCAACCTGTTCCGCCTGCTCGAGGCGCAGCCGGCGCTGGCCCGGCTGTTGAGCACGATCCTGTGCCATGCGCCGACGTTGGCCGAGGCGCTGGCGCGGCGGGCGACGCTGCTCGACGGGCTAATCGATGCGCGCGCGCTCGAACCGGTCGGGTCGGTCGCCGAACTCGCGGCGGAAATGGCGGCGCGGCAGGTGGAGGGCTATGAACGGCTGCTCGACCATGTCCGCGACGTCGTCAATGAAAAGCGGTTCATGCTGGGGGTGCAGGTCGTCGCCGGGACCGGCGATCCGCTCGCCGTGGCCGATGGCTATGCGCGGGTCGCGGAAGCGGCGGTGCAGGTGCTCGCCGCTGCCACGATCGACGAATTCGCCCAGCGCCATGGCCGGGTGCCCGACAGCGAACTGATCGTGCTGGCGCTCGGCCGGCTGGGCGGCGGGGCGCTGACCCATGCCTCCGACCTCGACCTGGTCTACTGCTTCAGCGGCGATTTTTCCGCGGAATCGGACGGGGTCAAGCCGCTGGGGGCAGTGCTCTATTACAACCGGCTGGCGCAGCGGCTGACGGCGGCGTTGTCGGTGCAGACTGCTTCGGGGCCGCTGTACGAGGTGGATACGCGGCTGCGGCCGTCGGGGGCGCAGGGGCCGCTGGTCGTCTCGCTCGCCGGGTTCGAACGCTATCAGCGGGAAGATGCGTGGACGTGGGAGCATATGGCGCTGGCCCGCGCGCGGCCGATTGTCGGATCGGCGGCGGGCCGCGCGGCGGCGGTAGCGATCATCGCGCGGGTGTTGGCGGGCGACCGGCCTGACCGCGACGTTGCGGCGGACGCAGTGGCGATGCGCGCCGACATGGCCCGGCACAAGCCGCCCGCCGGCCCGCTCGATGCGAAGCTGGCGCCGGGCGGGCTCGTCGATCTCGAATTCGCAGTGCACGTCACGCAGTTGCTGAGCAGGGAGGGGCTGTCGCCGCGGCTGGGCGAGGCGATCGACGCGCTGGTCGCGGCGGGCCGATTGCCGGCCGGACTGCACGACGCGCATGATTTCCTGACCCGGCTGATCGTCGCGATGCGGCTGGTCGCGCCCGATGCGCAGGTCCCGGCCGAGACGACCCGCCCGATCCTCGCCGCTGCGCTTGGCTGTGCCGATTGGGAAGCGGTACTTGTCAGGCTCGACGCCGCGCGGCAGGTGGTCGGCGATACGTGGCAGGAGATGGCGAATGGCGTTGGCGATCGGTGACATGCTGCCCGCAGGTGAGGTGACGCTGGCGGATGGCACGCGGCTGCCGCTGCACGACCGGATCGGGCAGCCGTTGGTCGTCTATTTCTATCCCAAGGCCGATACGACCGGCTGTACGCGCGAAGCACAGGATTTTTCAGGCCTTGCCGACGATTTCGCAAAGGCCGGCGCAACTGTCCTCGCCATCTCGCGCGACACGCCGGCGAAGCTGGCGCGTTTCGCCGAAAAGCATGCGCTGACGGTCACGCTGGCGAGCGATGCCGATGGCGGCGTGTGCGACGCGTTCGGCGTCTGGGGCGAAAAGCAGATGTACGGTCGGACCTATATGGGGATCGAGCGAGCGACCTTCCTGTTCGATGCCGCGGGCCGACTGGTCCGCGCATGGCGCAAGGTAAAGGTTGCCGGCCATGCCGCCGAAGTGCTGGCCGCCGTTCGATCCTGAATTCGGCGAATCGATTGCATGGAAGATCGCGACCGCATTGTCCGGACCGGATGGTTAAACGACTGACCGCGCAAGTACGACGCTTTACCGCGCGGGTCGGGTCGGGCGCTTGCGTAACCCGCCCGCTATCCGGCAAGTCCCCTATCCGTCGATGCGCGGTGGGGCAAACCGTCGGGACATTGGGGTTCATCGTTCGTGTCGGCGTTTCCGGCGCGTGCATAACGCTCGGATAGCGGGACAGAATGTCGATTACTTCCGTATTGAAAACCAACGTCGCTCCCTTTGCCGGGTTCCGTTCGATCTTTCGTACGCGGCATTTTTTGTTCCATGACGGTGGCGGGATCCGTCGTCACACCATCACCGGCCGCAACCAAGTGGCGGCAGCGGGCCTTGCCGCGGTCACCATCGCCTTCTCGGCGTTCGGCATGAGCCAGGCGGCGACGAGCGCGGTGGCGACCTCGGACGAGAAGGTTGCAGCGATGCAACAGCAGGTCGACGCGATGCGTGCCGATGTCGCCCGCCTCCATGCCGATGCCCGCGCCCACGCCGCCCGGCTCGACAAGCGGCAGGCGGCATTGGCGGCGGTGCTGACCGGCGACGAGGATGCCGATGCGCTGGCGCTGGCCGCGCTGGATCAGGCGCCCGCGACGGGTGCCAATTTCGTCACCCGCCCGTTCGAGCGCGTCGCGCGGCAGCAGGCGGAAATGGCGTCGCAGGCCAAGGCGATTGCGGACGCCCGCTATGCCGATACCGCGCGCACCATCCGCAAGCTGGGGCTGAACCCGCGCCGCGTGATGCCGGCGATGGGTGGTCCATACGAACCGGTCGATGCCGCCACCGCCGCTGCGGCGACCGCCGCCTCCGCCACTGCCGATGCACAGGCAGATGCCCAGTTCCGCGCGCTGTTCCTCAGCTGGAAGAAGCTCGATACGCTCGAACAGGCGGCGATCTCGATCCCGTCCTATCAGCCGGTCGAGAGGCTGTCCTTCACCAGCAACTTCGGCGTCCGCTCCGACCCGTTCCGTGGCACCGCCGCGATGCATGCCGGGGTCGACATTCCCGGTCCGCTCGGCACCCCGGTCTATGCCACTGCCGACGGCATCGTCGCCCGCGCCGAACGCGCCGGCGGCTATGGCAACCTGATCGAGGTGAACCATGGCAAGGGCATCGCCACCCGCTATGGCCATTTGTCGAAGATCATCGTCCATGACAGCCAGCGCGTGAAGCGCGGCCAGCTCATCGGCCTGATGGGATCGACCGGCCGTTCGACCGGCAGCCATCTGCATTACGAAGTCCGTATCGACGGTTCGGCGGTCAACCCGGCCCCCTATCTGCAGGCGGGCGAACTGGCGATGGCGGCCGATCGGGCGCAGCGGCAGCGGGTGGCGATGGGCGGTCCCGTCGCCGACTGATTCACCGCCGATCGACGCCGCGCCGACTGGCCCGTTGCCGATCGTTCGCGGCGGGCCTATCTCAACGCGATGACGACCAGCTCCATCGATATCTCCCTGTCCGCCTCCGCCGCACAGCGCGTCGCGGCGATCGCCGCGAAACAGGCCAAGCCCGCCATCCTGCGCCTTTCGGTCGAAGGGGGCGGCTGTTCGGGTTTCCAATACCGTTTCGGACTGGCGGACACGGTCGAAGCCGACGATAGCGTCACGCAGACCGATGGCGTCACCCTGGTCGTCGACCCGGTCAGCATCGATCTGGTGCGCGGCAGCGAGGTCGATTTCGTCGAATCGCTGGGCGGCGCGGCGTTCCGCGTGACCAATCCGCAAGCGGCGTCGGGCTGCGGCTGCGGCACCAGCTTCGCGGTCTGACGTGCGGATCGTCACCTACAACGTCAACGGCATCAAGGCGCGGCTGCCGCGGTTGCTCGAATATCTGGCCGAGGAACAGCCGGATATCGTCTGTCTTCAGGAACTGAAATCGAGCGACGACACCTTTCCCGAAGCTGATATCCGCGCAGCCGGCTACGGCGCGCTGTGGCATGGGCAGAAGGGGTTCAACGGCGTCGCGGTGCTGGCGCGTGGCACCGACCCGGTCGAGCGGCAGCGCGGCCTGTCGGGCGAGCCCGAGGACGAGCATAGCCGCTATCTGGAGGCCGAGGTCGACGGGTTGGTCGTCGCCTCGATCTATCTGCCCAACGGCAATCCGCAGCCGGGGCCGAAATTCGACTATAAGCTGCGCTGGATCGACCGGTTGCGGAAGCGTGCGGCGGTGCTGCTCGCGGAAGAGCGCGCGGTCGTGCTGGCCGGCGACTATAACGTCATTCCCAATGACGACGACACCTTCTCGGTTCGAGCGATGCAGAGCGATGCGCTGATGCAGCCTGAATCGCGTGCCGGCTACCGCGCGCTGCTGGCCCAAGGATGGACCGACTCGCTACGTACCCGCTTTCCAAAGGGTAGCGTGTGGACCTTCTGGGACTATCAGGCCGGATCGTGGCAGCGCGATGCAGGCTTCCGCATCGACCATCTACTGCTTAGCCCTATCGCCGCCGACCGGATGATCGACGCGGGCGTCGACAAGGCGTATCGCGGCCGGGAAAAGGCGAGCGACCACGCGCCGACCTGGGTCCGACTGCGTTGATCGCGCGGCTGGCGGCGCTCGGCGCCGCGGCGTATCTTGCGAGCGGGGCAGCGCTGGCACGCGATTATTGTCCGACGCGGCCGAGCCTCGGCCAGTCGGCTTGCGTGCTGGATCCCGGCCGCGCGGCGGTGGAAACCGCGCTGTCCGATTGGGAGCGCGATGACGACAGCGATACCGTGCTGTTCGGCGACACGCTGTTCCGGCTCGGGCTGACCGACCGGATCGAGGCGCAGCTGAACTGGACTCCGCTCGGCATCGAACGCGACCGGACCAGCGGGCGGCGGACGACGCGGACCGGCGATATAGAGATCGGCGGCCGGATCGCACTGCGCAATCCCGATGGCAAAGGTCTGTCCTATGGGCTGCAACCATCGGTCACGGTGCCGGTCGGGCGTGCGCCGATCGGTGACGGTGGCTGGGGGGCGGGGATGGTCGCGCCGATCAGCTATGATCTCAGCAAGATTCTGAACCTGCAATTCTCTCCCCAACTGGCGTGGATGCCGCGTCAAGATGCGCCCGGCCATTTGGTGGCGGCTACCGCGACGCTCGGCCTCGGCATCGTCCTGTCCGATCGGTGCCAGCTGACGGCGGAGGGGCAATGGTCGCACGACGACGAGGCGACCGAGCGCCGGGTCGCGCTGGCAATCGCGTGGCAGGTGTCGCCCGACCTGCAGATCGACGCCGGCGGGGTCGCCGGGCTGGACGACGAGACGCCGGGATTGCGGGTCTATAGCGGTATTTCGCATCGTTTTTGATCGGGCGCGATCGATGCGTCGGATACTATCCCAACCGATGGTGGCAATTCCCGCGGATTGGTGGCGAATACCACATCTACAACTGTAGTCAACCTACAAGTCATTGAAAAACAGGGAAATATGAAACTGGCACGGTCGCTGCAAAGCTAGTGGCATGTTCGGAAACACACCGGACGCGCACAGGGAGACAGCATCATGACCGCCATTCGCTTTGCCACTTCGATCGTCCTCGGCCTCGTCGCCACCACTTCGGCCTTCGCTGCCGAACCCGAAGCGGCACCCGTTGCGACGCCGAGCCCAGTCGCTGCCACCGCCGCCGTATCGGTGCTGCCGCTGACCGTCACGCTCGCCGCCGGACCCGCCGCCGTCGCGTACAAGGCCGCGCCGAACGCGCGCTACTGCTTCCGCACCGAACGCACCGGTTCGCGCATCATGCCGCGCGTCTGCAAGACCCGTGCCGATTGGCAGGCGATGGGTGTCGATCTCGACGCCGCGCTGGCCGGCCGCTGAGTTTCAGGAACGGGAGGGACTACCATGATCGCAACCTTGCTGGCCGCACTGGTCGCCGCCACCGCGCCTGCCGCCGAAGCACCGGCGCAGCCGACCACTCCGGTCGCCACCACGCCGCGCATCAAGCGCTACTGCATCATCGATCGCCGCGAAGGGTCGCTGCTAAAGGGCAAGATCTGCCGGACCCGCGACGAATGGCGCGCCCGCGGCTTCGACCCGGTCCTCGTGCTGATGCGTGACTGACGATGACGATCGCCGCCGGGGCGGGGCACCCGGCGGCCGTCCTCTTCAGAAGGTACGTTCGTACATCTGATAGACGCGGTTGATCTTGCTATCGATGGTGGTGGCGATCGCGTTCATGCCCTGATTGTCGTCGAGCACCCAGCCGATCTCGCCGCGCGACGCGCCGAACTTCGCCACCGCATCGCGGCGGATATATTCGATCATCATGAAGGCCAGCTGGCTCGCCATGCGCGATGCCTGCAACCGCTTCACGACGCCCATCAGCGGCACGCGCATCGTCCGCGCCTTGGGTGCGCGCAGCCACAGCAGCAGCTTCAACCAGTTGAACGGCAGCAGCGACCCGCCCATCGGCTTCAGCGGCTCGTTCATGTCGGGCAGGGTAATCATGAACGCGACCGGTTCACCGTCCAGTTCGGCGATACGGATCAGATCCTCGAACACCAGCGGCTTCAGCTTCTTGCCGACATCGTCGACCTCGGGCCGGGTCAGCGGTACGAAGCCCCAATTGTCCGACCATGCGTCGTTTAGGATGCGCAGAATGATCGCGGCTTCGTCGGCGAACTTCGCCTTGTTGACGCGGCGGATGCGGATGCGTTCGTTCTTCTCGCCCGCCGCCACGATGCGCTGCACGATCGGCGGGAAATCCTTGGTGATGTCGAGCTCATAGGTCACGAGCTGCTTGACCGGGGCATAGCCGGCCCCTTCGATCCAGCCGCGATACTGCGGCAGGTGATGGCCCATCAGCACCGTCGGGCTATGGTCGTGGCCCTGGATCAGCAGCCCCGGCTCTTCCCAGATCGACAGCGCCACCGGGCCGATCGCGCGGGTCATGCCCTTGTCGCGCAGCCAATGCTCCGCCTGCGCGATCAGCGCGGTGGCGGTCGCCTCGTCCTCCGCCTCGATCATGCCCCAGAAGCCGACGCCGGGGCCGAACCCCTTGTCCGCCGGCATGGTCAGCGCGAGCGTGTCGATATGCGCCGAGATACGGCCGACGACCCGGCCGCCGCGTTCGGCGAGGAACAACTGGCCCTCGGCATGGCTGAACCAGCCATTCTTCTTCGGATCGATCGTCGCCGCGACTTCGGTCTTGAGCGGCGGCACCCAATGCGGATCGTTGGCATAGAGGCGATAGGGCAGGGCGATGAACGCCTTGCGATCGGTCCCGTTCAGAACCGGACGAACCTTCACCTGCGTATCCGACATTGTATCCCCCAAACGACAACGGGGCGGCAATGCGCCGCCCCGTCCCAAACATCAAATGACAAATCGGTCATCCGCGATAGCGCGGATGACCCTTCGCCACGCCACCCGACAGTTCGGCGACCTTCGGATACTTCTTCGCCACGTCCTCGGTATAGCCGAGATTGAAGACGGTCGGGCTCTTTTCCGGGCGCTCCGACCGCTCGTAATGGGTGCCGAACACCTTATCCCAAAAGAAGTTGGTGATGCCGAAATTGCCATGTTCGTCGTGGAAATGGTGCGCCATGTGCTTGCGCTTCCACGCGACCAGCAGCTTGTTCTTGGGCTTGTAGGCCAGATGCTGGATGCAGTGGCAGAATTCGTAGAAGCAGGTGGTGAGCAGGCCCGTGGCCAGCGCCGCCATCGCGCCCCCGAAACCGCCGATCAGATAGCCGACCGGTGCGGTCGCCATCGCGATCGCGGGTAGGGTGGTGTGCAGCGCGCCGAACAGCACCTCCAGATGATTGGGGTCCTGATGGTGATCGTAATGGATCCGCTTCCACGTCGCGGCGAGCGGCGAAATCTTGAACATCCAGTTGGAATGCAGCACCCAGCGGTGCAGTACATACCACACCAACGGATAGGCGAGGACCGCGACCCCGACCGACGCCAGCGTCGGCAGCAACGGCGCAGGCGACCAGACGAACAGGCCGATCGCGACGAACGACAGCGCGATATAGGCGATGATCGCCGGATACTGAAAATACGCGACGACAAGCTCCTTGAAGGTCATCTTGTCGAGATGGTGCGACTTCTTCCAGAAGCCCTGCTTCTCGGTGATCGCGTTCATCGGGCCAACTTCCTCAACTCATTCCTCGATCGGGCGATGCCGCCCATCATCCGCATCTGGGGACGATTTGCGGCCAAAGTACGACGATCCTGCGTCATTCCTCGGTTCGGATCAGCACCGCTTCGCCGATCAGGAAGAACAGCAGAAACGGCGCCCATGCGGCTAGGAACGGGGGATAGGCGCCAAGGTTGCCCATCGCCAACGCAAAATTGTCCGCCACGAAATAGGTAAAGCCGAGCGCCATGCCAATGACCGCGCGCACGAACAATTTTCCAGACCTTGCGACGCCGAATGCGGCGACCGCGGCCAGCAGCGGCATGAGCACCGCCGACAGCGGCCCCGACAGCTTGTGCCACAGCGCCCCTTCCAGCGCCTTGGTCGGGCGGCCCGCTTCGGTCAGGTCGTCGATCGCGCGCGCCAATTGGGCGAAGGACAGGCCGTCGGGATCGACATTCTGGAGCGTGAACTGGTCGGGCCGTACCCCGCCGGCGATACGCAGCGTGCCCAGCCGTTCGCGCACGCCGGTCGCCACGGTGAAACGTTCGGCATTCTCGATCCGCCACGCTCCGTTCTCGCGCCGGCCGCTGCTGGCGGTCGTCAGGGCACGCAGCGAGGAACCGTCGCGCGAGTAGACGGTGATACCGCGCAGCCGGGTCTGTTCGCCACGTCCCGCCACCCGCGCCACCTGAATCAGATTGTCGCCGTCGCGGACCCAGACGTTGGTGCGTTCGCCGCGATCGACCGGGATCGGACCGTAATCCACATCGTCCCATGCCGTCAGCGTCGCCGTCGCCCGCGCCACCACCCGTTCGTTGAAGGCGAACGACAGCGCCGCCACCCCGAAGCTGGCGAGGATCAGCGGGGCCAGCACCTGATGTGCCGACAGGCCGGCGGCCTTCAGACTGATGATCTCGCTATTCTGGTTGAGTTGGGTCAGCGTCAGGATCGTGCCGAGCAGCACCGAGAAGGGCAGGAAGCGCGCGACGATTTGCGGCGCGCGCAGCGAGACATAGCGCAGGATCTCGGCCTGCCCGTTACCCGGCTGGGCAAGGATCTTGCCGCTTTCCGACAGCAGGTCGAGCGCCTGCAGCACCAGCACCAACGCGAACAGGATGGCGAAGGTGCGCACGAGGAACAGCCGCGCCATGTAGATGGCGACCGTGCTCGACGGAAAGAAGGCGCGCATCAGGCTGCTGCCTTGCGCCGGCCGGGCAGATAACGGCCGATGAACTTGCCGATCTTGGCGGCACCCCGCTCCAGCCCGCCGATCGGTTCGCCGCCCGGCACGCGCGCGATCACCCAATACAGGCGGAACACCAGAGCCGCGAACAGCAGGAACGGCACCCACAGGGCGATGATCGGATCGATCCGCCCGAGCCCGCCGACCGCCTCGCCATATTCGTTGACCTTGTGATAGGTCACGATCATCACGATCGACAGGAAGACGCCCAGCGCCGACGACGACCGTTTCGGCGGCACGCCCAGTGCGAGTGCCAGCATCGGCAGCAGGAACATCGTCGCGACCTCGGCCAGTCGGAAGTGGAAATTCGCGCGCGCGGCGTCGCGGTCCTCCTCGCTGACATTCGGGTTCTTGCCCGTGATCGCCAGCTGCGGCAGCGTCTGTTCGAGATCGCGGCCCCCGCGCGGACGGAAATTGCCGAACTTGGGCAGGTCGATCGGCAGGTCGTGCGCGGTGAAGGTCAACGTGCGGGGAACGCGAAAATCGGGCGCATTGTGGATCAGCGTGCCGTTGGTCAGGCGGAAGATGATCGTATTGGGATCGTCGGTGCGCAGGAACTGACCGCGTTCGGCGGTGACGCCCAGCCACTGGCCGTCGGGGCGGCTGGCCTGCACGAAGATGCCACGCAGATCGGCACCCGAATCGCGGCTTTCCTCGATCCGCAGCGTCATCCGGTCGCCGAGCTTGGTGAATTCGCCGACCTTGATCGAGGCACCCAGCGCACCGGTGCGGAGTTCGAAGCGGAGAGCCTCGTAATTATAGCGGGCCAGCGGCTGGATATAGCCCACGATGGCAAGGTTCGCCGCCGCCAGCACCGTCGCATAGATGAACGGCACGCGCAGCAGCCGCCAATAGCTCATGCCGACGCCCAGCATCACGTCGAGCTCGGACGAGGTCGCCAGTTTGCGGAAGGCCAGCAGGATGCCGAGCATCAGGCCGATCGGGATGCCGAGCCCCAGATATTCGGGCAGCAGATTGGCAAGCATCCGCCACACCACGCTGACCGGTCCGCCCTCCGCCGCGACGAAATCGAACAGACGCAGCATCCGGTCGAGGACGAGCAACATCGCCGAAATCAACAGCGTAGAGAAAAGCGGCACCGCGATCAGCCGGGCCATGTAGCGATCGATCGATGGCATGGGGGACGGCTATACCGAAGGTTGCGGGCGAAGCTAGTCCCGTTGCGATCCTCCCCGGCACGGGCGAGGGGGACCGCCGCGAAGCGGTGGTGGGGGGGCGCCTCGGCACGCTACCGTTGCGTGTGCCGCCACCCCCTCCACCATCCTGCGGATGGTCCCCCTCCCCGCGGGGCGGGGAAGATTTAGAGGACGCCTACGGCCTTACCTGCCGCCTCGAACATGCCAAGTATCGTTTCGACCTGCTCGGCGCTATGCTCGGCGCACAGCGAGCAGCGCAGCAGGAAGGTGCCAGCCGGGGTCGCGGGCGGGCGGGCCATGTTGACGTACAGACCACCTTCGAGCAGCGCCTGCCACATCGCCACCGCCTGCGTCTGATCCTCGAGGATCACGGCGATGATCGCCGATTGCGGCGTATCGGTACCGAGCTTGAAGCCGAGGTCCTTCAACCCGCCATGCAGCCGCTTCGAATTGCGCCACAGATGCGCGCGCTTGTCGCCGGCATGCATCAGCTTGCGGATCGAGGTGGCGGCAGTGGCGACGACCGACGGCGGAAGCGATGCGGTGAACACATAGGGACGGCAGACCAGCCGCATCACGTCGAACTTCGGATGGTTCGACACGCAGAAACCGCCGACCGTGCCGACCGATTTCGAGAAGGTGCCGACGACGAAATCGACGTCCTTCTCGACGCCCTGTTCCTCGTACACGCCGCGGCCATTGGGGCCGAAGAAGCCCATGCCATGCGCTTCGTCGACCAGCACCATTGCGCCATGCTTCTTCGCGACCGCGACCATTTCGGGCAGCGGCGCGATGTCGCCGAGCATCGAATAGACGCCCTCCAGCACAACCAGCTTGCCCGGTTCCTTGGGCAGGCGGCCCAGCCGGCGGTCAAGGTCCTCGACCGAATTGTGGCGAAAGCGGACGATCTCGGCATTGCCGAGCGAGCAGCCGTCATAGATCGATGCGTGGCTGTCGGCGTCGAGGATGATATACTCGCCCTTGCCCGCCAGCGTCGAGATGATTCCGAGGTTCGCTTGGTATCCGGTCGAGAACACCATGGCATGGTCGGTGCCGTAGAATTCGCGCAGCGCCGCCTCGCAATCCTTGTGCGGGTCGTAGGTGCCGTTCAATACCCGGCTGCCGGTCGTGCCCGATCCGAAATCATCGAACGCCTGCTTGCCCGCGGCGATCACGTCGGGGTCGAAGGTCATGCCCATATAGTTATAGGTGCCGAGCAGGATCGTGTCCTTGCCGCGGATCACCGCCTGGGTCGGCGACGTCACCTTGTCCATGACGATCGCGAAGGGATCGCGCACCCCGGTCGCCAGCAGCGCCTCGCGCTCGGCGATCAGCGGATCGAACTTGCTGAACAGGTCGCGTTCGGGCGCGACCGGTTCGAGCGAATCGGACAGGGCGTGGGCGGTGGCGGCGGCTTCGGTCATGGGTTCGGTCTTTCGGGGCCGGGCAGGGCGGTCAGGCGGTCTTGAGCTTTTCGACGGCATCGGCCAGCTGGCCGACGGTTTCGATATCGGCCTGCATGTTCATCGTGATGACGATGTCGAATTCGTCCTCCACCGCCGCGACGAAATCCATCACGGTCAGGCTGTCCCATTCGAGATCGCCGGCGAACGTCGTCGCCTCGGTCAGCGCGACGCCCTTCTTGTTGAACGGTTCGATCAGGCCGGTGATGGTTTCGAGGGTGGCGGCACGGTCGCTCATGCGGGTCTTTCCAATATGCGTGGTTGCGCGGGCCTATAGCAGACCGTGCGCGCGATACCATGCCGCGGTGTCGGCAAGGCCGCGCGGCGTGGCGATGCGGGGTTCCCACAGGCGCGGATCGGGGCGGCGCGCCGGGTCGGCGGTCCAGTCGGGATGCGCCAGATAGCGGGCGCGGTCCTCGGTCAGCTTGGCCGCCGCGCCGCGAAATTTCCGGTCGAGCTTTGCACCGATCCGCAACAGCCCGGCCGGCAGATGCATCGGCAGCACCCGCTGCCCGACGGCATCGCCGATCAGCTTGGCGAGCTCGGCATGGCTCATCGGATTGCCGTCATCGACCTCGAGGATCGCGCGCGGACCCCCGCTGTCGGCCAGCGCCAGCAGCAGCCGGGCGAGATCGTCGACCGCGACCAGCGCGACCCGTCCCGGCGGGGGCAGCAACGCCAGCCCCATCTGTGCCATGCGGAACATGTCGCGCATCTCGGTATCGCCTGGCCCATAGACGCCGCTCGGCCGCACGATCGTCCAGTCGCGATCGCTCGCCGCGACCAGGTCCTCGCCGGCGCGCTTCGAGGCGCCATAGGTCGACAGGTGCGGCTCGCGGGCGGACAGCGACGAGACATGGACGAAGCGCCGGACGCCGCCGCCTTCCGCTGCATCGAGGATCGCGCGGGTGCCGGTGACGTTGCCGGCGGTGAACCCCGCGACGTCGGGCGCGTTCACGACGCCCGCAACATGGACGACGACATCGGCTTGCGCGACCAGTTCGCTCAAGGACTCGGGCTTGTCGAGTGCGCCGCGAACCCAGCTGACATTCGGTTCGGCCGGCTGCGCCCGGCGGGTCAGTGCGCGGACGTGCCAGCCCTGGCCGACCGCCTGCGCGATCACGCGGCGCCCGACAAAGCCGGTGCCGCCGGTCAGCGCCATCGTCCTCACAACAGGGCCATATGGTTGCGATGGACCAGCGCCGATCGCGGGGCATAGCCGAGCAGCATGGCCAGTTCGTCGCTGCGCCGCCCGACAATGCGCGCGACTTCGCCGGCATCATATTCGACCAGCCCGCGCGCGATCGTGCGGTTGTCGGCATCGACGATGCGGATCAGGTCGCCGCGGACGAACTCGCCCTCGACCGCGACCGCGCCCGCCGCCAACAGGCTGCGCCCGGTCGCCAGCGCCTTCGCCGCACCGGCATCAATACGGATCGCGCCGCGATCGGTCAGCCCGCCGGACAGCCATGCCTTGCGCGCCGGGGCGTTGCCGGCGGTGGCGAAGACGGTGCCATGGCCGGTTTCGCCGAACCGCGCGAGCGGATGGTCGATCCGCCCGCTGGCGATGGCGAGGTTGGCGCCGGCGCTGGTGGCGATGCGGGCCGCTTCGACCTTCGACACCATGCCGCCCGACCCCATGCCCGATGACGATTTCGCATCGGCCATGGCCATGATCGTGGCATCGATCTGCGCGACATGGGGGATCAGCCGGGCGTCCGGGTTGCTGTGCGGGTTCGAATCGTAGAGGCCGTCGATATCGGACAGCAGGACGACGCCGTTCGCGCGCGCGGCGGCGCCGACACGGGCGGCGAGACGGTCATTGTCGCCGAACCGGATTTCCTCGGTCGCCACGCTGTCATTCTCGTTGACGACCGGCACCACGCCGAGCGTCAGCAACCGCCCGAGCGTTGCCGAGACGTTGAGATAGCGGCGGCGATCCTCGAGATCGTCGAGCGTCACCAGCAGTTGCGCCGCGGTCAGGCCGTGGCGGCCAAGCAAGTCGGCCCAGATGCTCGACAGCGCAATCTGTCCGGTCGCCGCCGCCGCCTGCGCGTCCTCGAGGCTGGCGCGACCGCCCTTGGCCAGCCCCAACCGCCGCGCGCCCAGCGCGATCGCGCCCGAGGAGACGATGACGATCTGCTGCCCGGCAGCCACCCGCGCAGCGATGTCGGCAACGAGCGACGCGAGCCAGTCCCGGCGCGGCTGTCCGTCCGGCGCGACTAGCAGCGCGGAGCCGACCTTGACGACCAGGCGCGGACAGTTCTGAGGAGAAAACTCCTCCCCGGCACGGGGAGGGGGACCAGCCGCAGGCTGGTGGAGGGGGGCGTCCTGCTCCACAACGGTTGCGTTGCGCGGCGCGCCCCCTCCACCTTCCTGCGGACGGTCCCCCTCCCCGCGGAGCGGGGAGGAGCTTCCCGCCCCTAGATCGGCGACCATTCGCGCGATCCCTCGTCGTCGCCGGTGTCCTGCGCATGCATCTCGGCCGGGCCGATCGCCGCGATCAGCCGGTCGAGCACCGCTTCCAGCCCCTGTCCGGTCGCGCCCGACAGCGGCAGTACCTTCGCCCCGCTCTCCGCCTCGAGTTCGGCGATCAGCGCCGCGGTCAGTTCCTCGTCGAGCAGGTCGGCCTTGTTCAGCGCGATGACCTCGGGCTTTTCCGCCAGATCGGCACCGTAATTCTCCAGCTCGCCGCGCACGATGCGATAGGCCGCGACTGGATCGTCGACATGGCTGTCGATCAGGTGCAGCAGCACCCGGCACCGCTCGATATGGCCGAGGAAGCGGTCGCCGATCCCGGCGCCTTCCGCCGCGCCCTCGATCAGCCCGGGAATGTCGGCGATCACGAACTCGCGCTGCTTGTGGCTGACCACGCCCAGCTGCGGCCGGGTGGTGGTGAACGCATAGTCGCCGACCTTCGCATTCGCATTGGTCACCGCGTTGATGAAGGTCGACTTGCCGGCATTGGGCAGCCCGACCAGCCCGGCATCGGCGAGCAGCTTCAGCCGCAGCCACACCCACGCCTCGTCGCCGGGCCAGCCGGTGCCGTGCTGGCGCGGTGCGCGGTTGGTCGACGTCTTGTAGCTGGCATTGCCGCGCCCGCCATCGCCGCCGCGCAGGAATACCTCACGCTGCCCCGGACGGGTGAAGTCGGCAAGCACCGTCTCCTTGTCCTCCGACAGCACCTGCGTTCCGACCGGCACCCGGATCACCAGGTCGCGTCCGCCCGGACCGGTCCGGTTCGCGCCCGCACCGCCCGATCCGCGCGGGGCGCGGAAATGCTGGGTATAGCGAAAGTCGATCAGCGTGTTGAGACCGGGGACCGCTTCGAAGATGATGTCGCCGCCCTTGCCGCCATTGCCGCCGTCGGGGCCGCCATATTCCATGAACTTCTCACGGCGGAAGCTGACGGCGCCGGGGCCGCCCCCGCCCGACCGGACGAAGATCTTGGCTTGATCGAGAAAATGCATCCCGTCCGCTTAGTCGGAGTCGGGCCAAGGGGAAAGGGGCTATGGTCGCAGTCGCCGGTACAGCACCAGGGCATCGACCTCGCCCAGCGTCGGATGATCGAACGCGCCGGGCAGTCGCCCGACCTGTTCGAACCCCAGCGACAGCCAAAGCCGCACGGCGCGCACGTTGCTGGCGACGACGAAGTTGAACTGCATCGCCCGGTAACCGCTCGCCAGGGCATGATCGAATGAATGCTCGGCCATTGCCCGCGCGATGCCGCGGCCGGTCGCCGTGGCGTGCGTCGCATAGCCGCAATTGGTGACGTGCCGTCCGCCACCCCCCTTGTTCGCGCGGCAGAAATAGCTGCCGAGCACGTGGCCCTCGACCTCGGCGACGAACACGCTGTTGCCCGGCGCATGCCAGAAGGCGAGCGCCTGATCAGCCGTCAAGTCACGGTCAACCGCATAGGTTTCGCCGGCGTGGATGATCGGCAGGATGATGTCGACGATCGCGGCATCGTCCGCGCGCGTGGCCGGCCGGACCAGCATCACCCCTCCGCCCGCACCGCCATCAGGCTGCGTACCGCCAGCTCGCGCGCCTTGTCGCGTGGCAGCCGCAACGCCTTCGCCATCGCTCCGCCGAGCAGCGCGTCGCCCAACGCCATCAGCACCAACTGCAACGTCTCCTCGGCCAGTGGCATGCCGCTCAGCGACTGTTCGCTACCCAGCCGGTCGACCAGCGCGTGGATCGCATCGAGGATCGGGTCGAGCGCGTCGTCATTACCGGACAGGATCATCCAGCTGGCCAGCGCGCCCGCCCCCTCGCGATCGAAGGCGTCAAAGGTCAGGTCGACCACCTCGCGCGGGTCGTGGTCGCCGTCGCGCGCACGCAGCACCGCCGCGCCGATCGTCGCCGTGATCGTCGTCGCCATCCGCTCGGCCAGTGCCTTTTGCAGGCCCGATGCCGATCCGAAATGATGCAGCAGATTGGCATGCGTCCGCCCGATCCGCGTCGCGACGGCTTTCAGTGTCACCGCCTGCGGCCCGGCTTCGATCAGCAGGTCGCGTGCGGCATCGAGCGCCGCGTCGCGCGACGCTTCGGGGGACAGGCGGCGGCGAGCTATTGACATATGTGTAAGTAATCGGCATCTGACATGGCATTAGTTGGAGCAGAACCGTGTCGAAAGCAAAGACTCCCGACGATCTGACGATCACGCCGCGCGACCTGCGCTTCGGGCGCGACGGCGGCTATCGCCGGTGGTGGCTGAACGACGATCCGATCGCCACCGCCTTCTACAACGCGCTGTCGGTCACCTTTCCGAAGGGGGAGGGGTTCTTCATCGACAGCGTCCGCCAGTATCGCGACGAGGTCCCGCCGCGCCTCGCTGCCGAGATCCGGGCGTTCGTGAAGCAGGAGGCGATCCACACGCGCGAGCATGTGGCGTTCAACCGTCATGTCACCGATCAGGGCTATGACACGTCGCGGCTCGACGCGCGGATCGATCACGAACTGTCGATCACCAAGGGGCGTCCGCCGATCGCCAATCTGGCCGCCACGATGTGCCTCGAACATTTCACCGCGATCCTCGCCCATGAACTGATCGCGAACCCGGCGCATCTCGCGGGCGGCGATCAGGCCGCGGCCGATCTGTGGCGCTGGCACGCGATCGAGGAGATCGAGCACAAGGGCGTCGCCTACGACACTTGGCTCCATGCCACGCGCCATTGGCCCCGGTTCAAGCGCTGGCGGGTCAAGGCGCTGGTGATGCTGATCGTCACCGGCAAATTCTTCCGCGGGCGCAGCGCGGGCATCCTCGACCTGCTCGCGCAGGACGGGTTGCGCGGGGCGCGCATCAAGTGGCGGCTGTTCGCCTATGCGTTCGGCCGGCCGGGCATGGCGCGCAAGGTGCTGGGCATGTATCTCGCCTTCTTCCTGCCGGGCTTCCACCCGTGGAACCATGACGACCGCGCGCTGATCGGCCTTGTCGACAGCGAGTTCGAAGCGGCGCGACTGGCGCGCGCCTGACCGGCTTGCGCAGGCAGTAGCGTCGGCGCATGGAGCGGTGATGCGCACGGTATCGGAAGAAGCGGCGGTCCGCCTCTATCATCTCGACGATGAAGGCGGCGTCGCGACGACCATCCTGTACGGCACGTTGGCTGAGGCGATGGCGGCGGCGGCGCGCGAGCCTGCGGAGATGCAGGCCGGCCTGTATCTGCAGACCAGCAACGACGTGGTCGGCTATCTCGATCTGCTGGGGGGTTGATCGGGGCGGGCGCTGCGCCGCGCCCCGACCGGGCGATTACTGATAGCCGCCTTCTTCCTCGCGTTCCTCGGCGGCTTCTTCCTGTACCTCTTCCATTTCTTCCTGTTCGGGCGTGTCGGGATCGATCATCGCGGGCGTCCTCTCATGCGGCAGCAGCGCCGTGTGGCATCAACCAGCCGGACGGCGCGTGCGTTCCGCATGGTTCAGGCCGCCAGCCGTCGAGCGTGGCGGCGATCGGTCAGCTCGATCGCATAGTCGATCGTCTCGACCTCCATGCCCCGACAGCGCGAATGGATGGCGCTGCGCGTGCCGGTCGCGACGAAGCCCAGCCGCCGCAGCACCGCGCCCGACGCCGGATTGTCAACATAGTGACCGGCCAAAACTCGTTCGATGCCGAGCGTAGCGGCGATGTCCAGCGAGGCGCGCCCCGCTTCGGTTGCGTATCCGCGTCCCCAAGCCGACGGCGTCAACCAATACCCCATGACGTGCGGCTGGTCGCCGAGTGGACCGATGCCGATTCCGCCGATCAGGTCGCAGCGCCCGGCATTATGCGCGAAAATCAGGAACAGCGGACCGGGATCGCCCTGCCACGCGGCGACGAACGCCTCGGCATCGGCCAGCGTATAGGGCCAGGGCGGGCGCGACAGGTTACGGATAACCGCCTCATGCCCCATCGCGGCAAGCAACGCGGGCGCGTCCTCGATCCAGCCGGGGCGCAGGGTCAGGCGTTCGGTACGGGCGAACATCAGCATCTCTCCAATGCGCCGCGCCTCCGCTTGCGGGGCGGGCAGGGGCCGGAGAGAGCAATAAAAAAGGGAGCCGGGGTGACCCGCCTCCCTCTTGTTGGCTGGTTCCGTCGCCGGAACCCGGGTCACCCTGGTGGGCGACCCGTGTGGTAGCCCGTTATTCTGCGGCCTGCGCCTGCATCTCGACATAGGCGAACTTGCGGCCGAGCTTGCCTTCCTTGAACGCCACGCGGCCATCGACCAGCGCGAACAGGGTATGGTCCTTGCCCATGCCGACGTTCACGCCCGGGTAGAACTTGGTGCCGCGCTGACGCACGATAATGTTGCCGGCGACCACTTCTTGGCCACCGAACTTCTTCACGCCAAGGCGACGGCCGGCCGAGTCACGACCGTTGCGCGACGAACCGCCTGCTTTTTTATGTGCCATGGTTCAAACTCCTCGTATTCGCTCGGGCGCTTATGCGGCGGCGCTGTCGTCAGCGCGCTTGTCGCCGATCGCGGTGATCTTCAGGATGGTGTGCTGCTGGCGATGACCGTTCTTGCGACGGTAGTTGTGCCGGCGGCGCTTCTTGAAGACGATGACCTTCTCGCCCTTCGCCTGCGCGATGATTTCCGCCGAAACCGTCAGCCCTTCGACCGACTTCAGTTCCGAACCTTCGCCGGCAAGGAGCACGTCGCCGAGCGTCACGTTGCTGCCAGCTTCGCCATCGAGCTTCTCGACGACGATCTTGTCTCCTGCGGCAACGCGATACTGCTTGCCGCCCGTGCGCACGATTGCGAACATGGCCCTTGCTTCTTTCCCAAATGCATATGTCCGCGCGGAGATACCCCACGCGGCAAGTGGATCGTGACTAGGCAAGCAGGCCGGCTCTGTCAATGCCGAACAGGTGATTCGACCACGAAACCGATGTTGCGGCGCGGCAACAGGGGCGTGACAATCGTGTTACGCCATCTGACGTAGGGTTGCGCCCGAATATGTCCCGCCCGAACAAGGTCGCGCAACGACCAGCCTTAAAAGGGCGGTTTCGGGGAGATTTTCATGCGTAAACCGGTTTTCACCGCACTCATTCTGTCGACGGCGCTCACCGCTATGCCTGCCTTCGCACAGGTCGCCGACGCGCCGCCGCCCGCCGCTGACGTGCCCGCGGGCGAGGAGATCGTCGTCGTCGGTACGCGCGCACAGGGCCGCACCGTCGCCGAAAGCCCGGTGCCGGTCGACGTCATCACCGGCGATACGCTGGTCAATGCCGGCTATACCGAAACAAACAAGCTGCTGAACCAACTGGTCCCGTCGTTCAACTTCCCACAGCCGTCGATCACCGACGGTACCGACGTGGTCCGTCCGGCGACGCTGCGCGGCCTGTCGCCCGATCAGACGCTGGTGCTGGTGAACGGCAAGCGCCGCCATACGACATCGCTGCTCAACGCCAACGGATCGGTCGGGCGCGGTTCGTCGGCGGTCGACCTGAACACCATCCCGAGCCTCGCGATCGAGCGGATCGATGTGCTGCGCGATGGCGCGTCGTCGCAATATGGTTCCGACGCGATCGCGGGCGTCATCAACGTCCAGCTCAAGCGCCGCGAAGGCGGTCGTGCGACGATGACCTATGGCAAATATGTCTCGTCGATGGAGGGCGTGTCCGAAGTGTCGGGCGTTGCCCGGCAGGCGAACGGCCAGCCGCAGGTCCGTGCCGACGGCACCTATGTGCTCGAAGAGACCGGGCAGGATCGCGAAGTGCGCGACGGGCGCACCGTCACCTTCGCCGCGAACATGGGCCTGCCGATGGGCGAGACCGCCTATCTCAACCTGACCGGCGAATATCGCGATCGCGAGCCGACCAACCGTGCCGGCTATGATCCGCGCCGCAATTATCCGCTGCTATCGGCCGGCGGCGTCGATCCGCGCGAGTTCAGCTACGACCGCGTCAACCATCGCTATGGCGATGCGAAGACCACCGATTTCAACTTCTTCCTGAACGGCGGCGTCGACATCGGCGCGACGTCTGAGCTGTATATCTTCGGCAGCTACGGCATCCGCGACGGCGAAAGCGCCGCCTTCTACCGCCGCGCATCGGGTCGTGACGCCAACAGCAACATCCAGGACCTGCGCAACTGCACCTTCACCGGCACGGTCTGCACGCCGTTCTACGCCGACGGCTTCCTGCCGCTGATTACCAGCCAGATGGAGGATTTCTCCGGCGCGCTGGGCGTGAAGGGCGATATTGCCGGCTTCAACTACGACCTGTCCTATGTCTACGGCACCAACAGCTTCGATTTCCGGATCGAGAACAGCTACAACGCATCGTTCGGACCGCAGTCGCAGCGTGCGTTCAATGCCGGGGGCACGCGCTTTGGCCAGCAGACGGTGAACCTCGACCTGCAACGCGACATCGCCGTCGGCTTCCTGTCGCAACTGTCGCTGGCGCTGGGCGGCGAGTATCGCAACGAGAATTATCGCATCGTCGCCGGCGAACTGCAAAGCTATGCCGCCGGGCCGTTCGCGTTCAGCAACGGTGCCGCCGCCGGGTCGCAGGGCTTCCCCGGCTTCTCGCCGACCACCGCCGTCGACGCGTCGCGCGACAGCTTTGCCGGCTATGCCGAACTGGACGGCAAGGTCAGCGATGCATTCAACGTCGTCGCCGCCGGCCGCTATGAACATTTCAGCGACTTCGGCGACACGATCAACGGCAAGCTGGCGACCCGCTTCGCGCCGGTCGAATGGGCGGCGGTGCGCGGCTCGATCTCGACCGGCTTCCGCGCGCCGAGCCTCGCGCAGCAATTCTTCTCGTCCTTCGCCACGCAGAATATCGGCGGAACGCTGGTCGAGATCGGTACCTTCCGCGTCGGCGATCCGGTTGCCCGCGCGCTGGGTTCGCGTCAGCTGGAGGCCGAAAAGTCGGTCAATATCGGTGGCGGCCTGACGCTGACGCCGCTGCGCGGGCTGACGCTGACCGCCGACTATTACAACATCAAGATCAACGACCGCATCATCCTGTCCGAAAACCTGCAGGGTGCGGCGGTCGTCGCGGTGCTGCGCGGCGCGGGGATACAGGACATCACCTCCGCCCGCTTCTTCATCAACGGCATCGATACCCGGACGCAGGGTGTCGAGGTCGTCGGCACGTATCGCGTGCCCGATCTCGGCATCGGCAGCGTCACGCTGACCGCCGGCTACAATTACAACCAGACTGACATTACCGATCGCTCGACGCTGTCGGCGATTCCCGGTGTCACGCTGTTCGGGCGGCAGGAATCGCTGCGCCTGACGCAAGGACAGCCGCGCTCGAAGGTGAATGCCGGGCTCGACTGGTCGCAGGGCATCTTCGGCTTGACCGCGCGCACCAACCGCTTCGGCAACACCCTGTCGCCTGGCGGGGCGGCGGCGACCGACGTCGAGCTCGAACCCAAGTGGCTGACCGACGTCGAACTCCGCGCGACGCCGGGGCAGTTCGAACTGGCGATCGGCGCGAACAACCTGTTCGACGTCTATCCGACGCGCAATCCGATCCTCGGCGCGACGGCGATCAACAACTATTTCATTCCATACTCGAGCTTCTCGCCATTTGGCTTCAACGGGCGTTATCTCTACGCGCGCGCTGGCGTGAAGTTCTGATCGTGACGGGCGGGCAGGGGTTCCTGCCCGCTCATTTCGTCGGCAGCTTGGTGCCGAGCAACACCAGCCGGTCGCCGGTGATCCCGAACCAGTGCGGCACCCCCGCCGGGATCAGCATCACGTCGCCCGGACGCAACCGCCGCTCGGTCGCGCCGTCGATGCGGTCACCCTCGATCAGGCCCGGCTGGGTCTGCCGGCCGCCGACCATCGTGCCGCCCGCCCGTAGCGTGCCTTCGCCGGCGATGACGATCGCATATTCCGCCTGATCGGGATGGACCGCCGGACGTCCCGGCGCCTTCCAATATTCCAGTGCCGCCACCCGGCTGCCATCGCGGACCAGCGGCTTCCAAGCAAATCTCTGGTCGGGCTTCATCGCATTGCCCATCGCCTCGACTTCCGCCGCGACGTCGGCGCTGCTCGCAAAGCTCGTCGGGTCCGCCGCTTGTCCGGCCAGCAGCAGTGCCAGCGTCGCCAGCATCATGCGCGCGGCTCCAGCCGGATCGTTCGCCCCTCACGCGCAGATCGATAAATGGCTTCGATGATCCGCATGTCGCGTAATCCTTCCTCGCCCGACACGATCGGTTCGCGCCCGCTGACCGCGCATTCCGACAGGTGATCGAGCTGGGCTGCGAACTGGTTCCTGCCCGACCCCGGTGGTGGCGTCACCTGTCGCTCGCGGTCGCCGCCGACCCAGAGTCGCTGTCCGCTATAGCTGGTCGCGGGTTCCATCTCGATCCGGCCGGTCTCACCCATCAGCAGGATCTGGTTGCGGTTGGCGCTGTACATCGACATGCAACTGCCGATCGCGCCGGAGGGGAAATCGAGCGTGAAGTCGATCATGTCCTCGACCTCGCGAAACCGCGGATCGCGGCGGTCGGTCGATTCGCGCGCGGTGACGGCGATGGGTTCCTCGCCGGTCATGTAGCGTACCGCCTGCAACGCATAGATGCCGATATCCATCAGCGACCCGCCGCCCGACAGCGCGCGCTTGAGCCGCCACGCATTGGGGTCGCCGAAATTGAAGCCATGTTCGGACCGGACATAGCGGGTCCGACCGACCGCGCCGGTCCGGGCGAGGCGCATCGCTTCCCGGTTATGTGGTTCGAAATGGCTGCGATAGCCGATCATCAGCTTGCGGTTCGCCGTGCGCGCGGCGGCGATCATCGCCTCGCATTCGGCGACCGACACCGCCATCGGCTTTTCGCACAGGACATGCTTGCCCGCTTGCGACGCGCGGATCGAATATTCGGCATGCATCGAATTGGGCAGGCAGACATAGACGATGTCGATGTCCGGATTGTCGCGAATGCGGTCGTAATTCTCGTACGAATAGATAGCGCGGGCTGGCAGGCCGTGTTCCTTCGCCACCCGCTCGGCCTTGGCCCGGTCGCCGCTGACCACCGCAGCAAGGCGGCTATGCGCGCAATGCTCGAATTCGGGGATGATCCGGCCAAGGCCATAGCCGCCAAGGCCGACAATGGCGTAGCCGAGCTTGCGGTCGGATTGGCCGAACGATGCACAACCGGGTGCGATCGACAGGGCGGCGGCGGTGAGGATCAGTTCGCGACGGCCGATGTCCATGGCTCTCTCTCCGGCAACGTTTTGCGCAGGATGACCCGGTGCGACCGTCGTTACAAGCTATGCCGTTGATTTGTCGTCACCGTCTGCGTTTCGCCCGGCGCGCTGCTCGGTCAGGATGCCCCAAGCGGTGATGAACAGCGCCCCGGCCAGCGGCCCGACGACGATCCCGCTCAGCCCCATCAGGTCGATGCCGCCCAGCGTCGTCACCAGCACCAGCCAGTCGGGAATGCCGGTATCGCGCCCGACCAGCAACGGCCGCAGGATATTGTCGGCCAGCCCGATGACCATTACGCCCGACGCGATCACGACCACCCCCTGCCAGATCGCACCCGTCGCGAGCAGATAGATCGCAACCGGGGTCCAGATGATCGCCGGCCCCACCGCCGGCAGCAACGCCGCGATCGCCATCACCACGCCCCATAGCAAAGCGGCGGGCAGGCCGACGATCCAGAAGGTGATCGCGCCGAGCGCCCCCTGCACCAGCGCGACCACGCCCGACCCCTTGATCGTTGCGCGGACGACGGCGGTGAACTTGTTGGCCAGCCGCCACGCGACGTCGCGTTCCAGCGGCAACGAGCGCACGATCGCCGGCCCTAGCCGGTCGCCGTCCCGGAGCAGAAAATAGGTGACGTACAGCCCGACGCCGAAGGCGAGCAGGAACGCGGCGGCATTGGCGCCGATGGAAAGCGCGCTGCGGGCGAGCACGCTGGCGCTGGCACCGACCGCCTCGGACACACGGGCCTGGGCCCGCTCGAGACTGCCGAAGCCCGCGCTGTCGATCGCATGCTGCAGGCGTTGCGGCAGGGCGCTGTGCACCTGTTCGAAATAGGTCGCGAAGTTGATCTGGCCGCTGCGCAACTGGGTATAGACGCCCGCCGCCTGCTCGACGACCATGCTGGCAATGACGAGGGCGGGGATGACCACGGCGACGGTGATGATGAGCAGAGTCAGTGCCGCCGCCAGATTGCGCTGCCCCGGCCGCCAGCGCAGCAACCGCTGGAACAAGGGCTGGAACAACAGCGCCGCCAGTGCCGCCCACAACAGCGCGCCGGCAAAGCTCGACACGACCAGCGTCAGCCCGATCGTCACCAGCGCGAGGAACAGGATGAATCCACCGGATTCGACACGCCGCCGAACGATCGCCATGCTTTCTTGCCCTATATTATCGACTCGGCGGAGCGCCGGAAGTGGTCGTTGCGCAAGCGGAACGCCGGGGCGCGCTCTATGCTCCCTGGGACCGGGACAATAGAGCGCTATCGCCCGAAAGGACGGTTATGCCTCGCGGCTTAAGGGGCGCGTCGCTCGGGTGGAGACCGGCCTACTGCCCCGCGCGACTGCGGTCGCGGATGGCGCGGAATTCGTCGCCCGCTACCCAGTTCGGCCACGCAGTCGTATTCGCCAGTTCGCGCCCGACCGTGTAGAATAGGCTCAAATCCTGCGCGACGCCCGCCCAGTTCCAGTTCGGATCATATTCGTCCTTGGGACCGTGATAGCGCTTCTCGGTATAGTCCTTCGCCGCCGCTTCGCCGGCCGCCTTGCCGCCGTCGACCAGATCGTCGCCCGAATCGACATACAGCATCGGCACGCCATGCTTAGCGAGGCTGAAATGGTCGGAGCGGTAGTAATAGCCGTTCTGCGGGCTGGGATCGGCTTCCGCCACCCGGCCCTGCGCGGCCAGCGCGCGGTTCAGATAGGTGTCGAGTTCCGACTTGCCCTTGCCGACGACCACGACGTTGCGCGCCGGCCCGGCGACCGACAGGGCATCCATGTTGATGCCGCCCACGGTCGTGGCGAGCGGATAGACCGGATGGTCGCCATAATAGGCCGAGCCGAGCAGCCCCGATTCCTCGCCGGTAACCGCCAGATAGACCTGGCTGCGCTCGGTCGCGCCGGCTTTCGCATTCGCCTGCGCCAGCCCGATCAACGCGGCGGTGCCGGTCGCATTGTCGATCGCGCCGTTGCAGATATCGTCGCCGTCGGGCGCGGCCTCGCACCGGCCGAGATGGTCCCAATGGCCGGTGAACAGTACGACCTCGTCCGGACGCTTGGTGCCGGGCAGGATGCCGATCACGTTCTTGGACGCATGGCGACGCACCTGATTGTCGAACGACACGCTTGCCCTGACCCCGCTCAGCGGCACCGCGCGAAAGCCCTTCTTCTGCGCGGCCGCGACCAGCTGGTCGTAATTCTTCCCCGCCGCCGCGATCAGCCGCTTTGCCGCGGGCAGCTGCATCCAGCCGATCGCCTTGCTTTGATCCATATGGTCGTTGGCGGCGTCGGCCACCTGCTGCGGTCCGGTCCAGCTCGACTGGACGACGTTCCAGCCGTAGGCGGCGGGCACCGTGTCGTGGATGATGATCGCGGCGGCGGCACCCTGCCGTGCCGCTTCCTCGAACTTGTAGGTCCAGCGGCCATAATAGGTCATCGCCTTGCCCCCGAACGGTCCGTTGAGCGTCGAGCTGGCATAATCGGGGTCGTTGACCAGGATCAGCACCGTCTTGCCGCGCACATCGGTGCCGGCATAGTCGTTCCACCCCTTTTCCGGCGCGTTGATGCCATAGCCGACGAAGACGACATCACTGTTTGCCACGACCGATTTCGGCGTCACCTGATAAGTCGCGACGACCATGTCGGGGCCATAGTTGAGCGCGATCGGGCTGCCCGCGCCAGTGAAGGTCAGCGGCGACACGTTGCGGCTGGTGATCTCGACCAGCGGCACGTCCTGAAACCAGCTGCCCTTGTTCCCGGGCTTCAGTCCGGCCTTGGCGAATTGTTCGGCGAGATAGGCGAGCGTCTTCTCCTCGCCCGGCGTACCCGGCGCGCGCCCCTCGAACGCGTCGGACGACAGGACTCGGGTCGCTTCCTTGACCGTTTCGATCGACACCGGGGCATGGGCCGTCTGCGCAAGCGCCGATGCGGCGAGGGTCAGGCATGGGGCGAGCAACAACGAACGCATCGAACCTCCGGAAACGCTGGAGGGCCGACTGTGCCATGGCGAAAGCGGTCAGGCAACGCGGGTGGGACAAGGGGCGTTAGGGCTCGCCAGCACCACGTCCCGGCGGTTGCCGCTCTGCCGATGCGATGGGGGGCGTCCGCGGTGCGCTGCCAAAACGCCGTGACGGCAATTGCGTCGGCGCGGCTGGTGACCCCTACGAGAATCGAACTCGTGTTTTCGCCGTGAGAGGGCGACGTCCTAACCGCTAGACGAAGGGGCCGCTTGCGGGGAGGGGCGCTCCTACGCCGCGCCGTTCGTCGCGTCAAGCCGTGGGGAGGACGTTTCGTCGCGCGCCAGCCGTTCATCGCCGCGAAACCTTTTGCCCGTTGCGGAATTGAACCGACAAACCCTGTCAACAAAGGCATTTGTCATGGCCAAGGCCGTTCCGCTGATCCTGTCGCTGATCCCGCTTGCCGCCGTCATCGGGACCTGCGTCGTCTGCCCGTAACCGCCTTCGCCACACCCGCGCCCATCGCAAAAACAAAAGGCCGCCGGATCGCTCCGGCGGCCTTTCGTTGTTCGTTGAGGCGAGGGGATCAGCCCTGCGCTTCTTCGTTCGCGTCGTCGCGGGCGATGTCGCCCGGCTCGGCGTTGGGGTCATAGTCTTCGGTGAAGCCGGCGTCGTCACGCTCGAACATCGACGCCATGACGTCGACGCCCTGCGCCTGCATCTCGGCTTCTTCCGGCGAACGGGCGACGTTCACCTTGACGATGGTGGTGACTTCGGGGTGCAGCGCAACCTTCACGTCGTACAGGCCGATCGCCTTGATCGGGCGATCGAGCACGACCTGCGACTTGTCGACCTTGTGGCCGTCGGCGACAAGCGCTTCGACCAGATCGCGGACCGCGACCGAACCGTAGAGCTGGCCAGTGTTCGACGACTGACGGATCAGCGTGACCGACACGCCTTCCAGCGTCTTGGCTTCGGCTTCGGCGTCGGTACGACGGGCGGCATTTTCGGCGACGATCCGCTCGCGGTTCGCCTCGAACACCTTCTTGTTGGCTTCGTTGGCGCGCAGCGCCTTCTTGCGCGGCAGCAGGAAGTTACGGGCGAAGCCGTCCTTTACCTTCACCACGTCGCCGATGGCGCCGAGCTTCTCGACGCGTTCCAGCAGAATGACGTCCATGTCGGGCGCTCCTTACTTAACGATGTAGGGCAGCAGGCCCAGATGGCGGGCGCGCTTGATGGCCTGGGCCAGTTCGCGCTGCTTCTTGGCGCTCACCGAAGTGATGCGCGACGGGACGATCTTGCCGCGTTCGGACACGAAGCCCTGCAGCAGACGAACATCCTTGTAATCGATCCGGGGAGCGTCCTTCGCGGAGAAGGGGCAGCTCTTGCGGCGGCGGAAAAACGGACGTGCCATGGGTGCTGCTCCTTACGCTTCGACTTCGGCCGACGGCTCGCGCTCACGGCGCGGACCACGGTCGCCACGATCGTCGCGATCACGGCCGCCACGGCGGTCGCCACGCTCCGAACGCTCGCTCTTGCGCATCATCACGGTCGGACCTTCTTCATGGGCGTCGACCTTGACGGTCATGAAGCGGATCACGTCTTCGTTAATCTGCGTCTGACGCTCCAGCTCGGCCACGACGTCGCCCGGCGCGTCGATTTCGAGCATGACGTAATGCGCCTTGCGGTTCTTCGCGATGCGATAGGCGAGGCTGCGCAGGCCCCAGGTCTCGGTCTTGACGACCTTGCCGTTCATGTCCTGAACGATCTTGGTGGCGGTTTCCGCCAGCGCGTCCACCTGCGCCTGTGCCAGATCCTGGCGCGCAAGGAACACGTGCTCGTAGAGAGCCATGTGTCTTTCTCGTCTGTTGGCCGATCGCTGACGCCGCGCCAATCGCGAACGCCCCTCCGGCTGTCGTCTTCAAATGCATGTCGGGGCGGCGGTCGCCCGTCACCCCGAAGCTGGAGCCCATAGCCGATCGTCCGCGAAACGCAAGCGGTCTTGCGCCCGGTCGCCCCGAGCGACTAGGCCGCGCCAACATTTTCGTCAGGAGCTATCGATGCGCGCATTCCTCTTTCCCGGACAGGGCAGCCAGTCGGTCGGCATGGGCGCGGCGCTCGCCGCCGCCAGCCCGCATGCGCGCGAGGTGTTTCAGGAGGTCGACGAGGCGCTGGGCCAGCATCTGTTCCGGCTGATGACCGAGGGTCCCGATGCCGAACTTCTGCTGACCGAGAATGCGCAGCCCGCGATCATGGCCAACGCCATCGCGACGCTGCGCGTGCTGGAGCGCGAGGGCGGGGTGCGGCTGGCCGACAAGGCGGATTTCGTCGCGGGCCATTCGCTCGGCGAATATACTGCGCTGTGTGCCGCGGGCGCGCTCGACCTGTCGACGACCGCGCGGCTGCTGAAACTGCGCGGGCAGGCGATGCAGGCGGCGGTGCCGGTGGGTGAGGGGGCGATGGCCGCGCTGCTCGGCGCCGACCTAGCCAAGGCTCAGGCACTGGCCGAAGCGGCGGCGGAGGGGGACGTCTGCACCGTCGCCAATGACAATGATCCGTCGCAGGTCGTAATCTCGGGCGCGAGGGCCGCGATCGAGCGCGCGGTCCCGCTGGCCAAGGAAATGGGGATCAAGCGCGCGGTCGTGCTGCCGGTGTCGGCGCCGTTCCACTGCCCGATGATGCAGCCGGCCGCCGACGCGATGGCGGCGGCGCTCGCCGACGTCGCGCTGTCGGCGCCGGTCGTCCCGGTCTACGCCAACGTCACCGCCGCGCCCGTAGCCGACCCGGAAACGATCCGCCGCCTGCTGGTCGAGCAGGTGACCGGCATGGTCCGCTGGCGGGAATCGGTGCTGGCGATGCAGGACGCGGGCGTCAGCGACTTCGTCGAACTGGGCGGCAAGGTGCTGGGCGCCATGGTCAAGCGCATCGCCCCCGACGCAACCGTGACCAGCGTGGTGGCGATGGCCGACATCGAGGCGCTGGTTGGGCGGTTGTAATCCGAATCTATTGGAGAATTTGCACATGTTCGACTTATCGGGAATGACCGCCCTCGTAACCGGTGCCAGTGGCGGGATCGGGTCCGCCATTGCCAAGGCCCTCGCCGCACAGGGCGCGCGCCTCGCCGTGTCCGGCTCGAATGCCGCGAAGCTCGATGCGTTTCGCGATGAACTGGGCGGCGAGCATGTCGCGATCGCCTGCAACCTGTCCGACGGCGCCGCCGTCGACGGCCTCGTGCCGCAGGCGGTGGCCGCGCTCGGCAAGCTCGACATCCTCGTCAACAATGCCGGCGTGACCCGCGACAATCTCGCCATGCGGATGAAGGACGACGAATGGGATCAGGTGATCCGCGTCAACCTCGAAGCCGCGTTCCGCCTGTGCCGCGCCGCTGCCAAGCCGATGATGAAGGCGCGCTTCGGCCGCATCGTCTCGATCACCTCGGTCGTCGGGCAGACCGGCAATCCCGGGCAGGCCAACTATGCCGCGTCGAAGGCGGGTCTGGTCGGCATGTCAAAGGCTATGGCCGCCGAACTGGCCAGCCGCGGCATTACCGTCAATTGCGTCGCACCGGGCTTCATCGCCTCGGCCATGACCGAAGTGCTGCCCGAGGCGCAGAAAACCGCCCTGCTAACCAAGATTCCCGCCGGAGCGTTGGGCGCTGGCGATGACGTGGCGGCAGCGGTTGCCTATCTCGTCAGCCGCGAGGCCGGCTATGTCACCGGCCAGACGATCCATGTGAATGGCGGGATGGCGATGGTATGAGCGTAATGCTGATGGCGGCGATGCTGGCGACGGGCGATGCGAATGTCGTCCGCTGCGTCGCGACCAAGATGCCAAAGGCCGATATGGCGCGCCTGCAACAGGGCATGATCGTCGGCGTGCTGGAGGGTAAGAAGCCTGCCCCCGCGACCGAGGCGCTAGTTCGGAAGGCGCGCGCCCATGCCGCGGCCTGCCAGCCCGGCACCGGCAAGGCCGATACCCGCGCCGGGGAGATCGTCGTCACCAGCATCGCGGTCGAGGCGCTGGCGTCGGGCTTGAGCGCGAAGGGCGTCGATCCGATCGCCGTCAACCGCCGGCTGAGCCAGACTCCGCCTGCCGTCCTCAACGCCTTTCTCGCGCGCAAGCAGACGGCGCAGGTCGACAGTTTCATGAGCGGCATGATGAATCTGGCCGGCGCGCAGAAGGGCGATACGCGGGTGCAGCGGCTGATGGGCGGTTATGCCTATAACGCCGCAACGCTCGCACGGCTATTCGCTGCCAAGGGTTAAGCCACGGACTTGCGCCAAGGCCGGACGCGCTTTAGGGGCGTTCAGGTACGATACACCCCGGATGTGAAGAGGGAATGAATATGAGCGAGACTGCCGAACGCGTGAAGAAGATCGTCGTCGAGCATCTCGGCGTCGAAGCGGAAAAGGTTACCGAAGACGCGAGCTTCATCGACGATCTGGGCGCCGACAGCCTCGACATCGTCGAGCTGGTGATGGCGTTCGAGGAAGAATTCGGCGTCGAGATTCCCGACGATGCCGCCGAGAAGATCACGACCGTCAAGGACGCGATCACCTATATCGACGAGCACAAGGGCTGATCCGGCGGGGACGCGACCTGCGTCCCGCCATCTGCCGAAACCATCACGGCCCCCCGTCCCGGCGAACAGCCATGGGCGGGGGGTCGTTCGTTAAGTATCTGAACGGAGAGTAATGCCATGCGCCGCGTAGTCGTGACCGGCCTCGGCCTCGTGACCCCGCTGGGTGCCGAGGTGGAAACCGCGTGGAAGAACCTGATCGCCGGAAAATCCGGGGCGGGTCCGATCACGCATTTCGATGCGTCGAACCAGAAGTGCCGGATCGCCTGTGAGGTGAAGCCGGCCGACCACGCTTATGGTTTCGATCCCGGACTGCGCGTCGATCACAAGATCCAACGGCAGGTCGATCCGTTCATCATCTTCGGCATCGACGCCGCCGGACAGGCGCTGGAAGATGCCGGCCTGACCGACATGAGCGAGGAAGAACGCTATCGCGCCGGCTGCTCGATCGGTGCGGGCATCGGCGGCCTGCCGGGCATCGCCAGTGAATCGCTGGTGTGCGAGAACAAGGGCCCGTCGCGCGTCTCGCCACACTTCGTCCATGGCCGCCTCATCAACCTGATTTCGGGGCAGGTTTCGATCAAATACGGGCTGATGGGACCGAACCATGCGGTGGTCACCGCCTGTTCGACCGGCGCCCATTCGATCGGCGACGCCGCGCGGATGATCGCGATGGACGATGCCGACGTCATGCTCGCGGGCGGTGCCGAGGGCGCGATCTGTCCGCTCGGCATTGCCGGTTTCGCACAGGCGCGTGCGCTGTCGACCGCGTTCAACGATCAGCCGGAAAAGGCGTCGCGTCCCTATGACCGTGACCGCGACGGCTTCGTGATGGGCGAGGGCGCGGGCGTCGTCGTGCTCGAGGAATATGAGCGGGCCAAGGCGCGCGGCGCGAAAATCTATGCCGAAGTCATCGGCTATGGCCTGTCGGGCGACGCCTATCACGTAACTGCCCCGCATCCCGAAGGGTCGGGCGCGTTCCGTTCGATGGAAATGGCGATGCGCAAGTCGGGCCTAGCGCTGTCGGACATCGACTATATCAACGCGCACGGCACCTCGACCCCGCTCGGCGACGAACTGGAACTGGGCGCGGTGCGTCGGCTGTTCGGCGACGCGATCGGCGGGCTGGCGATGTCGTCGACCAAGTCGGCGATCGGCCACCTGCTGGGCGGCGCTGGTGCGGTCGAGAGCATCTTCTGCATCCTCGCCATGCGCGACGGCATCGTCCCGCCGACGCTGAACCTCGACAATCCGTCGGAGAATTGCGCGGGCGTGAACCTCGTTCCGCACACCGCGCAGGAGCGGAAGGTGAAGGCGGTGCTGAACAACTCGTTCGGTTTTGGCGGCACCAATGCGTCACTGGTAATGAAGGCGATCTGACGCGATGCGCCAGATCGGTTGCCTCGGCCTGGTCGTCGGACTGCTCGCGATCGGCGCGCTGTTCCTCGTCATCCAGAGCTGGGGCGGGGCCGGTCCGGCGGAGCGGACGCTGACGGTGACCGTACCGCAAGGCGCGAGCCTTGCGGCGGCTGCCGAAAAGCTGGAGGAGGCCGGCGCGATCCGCTCGGCCGGTCGCTTCCGGTTGCTCGCCCGTTTCCTCGGCAGCGACGAACCGATCCGGGCCGGCGAATATCGCATCCCGAAGGGACTGAGCCAGGCGGATGTGCTCGAACTGTTGCAGGGCGGCAAGACCCTGCAGCGCTTCGTGATGGTACCAGAAGGCTGGCCGTCGGTACTGGTACAGGAAGCGGTGGCGAAGGCGCCGCAAATGGACGGCACCGCACCGCTGCCCGCCGAGGGCAGCGTCCTGCCCGACAGCTACAGCTATGAACGCGACGGCAGCCGCACCGCTCTGGTCGAGCGGATGCAGGCGGCGATGGACCGCTATCTTGCCGATGCATGGAAGAAGCGCAAACCGACGACGGTGGTGAAGACTCCGCGCGAGGCGATCATCCTTGCCTCGATCGTCGAGAAGGAAACCGGTAAACCCTCTGAACGCCGGATGGTGGCCGCGGTCTATTCGAACCGGCTGCGCACCGGGATGCGGTTGCAGGCCGATCCGACCGTCATCTACCCGATCACCAAGGGCAAGCCGCTGGGGCGCCGCATCCGCCGGTCGGAGTTGCAGGCCAAGAACGGGTACAACACCTATGCATCGGCCGGGCTGCCGGTCGGGCCGATCGCCAATCCAGGCAAGGCGTCGATCGATGCGGTGCTCGATCCGGCGGAGACGAAGGCGCTGTATTTCGTCGCGGACGGCAGCGGCGGCCATGTGTTTGCCGACACGCTGGCCGAGCATAATGCCAATGTGAAGAAGTGGTACGACATCCGCAGGGCGCGGGGCGAGATGTAGGTAGTCTTAATTTCTCCCGGCTGCGCGGGGAGGAAGACCATGCGAAGCATGGTGGAGGGGGATCTCCTAACCCGCAACGCTATCTTTCGCGGCGATCCCCCTCACCATCCGGCTGCGCCGGACGGTCCCCCTCCCCATGAATGGGGAGGATTTTCAGGCTTTCAGACCTGCCGCCGCATGCGCGCGCGTTTCGGTTTCCGCATGGGTCGCGCCGACGATCCAGCTGCCGCCGACGCACAGCACGGGATCGAACGCCAGCCATTCTGGCGCAGTCGCTTCGGTGATGCCGCCGGTCGGGCAGAATTTCGCCTGATAGAAGGGGGCGGCAAGCGCCTTCAGTGCCTTCAATCCGCCCGATGCTTCGGCGGGGAAGAATTTGAAATGGGTCAGGCCCAGGTCGAGCCCGCGCATGATGTCGCCGGCATTGGCGATACCAGGCAGGAACGGTACGCGACTGTCGATGATCGGCCGCGCGATCGTTTCGGTCAGGCCCGGCGAGACGATGAACTCGCTGCCCGCATCCATGGCCTGCTTGAACTGGTCGCCGTTGACGACGGTGCCAGCGCCGACGATCGCGCCATCGACCTTCTTCATCTCGGCAATGGCTTCGAGTGCAGCGGGCGTGCGCAGGGTGACTTCGAGGACGCGCAAGCCCCCTTTGACCAGCGCTTCGGCCATCGGGCGCGCCTCAGCCGCGTCGTGAACAACGAGGACCGGGATGACCGGGCTGGTCTGCATGATGTCGGCAATGGTGACGGTCATCGAGCGTGCTCCTGCGCAAAGGCGGCGGCGGCCCCGAACAGGCCGGGTTGGGGATGGGTGATGAGTTTGACGGAGATGCCCGCCATCAGCGTCTGGAACCGGCCCTTCGCGGTGAAGCGCGTGCCGAACCCCGATTCGAGCAGATGGTCCTTCAGCCGCAGGCCGAGGCCGCCGGCGATCACTACCGCCTTCGCCCCCTGCGCCAGTGCAAGATCGCCCGCGACCGCGCCAAGCGTCAGGCAGAAACGGTCCAGCGCGGCGACGGCGATGCTGTCACTGCCGTCCAGCGCCGCGGCCCAGATCGTCTTGTCGTCGCTGTGCGGCACCGACACGCCCTCGATCTCGGCGAGCGTTTCGTACCATGCGACGATCGACGGCCCGGCGCAGGCGCGCTCGTTCGAGCCGCGGCCATGCGCCTTGCGCAAGCGCTTGAGCAGCGCATCCTCGATCCCGTCGAGCGGTGCGAAATCCTGATGCCCGCCTTCGGTTTCGAGGACGTGATAGCGCTCGGCCGTGCGCAGCAACTGCGCGACGCCGAGGCCGGTGCCGGGACCGCAGATGGTGACGATGCCCTTGTCCGGCAGTGGGCCTTCGGGACCGCACAGGTGGATGAAATCTTCCTCCGCAACCTGAGCGACCGCATGGCCGACCGCGCCGAAATCGTTGATGATCGTCCAGGTTTCGACGCCCAGCCGTTCCTGCATCAGCGGCGGACGGATGATCCACGGATTGTTAGTGAACTTGATGAGCGTGTCGTTGACCGGCGAGGCAACCGCGAGGCTGGCTGCCTTGGGTAGCGGACGGCCCAGATCGCGTTCGAATGCCCGCCATGCGAGTTGCAGGCTGCCATGTTCGGCGACCTTCTGCGTGATCGGCTCGCCGAGGTGGACGACGCGCCCATCCTCGACCTCGGCGATCGCGAAGCGGGCGTGCGTGCCGCCGATATCTACCGCAACGACTTCCATTACCTCTCCCCTTTACCCCTTTTGCGTATCCCCGCGAAGGCGGGGATCCAGAGTCGCGCAGGTCGACGCTTGTGGCTCTGGACCCCCGCCTCCGCGGGGGTACGTTCGTACATTTTGGTCGCTTACAGCCCCGCCGCCGCCAGCATCGCCGATGCTCCGGCTTCGGCCTCGCTCGCCCCCTGCCGCATCATCGCGAAAATCTCGCGACCGGTGCCATCGGCCTCCGGCGGCACCGGCGCATGCTCGCGCGCCGCCCATTCGTCGGCCGGAACCAGCGCCTCCAGCGTGTTGGCATCGGCGTCGAGGCGGACGATGTCACCATCGCGCAGCTTGCCGATCGGCCCGCCGCCCAGCGCTTCCGGCGACAGATGGATCGCGGCCGGCACCTTGCCCGACGCGCCCGACATGCGCCCGTCGGTGACCAGCGCGACGCGGTAGCCGCGGTTCTGCAGCACGCCCAGCGGCGGGGTCAGCTTGTGCAGTTCGGGCATGCCATTGGCGCGCGGCCCCTGATGGCGGACGACGACCACGACGTCGCGGTCGAGCTCACCCGCCTTGAACGCGGCCTGCACCGACGCCTGATCGCTGAACACGCGGCACGGCGCTTCGATGATCCAGCGATCGCGGTCGACTGCCGACACCTTGATGCACGCGCGGCCGATATTGCCTTGGAGGATGCGGAAGCCGCCTTCCTCGTTGAATGGATTGGCGACGGTGCGGACGATGGTATCGTCGCCGCTGACCGGGCCATGCTCCTTCCAGACCAGCTGCTCGTTCTCGATAGCCGACTTGCGACCATAGGCAGCCATGCCGTCCTTCGCGATCGTCATCACGTCGCCATGCATCAAACCGCCGTTCAGCAATTCGCGAATGACGAAGGACGGACCGCCGGCATCCTCGAACCCGTTCACATCGGCCGATCCGTTCGGATAGACGCGCGTCAGCAGCGGCACCGCCTGGCTCAACCGGTTGAAGTCTTCCCAGTCGATGATGATCCCGGCCGAACGCGCGATGGCGGGCAGGTGGATCAGATGGTTGGTGGACCCGCCGGTCGCGAGCAGCACGATCGCCGCATTCACGATCGCCTTCTCATCGACGACGCGGCCGATCGGGCGGTAATCGTCGCCGTCCCAGCCGATCTCTGCCAACCGGTGGACGGCGTGGCGGGTCAATTCCTGGCGCAGCTTCGTTCCCGGATTGGCGAAGGCGGCGTCGGGAACGTGCAGCCCCATCGCCTCCATCATCATCTGGTTCGAATTGGCGGTGCCATAGAAGGTGCAGGTACCCTTGCCATGATAGGCGGCGATCTCGGCGTCGAGCAGTTCCTCGCGCCCGACCTTACCCTCGGCATAGGCTTCGCGGACGGCGGCCTTCTGCTTGTTGGGGATGCCAGACCGCATCGGGCCGCCGGGGATCAGCACCATCGGCAGGTGGCCGAAGCGCAGCGCGCCCATCAACAGCCCCGGTACGATCTTGTCGCAGATGCCGAGCAGCGCCGCGCCCTCGAACGTGCCGTGGCTCAGCGACACTGCCGTCGACAGCGCGATGGTGTCGCGGCTGAACAGCGACAATTCCATGCCCGGAAATCCCTGCGTCACGCCATCGCACATCGCCGGCACGCCGCCCGCGACCTGCGCCGTCACGCCCGCCTCGCGCGCCCAGACCTTCATCTGTTCGGGATAGCGGTAATAGGTCGCATGCGCCGACAGCATGTCGTTATAGGCGGTGACGATGCCGATATTCATGCGGTTGGCGGGCCGCATCGCATCGCGATCCTCGTCGGTGCCGGCATAGGCATGGGCGAGGTTCGCGCAGCCGAGCATCGGCCGGTCGACGCCACTTTCGCGCTCCCGATCGATCAGCGCGAGATAGGCGGCGCGTTTGTCGCGCGACGCTTCGATGATGCGGTCGGTGACGGCGGCGATCGTGGCGTTGAGGGCCATCAGCGGCTCCAGTGGATATCGACGGGAAGTTCGACTTCGGCCAGCACGCGGCCGATCGGATAGGTTGAGGATGCGCCCTGATCGACGGCGCGTTCAAGCACCGATTTCTTTTCGTCCCCGGTAATGGCGATCATCAGCGCGCGCGCCGAAGCAATCGCGGCATGGCTGAGCGTCACACGGGCGACGGGGGCCTCGGGCGGCAGCGGGTCGGGCATGACGCCCAGCGCGCGGCGTTCCTTGGGACCGGTCAGCGCCTCGGCCAGATCGGGGCCGGGAAAGATCGACGCGGTATGGCCATCGGCGCCCATGCCGAGCAGGCACAGGTCGAGCGGCCAGTGCAGATCCTGCAAGCGGGCATCGGCGGCGCGGCCCGCCGCCTTGTAATCCGCGGCCTTCTCGGCGGTCAGCGGGATGACCCGCGCACCCTTGGGCAGGAATATCTTGGCAAGGCCGGTGACGTTCGACAGTGCGTCGCCCATCGGCACGATGCGGTCGTCGGTCGGGACGATCGTCACCCGCTTCCAGTCGAGCTTGGCCTTGATCAGCTTGTCATAGATCGGGGCGGGGGTGCGACCGCCGGCAAGCGCGATTACCGCCGCGCCGCGCGCGTCGATCGCCGATTCGATGATGAACTGGATATCGCCGGCCAGCGCTTCGGCGAATTCGGCGGGCTCGTCATATTCCCACCATTCGATCTCGGTCATGTGTCTCTTATCCTGCAAAAATCTAAGCGGGGACCGGGGAAGGGAGCGCGTCAGCCGCTCACTCGTTCCACGTCACCCCATCGCGTTCGGTCAACGCGACGCTGGCATTCGGCCCCCAGCTACCCGACGGATAGCCCTTGGGGCTGGTCGCGTTCGCTTTCCACCCGTCGCGGATCGCGTCGATCCATTGCCACTGCGCCTCGACTTCGTCACGGCGGACGAACAGCGTCGGATCGCCTTCGATCAGGTCGAGCAGCAACCGCTCATAGGCGATGCGGCGGCGGGTGCCGGCAAAGGCGGTGGTCAGCGACAGGTCGAGCGGCACTTCGCGCAGGCGCACGCCGTCGCGGTCGAGGCCCGGTTCCTTGGCCATGACCAGCAGGCGGACATATTCCTCCGGCTGCAGGCGGATGACCAGCGTGTTGGGCTGCAGTCGCCCGCCGCGATCGGCGAAGATCGAGTGCGGTACCGGTTTGAACTGGATCGAGATTTCCGAATGGCGATCCTGCATCCGCTTGCCGGTGCGCAGATAGAAGGGCACGCCCTGCCAGCGCCAGTTGTCGATATGCGCCTTCACCGCGACGAAGGTTTCGGTGTCCGAATCCTTGCCCAGTTCCTCGTCATAGCCGCGCACGATTTCGCCCTTGACCGCGCCGGCGTCATACTGGCCGGTGACGGTATGGGTGTTGACCTCGGCCGCGCCGATCTTGCGCAGCGAGCGCAGGACCTTGACCTTTTCGTCGCGGATCGAGGTGCCGTCGAACTTGGCGGGCGGCTCCATCGCGATCAGCGCGACGAGTTGCAGGACGTGGTTCTGCACCATGTCGCGCAACGCCCCGACCTCGTCATAATAGCCGGCGCGCCCTTCGAGGCCGACCGTCTCCGAAATGGTGATCTGGACATGGTCGATGCCGCGCGCGTTCCACACCGGCTCGAACATCGCATTGCCGAAGCGCAGCGCGAGAATGTTCTGGACGGTTTCCTTGCCGAGATAATGGTCGATGCGGAAGGTCCGCTCCTCGGGAAAGGCCGCCGCGACCAGATCGTTGATCTCGCGGCTCGATTCGAGATCCTTGCCCAGCGGCTTCTCGAGGCTGATGCGAACGTTCGGACCGGCGAGGCCGGCGCTCTTGAGGCCGGTGATAGTCGGGCCGAACAACCACGGCGCAGTCGACAGGAAGATGGCGAGGCCGCCCGAAATGTCGCCGAGCTTCGTGGCGAGGTCGGCAAAGCCTTCGACGTTCGACGCGTCGAGTGGCTGATAGTGGAGCCGCGCGAGAAAGCCGTCGATTGCCACTTCGTCCTTGCGATCGTCGGGCAGGAACTGGTCGAGCGCGTGTTTGGCGAACGCGCGGAACCCTTCGTCGTCATGCTCGTGCCGCGCGGTGCCGGTGATCGTCAGCCCCTCGGGCAACAGACCATCGGCATGGAGGCCGTAGAGCGAGGGGAGCAGCATCCGTTGCGACAAATCCCCGGTCGCGCCGAACAACAGCAGCTTCGCTACCGCTTGCCTCGTCATGCGTGCTCCTATCTTCAAACTCGGTCGTGCGCGCTCCTAGCAGCCTATTTCGCAAACGCGAAGGCGGCATAGGTATGCGCTGCGAAACGATTGCGTCGATCGTCAGAATAGTGCGTGCGGCCGGCGGGCCGCACTCAGAGCGTCAGCCCCGCCGTCTGGTCGAACCCGGCCATCAGGTTGAAGTTCTGCACCGCCGCGCCCGCCGCGCCCTTGCCCAGATTGTCGAGCGTCGCGATCAGCCGTGCCTGGCCCGTCTCCATATTGCCGAACACGCGCAGCGACAGGCGGTCGGTGCCGGCATCGGCCTCGATCGGGATCGCGCTGTCGTCGCCATCGAGCACGCGTACCACCGGCGATTCGCGATAGGCCTCGCGCAACGTCTGCTCGATCGCCGACAGGCTGGGGCGGCGGTGGAAGGCGAAGAGCGGCAACGGCACCTCGATGACCATTCCGCGATAGGCGCGCGCTACCGAAGGCTGGAACAGCGGCGGATGGGCAAGGCGGGCGTGGCGCTGCATTTCTGGCACATGCTTGTGCGCCAGCGACAGGCCATAGCCGAGCCATGCGGTATCGGTCTCGCCATTCTCGAACGCGGCGATCATCGCCTTGCCGCCGCCCGAATAGCCCGAGACGGCGTTGACGCTGACCGGCCATTCGTGCGGAATCAGCCCGGCGCGCACCAGCGGCCGAACCAGCGCGAGGAAGCCGGTCGGATAGCAGCCGGGGTTCGACACCCGCATCGCCGTCGCGATCGCGCCGGGTTGCGACGGCTCCAGCTCGGCCATGCCATAGGTCCAGCCATCGGCGACGCGGTGCGCGGTCGATGCGTCGATTACGCGGGTGCGATCGTTGTCGATCAGCGCCACCGCCTCGCGCGCGGCATCGTCGGGCAGGCAGAGGATGACGAAATCGGCATCGTTCAGCGCCTCGCGCCGCGCCGTCGCATCCTTGCGCCGGGCATCGTCGAGGGTGATGAAGTCGATATCGGCCCGGCCCGCCAGCCGGTCGGCGATTTCGAGGCCAGTGGTGCCGGCGGCACCGTCGATGAAGACGCGAACGGTCATGCGGGGCGCCTCCGGGCGCGAATGGGGCCGAACCGGTCGAGCGCGGCGACGGGTTCGCACCGCACGACGTCGTCGGCATGGATGGCGGTATCGGTATCGACCAGCATTGCGACATGGTCGTTAAAGAAGATCAAGTCGCCGCGTCGAAGCGGATCGCCCGCCGCCAGCGGCGTACCGATTGTCTCCGCCTGCAGGTCGAGGAAACGGGGCGGCGGCGAACCGGCCAGCGACAGCGCGAGGAAGACCAGCCCCGCCGCATCGACCCCGTCGCCCGAACGCCCGCCGGGCAGGGACGGTACCCCCTTCAGGCGGATCGCATGGGCAACCGGATCGCTCGTCGCGTCGTCCAGCGGCCGTAGCGTCGCGCGCAGGACGTAGCCGCCATCGACCTCATACCACTCGTCGTTCGCCGGTACGGCCGCGACCCGGCTACCCATCGGCAACGCATAGGGCAGGGGGCGCTCCAGCGCACGTTCGGCATGAACCACCGCCTTCGCGGCGCAGACGATGTGCGACGTGTCATACGCATCGACCAGCGCATCGCGCGGCACGAATCCGACGCTGCCGTCGATCGGCGATCGGCCCCAGCCATGGGTCGAGGTGAATTCGAGGACGTCGAACGGCTCACCAGCCAGCGCCTGCGACACGATGCCGCCGTCCGGCGCATCGAGGATCGCGGTCGCAGCCCCGATGCTGCGGCGGGCGGGTACGGCATAATGCGGAGCGAACACCCGGTCGGCGAGGCGGATATCGGCCAGATCGCGGCGGACCGCATCGATCCGGGAATCGAGCGCAATCGAACGGCCGCTCAGCGCGAAGCGGTTACGCGCTGGCGCGTCGTTGGTAGTCGCCGACGCCGTCGCCGCCCATGAACTGCCCGAACTCTGCAAGAAAATTGGCCCCTTCGCTGGTCTGCGCGACGAAGATGTTGCGCTTGTCGGCATCGTCGCGTTGGCGGCGGAGATAGCCGAGCGTGCCCAAACGATTCAAGGCGCGCGTTACGACCGGCTTTGATACGTTCAGCGCCCGGGCAAGGCCGCGCACGGTGTGAGGGCCGGGTTGCAGATAGACGATCATCATCAGCGCCATCTGCCGGTTGGTCAGGTCCGGCTCGCCCGAGCGGACATAGTCGACCAAGCCATCCATCCATTTCTTCAGCGGGATCGTTGGGAACATCGCAGCAACCTAACGTCGATACAGGCCGTGAGGCGGGGTCGAAAGATGAACGTCGCAATTGCGCGCTTGGTTTCCGGTTCGATACGATAATGTTACGGATTGGTCGGTGGCGCTCGGTTGATTGGCGCAGCGCGCTCGCCTATGTGGCGCGCTTCGCACTCGCACTCCTTTCTTTCGGAAATGTTCCCCGACCATGTTCACCTTCCTGCTCGTCGTTCATGCGATCATCGCTGCGCTGCTCGTGACGGTGATCCTCATGCAGAAGTCGGAAGGCGGCGGGCTGACCACCGGCGGTAGCCCGTCGGGGCTGATGTCGGCGCGCGGGGCGGCCGATTTCCTGACGCGGGCGACCGCGATCCTCGCCGGACTGTTCATCGCGATGAGCATCGCGCTGGCGGTGATCGCGGCGAATCGGGGGGCGAACTCGATCGATACCTCGCTGGCGCGGCCGACGACCCCGCCGCCCGCCGCCAGCGCGCCGGTCAATCCCGCTGCCGATCCGATCGGCAACCTGACCGGCGCCCCCGCTGCCGACAACGGCGCGGTCCCGCTGGCCCGCTAAACCCACTTTCATCAACCGGTCCGTCGTATTTCGCGGGCGTGGGAGCAATCCCGCGCTTGGCGGCGATGGCGTTCGACGCTAGGCGATATCTCCCATGGCGCGGTATATCTTCATCACCGGCGGCGTGGTTTCGTCGCTCGGCAAGGGCCTCATGGCGGCCTCTCTCGCAGCACTCTTGCAGGCGCGCGGCTACAAGGTCCGCATCCGCAAGTTCGATCCCTATCTGAACGTCGATCCGGGCACGATGTCGCCCTATCAGCATGGCGAAGTGTATGTGACCGACGACGGGGCGGAGACCGACCTCGATCTCGGCCATTATGAACGCTTCACCGGCGTCGCGGCGCACCAGTCGGACAACGTAACGTCCGGCCGTATCTATCAGACGATCATTCAGCGCGAACGGCGCGGCGATTATCTGGGCGCGACGGTACAGGTCGTCCCCCACGTCACCGACGCGATCAAGGCGTTCGCGCAGGCCGATACCGTCGACGACGACGGGCAGGATCTCGATTTCGTGCTGTGCGAGATCGGCGGGACGGTCGGCGACATCGAATCGCTGCCGTTCATCGAGGCGATCCGCCAGCTCAAGAACGAACTGGGTCGGGGCCGGTCGATCAGCATCCACGTCACGTTGGTGCCGTACATCGCGGCGGCGGGCGAGCTGAAGACCAAGCCGACCCAGCATTCGGTCCGTGAACTGGCGGCGCTGGGCGTGCAGCCCGACGTGCTGGTCTGCCGCTGCGAAAAGCCGCTGCCGGCGAGCGAGCGCGCCAAGATCGCACTGTTCTGCAACGTGCCGGCCGGCGCGGTCATCCCCGCGCTCGATGCGCCGAGCATCTATGCGGTGCCCGAACAATATCATGCCGAGGGGCTCGACGCCGAAGTGCTCCGCGCCTTCGGCATCGAACCGGAGGGTACGCCCGACTTGTCGCGCTGGAGCGACATCATGGACCGGCTTCAGAACCCCGAAGGCGAGGTCACGATCGGCGTGGTCGGCAAATATGTCGGGCTGCAGGATGCGTACAAGTCGCTGAACGAGGCGCTCGTTCATGGCGGGATCGCCAACCGGGTGAAGGTCAATATCCGCTGGATCGACGCCGAGCTGTTCGAGGGCGATCACGACCTGGTCGCCGCCGAGCTCGAGCCGTGTCATGCGATCCTCGTCCCCGGCGCCTTCGGCGAACGGGGTGCCGAGGGCAAGATCGCCAGCGTCCGCTTCGCCCGCGAACGCAAGGTGCCCTATTTCGGCATCTGCTTCGGCATGCAGATGGCGTGTATCGAGGGCGTGCGCACGACCGGCGGCATTCCGAGCGCGTCGTCGACCGAATTCGGCCCGACCGACGAACCGGTCGTCGGCATGATTACCGAATGGATGAGCCCCGAGGGTATCCAGAAGCGCGAATCGGATGGCGATCTGGGCGGCACGATGCGGCTGGGCGCCTATGAAGCGACGCTGGCCGGCAATTCGGTGGTCGCGTCGATCTATGGCGGCACGACGATCAGTGAGCGGCATCGCCATCGCTACGAGGTCAATACCGGCTATCGCGACATGCTCGAATCGGGCGGTCTGGTCTTCTCGGGCATGTCGCCCGACGGGATGCTCCCCGAAATCGTCGAGCGGCCCGACCACCCATGGTTCGTCGGCGTGCAGTTCCACCCGGAACTGAAGTCCAAGCCGTTCGACCCGCATCCCCTGTTCGCCAGCTTCATCGCGGCGGCAGTCAAGCAGTCGCGCTTGGTTTGATCTCGCACGAATGAAGGACGCACTCCGTTCGTCCTGAGTAGCCATTGAGCCTGTCGAAATGGCGTATCGAAGGACTTGGCCATGCTTCGATACGGGTCTTCGACTTCGCTCAGCCCCTACTCAGCACGAACGGGCAGGTGTGGTCGGTAGAAAACGGAACGGGCGCCCGAACCCATCCGGTTCGGGCGCCCGTCCACGGCGCGTAAGGGAGCGACGCGCCGTAGCGTTATGCAGCGTTCGCCGAATCGTCCGCCTTGTTCGCGTCATTGGCGATGACCGGCTGTTCGGTCGTGCCGCCGATCGCGATGCGGCGCGGCTTCATTGCGTCGGGGACTTCGCGACGCAGGTCGATGGTCAGCAGGCCATCGGCAAGGTCGGCGTGTTCGACGACGATGAAATCGGCCAGTTCGAAACGGCGTTCGAAGCTGCGGTTGGCGATGCCCAGATGCAGGACCGCGCTCTTCTGTGCGTCGGTCTGGTCGGCCTTGCGGCCTGACACGACGAGCAGGTTCTGCTGGGCGGTGATGTCCACCTCTTCGCGCTTGAACCCGGCGATCGCGAGCGTGATGCGGTAGCGATCTTCGGCTAGGCGTTCGAGATTGAAGGGCGGATAGTTATCGCCCGTGGTCGCGCGCGCGTTGCTTTCCAGCATGTCGAACAGACGGTCGAAACCGATGGTCGAGCGGCGATACGGGGTGAAATCGAAGCTACGCATGTCAAATCCTCCAAATGAAGCGAGTTGAACCTGACGGCATCCACGAAGCGATGCCGGTTCGTGAACGGCCCCGAAGGCACCGTCCGTGAACCAATATGGTTCGTCGAGGCAGCGCATCAAGAGGTCCGCGCGACTTTTTGGAAGGTGGCGAAGGTTACACGTAGCGATGGTCCGGAAACCGGATGCGGCGAGGGGGAAAGTTGACGGGGAAGGGGATAAACGGGGCCGAAGTTGACACCGGCGCGCGTAAAAGGCGCTGAAACGGCAAACGGCCGGGCTGTTGCCAGCCCGGCCGCCTGCGTGACGATCGCTCGTCAGCCCCCTTGGTTGCCACCGCTTCTACGCCCCTTCCCCCCTTCCAGGGCGGAGCCGGTTGGCCTCCCCGAACCGTGGCCTTGCTTGCCTGCGCTTCGTGGCACCTTCGATACGGAACCGTACGGACGCTGTCACCGGCTTTGCGGCAGCTTTGCTACGGTTTTCCTAACCATGTGTCGATTTGGCAACAGCATGGATTGAAGTCGGACCCGCGCCTACCTACAGCCCCAGCAACGCCCCGTTTGCGGGCCCCGTTCGAGGACACCGACCGCCCCCATGCTGCTATCGCGTTACGAGCGGATGATCGTCCGCCGCTATCTGTTGCCCGGACGGGGCGAGGCGTTCATCGCGCTGGTCGCGTCGATCAGCCTGGTCGCGGTGATGCTGGGCGTCGCCGCGCTGGTCATCGTCATGAGCGTGATGAACGGCTTTCGCGCCGAACTGTTCGACAAGATCGTCGGGCTGAACGGCCATGCCCTGATCCAAGGGTATAACAACCAGCTGCCCGACTGGCGGCGGATCGCGGCCGATGCGAAGCGGACGCCGGGCGTGACCAGCGCGACGCCGCTGATCGAACAGCCGCTGTTCGCGACCTATAACGGCCGGTCCGAATTCATCCTGATGCGCGGGATGCGTGTCGAGGATATCCGCGACAACCCGACGATCCGCGACAATGTGAAACAGGGTTCGCTGGCGGCGGTGACGCCGGGCAGCGGCAATGTCGTCATCGGCAGCCGCCTTGCCATGGCGCTGGGCGTGACCGTCGGCAGCGAGATCACGATCATCAGCCCGCAGGGGCCGACCACCCCGTTCGGCACGATGATCCGGCAAGTGCCCTATCGCATCGCCGCGATCGTCGAGGTCGGGGTGTATGATTACGACAAGGCGTTCGTCATCATGCCCATCGAGGATGCCCAGCAATTGCTGCTGACCGGCGATTCGGTCGGATCGATCGAGCTGGAGACGTCCGACCCCGACGATGTCGACCGCATCCTCGCTCCCTTGCGCGAACGATATGTGGCGAGCGCGCAGATCACCGACTGGCGGCAGCTTAATTCCGAACTGTTCCAGGCGCTGTCGGTCGACCGGATCGTGACGTTCACCGTATTGTCGATCATCATCCTGATCGCGGTGTTCAACATCCTGTCGTCACTCATCATGCTGGTCCGCGCCAAGACGCGCGACATCGCGATCCTGCGGACGATGGGCGCGACGCGTGGCGGGCTGCTGCGCATCTTCATGACGGTCGGTACGACGATCGGTGCGCTGGGGGTTGGCGCGGGGCTGATCCTCGGTTTCGTGTTCCTGACCTTCCGGCAGAAGGTGGTCGAGGGGATCGGCGCGGTCACCGGCATCGATATCTGGGACCCGACGATGCGCTACCTCACCGAATTGCCGTCGAAGGTCGATCCGGTCGAGATCGTCACCATTGCGTTGGTCGCGTTGCTCTTTTCGTTCCTTGCCACGCTGTATCCGGCGTTCAAGGCGGCCAATACCGATCCCGTGCAGGTGCTGCGCTATGACTGAGCCCGTTCTCCAGACCCGCGCGCTCAAGCGGAGTTTCACCCAAGGCGCAGTGACGATCGACGTGCTGCGTGGGGTCGAGCTGACCATCGCGCCGGGCGAGATCGTCGCGCTGCTCGGCCCGTCGGGGTCGGGCAAGTCGACGCTGTTGCAGGCGGTCGGCCTGCTTGAAGGCGGGTTCGAGGGCGAGATCCTCGTCTGCGGCGAACAGGTGGCGAAGGCGGGCGCAAACCGCCGGACCGAGGTGCGGCGCGACCGGATGGGCTTCATCTATCAGTTCCACCACCTGCTCCCCGATTTCAACGCGCGCGAGAATGTCGTGCTGCCGCAATTGGTGCGGGGCGGTACGCGTGCCGCGGCGGACGCGCGGGCCGAGGAACTGCTGACCGCGCTGGGGCTGGGACAGCGGCTCGACCATCGGCCGAGCCAGTTGTCGGGCGGCGAGCAGCAGCGGGTGGCGGTGGCCCGCGCGCTGGCCAATCGTCCCGCGCTGGTGCTGGCCGACGAACCGACCGGCAATCTGGACGAGGCGACGGCGGACGTGGTGTTCGCCGAATTCATCCGGCTGGTACGGGGACAGGGATCGGCCGCGCTCGTCGCGACGCATAACGAACGGCTGGCCAATCGCATGGACCGGGTGGTGCGGCTGCATGACGGGGTGCTGGCATGAGCGACCTGTACGACCTGCCGGTACGGACCGCTGATGGGGCCGAGACTACGCTGGCGGACTATCGCGGCAAGGTGCTGCTGATCGTCAACGTTGCGTCGAAATGCGGGTTCACGCCGCAATATGCCGGGCTGGAGGCGCTGCACCGCCGGTTCGGCGCGCGGGGCTTCGCGGTGCTCGGCTTTCCCTGCAATCAGTTCGGCGGGCAGGAGCCAGGCGACGCGGCGGAGATCGCATCCTTCTGCTCGCTGACCTATAACGTCAGCTTTCCGGTGTTTGCCAAGGTCGATGTGAACGGCGCGGAGGCAGCGCCGCTGTTCCGGGCGCTGAAGAAAGCCGCGCCGGGGGTGTTGGGCAGCGAGGCGGTGAAGTGGAACTTCACCAAATTCCTTGTCGGGCGCGACGGCAGCGTGACGCGGTTCGCGCCGACCACCCGACCAGAAGAGATGGACGGGGCGATCGCGACAGCCCTGGGGTAGCGCGCGTCGCCCCGGCGTCGTGCCGGGGCGACGGCCGTCCTACGCCGCCTGTTCCCGCCGATGCGACAGCGCGTCGATGATCGCGACGACGCCGCCCGACACGAAGCTGGCGCCGAGGATGAAGCCGGGCAGGGTCAGTGCCGACCATGGCACGGTCGCATAGAGAATGACCGCCAGCGCGACATTGATCACGCCGAGCAGGAGCATCAGCCCGCGCAACCGCTTGAAGCGGAAGCCGATGTACAATTCCATCAGCCCGCGTGCGCCGAGCCAGATGATGATCATCAGCGTCAGCGACAGCGCCCCGCCGATCGGGGAGAACAGCATATAGCCGCCGGCGATGACCGACAGCGCGCCGAACAACAGCGCATAGCCACGGCCGTGGCGGTTGCGGAAGCCCGCGACCAGCGAGGCGATGCCGCCGATCAGGAAGAAGGCGCCGACGACCATCGTCGCCGCCAGCGTCGCGGGGAAGGGGGCGAGGAAGGCGACGACGCCGACCAGCACCGATATGATGCCATAGGCGAGCGTCCAGCCCCAGCCTGGCATGGCTTGGCGGGTTGCGGCCGTGCCCGGGTCACGGGCAAAACTTTCCCGGGAAACGTCGGTCATCGTCTCTCTCCGTCAAAAGGTCCGTTCCGACTTTGGAACGGGCCGTCGCCCGCGCGGTTCCGATCCGGCTGGCCGCCTGACACCCTCCTTTCGTACGATAGTGGGGGAGGTCGGCAGGGGCGGGATGGCGGCAGGCCACTGGTCGAATCAGCCCGCGATGGTTAGGTCCACCGGATGGCGCATTCCGGGTTCGTACCGCTTCGTATCTTTTCGTCCTTCACCATGCTGGAGGGCGCGATCGATCCGAAGGCGATCGCCAAGGTCGCGCGCAAGCTGGGCTTTCCCGCCGCCGGGTTGACCGATCGAAACGGCCTCTATGCTGCAATGGCGTTTTCGGACGCGTGCAAGGATCAGGGCGTGCAGCCGGTGGTGGGCACGCTGCTGGCGGTCGCGCGGCCGGGCGGGGCAGAGGGCGTTGAGCCGGAGATCGACTGGCTGCCGCTCTACGCACAGGACGCGCGTGGCTATGACAATTTGTGTGCGCTGGTGTCGATGGCGCATCTGGACCGGCCGGTCGAGATCCCGGCGCATGTGCCGATCGATGCGTTGATCGGGCGGAGCGACGGGCTGGTCGCGCTGACCGGGGCGGGCGACGGGGCGCTGGCGCGGTTGTTCGCGGCGGGGCGCGATGCGGAGGCGGCGGCCTATGCCGACCGGTTGCAGGCACTGTTCGGCGACCGGCTGTATGTCGAGATCGCGCGGCGCGACGATGCGGTCGAGGCGAAGGCGGAGCCGCACCTGCTCGACCTCGCCTATGCCCGCGACCTGCCGTTGGTCGCCACCAATCCGTGCTGTTTCGCCGAGGCCGACTTCCACGACGCGCATGACGCGATGCTGTGTATCGCGTCGTCCAGCTATGTCGCGAGCGAGGACCGGCAGCGGTCGTCGCCGCAAGCCTGGTTGAAGCCCGCGCCGGTGATGCAGGAGATGTTCGCCGACCTGCCCGAGGCGCTGGCCAACACCTTGGTCGTGGCACGGCGTTGCGCGGTAGCAGCGCCGAAGCGCAAGCCGATCCTGCCCAGCCTAGCCGGCGATCGCGAGGGCGAGGCGCTGAAACTGCGCGCTGACTCGCGCGCCGGGCTGGTCGATCGCCTGCGCAAGATCATCGCGCTGGAAGCCGGTATGGTGACGGCCGAGGTCGCGGTCGAGGCCCCCGCGCCATGGGAGGATGCGCCGACGCCGGCCGACACCGGAACGATCCCCGAACTGTCCGAAGCCGAGCTGGAAGTGAAATTCCCCGAATATTTCCAGCGGCTGGACTTCGAACTCGACGTCATCTGCCAGATGGGGTTTCCGGGTTACTTCCTGATCGTTGCCGACTTCATCAAATGGGCGAAGGACCACGACATTCCGGTCGGACCGGGTCGTGGTTCGGGTGCGGGATCGGCGGTCGCATGGGCGCTGACCATCACCGACCTCGATCCGATCAAGCTGGGGCTGCTGTTCGAGCGCTTCCTGAACCCGGAACGCGTGTCGATGCCCGACTTCGACATCGATTTCTGCGAAACGCGGCGTGGCGAGGTCATCCGCTACGTCCAGCAGAAATATGGCCGCGATCAGGTGGCGCAGATCATCACCTTCGGGAAGCTGAAGGCGCGCGCGGTGCTGAAGGACACCGGCCGCGTGCTGCAGATGAGCTATGGCCAGGTCGATCGGCTTGCCAAGCTGGTGCCGAACCACCCGACCGACCCATGGACACTGGACCGCGCGATCAACGGCGTGTCGGAACTGAACCAGCAATATGCGCGCGAGGAGGATGTGCGGCGGCTGCTCGACCTCGCCATGAAGCTGGAGGGGTTGCCGCGCCACTCGTCCACGCACGCAGCGGGCGTGGTGATCGGCGACCGGCCGCTGGCGCAACTGGTGCCGCTGTACCGCGATCCGCGTTCCGACATGCCGGTCACCCAGTTCGACATGAAATATGTCGAGGGCGCGGGGCTGGTGAAGTTCGACTTTCTCGGGCTGAAAACGCTGTCGGTGCTGAAATTCGCGGTCGAACTGCTGGCGCGGCGGGGGATCGTGGTCGATCTCGATAGCCTGCTATGGGACGATGCGGCGACCTACGAACTGCTCAAGCGCGGCGATACCGTCGGCGTGTTCCAGCTGGAATCGGAGGGCATGCGGCGGACGCTGACCGCGGTGCGGCCGACCAATTTCGGCGACATCATCGCGCTCGTGTCGCTGTACCGGCCGGGGCCGATGGACAACATTCCGTCGTTCGGCGCGCGCAAGGCGGGGCGTGAGGAACTGATCTATCCGCACGACCTGCTCGAACCGATCCTGAAAGAGACGTACGGGATCTTTGTCTATCAGGAGCAGGTGATGCAGGCCGCGCAGATCCTGGCCGGTTATTCGCTGGGCGGCGCCGACATGCTGCGGCGCGCGATGGGCAAGAAGGTCAAGGCGGAGATGGACGCGCAGCGCTCGATCTTCGTCAAGGGCTGTGCCGAGGTGAACGGCATTCCGGCGGCGAAAGCGAACGAACTGTTCGACTTGATCGACAAGTTCGCCGGATACGGCTTCAACAAGAGCCACGCCGCGGCCTATGCGCTCCTCGCCTATCAGACGGCGTGGCTGAAGGCGCATCATCCGCACGAATTCTTCGCGGCATCGATGGCGTTCGATTATGCGCAGACCGACAAGCTGGCGATCTTCGTCGACGACATGAAACGGCTGCGGATCGACTGCTTGCCGCCATGTATCAACGCTAGCGACGCGACCTTCGGGGTCGAGGAGACCGAGGACGGGCTGGCGGTGCGCTATGCGCTGTCGGCGCTGAAGGGTGTCGGCGAGCGGGCGATGGAGTTGATGGTCGAGGAGCGCGCGGCCAAGGGACCGTACAAGTCGCTCGACGATTTCGCGACGCGGGTCGACCCCAAGCTGCTGAACAAGCGGCAGATCGAGACGCTGGCGGCGGCGGGCGCATTCGATTGCATCGCGCTCGACCGTGCGGGGGTCCATGCGCTGGCCGACACGCTGATGGCGACGGCACAGCGGACCGAGGCGAACCGGTCGAGCGGGCAGGGCGGCCTGTTCGGGGAGGCGAGTGGTGCGACCGAGGCGGCGATCCGCCTGCCCGACGTGCACTGGTCGCTTACGCAGGCGATCGCAGCGGAAAAGGATGCGTTCGGTTTCTATTTCTCGGCGCATCCGCTCGATCGCTATGCCCATCTCGCCAGCGCGCATGGCGCGCGCAAGATCGCCGATCTGGCCGACACCCATGTGCCCGAGGGCGGGCGAGTCGGGGCGACGGTGGCGGCGCTGGTCGAGGATGCACGCTGGCGTACCTCCGCGCGGGGCAAGCGCTACATGATGGCGACGCTGTCCGACGCGACCGGACAGGTGCCGGTGACGTGTTTCGACGAGGGGCCGGCGAACGATCTGGAAGCGGCGGGCAAGGTCGGCGGGTGCGGGCTGTTCACGCTCGAACTCGACCGTCGTGCGGGTGACGAAAGCGCGCGGGCGACGGTCAAGTCGCTCAAACCGTTCGATATGATCGCCCGCGACGTACGGCTGCGGCTGGACCTGACCATCGACGATGCTGCTGCCTATCCGGCGCTGGCCGGACTGGTGATGGGCGAGCGAGGCGGGCGTGGCGAGATCTGGGTTTCGGTACCGGCGATCGACGGAATCGAAGCTCGGGTATGCCTGGGTCGCGATTTTCGGATCGATGGTGAGCTTGCCGAACGGGTCGGCAGGCTGCAAGGTGTCGCGCAAGCGGCGTTCGATACGGTGAAGCCACCGATCGCCGCCGTCGGATAGGGGCGGCACAGCCCCGTTCGCGAAGGAGAGTGCGCGTGCTGGGCGGAATGCAGGATTTCGAACTTCGAGTACCCCGGTTGCTCGACCATGCCGAACGCGAGCATGGCCGCCGGGAGATCGTCACCCGCTGGGCGAATGGCAGCGAGACGCGGACCAACTGGGCAGGGATCGCGCACGATGCGCGGCGGCTGGCGCAGGCGCTGGAACGGCTCGGCATCCGTCCGGGCGACCGGGTGGCGACGATGGCGATGAACCATGCCCATCACCTGATCGCGTGGTATGGCGTGATCGGCATGGGCGGGATCGTCCACACGATCAACCCGCGGCTGTTCGACGACCAACTCGCCTATATCGCCGATCATGCCGGCGACCGGGTGCTGTTCTACGACGCGGTGTTTGCACCGATCGTCGAACGGATGAAGCCGCGCCTGTCGGGCATCGAGCATTTCATCGTGATGGACGGCGACGGGCCGGACGGCTTCGCCGCACTGATCGCGCCCGAAACCGGCGACTATGCCTGGGTCGAGGGCGACGAGCGCGACCATTGCATGATCTGCTATACCAGCGGCACGACCGGCGATCCCAAGGGCGTGATCTACTCGCACCGGTCGAACGTGCTGCATGCCATTGCCGAATTGCAGCCCGACGAGTTCGACCTGTCGCAGCGCGCGGTGTGCCTGCCGGTGGTGCCGATGTTCCATGCGGTCGGCTGGGGCCTGCCCTTCGCTGCGCCGGCGGTGGGCGCGAAGATCGTGTTCTCGGCGGTCAACGAACCGGCGGTGCTGTGCGATTTGATGAACCGTGAACGGGTGACGCATTCGGCGGGCGTGCCGACCGTGTGGTTCGCCATGTTCCAATATATGGACGCGACGGGTGCCGCGCCCGAGCATCTGAAGGTCGTCACGATCGGCGGATCGGCCGCGCCGCGTGCAATGATCGAGCGGATCATGCGGATGGGCGTACGCGTCAACCACGCGTGGGGCATGACCGAGACGTCGCCGATCGGGACGATGGGCGCGCCCGGTGCGGACTGGGACGATCTGAGCTTCGATCAGCGCGTCGATCAGGTGTGTCGACAGGGCAAGGTGCCGTTCGGCGTCGAACTGCGCACCGTCGATGAGGACGGTGCGGTGCTGCCGCGCGACGGTGCGACGTCGGGCCAGTTGCAGGTGCGCGGGCCTTGGGTGCTGAAGCGCTATTTTCGCGACGAAAGCGGCGATGCACTGACGGCGGACGGCTGGTTCGACACCGGCGACGTGGCGATGCTGCACCCCGACGGGACGATGCAGATTACCGACCGGGCGAAGGACGTCATCAAATCGGGCGGCGAATGGATCAGTTCGGTCGATCTGGAGAATGCCGCGGTCGGCTGTCCGGGCGTGGCCGAGGCGGCGGCGATCGGCGTGCCGCATCCGCGCTGGGACGAACGACCGGTACTGTTGGTGGTCAAGCGGCCGGGGGCGGAGGTGACGGCGGAAGGCGTGCTGGCGCATCTGGCGACGAAGGTCGCGAAATGGTGGTTGCCCGATCGGGTGATCTTCGTCGATGCTCTTCCGCATAGCGCGACGGGGAAATTGAAGAAGGCGGCATTGCGCGAAGAGTATCGGCGGGTGTTGGGCGGCGCATGATGTCGACCGGTTCGGGCCGGATGCTTCGTCGCTGTGTATTGCACCTGTGCCCGGCGATAACGTGTAGATCGGTGTCCTCGTCTCAAACCACCCTATACAATTGATGGCTGTGTTTCAGGATGAAACGGCGAACATAATGGGCGGATGCGGCCTTCGTATCGTCCGTGTAGAACCAGTCGTCGAACACCTCTGCCTCGACATTAGGTGGATCGATAAAGTCAAAAAAGCGTTCGCCACCACTTTGCAACTCACCGGAAGCGACAGCCATCTGATATTTGAGCTCGATTTGCCATTCGGCGTCGTGACGTGCTTCAACGAGTGCCAAGTCGTACGTCGTCGTACGTTGCCACCATCGCTTATGCTTGCGTGCGAGGTAACGGATTAAGCGCTTGCGACTTGCCCGCCATTTTTCGGGATCGTCGGTGAGAGGGATAGGCTGCAACCGCCGGGGTTCGGTCGCGTCACCAGCCTGTTCCGTCATCGCTCGGTGAAACCGCTCACGTAGCTCGGGCCATTCCAAAGCGTCTACCGCAGTCACGCCAAGAGCGAGGTCCTGTGCATAATTGTCGCAGAACTGAACGAAACCACCGTTACTCACCTGTCCCACGATATCAGACCACATCATCAGGGTGCGCTGCGCGGAGGTCAGCAGAAGGTTCCCGGGATGGCCGTAGGCGCTCCAACCTTCGATGCTCATGACGGACGGGACGTGGATCAACTCCTCGCCTGTCATCCACCATCGCTCATGCGTATAAGCTGCGGCATGCTGGAATTCCGCATCGGTCATGATGGGCCGGCTATCAGTCATATTCGCTCGAAACGGACGGAGGGTTTACGCAACGTTCCGTATCTGCAGTCGAACGAAAAGTCTTCACGGCATTCCGAACGGCGAGCCGGAGCAACTGCTGCCTCTGCCGGAATTTCGCTGCACGCCGGTTGATTGGCCGTAAGTGCTTCAGTTGCGATCCTACCTGAAGAAAACGCTCGTCAGATAGCCGGCTCTGCAAACAATCCGGTCATCACCGTCGACGCATAGAAGCCGACCGCCCGTTCGCGCGGCATCGTCGCGGCCCAGCCGCGCATGTCGAACGCGGCATTCTGCAATGCCATCACCGCCTGCGCGGCGATCAGCGGATCGACCGGGCGCAGCGACCCTTCGGCGATGCCGTCGCTGATCGTGCCGGCGAAGCGGCGGGCGATGCGGTTGGAGCGGTCGACCATCGCCTGACGCACGGTCGTCGGCAGGCCGGACAGGGCGGTGGTGCGCAGCAACGGGCCCTGTTCGGTGAACTGCGCGTCGATGAGCATCGCGAGCGTGCTCGACAAACGCTGCCAATGGCTGCCGCCGTCGCGATCGGCGGCACGCTGTGCGGCGCCGATCGTGTCGAAGCTGCGGCGGTAACAGGCGATGACCAGATCGTCCTTGGCATCGAGATGGTGGTAGAACGACCCCTTCGTCACATTCAGTTCGGACGCGATCCGCTGAACCGAGGCGCCGCGATAGCCGAGTTCGTTGATGAGACGGGTGGCGGCACGCAGGAAGGCGTCGCGCGCCGGCTCGGCAACCGCCTGTTCGGGGGCGAGCGGGCGTGGGGTCCAGCGCTGACCCGGGCCGGCGAGACCGTGCGCGAACACGTCCATCAACCGCGCCTCGACCCGGTCATATTGGTCGGGTTCGTACCGGTCGAGCCAGACGGTCAGCCAGAAACAGTTTTCGAGCAGGACGTGGGCGCGCGCGCCCTGGATATCCTTCGCCACCCGGTCGACGGGATCGCCCCATAGGGTGCGCGTCTTGCGGAACACGTCGCGCCAGCCCGACAGCAGCCGCCCCTTGAACGGCTCCTCCATCGCGCGCAGGTCGGACAGCATCGCGACGGGCCGTTCCTCGCCCGCCTCGATCCGGCGTTGCCGGTCGAAATGGATCGACAGGAATTTGGCGACGCGCGTCTGCGGCGTGGGTTCGAGCAGGGCTTCGTCGAGCGATGCCTGCAGCCATGCCAGCGTGTGGTCGAAGGCAGCGGCGGCAAGGTCTTCCTTACGCTTGAAATAATAGGTGACGCTGGTGGTGTTCAGCCCGACCCGACGGGCGACGTCGGCGAAGGTCATGCCCTTGGCACTGGCTTCGTTGATCGCCTCCGCCGCGGCCGCAAGGATGGCGTCGCGTTTGGCGCGATAGCGTTTGGTGGCCCCGTCGGTCGTCGTCATGGACGCGACCCTAGCAGATCGGGTGTGGAGCCCAAGTCCATTTTTCGCACCAATCCGCGACGTCATCGGCGCTTTACCGAATATGCGGTATGGCATAGACCGGCAAAAACAGGTTGCAGCGGGAGACGGAGTTTGGACTTTTCGCTAAGCGAACGCGAAACCCATTGGCGCGACCGTGTGACCGCGTTTCTGGCCGAGCATGTGGTGCCGGCCGACCACGCCTATCACTGCGAGGTCGCGAGCGGGGATCGATGGGCGCCGGTCGCGATGCTCGAACCGCTGAAGGAACGCGCGCGGGCGGCGGGGCTGTGGAACCTGTTCATGCCACCGCATTCGGGCGCGCCGATGGTCGATGAAAGCTTCGTGTTTGAGGGGACGCAGCTGTCGAACCTCGAATATGCGCTGTGTGCCGAGGCGATGGGGCGGTGGCACTGGGCGAGCGAGGTGTTCAATTGTTCGGCGCCCGACACCGGCAATATGGAGGTGCTGCACCGCTATGGCACGCGCGAGCAGAAGAACGCGTGGCTGCGGCCGTTGATGGAGGGGACGATCCGCTCCGCCTTCCTGATGACCGAGCCGGCGGTGGCGTCGTCGGATGCGACCAATATCGAGACGCGGATCGTGCGCGATGGCGACGACTATGTGATCGACGGGCGCAAATGGTGGTCGTCGGGGACCGGTGATCCGCGGTGCAAGGTCGCGATCGTCATGGGCAAGACCGACCTCGATGCGCCGCGCCACCGGCAACAGAGCATGATCCTGGTGCCGATGGATACGCCCGGCGTGCGGATCGAGCGGATGCTGCCGGTCTATGGATACGATCATGCCCCGCATGGCCATGGCGAGGTGGTGCTGGACAAGGTCCGGGTGCCGGCGGCGAACCTGTTGCTGGGCGAGGGGCGTGGGTTCGAGATCGCGCAGGGGCGGCTGGGACCGGGTCGCATCCATCATTGCATGCGCACGATCGGAGTCGCCGAAATGGCGCTGGAGGCGATGGCGAAGCGGCTGCAATCGCGCGTCGCGTTCGGGAAGCGGATCGCCGACCAGTCGATCTGGGAACAGCGGGTGGCGCGCGCGCGGATCGATATCGAGATGACGCGGCTGCTGTGCCTGAAGGCCGCCGACATGATGGACCGTGCGGGCAACAAGGCGGCGCAGGGCGAGATCGCGATGATCAAGGTGCAGGCGCCGACCATGGCGCTCAGCATCCTCGACGATGCGATCCAGGCGCATGGCGGGGGCGGGGTGTCGGACGACTTCCCGCTGGCGGCGGCATGGGCGGGGGTCCGCACGTTGCGCTTTGCCGACGGGCCGGATGAGGTCCACAAGCGGGCGATCGCGCGGGCGGAGTTTGCGCGAGTGTCCGGTGGGCAGTGAGGTGGACCTCGATCTCGACCGTCTGACGACATGGTTGGGGGAGCGGCCGGTCGCGGTGACGCGCTATCCGGGCGGGCAGAGCAATCCGACCTATCGGGTCGATTTGCCGGACCGCTCCCATGTGCTTCGGCGCAAGCCGTTCGGGGCTCTGCTCCCCAGTGCCCATGCGATCGAGCGCGAATATCGGCTGATCGCGGCGCTGCACCCGACCGGCTATCCGGTGCCGCGCCCGGTCGCGCTGTGCGAGGATGCGGGGGTGATCGGCGCGCCCTTCTATCTGATGGAGCGGGTGGAGGGGCGGACGATCTGGAACGGGGCGATGCCCGACCTTTCCCCAGACCAGCGGCGTGCGCATTACGAGGCGATGGTCGATGCGCTGGCCGCGCTGCACGCGATCGATCCGGTGGCGGTCGGCCTTGGCGATTACGGCAAGCCCGGCAATTATTTCGAGCGGCAGGTGGCGCGCTGGACCCGGCAATATCGCGCGAGCCAGACCGACGATCTGGCGGATGTCGAGCGGTTGATCGAATGGCTGCCGCGCACGGTGCCAGCACAGGAGCGGGTGGCGATCGTTCATGGCGATTACCGCATCGACAATCTGATCTTTGCCGAGGACGGCGCGCAGGTAGCGGCGGTGCTCGACTGGGAATTGTCGACGCTGGGCGATCCGCTGGCCGATTTTACCTATCTGTTGATGAACTGGATGACGCCGCCCGATGGCCGGTCGGGCATTGCCGGGCTGAGTGGCGGGGACAGCGGTATTCCGACGATGGACGAGGTCGTGGCGCGCTATTGTGCGGCGACGGGGCGCGACGGCGTTCCGGGGCTCGACTGGTATCTCGCGTACAACCTCTTTCGCCTGACCGGGATCGTGCAGGGGATCAAGCAGCGGGTGCGCGATGGCAATGCGTCGAGCGCGCAGGCGGCGCGGATGGCGGAGCGGGTGCCCGAACTGGCGGCGGCGGCGTGGCGCTTTGCGGAACGGGCGGGGGCATGATGCGGTTTGCGGGCAAGTCGGTGCTGGTCACCGGAGCCGGGTCGGGGATCGGGCGCGCCTGTGCACTGAACTTTGCGCGGGAAGGGGCCGGGGTGGTCTGTTGCGACCGGAGCGAGGCGGACGCGACGGCGGCGATGATCGAGGCTGCCGGTGGCCGGGCGGTTCCCTGTTCGATGGACGCAGGTGCTGACGCCGACGTCGCGGCGGCGGTGGCAATGGCGGTCGATCGGTTCGGCGGGATCGATGTCGTCCATGCCAATGCCGGTATTTCAGGCGGGCTGGCCGGGCTGTTCGAACAGAGCGCCGAGGACTGGGCGGAGATATTGCGCGTCAACCTGATCGGGCCGTTCCTTGCCATCCGCCACGCCGCGCCAATTATGGCGGCGGCGGGTGACGGCGCGATCGTGTGTACCGCGAGCGTTGCCGGACTGCGATCCGGCGCGGGCGGGGCGGCCTATTCGGCTTCCAAGGCCGGCGTCATCAACCTGGTCCAGACCGCCGCACAGCAGCTGTCGGGATCGGGCGTGCGGGTGAATGCGGTGTGTCCGGGGCTGATCGAAACGGGCATGACGGCGATGGTCTATGACCATGCCCGCCAGTCAGGGAAGGAAGCGCGGATCGGACGGCTCAATCCGTTGCGGCGCGGGGGCGAGGCGGAGGAGATTGCCCGCGTCGTCCTGTTCCTCGCTTCGGGCGAGGCGAGCTATGTCAACGGACAGGCATGGGCGGTCGACGGTGGTCTGTCGTCGAGCCACCCGTTCACCCGGCAGGACTATGGGCGTACCGCCGTGTAAGGGTCCGGAACGAATACCGTTTTCCATGCTTGTCAGCGCGAGGATGAAGGAGTTCCCGCACATGACCGACATGCTGAAACCGCCGGTGCGCTACACCGCCGCACTCGAACATCCGCAGGCGGACGAGGCGGAGACGGTTGCCGAGATGGAGCAGGCGTTCGACACGATCCTGACGACCACCTCGAAGGATTATGGCAAGGCGGTGCGGGCGGTCCACGCCAAGTCGCACGGCATATTGAAGGCCGAACTGAGCGTGCATGACGACTTGCCGCCCGAACTGGCACAGGGGCTGTTCGCCGCGCCGGGCGTCTATCCGGTGTGGATGCGGTTTTCGACCAATCCGGGCGATATCCTCGACGACGCGATCGGCCTGCCGCGCGGCCTTGCGTGGAAGGTGATGGAGGTCGATGGCGAACGCCTGCCCGGAGCGGGCGGGCGGACGCAGGATTTCGTGATGGTCAATGCGCCGGCCTTTGCCGCGCCGACGCCGGAGAAGTTCGCCAGCAACCTCAAGCTGCTGGCGAAGACCACCGACAAGGCGGAATGGGCGAAGAAGGCGCTGTCCTATGTCCTGCGCGGTGCCGAGGCGGCGCTGGAGGCGGTCGGGACCGAGAGCACGTTGCTCAAGACGATGGGGGGCGCGAAGAACATCCATCCGCTGGGCGAGACCTATTTCTCGGCGACGCCGTTCCGCCACGGCGCGTACGTCGCGAAATATCAGGTCGTGCCGGTATCGCCCGATCTGACCGCGCTGACCGATGTGGTCGTCGATGCCGGCGGCCGGCCGGATGCGATCCGCGAGGATTTGCAGGCGTCTGCGGCGAAGGTACGGGGCGAGTGGGAGGTGCGGGTGCAGTTGCTGCGCGATCCCGAGGCGCAACCGATCGAGGATGCCGCGACGCCGTGGCCCGAGGACGCAAGCCCCTATCTGACGGTGGCGACGCTGCGCTGCGATCCGCAGGACAGCTGGGCGGCGGACAAGGTTGCCGAAGTCGACGAAGGGTTGCGGTTCAGCGTGTGGACCGGGCTGGCAGCGCATCAGCCGCTGGGCGGTGTCAATCGCGTGCGCAAGCCGGTCTATAACCATTCGGCGCAGTATCGCGAGCGCTTCAACGGCTGTCCGTTGCACGAGCCGGGGTAAGGACTATCCCCGGACCCGCACCAGCCCTTCCTGCGCCACGCTCGCCACCAGTCGCCCGTCGCGCGCGAAGATGCGGCCGCGGTTGAAGCCTCGCGCGTGACCGGCCCATGGACTGTCGGTGGTGTAGAGCAGCCAGTCGTCTGCGCGGAACGGTTCGTGCAGCCACAGTGCGTGGTCGAGGCTGGCGGTCTGGACCTGGTCCATCATCCAGTGGACACCGTGGGGGAGCATGGAGGTGCCGAGCAGCATCATGTCGCTGGCATAGGCGAGGATCGCACGGTGCAGCGTGGCGTCGTCGCCGAGCGGCGCGACCGTGCGGAACCAGCAATTCTGGAACGGCGCGCGGGGGCTCGGGTCGATCAGCTGGTCGGCCTCGACCGGACGGATCTCGATCGGGCGGGCGCGCAGGAACAGGCGACGGAACTTGTCGGGGATGCGGTCCTGCATCGCTTCGCGCAACTCCCGGTCGGAGCGCAGCGCTTCGGGCGGGGGCACGTCGGGCATCGCGTCCTGATGGACCATGCCGTCCTCGGGCAGCTGGAACGATGCCGCCATGTTCAGGATCGCCTGTCCACGCTGCATCGCGATCACGCGGGCATTGGCGAAGCTGCGCCCGGTAAAGTCACGGACGACGCGGTAGATGATCGGATGCTGTTCGTCGCCCGGCCGCAGGAAATAGGCGTGGAGCGAGTGCGCAATTTTGGCCCCGCCGATCGAGCGTTGCGCGGCCTGTAGCGCCTGCCCGATCACCTGCCCGCCGAACACGCGGCCGACGCCGCCCGGATTGCGGGCGCCGCGATACAGGTCGGTGTCGATCTCCTCGACATCGAGCAGCGCCACCAGTCCCGCGACCAGATCGGCGGGCGTCGGCTCCATCAATAGCCCCCGATCCGGGCGATGCGGTCGCTGTGATAGCCGATATCGCCGAACATCTCGGTCAGGACGCGGGCGCGCTTCATGAAGAAGCCGATATCGGCGTCGTCGGTCATGCCGATGCCGCCATGCATCTGCACCGCTTCCTGTACCGCCAGCGTCGCCGCCATGCCGGCCATCGCCTTGGCGACCGCGACGGCAGTGTCGGCGTCCTCCGCGCCGTCGTCGAGTAGCTGCTGCGCCTTCAGGACGGCGGCGCGGGCCACCTCCAGTTCGGAATAGAGATGCGCGGCGCGGTGTTGCAGCGCCTGGAAACTGCCGATGGTCTGGCCGAATTGCTTGCGCTGGCGAAGGTAGTCGAGGGTGCGCGTCGTCGCACCTTCGCTGACGCCGAGCGACTCTGCCGCCGCACCGGTTCGCGCGGCGGTGAGCAGGCGGTTCAGCACGGCGCGACCGTCGTCGACGCTGCCGATGACCGCATCGCCATCGACCTCGACATCGTCGAAGGTCAGCCGGGCGGCGATGCTGCTGTCGGTCAGGCGGCGGGGGTCGGCGGTCAGGCCGGGAGTGTCGGCGGCAAGTGCGAACAGGGTTACGCCCTCGGCATCCGTGGCACCGCCGGCGGTGCGTGCGGCGACGAGGATCAGATCAGCGACATGCCCGTGCGCAACGAACTGCTTGGTGCCGGACAAGCGGAAGCCGTTGCCCGAGCGTTCGGCGCGCATCGCGATGGCATCGCCATGCTTGGCGCGCTCGTCGATCGCAAGGGCGGCAACGGTTTCGCCCGCCGCGATGCCCGGCAGCCAGCGATCGCCGGCGCTGGTCCCCGACAGCGCGGCGACGGCAGCGACCGAGGTGGTGAGGAACGGCGACGGCGACAGGTTGCGGCCAATCTCCTCCAACACGATGCCGGCTTCGACATGACCGAGGCCGAGGCCGCCGGCGCTTTCGGGCACCATCATGCCGGTAAAGCCCATCTCGGCAAACTTCGACCACAGCCCCCGGTCGAAGCCGGTTGCGTCGTCGGCGTCGCGCAGCGCGCGCAGATGCGCGACCGGGGCCGCCTCACCAAGGAATTCGCGGGCAGTGTCTGCCAGCATCGTCTGGTCTTCGTTCAGAAACAGGGGCATGGAAGTTGTTCCTGACAGGTTACTGCAGTGGCAGGTCGAGGATGCGGCGGGCGATGATGTTGAGCTGAATTTCGGACGTGCCGCCCTCGATCGAGTTCGCCTTGGTCCGTAGCCACGCGCGGGCCGCCGCACCGTGATCGCTGTCGGCGCTTTCCCATTCGAGCGCGTCCGAACCGCCCGCCGCCATCAGCAGTTCGTGGCGGGTCTTGTTCAATTCGGTGCCGACATATTTCATCATGCTCGGCTGTGCGGGATGGGCGCGACCGGCCTTCAGTTCGTCGCGGAAGCGTTCCGACATGGCGGCAAAGGCGCGGGCGCGGACATCGAAGGTGGCGATGGCGGACCGCAACATCGGGTCGGCAAGGCGGCCTGCGTCGTCGGTACCGATGGTCTCTATGGCCTTGGCGATCAACGGGCCGTTGCCGGTCGACCCCATGCCCGAAATCATCTCGCGCTCATGACCCAGCAGATATTTGGCGACGTCCCAGCCCTTGTTCAGTTCGCCGACCAGATTGGCCTTCGGCACACGGACGTCGTCGAAAAAGGTTTCGCAGAAGGGCGAGTTGCCGGAGATCAGCTTGATCGGGCGGGTGGTGACGCCGGGCGAGGCCATGTCGAACAGCAGGAAGCTGATCCCGCCCTGCTTGGTCGATCGGTCGGTGCGGACGAGGCAGAAGATCCAGTCGGCCTTGTTGGCATAGCTGGTCCATACTTTCTGCCCGTTGACGATGAAGTCGTCGCCATCGGCGACCGCACTGGTCTGAAGTCCGGCGAGGTCGGACCCGGCACCGGGTTCACTATAACCCTGACACCAACGGATTTCGCCACGTGCGATCTTCGGCAGATGCTCCTGCTTCTGTTCCTCGGTCCCGTATTTCAGCAGCGCCGGACCGAGCATCGAGATGCCGAAGGAATATAGGGGGTTGCGTGCGTTTATTGCCGCCATTTCCTCGCGCAATATCTTCGCTTCCGCCGGCGACAGGCCGCCCCCGCCATAGGCGGTCGGCCAGTCGGGGACGGTCCAGCCGCGCTCCGCCATCCGATCGAGCCACAGCTTCTGATCGGGATTGGCGTAGGTCGGATGGCGGCCACCCCACGTCACGTCCTTGTCGGAGCGGACCGGTTCCCGCATCGATGGCGGGCAGTTCGCCTCCAGCCATGCGCGGGTGTCGGCGCGGAATTGCGTGAGGTCGGTCATTTGTTGAACCGCCCGCCGGTCTCCGCCTTCTCGCGCAACAGCGGCGCGATCTCGAAGCCGTGCTTTTCGAGGCCGGCGACGATCTTCTTCGCGCCCTCGATATCGGCCCAGAACATCGGACCGCCGCGATAGGGCGGCCAGCCATAGCCATAGACCCAGACGACATCGATATCGGACGCGCGCTGCGTCTTGCCCTCGGCGAGGATCTTCGCGCCCTCGTTGACGATCGGGTAGAGGGTGCGCTCGACGATCTCCTGATCGGTGATCTCGCGTTGCGGCGTGTTGGTCCGGTTGCGGAAATCATCGATGATCTCGGCGACGCGGGGGCTGTTCGATGCCTGTCGCTTGTTATCGTAGTCGTAGAAGCCCGCGCCCTTTTTCTGGCCCCAGCGGCCTTCGGCGGCAAGGGCATCGCGGATGTTTTCGATGCGCGAGGGATCGCGGTGCCAGCCGATATCGACACCGGCCAGATCGGCCATCTGGAACGGCCCCATCGGCATGCCGAATTCGACATGGACGCGATCGACCTGTTCGGGGGTGGCACCCTCCATCAACAGCTTCATCGCCTCGACCTGGCGCGGTTCGAGCATGCGGTTGCCGATGAAGCCGTGGCAGACCCCGGCGACCACCGCGACCTTGCGGATCTTCTTCGAAAGCGCCATCGCGGTTGCCAGCACGTCGTCGGCAGTCGCGTCGCCGCGCACGATCTCCAGCAGTTTCATGATGTTGGCGGGCGAGAAGAAGTGCAGGCCCAGCACGTCCTGCGGGCGCTTGGTCGCGGCGGCGATAACGTTGACGTCGAGATAGCTGGTGTTCGACGCGAGGATCGCGCCCTGCTTGCAGATCGCGTCGAGCTTGCCGAAAATGTCCTGCTTTACCGACATTTCCTCATACACCGCCTCGATCACCAGATCGACGTCGGCGAGGCCGTCGAGCGACAGCGTCGGGGTGAGCAGGCCCATCGCCGCTTCGACCTGTTCGGGCTTCATCCGGCCCTTGGCGGCGGTCGCTTCGTAATTCTTGCGGATGATGCCTACGCCGCGATCGAGCGCGTCCTGCTGCATCTCGACGATGGTGACGGGGATGCCCGCCGACAGGAAGTTCATGGCGATGCCGCCGCCCATCGTACCCGCGCCGATCACGCCGACCTTGCCGATCGGGCGCAATGCGATGTCGTCGGCGATGCCGTCGATCTTCGATGCCTTGCGCTCGGCGAAGAAGATGTGCCGCTGCGCCGCCGACTGGACGGAGAACATCAGCTTCATGAATTGCTGCCGCTCGAACTCGATCCCCTCGGCGAAAGGGGTTTCGCTGGCCTTCACGACGCAGGCGATGTTGGCGGCGGGTGCTTCATAGCCGCGGAAGCGGCGGGCATTGGCCTTTTCGAAGGCGGCGACCGCTTCCGGGTCGGGCGAGACCGACTTTTCGGAGGTGCGGGGCAGGGGGCGGACATCGGCGACTTCACGGGCGAACGCGATCGCCTCCTCCAGCAGATTGCCTTCGGCGGCTAGCCGGTCGACGATGCCCGCCTCTTTCGCCTTGCTGGCTGGGATCGGATCGCCCTTCGCCACCAGTTCGAGCGCGACCGCGACGCCGGCGAGGCGGGGCAGGCGCTGCGTGCCGCCGGCGCCGGGAAGCAGGCCGAGCTTCACCTCGGGCGTGCCCAGCTTCGCGCTGGGGACGGCGATGCGATAATGGCTGCCGATCGCGACCTCGCAGCCGCCGCCCAGCGCCGTGCCGTGGATCGCGGCGACAACCGGCTTGTCCGACGCTTCGATCATGTCGACCAGTTGCGGGAGGAGCGGCTCGACCGGCGGCTTGGTGAATTCGGTGATGTCGGCGCCGGCGAAGAAGGTCTTGCCGGCGCAGGCGATGACGATGGCGCGGACCGAATCGTCGGCCGCCGCTTCCTCGATCGCAGCCTTCAGGCCGAGCCGGACCGAGGCGGACAATGCGTTGACCGGCGGGTTGTCGGCCATCGCCACCAGGATGTCGCCATGACGTTCGGTGTTCACGGACATGTTCGGTCCTTCTCCAGCTTTTGCCATACCGGTCCTTCTAAACCGGCAAGCGTCTGGCGCATTCTATTGCCTTTGCCGGACAGATAATCAATAACAACCTACATGGAAGCGGCCGATCGGGCAAACCCGATATTCTAGGGTCGGCGAACGGGAGCGGTGTCTTGCAGGCAGGCGAAGCGACGATTTCCATTGGGACCGATTGGCCGCGCATGTCGATGGCGCAGGTACAGGCGGCGCTGACCGCGCCGGGCGCCCCGTTCGAGATGGCAACCGAAACGATACGCGGCGTGCCGACGCGCATTTGGAAGAATGCGCCGGCGAACCTTGCGCAACTGGTTGCCTTTTCGCGCAGCCATGGCGAGCGGCTGGCGACGGTCCATGAGGATCAGCGGGTGACGTATGAGGCGCAGTATCGCGCCATCGCGACGCTGGCCAAGCATCTGCAGGATAGCGGCATCGGCAAGGGTGACCGGGTGGCGCTGGCCATGCGCAACATGCCCGAATGGCCGGTCGCATTCTTCGCGATCGTGGCGATCGGGGCGATCTGCGTGCCGTTGAATGCATGGTGGAGCCCGCAGGAACTGGCGTTCGGGGTGAATGACTCAGGGGCGCGGATGCTGATCGTCGATCGGCAGCGGCATGACCGGTTGGGCAGCGACTATAGCGCGATGCCGGGGTTGGAGACAGTAATCGTCGCGCGGGCGCGCGATCCGCTGACCGCGCCGGCCCGTGCGCTGGAGGAGGTGATCGGCAGTTGCGCGGACTATGCGACGCTGCCTGTGGTCGCCCTGCCCGCAGTAGTGATCGCGCCCGAGGATGATGCGACGATCTTCTATACCAGCGGCACGACCGGCAAGCCGAAGGGAGCGCTCGGCACGCATCGCAATCTCACCACCAACATCTTTTCCAGCGCCTATATCGCCGCGCGCGCGCAATTGCGGCGCGGCGAGATGCCGCCGCCCGTGCCGGAGCCCAAGGTCGGGTTGCTGGTCATCCCCTTCTTCCATGTGACCGCATGCAGCGCGTCGCTGATGGGGGCGATGGCGAGCGGGACGACGCTGGTGCTGATGCGCAAATGGGATACGGCGCAGGCGCTGGCGCTGATCGAGCGCGAGCGGGTGCAGGTGACTGGCGGGGTGCCGACGATCGCGTGGCAGTTGCTGGAGCATCCCGACCGCGAGCAATACGACCTGTCGTCGCTGGAGGTCGTGCAATATGGCGGCGCGCCGTCCGCGCCCGATCTGGTGCGGCGGATATACGAGGTGTTCGGGGCGATGCCCGGCAATGGCTGGGGCATGACCGAGACGATGGCGACGGTCACCCAGCATAGTGCCGAGGAATATCTGAACCGCCCGACCAGTTGCGGCCCGCCGGTGCCGGTCGCCGATCTGAAGATCATGGCGCCCGACGGCACGCGCGAACTGCCGGTGGGTGAGGTCGGCGAATTGTGGGCGCGCGGGCCGATGATCGTGAAGGGCTATTGGAACTGCCCGGAGGCGACCGCCGAGACGTTCGTCGACGGGTGGGTCCGTACCGGCGATCTGGCGCGGTTGGACGAGGAAGGGTTCTGCTTCATCGTCGACCGCGCCAAAGACATCATCATCCGCGGCGGCGAGAACATCTATTCGATCGAGGTCGAGGATGTGCTGTACGCGCATCCGGCGGTCACCGATGCGGCGCTGGTCGGGATGCCCGACCGAGTGCTGGGCGAGGTGCCGGTGGCGGTGGTGCATCTGTGCCCCGGCTGCACGGTCAGCGAGGGCGAGTTGCAGGACTTCGTCCGCGCCCGGCTGGCGGCGTTCAAGGTGCCGGTGGCGGTGCGCTTTTCCGACACGGTGCTGCCCCGCAACGCCAATGGCAAGATCGTGAAAAGCGAGCTGCGCCAGATGTTTGCGGAAACTGACGCGGCCAAAGTTCACTAAGTTCACACTTGCGCGCTGTGGGCGACCGCAGCGTCGCTTTGCGTGGCTCTGGCCCCCCCTTCGCGGGGAACGGCGGGGTGCTTCGTCGTCGGGACGGTGTCAAAGAGCGGAGCCACAGTGCGGCCGGGGCGGATCATGACCAGCGTCGCCCCTGTAGGAAAGCGGTTCCGTAGCGCCCTTCGCAAACGCGGCGAAAAATGCTAGGCGCGCGGCCATGCTCAATCTGAACGGTATCACGGTGCGCCTGGGCGGGCGGACGATCCTTGACAATGCCAGCGCGGCGCTACCGCCGGGCAGCCGCGTAGGGCTGATCGGGCGCAACGGCGCGGGCAAGTCGACGCTGGTGCGGGTGATCGCCGGACAGTTGGAGCCGGACACCGGCACGGCGGAAATGCCGCGCGGCAGTCGCCTCGGCTATGTCGCGCAGGAAGCGCCGGCCGGACAGGCGACGCCGTTCGACACCGTGCTGGAGGCCGATGTCGAACGTGCCAAGCTAATGCACGATGCCGAGACGGTGACCGATCCCGACCGGCTCGGCGATATCCACGAACGGTTGCTGGCGATCGACGCCTATGGCGCAGCGGCTCGGGCGGCGCGGATCCTGGTCGGGCTGGGGTTCGACGAGGAGATGCAGCAGCGGCCGCTGGAGAGCTATTCGGGTGGCTGGCGGATGCGCGTCGCGTTGGCGGCGCTGTTGTTCAGCCAGCCCGACGTGCTGTTGCTCGACGAACCGTCGAACCACCTCGACCTCGAAGCGGTGATGTGGCTCGAGGATTTCCTCAAAGGATACAAGGCGACGATCGTCGTCGTCAGCCACGAACGCGATTTCCTGAATAACGTCGTCGACCATATCCTGCACCTGCACCAGGGCAAGATCACGCTGTATCCCGGCGGTTACGACGCGTTCGAGAAGCAGCGCGCCGAGCGGCTGGCGCAGCTGGAAGCGGCGCGCGTTAACCAGGCGGCGCAGCGCGCCAAGCTGCAGGAATATGTCGCCAAGAACTCGGCGCGTGCCTCGACCGCGAAGCAGGCGCAGTCGCGGCTGAAGATTCTCGCCAAGATGAAGCCGATCGCGGCGATGGCGGAGGATCCCAGCCTGTCGTTCGATTTCCCCGATCCGGATGAACTGCGCCCGCCGCTCATTACGCTCGACATGGCGAGCGTGGGGTACAACGAGACTCCGATCCTCAAGCGGCTGAACCTGCGCATCGATCCCGAGGATCGCATTGCGCTGCTCGGGCGCAACGGCAACGGCAAGACGACGCTCGCCCGGCTGCTCGCGGCGCAGCTGGCGCCGATGGACGGCGACATGAATGCCGCCGGCAAGATGAAGGTCGGGTACTTCACCCAGTATCAGGTGGAGGAACTGAGCACCGACGACACGCCGCTCGAACATATGACGCGGCAGATGAAGGGCGCGTCGCCCGCCGCCGTGCGGGCGCAACTCGGGCGGTTCGGCTTTTCGGGGGACAAGGCGACGACGTTGGTCGGCAAGCTGTCGGGTGGCGAGCGGGCGCGCCTCGCGCTGGCGCTGATCACGCGCGATGCGCCGCATATGCTGATCCTCGACGAACCGACCAACCACCTCGACGTCGATGCGCGCGAGGCGCTGGTGCAGGCATTGAACGCTTATACCGGCTGCGTTCTGCTGGTCAGCCACGACCGGCATATGCTGGAGGCGACGGCGGATCGGCTGGTGCTGGTCGATGAAGGGACCGCGAAGGAATTCGACGGGACGATCGACGATTATATCGCGCTGGTGCTGGGTAATTCGGCGAAGGAAAAGGCGGCCAAGGCCAACAAGAAGAACGACCGCAAGGCCGCCGCCGAAGCGCGCGAGAAGGCGCAGGTGCTGCGCAAGGGCGCGCAGGCGATCGAGCGCGATCTGGCGCGGCTGACCGAGCAGCGCGATGCGCTGGACGCCGCGATGGCGGGGCAGGCGATCCCGGCGCTGGCCAAGCTGACCATGGCGCAGCTGATGAAGCGCCGCGCCAGCCTCGATACCGAGATCGAGGTGGCGGAGACGAAGTGGATGGAGGCGAACGAGGCGTTGGAGGCGCTGGCGGCGTAGGGGCCTCCGTGGGCAAGCATCCAGAAGAATGCTGATACCGGTGTCCCGTGTAGTCGCCAGCATCCGGATGTCATATCATCGGGTATGTTGACGAGTGCTGGAAGGCGTGATGAGGATACCTATACGCAACACTGGTAAAAACCCTTTTACATTATTCGTCGAAGTAGGATGCGATCAATTCGAAGTTCCTGTCGGAAGTGACGCAATTGTTCGCCTTGCTGATGGCTACCCCCATTCGATCGACGTCGATGGTGATTTGATTACGGTTTGGGACGAGGAAGGAAGCGCCTCGGTCGAGATAATCTCTCAGAGCGACAAACGCGTCGATGACGCGCTAAGGTTCGCACAGATTTGGCTTCACCGGTTGGGCGCAGAGGTCGACGCTTGCCTTCTTAGTTAAACTGTGGATAGTCTCGAGAATAAAATCGGATATTTTGCTGCGCGAGACCGGGTTTTTCGGGCGTTTCATTTGGGATTATCTCGCCAAGATCTGCCGTCGTCAGCAGATGAATCGGTAGTTGCATGTTGGCGTGTCGGAACGACCGCCGATCGGCTTAACGAACAGTCGCGCAACGGGCTTTTTTCTTCCGAACTGCTCGCCGCCCCGTTCGATACCAGTACCGTTCGCAAAGCCTTCGAGCGAGCTTTAAGCGATGGAAGCCAATTGTCATAATCTGTCATCGGTTTATTGAACGAAGGCCCGCATAGGATGCCTCGCACGACAGGCGACACCACCGCCGCCACCCGCTAAGACACCCGCAATGTCCGACTCCTTCCTCGCCCTCGACATCCCCGAACAGCCTGCCGCCGCGCAGCCGTACCGCGTGCTCGCGCGCAAATATCGGCCGCAGACGTTCAGCCAGCTGATCGGGCAGGATGCGATGGTCACGACGCTGGGCAACGCAATCAAGCGCGGTCGCCTTGCCCATGCGTTTCTGCTGACCGGGGTGCGCGGGGTCGGCAAGACGTCGACCGCGCGGCTGATCGCCAAGGCACTCAACTGCATCGGGCCGGACGGGCAGGGCGGGCCGACGATCGATCCGTGCGGGGTGTGCGAGCCGTGCCGGGCGATCGCTGAAGGGCGGCATATCGACGTGATCGAGATCGACGCCGCGTCGAACAACGGCGTCGACAGCGTGCGCGAGATGACCGAGGCGGTGCGCTATGCGGCGGTGTCGGCGCGCTTCAAGATCTACATCATCGACGAAGTGCATATGATGTCGACTCCGGCGTTCAATGCGCTGCTCAAGACGCTGGAAGAGCCGCCCGCGCACGTCAAATTCCTGCTGGCGACGACCGAGGTCCACAAGGTGCCGGTGACGGTCCTGTCGCGCTGCCAGCGGTTCGACCTGCGGCGGATTCCGGCCGATCTGCTGGCGGGGCATTTCGCGCATGTCGTCGAGGCGGAGGGAGTCGAGGCGGAGCCGGAGGCGCTGCAACTGATCGCGCGTGCGGCGGAAGGGTCAGCGCGCGATGGCCTGTCGATCCTCGACCAGGCAATCGCGCATGGCGGGCTGGAGGGCGAGGGCGTACGCGCCGATGCGGTGCGGCAGATGCTCGGCCTGTCGGATCGCGGGGCGATCCGGGCGCTGTTCGACCTGCTGCTGAAGGCCGATGCGGCGGGGGCGCTCAGGGCGCTGCGCGCGCAATATGATCTGGGTGTCGATCCGGCGTCGGTGCTGCGGACGCTGCTCGAAACCGTGCACGCGGTGACGATCGTCAAGGTCGGCGGCGATCGTGGGCCGGGCCAGTCGGCCGAGGAACGCGCCGCGTTCGATGCGTGGAGCGCGCTGTCGTTTCCGATGCTGCACCGGTTGTGGCAATTGCTGCTGAAGGGGCATGAGGAAGTGTCGCGCGCGGCGCTGCCGATCGAGGCGTGCGAGATGGCGTTGCTGCGCATCGTCCATGCGTCTTCGCTGCCCGATCCGGGGACCCTGGCGAAGCAGTTGGCGGCGGGGCAGGTGCCGGCGATGGCGCCCGCTGCCGCGCCGACGGCGCCCTCGGCGGCAGAGGTCGCGGTCGATCCGGTGCCCGAAACGATGGAGCAGGTCGCGAACCTGCTGGCGAAACATGGCCGGCATTCGCTGGAGGCGCAGTTCCGCAATTGCGCGCGGATGATCCGGCTGGAGCCGAACCTGATCGAACTGAGCGGATCGAGGCCCCTGCCCGCCGATTTCGCGCGCGATCTGGAGAATGCGCTTAAAGGGATCACCGGCAGCCATTGGCGCGTTCTGATCGGCGAGGGGGCGGGTGCGCCCACCTTGCGCGAGCAGGAAACGGCCAAGGCGGAATCGGAGCGCGAACAGGTATTGAAATCGCCGCTGGTACAGGCGGCACTGGCGGCGTTTCCGGACGCCACCCTTGATCATTGGCAACGCAGCGACGGGAGTATCGCGCGATGAAGAATCTCGACGACATCATGGCAATGGCGCAGAACGTGCAGAGCGAACTGACCAAAGCGCAGGCGAATCTCGACACGATCGAAGTCGATGGACAGTCGGGCGGCGGGCTGGTCAAGGTCCGGGCCTCGGCCAAGGGGCGTATCCTCGGCGTCGATATCGACGATTCGCTGTTGCAGCCGTCCGAGAAGCAGATGCTCGAAGACCTGATCGTCGCCGCGTTCAACGATGCGCGGGCGAAGGCGGATGCGGCGAGCTCGACCGAAATGTCGAAGCTGACCAGCGGCCTGCCGCTGCCGCCGGGGTTCAAGCTGCCGTTCTGAGCGGCTCGGAACGCTGCTGGAACAAGCGGTTGCGATGACGGTTCTTGGGCGATCCATTCAGAGGGAGATCGTCCATGGACCGCGATCGTGTCGAAACCACCAATGGCGCACCGCATACCGTGATCGTCGAGCGACGCGGATCGGGCGGCGGGTTGCTGATCGGGCTGGCCGTGCTGATCGCGGTGATCGTCGGCGCCTATTTCCTACTCAACCGGGCGAATAACGACGATGCGCGGACCGGGGCGGTGACGTCGGCGGCGCGCAGCGTCGGCGATGCGGCGGACAAGGCTGGGGATGCGGTGGAGAAGGCGACGAAATAGGGCCGCGCGCGCCCAATCAATTGAGGCAGCGATCCAGCCCCTCGCGGCGGACGATGCCGATGCGGCGCTCGATCGTGCGGGCGTAGCGGCGCGTGAAGCCGGTGGGGGCGATGCCCGCGCGCTTCTTGGGCAGCGGCAGGACGGCGGCGATCTGCGCGGCTTCGCGGCCGGACAGTTTGGCGGCGCCGTGCTTGAAATAGCGCTGCGACCCGGGCTCGACGCCATAGGTGCCGATGCCGGTTTCGGCGACGTTGAGATAGACTTCCATGATCCGCCGCTTGCCCCACAGCGCCTCGATCAGGACGGTGAAATAGGCCTCCATGGCTTTCCGGAAATAGCCGCCGCCCTGCCAGAGGAACACGTTCTTCGCGGTCTGCTGGCTGATCGTCGATCCGCCGCGGATGCGGCCGCCCTGGGCATTGCGGCGGGCGGCGTTGGCGATCGCGGCATAGTCGAAGCCGTTATGGCCGCAGAAGCGGCTGTCCTCCGCCGCGATCACGGCGCGGGGCATGTCGGGGTCGATCGCCGACAGGCTGCGCCAGGATTTCGTGACGCCGTGGCCGGTCGGCACGTCGCCGAGCATCGTCAGGGTGATCGGTGGCGGCACGAAGCGGAGCAACATGACCCACAGTACCGACAGGACGACAAAGCCGAGCAAGGCCTTGATCGCCCAGCCGATGATGCGGCGACGCCAGCCGATCGGCGCGGCGGGTTTCGGACGGCGGGGGACGGTGCGGGCAGCCATGCCGCACGCCTAGCCGGGAGGGGCGGGCGAGGGCAAGCATGCCCCCGCCCCGCGATCAGGCCGCCGCGATCATCCGGCGGTCGCCGGCGAGGCGCATCATTGCCTTTTGCAGTTTCTCGAACGCACGCACCTCGATCTGGCGGACGCGTTCGCGGCTGACGCCGTAAACCTGGCTCAATTCCTCGAGCGTCTTGGGATCATCGGTCAGGCGGCGTTCGGTCAGGATATGCTTTTCGCGGTCGTTAAGGTCGTCCATCGCCTCGACCAGCATGCCGTGGCGGACGTCAGCCTCCTGTGCCTCGGCGACGACCGAGTCCTGCAAAGGGCTGTCGTCGGCCAGCCAGTCCTGCCACTGGCTCTCGCCATCCTCGCGCATGGGGACGTTGAGCGACGTGTCGCCGCCCATCGCCATGCGGCGGTTCATCGAGGTCACTTCCTCCTCGGTGACGCCCAGGTCGGTCGCGATCTTTTGCAGATGCTCAGGGCTGAGGTCGCCGTCCTCGAATGCATCGAGCTTCGACTTCATCCGGCGCAAGTTGAAGAACAGTTTCTTCTGCGCGGCGGTGGTGCCCATCTTTACCAGCGACCACGACCGCAGGATGAATTCCTGGATCGAGGCGCGGATCCACCACATCGCATAGGTGGCGAGGCGGAAGCCGCGATCGGGCTCGAATTTTTTCACGCCCTGCATCAGCCCGATATTCCCTTCGGAAATCAGTTCGCTGACGGGGAGGCCATAGCCGCGATAGCCCATCGCGATCTTGGCGACGAGACGCAGGTGCGAGGTGACGAGCTGCGCCGCCGCCTCCGGATCGCCATGTTCCTGAAACCGCTTGGCGAGCATATATTCCTGCTCGGGCGCGAGGATCGGAAACTTGCGGATTTCGGAGAGATAGCGGTTGAGGCTCGCCTCGCCGCCAAGCGCCGGGATCGTCGCCGGGACGTTGCTGCCAGTTGCCATCGTCAAAACTCCCTTTGTCGTGGGCATTGCCGCATCGCGACATCGCCGGAACCTATACGTGAAGATGATCCAACAGTTCCTGCATGTCTGCCGGAAGATCGCTATCAAACGCCAAAGCGTTCTTTGTCACAGGGTGAATGAACCCGAGATGTGCGGCGTGCAACGCCTGTCGCCGGAAATCGAGCGTTTCCAACTCGGCCCGGAGCGCCGGTCGCCGCCCGGCATAGACCGGGTCGCCGAGGAGCGGGTGGCCGATCGACGCCATGTGCACCCGCACCTGGTGGGTGCGGCCGGTTTCCAGCCGGCATTCGATCAACGACGCCTCCCGAAGTTGGCGAAGTTTGCGCCAATGGGTGATGGCGTGTTTGGCGGTGGGCGAGCGGACGATCGCCATCTTCTTGCGATCATTGGGGGAACGCGCCAGCGGCGCGTCCACCGTTCCCGCCGAAGTTGACACCCGACCCGCCGCGATCGCCAGATAGCGGCGGTCGATGCTGTGATCCTTGAACTGGCGCGCCAGCCCTTCGTGCGCGACGTCGCTCTTGGCGACGACCAGCAGCCCCGACGTATCCTTGTCGATGCGGTGGACGATGCCCGGCCGCGCGACGCCGCCGATGCCCGACAGCTTGCCCGCGCAATGATGGAGCAGCGCGTTGACCAGCGTCCTGTCGAGATTGCCGGCGGCGGGATGCACGACCAGCCCGGCGGGCTTGTCGACGACGATCAGGTGGTCGTCCTCATAGGCGATCACCAGCGGAATATCCTGCGCCACGGTATCGAGCGGGACCGCCGCGGGCACGATGATGACGAACTGTTGTCCCGCCGTCACCTTACGCTTGCCGTCCGACACCGGGCCATCGGGACCGGCGACGTGACCTGAAGCCAGCAGCGCTTTGATCCGTTCGCGCGACAGGTCGGGTACGACTTCGGCCAGCGCCTTGTCGATCCGTTGCCCGTGCACAGCATCAGTGATGCGCGCCTCTATCGTAGAAACCCCCCGGTCCATTGCCTACAAAGATGGTGATGACGGTCAGTTTTACAAGCGAAACGATCCGCGCGGTGCTGGCGGAGGCGGGGGCGAGCGCGCACGAAGTTTGCGGGTTGCTGCGCGGGTTCGGCGACCGCGTTGCGTGCGCCGAAGCCGCGCGCAACGTCGCGACGGAGCCCGCGCGGCATTTCGAGATCGACCCGGCGGTGCTGCTGGCGGCATATCGTGATGCCCGGAACGGCGGCTTGGCGGTGCTCGGCTGCTATCATTCGCATCCGAGCGGCAGCGCCGATCCGTCGCCGACCGATGCGGCGCAGGCGGCGGCGGACGGGCGGCTGTGGCTGATTGTCGGTGGCGGTACCGCGCGGCTGTGGCGGGCGGTCGCGCAGGGCGAACGGCATGGCCGATTCGTGCCCGTTTCCTTCGACATCATCAGTGCCGGCCACGTTGAAAAAAACTGCCGGGCAGTGCACATGGACGCCAGCGGCCGGACGATGACGTTCACCGCAGCGCAGGGATCGCCGCTTTGAACATCAGCCCAGCCGAATTCGCCAGCCTGATGTGTTCGCGATTGTGCCATGATCTGCTCAGCCCGGTGGGGGCGCTGAACAACGGCCTGGAATTGCTGGCCGACGAGACCGATCCCGACATGCGCGCCCGCTGTCTGGAACTGTTGACCGACAGTGCGCGGGCATCGGCGAACAAGCTGAAATTCTTTCGCCTCGCGTTCGGCGCGGCCGGGGGCTTCGGCGATTCGATCGACACGCGCGAGGCGCGTGCGGCGTTGGAGGGGCTGTTCGGCGACAGCCACCGGGTGAAGCTCGGCTGGATGGTCGAGGCGCCGTCGCTGCCCAAGCCGGCGGTGAAGGTGTTGCTCAACCTCGCGCTGATCGCGGGGGACGCGCTGGTACGCGGCGGGCAGCTGGATGTCGGGGCGGAGGTCACGGCGAACGGTATCGATATCGCGGTGCGCGGCGACGGACCGCGCATCGTGCTGGATGCCGAATTGCGCGGTGCGCTGTTGGGCGATGCGGCGATGATGACCCCGCGCGCGGCGGCGGCGTGTCTGGCGCGCGAACTCGTCGAGCAGGGCGGCGGTACGTTGCAGGTGTCGCCGAGCGATTCGCCGGTGCTGCTGTTCGGGGCGTCGTTCGCGGCGCAGTGAGTCGCCTGCCCGAGAGTTTCTCGGCGTCCTTCGTATCCTAACCCCGTCTTAACCTATCGAGCGCCATGGTTGCGTCCATAACCGGACGGGGCCGCATGGACGATCTGTTACAGGAATTCATTGCCGAGACCCGCGAGACGCTGGAGGCGTTGTCGTCGGAGATCGTCGCGTGGGAAGCCGCGCCCGACGATCGTGCCCGGCTGGATGCCATTTTCCGCTTCGTCCATACGGTGAAGGGAAGCTGCGGCTTTCTCGACCTGCCGCGGCTGTCGCGGTTGAGCCATGCCGCCGAGGACGCGCTGTGCGTGGTGCGCGATGGCAAGCGGCGCCCCGACAGCGCGCTGGTCGATGCGGTGCTGGCGATCGTCGACAGGATCGGCGAGCTGGTCGAGGCGATCGATGCCGGACTGCCGCTGACCGACGAGGGCGAGGACGAACTGATCGCGGCGTTGGCGCCGAAGATCGGCAATCCGGTCGCGGCGACGACCCCGGTGGCGGCGGCGGCGATCGCGGCGGGGCGGGCGCCGCTGCGCAGCGTACGGCTGAACGTCGATCTGCTCGACCGGATGATGAGCGGCATGTCGGACATGGTGCTGGTCCGCAACGAGCTGGTCCGGCGGTTGCGCGACAGCGATCTCGACCCGGCGGTCGAGGCGGCGCTGGAGCGGCTGTCGAGTTCGGTGGCCGATATGCGCGACGCGGTGACGCGGACGCGGATGCAAAAGATCGAGACGCTGTTCCAGCCGCTGCCGCGCATCGTGCGCGACACGGCGGCGGCGGTGGGCAAGGCGGTGACGCTGACCGTCGATGGCAGCGACGTCGAGCTGGACCGCGAGATGATCGAAGTGATGCGGGACCCGCTGGTCCATCTGGTGCGCAACGCGATCGACCATGGCGTCGAGACGCCGATGGAGCGGCGCGCGGCGGGCAAGCGCGAGAGCGGGCGGTTGCATGTGTCGGCGCGGCAATCGGGCAACCAGATCGTCATCGAGATCATCGACGACGGACGCGGCATCGATACCGAACGGCTGATGGCCAAGCTGGCGGCGAGCGGGCAGCGCAGCGAGGCCGAGCTGCGCAAGCTCAACGACCGGCAGCGCTGCGAACTGGTGTTCGCGCCGGGCCTGTCGTCGCGCGATACCGCGACCGAGATTTCGGGGCGCGGCGTGGGCATGGACGTGGTGCGCGCAGCGATCGACCAGATCGGCGGGCGGATCACGCTGGACAACAAGCCGGGGCGGGGACTGCGCATCGCGGTACAGGTGCCGCTGACGCTGTCGATCGTGTCGACGATCGTGGTGCGGGCAGGGGCGCATCGCTTCGCCATATCGCGTCAGACGATCAGCGAGATCGTCAACGAACGTGCCGCCAATATCCGCGTCGACCAGCTGGGTGACAACCGCATCGCCCGCATCCGCGACCGGCGTTTGCCCGTGGTCGACCTGTGCGAGGTGATCGGGGTCGATACCGACCAGCCCGCCAGCCCGAAGATGCTGGCAGTAGTGTCGATCGGCGCAGGCGATTTCGCGATCGCGGTCGACGAGGTGCTGGATACCGAGGAACTGGTGGTCAAGCCCGCGGCACCGGCGGTAATGGCGACCGGCCTCTATGCCGGACAGACGCTGCCCGATACCGGGCGGCCGATGCTGATGCTCGATTGCGCCGGAGTGGCGCAGGCTGCCGGCTTGAGCTTTGCCGATGCGATGGACCTCGAGATCGAGGCCGAGGAAGCGGCCGAGGCCGACACCCGCGTCACCGCGCTGCTGTTCGACGATCTGGACGGGCGGCGGCGGGTCATTCCGCTGGCGGTGATCGACCGGATCGAACGCATCAAGGCCGGGTCGCTGCAACAGAGCGCCGGGCGCATCCGGCTGGCGATCGACGGGCGGATCGTGCCGGCCGAGGCGAGCAATCCCGGCGCGATCGATCGGGTGACGACGGTGCTGCGCCTGACCGACGGGGTGATGGAGGTGGCCTATGCCATCGTCGATGCGGTCGACATCGTGATGCTGCCTGAACTGGCGCCGGTCGGCGACGTGGCCGGCCCGATCGCGGGCATCGTGCTGCTGGACGGCGAGCAGATCGAACAGGTCGATCCGCTATGGCTGTTCGAACGCCATGCGCGGGAGGCGGGGGCGGCGCTGATCGCGCGGCGGCGGCCGACCTGCCTGCTGGCCGATGGCGGCAGCGGGTGGATGCGTGCGTTCCTGCGCCCGATGTTGGAGCAGGCGGGCTATCAGATCGTCGAACGGGTCGCCGAGGGCGAGCGCCCGACGCTGGTGCTGGCGCAGGCCGATGTCGCGGTGCCGGCGCCGGCTGCCGATTCGCCCGTGGTGCGGCTGCGGGCGTCGCCTGCCGATATCGGCGACGGCAGCATCTATCGCTACGACCGCGAAGCCGTGCTGCGGGCGTTGCGCATGGCGGTGGGAGGTTGAGCGTGACCGAGTTGTTCCTTCTCGCCACGATCGTCGGTCAAGACGTCGCCATCCGATCCGACCATGTCGAATCGGTGGTGGATATCGGCGAGATCACGCCAGTCGCGCGCACGTCGCGCGCGGTGCGCGGGCTGGCGGCGTTGCGCAGCCGGGTGGTGACGGTGATCGATACCGCGATCGTGCTCGATCCGCTGGCGCTCATGGCGACGCGCCGCCGCGCGGTGGTGACGCAGGTCGACGGGCATCATTATGCGTTGCTGGTCGATGCGCTGGACGATGCGCATCGCTTCGTTCCCAAACCATTGTCGGCGGGGCTGTTGCCGGGGGCGGCATGGGCGGCGATCACCAACGGGCTGATCGAGCAGGACGGGCGCGTGGTCCTGATCCTCGACCTGCCCAGGATCGTCGCGCGGGCGGCGGACGGGGCACGTGCCGCGGCCTGAGCATTAACGCGGCGCTTACGAACACACCGTACACTTGCCCGTACCAACATGGGGTATCGTCATGAAGAGTTGCCTGGTCGTCGATGATTCGAAGGTGATCCGCAAGGTCGCCCGGCACATTCTCGAAACGCTCCAGTTCGAGGTGCGCGAGGCGGGCGACGGACGTGAGGCGCTCGACCAGTGTGCCAAGGCGCAGCCCGACGTGATCCTGCTCGACTGGAACATGCCGGTGATGAGCGGCATGGATTTCCTGCGCGCGCTACGCCAGAGCGAGGGCGGCACGCAGCCCAAGGTCGTGTTCTGCACGACCGAGAACGGCATGGCCTATATCCGCGCCGCGATCGAGGCCGGTGCCGACGAATATGTGATGAAGCCGTTCGATCGCGAGACGCTGGAGAGCAAGCTTCAGATCGTCGGCGTCGCCTGATCCGCATCGAAAGGTCGTGAACGCCCCGTTCACCCGAACCGCCGCAGCGGACGGAACGGCCGTGCGGGTCCTGATCGTCGATGATTCGGTGGTGACCCGCGCGGTGCTGACCCGCATCGTCGAGGCGATTCCCGGACACCGCGTCGTCGCGGCGGTCGGCGGCATCGTGCAGGCGACCGGCAGGCTGGCGAGTGAAGCGGCCGACCTGATCCTGCTCGACATCAACCTGCCCGGTATCGATGGGCTGTCGGGCTTGCCCGACCTGTTGGCGGCGGCGCCGGGGGTGCGGGTGATCGTGTTGTCGGGTGACTGTGCCGACGGATCGCCGACCGCCTGCCACGCGATGTCGCTGGGGGCGGCGGCGACGCTGGCCAAGCCCGAATCCTCGCCGCTCGCGGGCGGGTTCGCCGCACGGCTGGAGGCGCTGGTCGAACGGGTGATGCGCACGGTGCCGCGCGTGACCGGTAATGCCGCCACCGCGCGCAGCGACGTGTTCGACATCATCGCGATCGGCGCGTCGACCGGCGGCATCCATGCGCTGGCGCCGTTGCTGGCGGCGATCCCGCCCGAACTGGACGTGCCGATCCTCGTCACCCAGCATCTGCCGGGGACGTTCACCGAATATTTCGCGCAGCAGCTGACCGCGCTGGCGCGACGACCGGTCGACGTCGCGCGCGACAGCCTGCGTATTCAACGCGGGCGGCTGATCGTGGCGCCGGGCGATGCGCATATCCGCGTGGTGCAGACCAGCGAGGGTGCGGCGACGCGGCTCGACCGGGCACCGTCGATCAGCGGCTGCATGCCTTCGGTCGACCCGATGTTCGATTCGGTGGCGCAGGTGTTCGGCGCGCGGGCGCTGGCGATCGTGTTGTCGGGGATGGGCCGCGACGGGGCGCGAGGAGCAGCCAATATCCGGGCGGCAGGGGGCGTGGTCGCGGTGCAGGATCAGGCGAGTTCGGTCGTGTGGGGCATGCCCGGCGCGGTGGCCGAGGCGGGGCTGGCCAACACCATCGGCACGCCTGCGCAACTGGGCGCGTTCGTCGCGCGGCGGCGGCGGCCGGCATGACCGTCGCGCGTCCCGCCGGCCCGCTCGGCCCCGCCGCGAACGCGATCGTCGCGTTGCTCGAACAGCGGACCGGGCAACAGCTCGACGCCGGTCGTGCATGGCGGATCGACAGTGCGCTCCAGCCGATGCTGCGCGAGCGCGGGCTGACCACGCTCGACGAACTGGTCGCGCGGATCAACGACCGGGCGTCGAGCGAACGCGGGCTGGCCGATCTGGTGGTCGATGCGCTGCTGAACCAGGAAACGTCGTTCTTCCGCGATCCGGCGACGCTCGACACCGTCGTACAGGCCGCGATCGACATGGTCGCGGAGGCGCCGCGCCGGCTGCGCATCTGGTCGGCGGCATGCTCGACCGGGCAGGAGCCGTTGTCGATGGCGATGCTGTTCGCCGAGGCCAGCGAGCGGACCGGCATCCTGCCGCCGGAAATCCGCGCGACCGATATTTCGATGCGGGCGCTGATGCGGGCGCGGGCGGCACGCTATACCCAGTTCGAAATCCAGCGCGGGCTGTCGATCCGGCGGATGATGCAGTGGTTCGAACCGCGCGACGATCTGTGGGAGGCGAAGGCCGAGCTGCGTTTCCGCCTGCTCTATGGGCAGCAGAACCTGATCGCCGACCCGATGCCGGGGGGCAAGTTCGACATCGTGCTGTGCCGCAACGTGTTGATGTACCTGTCGCCGGCGACACGCGGCGCGGTGCTCGACCGGATCGCGACCGTGCTGCGGCCGGGCGGGCTGCTGGTGCTGGGCGCGGGCGAAACGGTGATCGGCCATACCGAGGCGCTGGTCCCGTCCGAACGCTATCGCGGGCTGTACCGGCCCGCGGCGCACTGATCTTGCCTTTCGCCGCGTCCCGCCGCAATCGGGACGCAGTGGCGTGAGGGGGACAAGAGTCGCGTGCAGATGATCGAGACGCCGTCGCCCAATTTCGGCGAACGTACGCTGCCCATTACCATGCTGGTGCTGCACTATACCGGCATGACCGATGCGGCATCGGCGATCGCGCGGCTGACCGATCCGGCGGCGGAGGTTTCGGCGCATTACGTCGTCGAGGAGGACGGCACGATCCACCGGCTGGTCGCCGAGGACAAGCGCGCCTGGCATGCCGGCAAGTCGCACTGGCGCGGTATCACCGATATCAACAGCGCGTCGATCGGCATCGAACTGGTCAATCTCGGCCATGAATTCGGCTATGGCGACTTTCCGGAGGCGCAGATCGACGCGCTGATCCCGCTGGTCCACGCGATCAAGGACCGGCACCAGATCACGCGCGGCAATGTCGTGGGCCATTCGGACATCGCGCCGGCCCGCAAGCAGGATCCGGGCGAGTTGTTCCCGTGGAACCGGCTGGCGCGCCTGCGCCTTGCGCTGCCACGGCCGACGCGCAACCTGATGGATCCGGGGTGGAGCGATGCCGGCTTTCTCCTCGCACTCGAACGTTTCGGCTATGACGTCAGCGATCCGGTCGCGGCGATCACCGCGTTCCAGCGGCGGTTCCGGCCGGAGATGATCGACGGCATTGCCGATGGCGAATGCCGGATGCTGCTCCTCGCGCTGTTGCTGCCCAAGCCGCAAGGCGACGATTGAACGCGGGGTCACAAGCCGCTAGGGACGCAAGCGTCAGAGGGTCGGGCGGCCGCGTCACGCGATGAGCGTGCCGAGGAAAGTCCGGGCTCCACGGAAACGACGGTGCCGGGTAACGCCCGGCGGGCTTCCGGCTTCGGCCGGGGGTTCAGGGACAGTGCCACAGAGAGCAGACGGCCTTGGCTTCGGCCGGGTTACGGTGAAAGGGTGCGGTAAGAGCGCACCGCGCGGCCGGTAACGGCAGCGGCATGGCAAACCCCACCGGGAGCAAGACCGAATAGGGGCGGCAGGAAGTGCGCGAGCGCTTCGGGGTATGTTCCGGCCCGCTGCCCGGGTTGGTTGCTGGAGGCGCCACGCAAGTGTCGCCCGAGAGGAATGGTCGCCTATCCCGCTTTGGCGGGTGGACAGAACCCGGCTTACAGACCCTCTGACATTCGCGCGCTGCAATGGGTTGCGCGCGGGGCATGGCGGCTTATTTCGAAGACAATGGCACGACATACGCGATCGAACGACTGGGGCTTTCCCCGCTGGCGCGGCTATAGCGAGGGCCGCGAGGCGCAGACGGTGAAGCTGTGCGACCGGCATGGTTGTACCGAACCCGGCAAATGCCCGGCGCCGAAATCGCCCAACAACCCCGATCGCTGGTATTTCTGCGAAGCCCATGCCGCCGAATACAACAAGGGTTGGAACTACTTCGAGGGGCTGAACGAAGAGGAAGCCAAGGCGCGCGAGGCGGCCGAACAGCGCACCGCCAATGGCTATGCGGCATCGGCGTCGAACGCCTGGGCTGGATCCGGCGACGGCAGCCGATCGCGCGACGAGATGCGTGCGTTGGAAGTGCTGGAATGCGATCCCGACGCGGATTTCGACACGATCCGATTGGCGTGGCGCAAGCTGGCCAAGGTGTTTCATCCCGATGTCCGGCCCGGCGATGCCGAGGCGGCGAAGAAATTCCATGCGATCCAGGCCGCCTATGACGTGCTGCGCGTCGCTGAGGAACGGCGGAGCTGGAAACCGGCGTGAAGCGCGAGGTCCGTGCGCGGTGGAGCAAGGCGGTGCTTGTGTGTGCCAAATGTTCGAAGAAGCTGGACGGCGGGTTCGGCGGGTCGGACAAGCCGCTGGCGAAGGCGCTGCGCAAGCATCTGAAGCTGAAGAACGGGCCAAAGGGCGCGGCGGGGGTGGTCGAGGTGAAGTGCCTCGACGTCTGTCCCAAGGGCGCGGTGGTCGTGGTCGATGGCGCGCGGCCGGGGGAATGGTTGCTGGTGCGGCCGGGCGATGATCTGGATGCGGTGGCCGGGCGGTTGGGGTTGGGCGAGGGGTAGGCGGCCGTCGGTGACGGGACGCTACCGAACCACGCCGCTACCCGGTTCCTCAATTCCGCGCGGTTCGAACATCGCGGCCATGACCTCGTTGACGTTCAATTCGTCCCGCCGTTCGCGGAGCGGGCAGTCGCCCTGTCGGGTCGCCGTCACTTGCCAACGCCATGCGGGAGGACGCGGCGGGTTCCATCCCGGGCCGCCGCCGCGTTCGATGCCGTTTGCCCGTTGTTCGACGAGATAATTCAGGACGAGTTGTCGGGTATCATAGCGTCCGGCCAGGGTGAGGATTTGGTCGGCGACCGGGCTGTTGCAACTGCGCGACGCATCGATCCGGCCATTGCTCATCTTCGCGCGCAGTCGGCCGCATTGCATGCCTCGCATCAATCCGCTCATCAGGTTTTCTTCGCCGGCCCAGCGCCGCAACGTCACCTCGACCGTCCCGTCGGGCAGGCATTGCGTGAAGCGGAACGGCCGGATCGCATTTCCGCCATGGAGTGCGAGCGTAGCGGTCCGCCGGAACAGCCACAATCCACCACGCAGGCTGGCTACGTTCCCAGTGACGACGATATCGGGCGCGCCCTCGACCACGATGTCCGGGCCGGTTTGCAGCGGTGGCGGAAACGGTGGGGGCGGCGCTGCGGTGATTTCAGTCGGCGGCGCTGCCCCGTCCACCAGCTGGTCGATACGGTTCGCGATGCACGCCTTGGCCGGCGCCACCTCGCGATGCCCTTCGCGGACGCAGGCGCGCAGGATCGCGCACATGATCCGGTCGATACGGGGTTCGCCGCTCGATACCTCCGCCTCGCATTTCGGCACCCACGACCCGCGCGTCGTATAGTTCAACCGGACCTTGCGCAGCTTGCGCGCGATGACGAGGATTTCGGAATCGGCGTCCGGGTCGGGCGGTTCCTGTCCGGACAGCGGGACGGCAAGGAATAGCGCGATCGACGCCAGCCTGACCGCCCGTCCGCCAACCAGCATCCGCACCCTCCCGCATCCGGATCGCGCTTTCGGCGATCTGGCGAGGAGCTTAGCCTGTGGTCGACCGGTTCGCCAGCCGCGACGCGGTCTCGCGGATCAGCGCGATCATGTTCGGAATCCCCTGCGTCCGGTTCGAACTCAACTGGTTGCGCAGGTCGAACGGGGCGAGCGCCGCGTCGATATCGGTCGAGAGGATCGCATCGGGAGCCCGGTCCTGCACGGTCGCCAGCACCAGCGCGATGATCCCCTTGGTGATCGCGGCGTTGCTGTCGGCGAGGAAGTGGAGCGTGCCATCCGCCTGTTGCTGGGGATAGACCCACACCGATGCCGAACAGCCCCGGACCAGCGTCGCATCGGTCTTGAGGGGATCGGGCATCGGTTCCAGCTGCCGGCCCAGGTCGATCAGCAACCGGTAGCGGTCGTCCCCGTCGAGAAAGTCATATTCTTCGCGGATATCGTCGATGCTCTGCATGACGCCGCTATAGGCATTTGCCTTTAGAGTTCCACCCCGGCGGCGATCGCTTCCAGCTTGCGGATGCGTTCCTTCAGGTCGGCGATTTCGATGCGGGTGCCGGCATTGGGGGCGGGCTGCGCCATCGGCTTGTCGCCCAGCCGCTGCTGTTGCAGCGCCAGCCAGCCGCGCCAGCCCGACAACAGCGTGGCCGATACGATCGCCACGGCGGCAAGGGTGGTGGCGGCGAGTGCGAGGGTAAGAGTCAGGTTCATCGGACTGCCCTTTTCGTCGGGTTTGTCAGTTGAGCGGTTTGTCGCGGAGGCGTTCGATCTCGTCGGAGAGGTCGACGCCGCGGTCAGTGATGATGCGTTCGAGGACGCGGACACGCTGTTCCAGCCGTTCGGTCTGCGCGGCATATTGCGCGGCCTTTTCGGCGGTTTCGGTGCCGCGGACCTGCAATTCGCGTTCCTTAAGTTCGAGCCATGGCTGGAACACCAGCTTGCTGAGGATCGCGACGATCGGGATCATCAGCGCGAGCATGGGGATCAGGAAGGGGCTCATCGTCGTTCCTTTCAGTTCGTCCGGCCGCGCAGCTGCTCGATCTCACGCTCGAGGCCGTGCGCGCCGTCGGTCACGATCCGTTCGACATTGGCGAGCCGGTCCTTGATCGATCCGAGTTCGGCCTTCAGCTGGGCGTTTTCCTGGCTCAGCAGCTTGACCCGCTCGACCGTCTCGTCGTCGCGTTTTGGGTAGATCGCTTGCCCCCAGCCGCCCTGCAAGGGATAGCCATGCTTGATGCGGAGCCAAGTGGTGACCACCCATCCGGCGACCGATATGGCGACGATCGTGCCGATGAAGGGGAAGAGGATTTGCATCATCGCGACCTTTTCGGGTGTCGCATTGTCGACATAGCTCATCATGACAGGAACTCCGGAGCGATCAGCGCAGTGCGTCGATTTCGCGGGCGGTACGGGTTGCGGGATCGGTGGCGATCCGTTCGAGGACGGCAATGCGCTCCTCGAGGCGCAAAACCTTGCCCTGCAACTGCTCATTCTGCTGTGCCATCAGCTGCGCCTGCCGTTCCGCGCCGATCTCGTCGCGATGGCGGCGGCGCTTGCCTTTCGTGCCGCAATCTTCGTCGTCCAGCGGATAGCCGTGCTTGGCACGGATCGCGGTCTTTACGATGCTCGCGATCATGACGATCGCGATGATCGACAGCACGAACCCCGGTCCACCCCAGTTCATATTCTCTCTCCCCAAATCTGCCCCGGCGGGGACCCGATCAGCGCAGGCTGTCGATCTCGTCCGCCAGACGGGTGTTGCGGCTGGTATAATACATTTCGATGTCGGCGAGGCGACGGTCGATGTCACGGAAAGTAGAGCGCATTTCCGATGCGGTGCGGGTCGGGTTCGACCGGACGCCCTGCCAGAACTTCTCGTCCTCGCGGCTTTCGTACAGGCCTACCGGCTTCTTCTGCGCCATCCAGGCGATCATGAAATAGGCGATTACCGTCCAGGGAAATCCACCGGCCAGCGTCAGCAACACCGTGCCGATGCGAATCCACATGACCTCGACACCGGTATAGTCGGCGATGCCGGCGCACACGCCCGACATCTTGCCATTCGCCTTGTCGACATAGAATTTGGTGCGTGCGCCGGACATCAGTCCCTCCGTGCGTAATCGTGGTTGCGGAAATCGCTTTCCGGGAATTCCCGGCGCGGCTGGGAAGGGCGGAAGTCCGGATTGTCGGCGGCGATGATCCGCTCGATCGTCTGGAGCCGCTCTTCAAGCCGGCGGGCAGTTAGGTGCATGTCGTCGAGCAGTCGCTCGTCCTCGTTGGTCAGCGTCGGCGACTGTTTCCACTTGGTGATATAGTGGAGGATCAGCCACGGCAGCCCGATCAGGAGTGCGGCGACGGCGACCATGCCGATCAGGAAATCGCCCATCGCGTTCAGCCCTCCCGGTTCAGGCGGGCCTTGAGCGCGGCCAGTTCGGCATCGATCTTGTCCGACTGGCGCAGCTCGGCGATCTCGTCTTCCAGGCTCTTGCCGCCCTGGCCCATGCCGGCGGCTTCGGCGCGCCCTTCGGCCAGATCGGCGCGGCGTTCGAGGACGTCGAAGCGGCTGAACGCCTCGGCGGTCTTGGAGCCGGCATACATCTCGCGCAGCTTGGTGCGGTTGTTGGCGCTTTCCATCCGGGTCTGGATGGCGTTCTGCCGGGTCCGCGCCTCGCGCAGCTTGGTCTGCAGCTTGGCAATATCGGCTTCCGAAGCGCGCAGCGCGTCGTCGAGCACGACGATCTCCGAATTGAGCTGTTCGATCATGTCGACCGCCTTCTGGCGTTCGACCAGCGCCGCCTTGGCCAGATCCTCGCGATCCTTGCTCAGTGCCAGTTCGGCCTTTTCGGTCCAGCTTTCCTGCAGCTTATCGAGCTTGGAGATGTGGCGGCGCATTTCCTTCTGGTCGGCGATGGTGCGCGCGGCGGATGCGCGGACCTCGACCAGCGTTTCCTCCATTTCGAGGATAATCATGCGGATCATCTTCGCGGGGTCTTCGGCCTTGTCGAGCAGGTCGGTGACGTTGGCGGCGATGATGTCGCGGGTGCGGGAGAAAATGCCCATCGGTTACTCCTGAAGAAATCGTGGGTGGCCGGAGCGGAACGGGGCAGAACCGCCCCGGCCTGCCACCTTACGCGATTGGCGCGGTGGCATGGGTGGTGGCGATCGGACCGGGTGCGGTCGTGACGCCGAAAGCGAGAACGCAGACCGCGACCGCGCCGAACAGGCTGAGGATCGACTGGCGGGTGGTCACATTCTTGTTGATGCGGATCATGGTGAAACTCCCTGAAGCTGTAGCGTGCGCCCTGTTTCGGGCTTGCACAATACATTGCAGGAGCCGTGCCAAATTCAAAAATGACGGATTTGCGTCACTTTTCGCGGATTGACTGCATCGGCTGATTTGGCCTCTTGCGAACTATTGGGAAAATACGCCACATCATCGGCATGGAACGCGCAACCCAGGTCGTCGGCCAGTCCGGCCCGTTTCTCGATGCCCTCGAACGCGCCAGCCGGGCCGCGGCGCTCGACCGGCCGGTGCTGGTGATCGGCGAGCGGGGGACCGGCAAGGAACTGGTCGCCGAGCGACTCCATCGCCTGTCGGGGCGCTGGGACCAGCCGTTGGTGGTGATGAACTGTGCGGCATTGCCGGAGACGCTGATCGAGGCGGAATTGTTCGGGCACGAATCGGGCGCGTTCACCGGCGCGACGAAGGCGCGCGCCGGACGCTTCGAAGAGGCCGATGGCGGCACGCTGTTCCTCGACGAACTGGGCACGCTGTCGATGGGCGCGCAGGAGCGGCTGTTGCGCGCGGTCGAATATGGCGAGGTGACGCGGATCGGATCGTCGCGGCCGATCCGGGTCGATGTCCGCATCGTCGCGGCGACCAACGAGCACCTGCCCGATCGCGTCGAGTGCGGGACGTTTCGCGCCGATCTGCTCGACCGGTTAAGTTTCGAGGTGGTGACGCTGCCCCCCTTACGTGCGCGGCCGGGCGATATCATGGTGCTCGCCGATTTCTTCGGGCGGCGCATGGCGGCGGAGATCGGGCGCGACGAATGGGTCGGGTTCGGCCCCAGTGCGGTCGATCAGCTGATGGAGCATCGCTGGCCGGGCAATGTCCGCGAGTTGCGCAATGCGGTCGAGCGGTCGGTCTATCGCTGGGAACGGCCGGGGCCGATCGATCTGGTCGAGATCGATCCGTTCGCCTCGCCCTTCCGTCCGCGCTCCAATGCGAGCGCTGCGGCATCGTCTGCGGCACCGGTCGTGGGAACCCCGACGGTGGAATCAACCGCGCCCGACGATCCGTGCGATGATTTCAAGACGCGCGTGAACCGCTTCGAACGGCAGCTGCTGACCCGGGCGATGGCGGAGGCGCGCTATAACCAGCGCAATTGCGCCGATGCGATCGGATTGACCTACGACCAGTTGCGCCATGCGTTGAAGCGGCACGGAATGCTAGGGCAGGGCGGCTGACCCCCTTTTCGCCACCGCCCGGGACGCCTATGGGTTCGCAGGCGTAACGACCGGAGCCAAGCGGGGTCCGCCGCGTTCGGTCGAGCGAGTATGTTCCTAAGGAGGATTGCCATGGCGTTCGAACTTCCGCCGCTGCCCTATGCCTATGACGCGCTGGAGCCGACCATCGACAAGGAAACGATGACGCTGCACCATGACAAGCATCATCAGGCCTATACCGACAAGCTGAATGAAGCCGTTTCGGAAGACGCAAGCCTGGAGGGCAAGTCGATCGAGGAACTGCTGGCGAATATCGGCAGCGGTTCGGCCAAGCTGCGCAACAATGGCGGCGGCTATTGGAACCACAATTTCTTCTGGGAAACGATGAAGGGCGGTGGTTCGCAGCCGTCGGGCGCGCTGAAGGATGCGATCGATCAGCAGTTCGGCGGGCTCGACCAGTTGAAGGAGCAGTTCAACACGGCGGGCGCCAACCAGTTCGGATCGGGCTGGGCATGGCTGATCGTCGGCCAGGACGGCAAGTTGGCGATCACGTCGACGCCGAACCAGGACAACCCGCTGATGGACGTCGCGCCGGTGAAGGGTACGCCGATCCTGGGTAACGACGTGTGGGAACACGCATACTACATTACCTACCGCAATGCACGTCCGGCGTATCTGAAGGCGTGGTGGGATGTGGTCGACTGGGACAAGGTCGGCGAACGGTACGACGCCGCGGTGAAGTAATTCGCCTTGAGCCCTCTCCCCTTCAGGGGAGAGGGTTGGGAGAGGGGGCTGTCCGCGAGGACGGCCCCTTTTTTCATGCGCGCGACGCTTGCGGCCTTCCCCTCTCCCCGGCCCTCTCCCCTAAAGGGGAGAGGGCGATTAGTCCGCCGGTGGCAGCGGCGTCTCTTCGCCCACCTTTAACCCATGCTTTAACAGCATCGGAATATTCGCCAGCGCGAACAGCAGCGTCAGCGGCACCGCGCCCCACAGCTTGAACCCGACCCAGAAGTCCCACGTCGAATGGCGCCACACGACCTCGTTCAACACCGCCATGAACGCGAAGAACGCCGCCCAATTGACCGTCAGCTTGCGCCAGCCGAGCGCACTCAGCCCTGGATAAGCGGTTTCCAGCAACTGTTGCAGCAACGGCCGTCCGGTCACTAAACCGAAGGTCAGGATCGCCGAGAACATCGCATAGACGATGGTCGGCTTCATCTTGATGAACGTATCGTCGCGGAAATACAGCGTCAGCGCGCCGAACACGACGACCAGCCCGGCCGACAGCCACAGCATCGGCGAGATATGGCCGGTCTTCCATTTCGACACGATGATCGCGATGACACTGGCGATCATGAACGCGGTGCTGGCGATGATGACCTGCGCCAGCGAATCGACCATGTCGGGCAGGCCGATCTTCCCGGCCAGCAGATTGGCGACGAAGAACACCACTAGCGGCCCGTAATCGAGCGCCATGCGGAACAGCGGCGAGGCGGGTTGGCGCAGCGTCGTCATTTGCGCACCCGTTCGACACCGGCAATGATCCGCGACACTTCGTTGGCATCGAAGCCACGCAAATCGTCCGCCGTCTCACCGACGCCGATCGCATGGATCGGCAGCCCGAACTTTTCCGCTGCCGCCACCAGCACGCCGCCGCGCGCGGTCCCGTCGAGCTTGGTCATGACGAGGCCGGTGACGCCCGCCGTCTCCTTGAACACCTCGATCTGGTTGAGTGCATTCTGGCCCGTCGTCGCATCAAGGACGAGGACGACATCGTGCGGGGCGGCCGGGTTCAGCCGGCCCAGCACGCGGCGGACTTTTGCCAGTTCGTCCATCAGTTCACGCTTGTTCTGGAGGCGGCCGGCGGTGTCGACGATCAGCACGTCGATGCCGGTCGCCGTCGCCTGCTTGACCGCTTCATAGATGATGCCCGCCGCATCGCCGCCCTCGGCCCCGCTGACGATCGGCACGCCGATCCGTTCGGCCCAGGTCCGAAGCTGGCCGATCGCGGCGGCGCGGAAGGTATCGCCCGCCGCCAGCATCACGCCATAATCCTGCTCGACCAGCGTCTTTGCCAGCTTGGCGATGGTGGTGGTCTTGCCCGATCCGTTGACGCCGATGACGAGGATCACCTGCGGGCGCGGAAACGCTTCGATTTCCAACGGCTTGGCGACCGGTGTTAAGACCTTCTCGATCTCCTCCGCCACGACCAGCCGGATGCCCAGTTCCTCCATGTTGCGCTCATACTGCCCTTCGGCAAGGCGTTGCCGGACGCGGGCGGCGGTAGCGGGGCCGAGGTCGGAGGCGATCAGCGCTTCCTCGATATCGTCGAGCTGCGCATCGTCGAGCCGCGCGGCGGACAGGCCGACGAGATTGCCGGTCAGCCGGTCCGACGTCTTCTTCAGGCCGCCGAGCAGGCGTTCGTGCCACGAAAGGCTCATAGGGGCATTCCGATCAACTGATTGCCTTCGATCTGGGTCAGCCGCGCGGTCACGATCGAACCGGGCGGGCAGGGGGGAAGCGAAACATCGGCGAAGCCGGGGCTGTGCCCGCGCGTGCCGGGGCGTTCGACGAGGATCTCGGCGGTGGTGCCGATCTGGGCGCGCAGCCAGTCGCGATGGCGACGTTCGGCGGCGGCGCGCAAAGCCTGCGCCCGCGCCTTGGCGACCGGCGGCGGCACCTGCGGCATCCGCGCGGCGGGCGTCCGGGCGCGGGGGCTGTAGGGAAAAACATGGGCATGGACGATGTCGCAATCGTTGATCAGCGCGAGCGTGTTGGTCGCCATGGCGTCGTCCTCGGTCGGGAAGCCGGCGATCAGGTCGGCGCCGATCGCGATGTCGGGACGGGCGGTCTTCAACCGGTCGACCAGCGCGACGGCATCGGCGCGGCTGTGGCGGCGGCGCATCCGCTTCAGCACCATATCGTCACCCGCCTGGAATGACAGATGCGCGTGCGGCATGACGCGCGGCTCGCTCGTCAGCAATTCGAACAGCTTGGCGTCGATTACTGCCGGGTCGAGTGAAGATAGCCGTAGCCGCCGCAGCGCGGTGCGGGCCAGGATCGCGGCGACCAGATCGCCAAGTTTCGGCGCATCCGACAGGTCGTCACCATAGCTCGACAGGTCGACGCCGGTCAGCACGACCTCGGCATGACCCGCCGCGACCAGCGCCGCGACCTGCGCGACGACGCCGTCGATCGTCGCCGAGCGCGACGGTCCACGCCCGGCAGGGATCGCGCAAAAGGTGCAGGCATGGTCGCAGCCATTCTGCACCTCGACGAACGCGCGCGTCTGTCCTTCGAACCCGCCGGCCAGTTGCGGCGCGGTGTCGAGCACGCGGGCGATATCGCGGACGACGATGGGGTCGGTCGATCGCCATGCGACCGGGTTCAGCTTGTCCGAATTGCCGATGACCCGGTCGACCTCGGGCATCGCGGCGAAATGCGCCGGATCGATCTGCGCCGCACAGCCGGTGACGATCAGCTCCGCCGCCGGCCGGTCGCGGCGCGCGCGGCGGATCGCGCGGCGCGTGGCGGCGACCGCATCGTTGGTGACCGCACAGCTATTGACCACGGTCACGTCGCGATCGACGACCAGCGCGCGGATCGCATCGCTTTCGGCGATGTTCAGCCGACAGCCGAGCGTGATGATGGTGGGACCGACGGAGGATGGCATGGGCGGTGATCTAGGGATAGGGACACGCGAAGTCCACGCGAACGCGCGAGCCGTGCTCGACTTCTGGTTCGACGAGGTGGGACCGGACCGGCATTTCGCCAAGAATGCGGCGCTCGACGCAACGATCGCCGAACGGTTCGGGGCGCTGCGCGACACGGTGCTGGCGAGTGAGGCGGAAGGCTGGCGCGACGATCGTGACACGCTGTTGGCGGCGGTGATCCTGCTCGACCAGTTTTCGCGGAACATGCATCGCGGGACGGCGGCGGCCTTTGCCGCGGACCCGCTGGCGCTCGAGCTGGCGCTGATCGGCATCACGCGTGGCGACGACCGCGAATTCCCGCCGCTCGAACGGTCGTTCCTCTACATGCCGTTGATGCATAGCGAGGATGCCGGCGTCGCGCGCTTCTCGTTGCGTTGCTTCGAATCGCTCGGCAATCCGGTCAATCTGCAATTCGCGCGCGATCATGCGGCGGTGCTGGCGCAGTTCGGGCGTTATCCGTCGCGCAACGCTGCGCTCGGCCGCGAATCGACCGCGGCGGAACGGGACTATCTCAGCCGGCCCGACGCCGGTTGGTAAGGTCGGTCAGCTCGGCATCGCTCGCCCCGCCGCAATGCAGCAGCCCGCGCGCCGCCAGCATCCGCCGGGTGTCGGCGACCGACAGCGGCCGGCTATAGGCCCAGCCCTGCGCCTTGGCACAGCCGAGCGCGGCCAGCCGTTCGGCGATGGCGTCGGTCTCGACCCCCTCGGCAGTGATCGGCAGGTTGAGGCTGTCTCCGAGCCCGATGATGGCATGGACGATCGCCGCCGAATCGGCATTATCGAGCAGCGACAGGACGAAGCTCTTATCGATCTTGATCCGGTCGAACGGCAGCGCGCGAAGGTGCGCTAGGCTTGAATAACCGGTGCCGAAATCGTCGAGCGACAGGCGCACGCCTTGGTTCTTCAGCGACCCGACGATCGATTGCGCCAGCGGCAGATTATCGAACAGCGCGCTTTCGGTGATCTCGATTTCTAGCCGATTCGGCGCGAAACCGCATTCGACCGTCGTCTTGATGATCTTCTGCGCCAGCCATGCGTCGCGCAGCTGCCATGGCGAGATATTGACCGACAGGGTGATTCCCGGATCCCAGTCGCGCGCCGCCGCGAACGCCTGTCGCATGATCGACAGCGACAGGTCGCCGATCAGCCCGGCTTCCTCCGCCACCGGAATGAAGCGGTCGGGTGGGATCGGACCCTGGGTCGGGTGGACCCAGCGTGCCAGCACCTCGAAGCCGCACAGCCGCCCGGTGGCCAGATCGACCTGCGGTTCGAAATAGGGCACGACCTGTCCGGCGGGGATCGCCTGGCGCAGGCCGCTTTCGATGTCGTTGCGGTCGATCAGGGCATGCTCCATCGCCCGGTCGAACCAGGTGAAGTCGCCGCGGCCCGATTTTTTGGCCGAATACATCGCGATATCGGCTGCGCGCAGCAACGTGTCGATGCTGCTGCCGTCGAAATCCGACCGGGCGATGCCGATCGAACAGCTCAGATGGATGCGCAGGTCGTCGACGAACATCGGTTGCGACAAGGCGGTGATGACCCGGCCGGCAATGCGTTCGACGACCGAGGGATCGCGCGCGTCGAAGACGAAGGCGCAGGCAAAGGCGTCGCCGCCGAATCGCGCGGTCAGCGCGGCCGGCGGCATCGCCCCGGCAATCTCCAGCGCGACGCTGCGCAGCACGCTGTCGCCCGCCGCATGGCCGTGCATGTCGTTGACCATCTTGAAATGATCGAGATCGACGATCAGCAGCGCCACCGCCTGATCGCGCTTCGTCGCCGAGCGCAGCAGCGCGGCGCCGGCCTCGCTCAGACTGCGGCGATTGAGGAAACCGGTCAACGGATCGCGCGACGCCAGCATCCGCGCGCGTTCCTCGGCGGCGGAACGGCCATGCATCTCGATCCGGACGGCGCGGTGGCGCCGCCAGCCGAAGATGACCAGCGCGGCGTTGATGAGCAGCGCGGTCACCAGCGGCTGCGCTACCGGCTCACCGCCATAGAAGCGATGGTCGAGCAACCCCGAGATGACCGCGAAGCTGAGCCCCACGAACAGTATGATTGCCGAGACGCAGATCGCCAGGGTCCAGCGTTCGCCGCGTTCCCGCGGTTCCGCCGGAGCAAGGACGATGCCCTCGGTTCCTCTCTGTCGATCCCATTCCATCGGGGTTTCTTATCCGCACCATCGGTATAGAAGCGGTTAAAGCCCCCCGATCGTCCGCCATGGACCGGTGATATCCCGTCGCATCTTGCGTACGATCCGGTTTTCGGATAGGCGCCCCGGATCGTTTCCGTCCGGAGACGTTCAGCATTGCCGCCCACGGGCGACGCCGGCCGACGAGGTTTCGTCCGCCGGCGTGTTTTGCTTGAGCGTTTCTCACACGGCAAGGCTGGAGTGGTATCGCGTGTTCGAGAGTCTGAGTGACCGGCTGGGAGGGGTGTTCGATCGTTTGCGCGGTCGCGGCGCGCTGACCGAAGCCGACGTTCGCACCGCGATGCGCGAAGTCCGCGTCGCGCTGCTCGAAGCCGACGTCGCCCTGCCGGTCGCCCGCGAGTTCGTCGAGAAGGCGACTGAAGCGGCGGTCGGCCAGAATGTCCTGCGCTCGATCACGCCGGGGCAGCAGGTCGTCAAGATCGTGCACGACGCGCTGGTCGACATGCTGGGGCCCGACACCGCCGAACTCGACGTCGCGGTTACCCCGCCGGCGGTCGTGATGCTGGTCGGTCTGCAGGGTTCGGGCAAGACCACCACCACCGCCAAGCTCGCCAAGCTGCTCGCCAAGCGCGAGGGCAAGAAGGTGATGATGGCGTCATTGGACGTCAATCGTCCGGCCGCGCAGGAACAGCTGGCGGTGCTGGGGACGCAGGTCGAGGTTGCGACGCTGCCGATCGTGGCGGGGCAGCAGCCGGTCGATATCGCCCGGCGCGCGCTGCAATCGGCGAAGCTGCAGGGCTATGACGTCGTCATGCTCGATACGGCGGGCCGTCTCCACGTCGATCAGGCGCTGATGGACGAAATGAAGGCGGTGGCGGAGATCGCCCGGCCGAACGAAATCCTGCTGGTCGTCGACTCGCTGACCGGTCAGGACGCGGTCAACGTCGCGCAGAACTTCGCCGAACAGGTGCCGCTGACCGGTGTCATCCTGACCCGCATGGACGGCGATGCGCGCGGTGGCGCGGCGCTGTCGATGCGTGCGGTCACTGGCAAGCCGATCAAGTTTGCCGGCACCGGCGAAAAGCTCGACGCGATCGAGCCGTTCCACCCCAAGCGCGTCGCCGGCCGGATCCTCGGCATGGGCGACGTCGTCTCGCTGGTGGAAAAGGCCGCGCAGTCGATCGAGGCCGAAGATGCCGAGCGCATGGCCGGCCGCCTCGCCAAGGGGCAGTTCGATATGAACGACCTGCGTAGGCAGCTGGCGCAGATGCGGCGTATGGGCGGCCTCGGCGCGCTGGCCGGCATGATCCCGGGCATGAAGAAGGCGCAGGCGGCGATGGCGTCGGGCGCGGTCGACGAAAAGATCCTGTTGCGCATGGACGCGATGATTACGTCGATGACTGCGAAGGAACGTTCGAAGCCCGAACTCATCAACGCCAAGCGCAAGATCCGTATCGCCAAGGGGTCGGGCACCACGGTGCAGGACGTCAACAAGCTCCTGAAGATGCATCAGGAAATGCAGTCGGCGATGAAGAAGCTTAAGAAGATGGGCGGCATCAAGGGCATGATGGCGATGCTGGGCAAGGGCGGCATGGGCGGCCTCGGCAATGCGCTGGGCGGCCCCGGCCTCGGCGACCTGATGAGCAAGGCAGGCGGCGAAATGCCGGGCCTGCCGGGTCTCACGGGTGGCAAGGGCATGCCGCCACTGCCCCCCGGCTTCGAAAACCTTATCAAGAAGAAGTAACTGCCGGTCGGAACCGGCTTACACAGACCAACGAAGGAAGAAGAATAATGGCACTTAGCATCCGTCTGTCGCGTGGCGGCTCGAAGAAGCGTCCGTACTACCGCATCGTCGTCGCCGACGCGCGCAGCCCGCGTGACGGCCGCTTCATCGAGAAGATCGGCACCTACAACCCGCTGCTGGGCAAGGAAGACGAAAAGCGCGTCGTGCTCGACACCGAGCGTGCGACCCACTGGCTGGGCGTCGGCGCGCAGCCGACCGACCGCGTCGCCCGCTTCCTCGACAAGGCGGGCGTGAAGGAGCGCGCTGCCCGCAACAACCCGAACAAGGGCAAGCCGGGCGAGAAGGCCGTCGAGCGCGCTGAAGAGCGTGCCGAAAAGGCGAAGGCCGCCGAAGAAGCCGCTGCCGCTCCGGCCGAAGCATAAGGGGTTCTGTCGGCGCGTCTTTTCGGGCGCGCCGGCACCCTATGATCGGGGTCGTGCGTTCCGGGTCTTCACGACCTGGAGCATGACCGATGATCGATCCCGAACAGCAGCCGCAGCATGACGAAAACGCCACCAATGCCGGCCGATCGGCGGAAGAACCCGCCGAAGGCCGCGACGACGCCCCCGCGGGCGGCGAAGGCTCGCCCGACGCCTGAACCGGCGAAGGCGGATCGCAGCCGTGTCGTGCTGGCGGCGATCGCCGGCGCCCACGGGCTGAACGGCGAGGTGCGGCTGAAGCTGTTCACCGACGATCTGTCGGCCTACCCGACGCTGAACGGTGGCGCACTGACCCTGGTGTCGGTGCGCCCCGCGACCAACGGCGTGATCGGCAAGTTCCGCGAGATCGGCAACCGCAACAAGGCGGAAGCGATGCGCGGCACCGAATTATGGATCGGCCGCGACCAGCTGCCGCCGCTGGGCGAGGGCGAATATTATCATGCCGACCTGCTGGGATTGCCGGCGGTGTCGAGCGCAGGCGAGGCACTGGGGAACGTCGTCGCGATCGATGATTTCGGCGCAGGCGACGTGATCGAGATCGAACGTCCCGACGGCAAGCGCTTCATGGTGCCGATGCAGCCGCATGCGGTGCCCGAATGGGATGGCGAACGGCTGGTGGTCGACGCGCTGTTCGCTGCCGACTGATCGTTCAGCGGTTGGCAGCGTCGGTGAATGCCTGTCGCACCGCGTCCGGCGCATTGGCGAGTCGTCGTTCGAGCCGGGCGAGCAACGCATCGGTGTCGCTGCTGCCCTTCTGCGCGCGTTCCATGCTCCAATAGCCGAATTCGCGCGCCTCGACTGGGCGATCGGAAAGGATTGTCAGCTCCTCATGGCGCGGATCGGTGGCGATCCGGGCGAAAGTGGCGGCGACGCTGCTTTCCGGCCCCTCGATGACCTGCAGGAACAGACCGTCCTGATACCATAGCAGCCCGGTGACGCCGTCGACGGCATTGTTATGCCGCGACTGCTGCACGATCCGGTCGACATCGACGCCGGGCGCACAGCGGCTGGCATAGAATAGCTGACGAAAGGGCGGGGTAGTCACACCCATCGGATACGGTTGCCGCTCCGTTCGATCAAGTCACTTCGGCCGATCGGTTCGTCGCGTCGGCGGAATGGCCACCGGCGGACCGATTTCCGCATCGGGATCGACCAGCTTCGTGACCAGCCGTCCGACCAGCGTCACCGGATCGCGACCGGCGCCATAGCCATAGGCTTCCGCCTCGGCCTTCCCACAGCGGCGCTGCCCGCGGAAGATGCCGCAGCCCGACAGGAACGGGTCCTGCACCGATGCCTGCGCCGGTTCGCCCGTTACCGCGCCAACCTCCGCCGGCAATGTCTGGCGCGGCAGTGGCAGGCGATAGCGTGCGTCGCGATCGGGATCCCCGCAAACCACGACCTCGTCCTTGGCCGCGACCGCGCAATTACGGCGCGCCTCGCGTTCGGCCGCGGCGGCGAGGATCTGATCAACCGATTGCCCCGCGACACCGGCGGGCAGGGCGATCAGCAGGAACAGCGCGGCGGCCATCGCGAGCTAGTAGCACGACGCGTCGCCCGTCCCAAGGCTCACCGCCGCAGCGGGCGGCGTTCGCTCAGCAGGTTGCGGATCGTCGTCGCTGCGACCCCGGCCTCACCCATCGCGTGGCTGATCTGGTCGAGCCCCTTTACCACGTCGCCGGCGGCGAACAGGCCGGGGATCGAGGTCCGCTGGTGATCGTCGACCTCCAGGCAGCCATCCTCGCTCGCCCGCGCGCCGGCCGCGACCGCCAGTTCGGACCGGATCCGCGATCCGAGCGCCGGATAGACGCTGTCGAACGCCATCTCGCCCTCGGCCGTTCGCACGACGAACCGATCGCCGTCGATCCGATAGTCGCCGCACGGCCCGTTAACCCGGCGCACCCCGGCGCGGTCCAGTGCGTCGCGACAGGCCTCGTCGAGATGATGGTCGCTGTCGGGGGCGATCAGCGTCACGTCGGCGCTATAGCCGCGCAGGAACAGCGCCTCGCGCATGCCATGGTCGCTGGTGCCGATCACCCCGATCCGCCGATCGGTCACCTCATATCCGTCGCAGATCGGGCAGTAGCGCAGCAACCCGCGGGCGAGCGCGGCATCATGGGTTTCGTCGTCCAGCCCGCGCGGCCGGTGATTGACGACCCCGGTCGCCAGCAGGACGCTGCGCGCGACCGTCACCCCGTTGCCGGTCACCACGCGGAAATCGTCGCCATCGCGCTCGATCGCGGTGACCGTGGCGGGCGTGCAGGTCGCGCCATAGGTTCGCGCCTGTTCGTGCATCCGCGCCAGCAGTTCCTTGCCCGCGATCCCGCCGGGAAAACCGGCATGGTTGTGGGTGCGCGGGATCATCGCTGCGCGGCTCGACCCGCAGTCGAACATGCGGATATGCAAATGGAAACGCGCCAAATAGATGGCGGCGGTCAGCCCGGCAGGGCCGGCGCCGACGATCACGCAATCGACCGTTTCGGGATCTGGGGTAGGGGAGGTCGCCGGCATGGAGGCGCAAATGAAGCGGATGGGCTTTCGTTCCACCGAACAAGCGGGCACAGGCTATGCCCCATGACCTTCGCCGCGACCGTGCTGACCCTCTATCCCGAAATGTTTCCCGGACCGCTCGGGGTTTCGCTGGCCGGGCGGGCGCTGCGCGAGGAACGCTGGTCGCTCGACACGGTGCAGATCCGCGACTTCGCGACCGACCGGCATCGCTCGGTCGATGATACGCCGGCTGGGGGCGGGGCGGGAATGGTGCTGCGCGCCGATGTGCTCGCCGCCGCGCTCGACAGCGTGACCGACGGCCGCCCGGTGCTGGCGATGACCCCACGGGGCAAGCCGCTGACGCAGCGGCGGGTGCGCGAACTGGCGGCGGGGCCGGGCGCGATCATACTGTGCGGCCGGTTCGAAGGGTTCGACGAACGCCTGTTCGAGGCGCGCGATATCGAACCCGTCGCGATCGGCGATTATGTGCTGTCGGGCGGCGAAATGGGGGCGCTGGTGCTGCTCGATGCTTGCGTTCGGCTACTTCCCGGCGTAATGGGCGCGGCTTCGAGTGGTATCGAGGAAAGCTTCGAAAGCGGCCTTCTCGAATATCCTCAATATACCCGACCTGCTGAATGGGAAGGGCGTGTGATCCCCGAAGTGTTGCGATCGGGGGATCATGCGAGGATCGCCGCGTGGCGCAGGTCACGATCGGAATCCGACACACGGCTATGGCGGCCGGATCTGTGGGAGCGTCACGTCGACGCTCGGGTCCAGTCGCCCTCTGGCGCGCACAGGCAAGACGAAGGTCACAAGAAATGAACCTCCTCCAGACGATCGAAGCTGAACAGATCGCCAAGTTCAACGAATCGAAGAAGATCCCGGAATTCCGCGCCGGTGACACCCTCAAGGTCGGCGTGAAGGTCGTCGAAGGCGAGCGTACCCGCGTGCAGAATTACGAAGGCGTCTGCATCGCCCGTTCGAACAAGGGCATGGGTTCGTCGTTCACCGTCCGCAAGATGAGCTTCGGTGAAGGCGTCGAGCGCGTGTTCCCGCTCTATTCGCCGAACATCGATTCGATCGAAGTCGTCCGTCGCGGCGTCGTGCGGCGTGCAAAGCTCTATTATCTGCGCGGTCGTACCGGCAAGTCGGCGCGCATCGCCGAACGCCGCGATCCGCGTCCGGCCAAGGCGACCGCTGCCGAGTAATCGGCGCGGGCGTAATTGCGCCAATGGGGCGCGGCGGCCAATGGCCGCCGCGCCTTTTTTTATTGGGCTGGTTCCTGTAGCGAACGAACCTGCGCATGCTGAGTAGGGGCTGAGCGAAGACGCAGGCCCGTATCGAAGCGCCCGCCGACGACAGTCGTTCGATAAGCCGTTTCGACAAGTTCAACGGCTACGGAGGACGATCGGAGACGGCGGGCAGGGGGCCGGAACCGCTCAGTTTCGATCCGGCCTACCCTCCATCCGGTCCGGCGATCGGTGCCGACACCGTAAAGCGCAGGCCCGGGGCGTTGTCGCTTTCCTCGATCACCCCGTCCAGCCGCTTGACCATTGCGGTCAGCATGCGCGTGCCGAAACCGGTGCGGTTGCCGACACGGCCCTGCCCGCGATCGGCGACGGTCAGGCGGAAACGGTTGCGGAACCGCTCCAGCGTGACCGCGATCGGCCCCGGCTTGCCCTCATAGGCATATTTCTGGGCGTTGATGACCAGTTCGACCAGCACCAGCCCGACCTGCACCGCCGCGTCGGCGGAGATCAGCATCGGCGACAGGTCCATGGTCAGCCGCCCGGTCCATTCGGCGCCCATCGACGACTGCATCTCCGACAACAGGTCCTCGATATAGCGGCCGAGGTCGATGACGGTGACGGTGTCGTCGGAATAGAGGCGGCGATGGACCAGCGCAACCGCCGACAGCCGTCGCTGCGCCTCACCCAAGTGACGGGTCAGCGTTGCGTCATTCTCGGCACTCGCCTGCATCGCCAGGAACGCGACCACCAGTTGCAGGCTGTTCTGCACCCGGTGGTTGACCTCCTTGATGAGCGTTTCCTGCTGTGCCAGCAGCGCGTCCTTGTCGGTGACCGCGCGCGACAATTCGCGGTTCAGCTCGCTGATCCGCCGCCGCTGCCGCACATCGAACAACAGCCGCGACAGCCGGTGCGCCGCCTCGATCTCCGCCGGGGTCCAGGGACGGGCGCGTCCGCGGATCTCTTCGCTCCACGCCGCGAACGATGCGCGCGGGGTCAGCGGCTGGTCGGGCGTGTCGCTCACCGCCTTGTGCGGGTTGCCGGCCCATTGGATCGTCTGCAACGTCTCGGCCCGGAACCACATCAGCACCACCGGCTCCTCGGCCGACAGCGTGATCGCGAGGATACCGCTCGCCAGGTCGCGATAGGCATGCGCGGCGGGCAGGCGCAGTTCGAGCGCGGCGCTATGCGTCAGGATCGAACCCTGTTGCCGCACCCAGCGCGACAGGTCGGCGATATCCTCGCGTGCCGGCACATGGCCGGACGTATGCAGCACGGCTCCGCGTTGCAGGGCAAAGCCATCGGCGCCGAGCATGCGTTGCAGGTCGTGACCGATCAGCGCCGCGGTCTGTTCGGGATCGCTGTCCTGCGCCAGCCGCTGTGCGAGGGCGTCCTCGGCGGCGCGCAGCCGCAACCGTTCGCGATATTCGGCGGCCTCTTCCTTGGCGCTGACCTGCTGCGCGAACGATGCCGCGACCAGCTCGCACGTCTTGCGCTGGAGATAGGACAAAGTGCGCGGTGTGCGATGGTGGCAGGCGACCAGCCCCCACAACATGCCGTCCTTGACGATCGACACCGATGCCGATGCCGCGACGCCCATATTGTGCAGATACTGGACATGGATCGGCGATACCGCGCGCAGCCCGACATCGCTCAGGTCGATGTCGCGCAGCGCCGGATCGATGCCGCTGATCGGGGCGGGGGTATAGGCAGCGTCGGGGATCACCCGCACGCGGTTGCGGACATAGAGGGCGCGCGCCTGTCGCGGAATGTCGGAGGCGGGGAAATGGTGGTTCAGGAACCCGTCCATGTCGGGTGCATGGCGTTCAGCAACAACTTTCCCCGAATCATCGTCGAGGAAGCGATAGATCATCACCCGGTCGAACCCGGTCAACCGCGAGAAGATCGCCGCGGCGCGCGCGCTCAGATCGTCGAGGTCGACGGCACGTGCAAATTCCTCACCGCTGTGTTCGATCCAGGTCAGCGCATCGTCGGTGCCGGGCCGGCCCGCGGCGGTAGGTTCGATCTCGACCAGCCAGTGCGCGTCGGCACGGCTGGCCACGACGGAGAGGGCCCGGTCGTTGATCGTGCCGAGCGATACCGGCCCGGCGATGGTCGAGCGCAGCACGGTCAGCGCATCGTCACCGACCAGCGGACCAATCGACCCGCCCAGCCAGCCATCGCCCAGCAGTGCCGTCACATCGCCCGCGCCGCCGACGATCCGATCCTGCGCCGCATCGACGATCAACAACAACCCATGTGGCTGGATCGCGCCGGGAATATGAATCGGTTCGCGGTCGCACGCGGTCAGATCGGGCCCCAGATCAGATGCCGAATGGGCATCTGTCTGCCCCGGCGCATCGAAATCTGCATTCGTCGCCAACGGATGGCCTTTCGTCGTCATGATGCGACCCGACGACGAACATCGCAGCGGGAAGTCGTTGCAGTAAAAGGACTAGCGCGTTCGATCAACCGGCTCCCGTCGGTCCGTCCAGGACATGGCGGATCCGCCCGGCCAGATCGGCACGCTTATACGGTTTGCCGATCAAATCGAATTCAGTGCCGCGCGCGTCGACCCGCTCGATCGATGCCTCGGCATAGCCAGTGGTCAGCAGCACCTTTAGTCGTGGCCGCTGCCGTCGCGCCTCACGCGCGAGCATTACCCCGTTCATCCCGCCCGGCATGATGAGGTCGGTGAACAACAGGTCGATCGGCGTGCCGCGTTCGAGGATTTCGATCGCCTCGGGGCCATTGTTGGCGCGCAGCACCTTATACCCGAAGTCGTTCAGGATTGCTTCGGCCAGATCGCCGATGTCGCGCTGATCCTCGACCACCAGAATGGTCTCGTCGCCACGCGAGTCGCGTTCGTTGTGGGGACGGCGGCGGCGGATCGGTTCGGCGGCATCGCTCGCCGCCGGGAACAGCAGGTGGACCGTCGTACCCTTGCCTTCCTCGGACTCGATCTTCAGCGCGCCATCGGACTGTTTCATGAAGCCATAGACCATCGACAGGCCGAGCCCAGTGCCCTGTCCCTGGTCCTTGGTCGTGAAGAAGGGTTCGGTTACCCGCGCCAGAACCTCAGGCGACATGCCCGATCCGGTATCGGCGATCGACAGGCCGATATACTGGCCCTGCCGTGCATCGGAGAAACGCGGGTCGGTGCCGTCGACACAGACATGCTCGGCAATGATCGTCACCTTGCCGCCGTCGGGCATGGCGTCGCGCGCGTTCATCAGGATGTTGAGGATTGCCGTCTCCGCCTGGACCGGATCGATCCGCGCGTTGCATTCGCTGCCGCACGGGTTCACCTCGATTTCGATCGGTGCCGACCCGATCGTCCGCTTCAGCATCGGCAGGAGGTTCGCGACCAGATCGTCGATACTGGTCACCCGACCCGATAGCTTCTGCTTGCGCGAAAAAGCGAGCAATTGCTGCGTCAGTTCCGCGCCGCGCTCCGCCGCCTCAACCACCGCACGCAGCGACCGACTGGTGCGGGCAGGGTCGATCGGCTTCTCGTGGCTGCGTTCGACCTGGGTCAGCACGACGTCTGTGAACCCTTGAATGACGGTCAGCAGATTGTTGAAATCATGTGCGATTCCGCCGGTCAGCTGGCCGACCGCCTCCATCTTCTGCGCCTGCCGCAACCCTTCCTCGGCATCGCGGCGGCGGGTCACGTCGAGTTGCGAGGCGAAATAATAGCGCAGTTCGCCATCGCCATCGAGCACGGGGGAGATGAACAGCGCGTTCCAGAAGGCGCTGCCGTTCTTCTTGTAATTGATGAGCTCTACCGACGTTTCGCGGCGCCGGCGGATCGCCTCCGAAACCTCGGCGACGGTGTCCGGATCGGTGTCGGGACCCTGCAAAAACCGACAGTTCCGCCCCAGAACCTCGTCCGCGGTATAGCCGGTCATCTGCAGGAAAGCGGGGTTGGCGAAGATGATCGGATTGTCGTCCTGTCGGGGATCGGTCACGATCATCGGCATCCGCGTGGTCTTCACCGCCGCGAAAAAGATGCCGTTCGCCGGGTCGCGCATGTCTCCCTCCGCCATCGCCGGCTGGCGGTGGATGGGGTCGAGGGGTTTTTCCGGACTGGACGGCGAGTGCATGGACGGGGTCTACCGGTTCGAGGACTCCGCTAAAGGTCGCGAACGGCGGCTTTGGTTCCGCGTGCGTGGACCCGGATCGCGGCACCGCACGTTCGACCCGGCATGAACCCCGTCCGTCAAGCCATCGCCCGACAAGTCCGCGCGCTGACCGGGGCGGGGGACGGGGCAATCGACCTGACCCGCCCCCCGGGCGATAACGGGTTGTTCGGTCCGCACTCGGTCAGCTGGCGGGTGCATGGCGATTTTTCGTCGATGATGATCGGCGGCACCGCGGCGTTGCTGGTGCAGATGCTGCATCCCGGCGCGCTGGCCGGGGTGTGGGACCACAGCAACTTCCAGCGCGACATGCTCGGCCGGCTCAAGCGGACCGCGCAGTTCATCGCCGCCACCACCTATGGCAGCACGGCCGAGGCCGAGCGGCTGATCGGCCGGGTGCGGCTGATCCATGACCGGGTGCACGGCGTGCTGCCCGACGGCACCCCCTATGACGCCAACGACCCGCACCTCCTCACCTGGGTCCATGTCGCCGAGACCGATTCGTTCCTGCGTGCCTATCTCCGCTACCGCGATCCGCACCTGTCGCGCGCCGACCAGGACCGGTATTTCGCCGAGAATGTCGTGGTCGCCGAGCGGCTGGGCGCGACCGACGTGCCCGACAGCCGGGCGGCGGTCGATGCATGGCTGTTGTCGGTGCGCCGCGAACTGCGTTGCGACGAACGCACGCGGACGGTGCGCGACGCGTTGCTCCATCAGCCGCTGCCCAACCCGCTGCTCAAAGGTTTCGGCGCGCTCAACACCGCAGCGGCGATCGACCTGTTGCCGCCTTGGGCGCGGGCTATGCTCGAGTTGCAGGGCAATGGCGTCGGCGTCCGCACCGGCGCGCACGGCATGGCACGGGTGCTGCGCTGGGCGCTAGGCGGATCGGCGTCGGAGAAGACGGCGCGCGCGCAGGGCTAAAGCGGCGGCAACCCCGCCCGCAATTCCGCCACCCATGGCCCGGCCACGCCATCGGACGGCGCGCGCCAGTCGCCACGTGGCGACAGTGCGCCGCCCCCCGACACCTTCGGCCCATTGGGCAGCGCCGACCGCTTGAACTGGCTGGTCTGGAAGAAGCGCCACAGGAATTTCTCCAGCCACGCCGCGATCGTCGGCAGGTCGTAGCTGCCCTTCGCATCCTCCGGAAAATCGATCGGCCAGCGCCCCGCCGCCGCATTGCGCCAGGCGTGCCAGCACAGGAACGCGATCTTCGATGGCCGCATCCCGAAGCGGACGACATGGTGCAGGAAGAAATCGTTCAGCGCATAGGGTCCGACCCGATCTTCGGTGCTCTGCATCCTGCCCGACGAGTCCGCCGGGACCAGCTCGGGCGAAATCTCGGTGTTGAGGATCGCATCGAGCACCGCATCGGTATCGGCATCAAACTGGTCGGTGCGGATCGCCCAGCGGATCAGATACTGGATCAGCGTCTTGGGCACGCCGGCATTGACGCCATAATGGCTCATATGGTCGCCGACGCCATAGGTGCACCAGCCGAGCGCCAGTTCGGACAGGTCGCCGGTGCCGAGCACCAGCGCTTCCCTCTGATTAGCGAGCCTGAACAGATAATCGGTGCGCAGTCCCGCCTGCACATTCTCGAACGTCACGTCATAGACCGGCTCGCCCTTGGCAAAAGGGTGATCCATGTCGGCCAGCATCTGCGTCGCAGCGGGACGAATGTCGATCTCGTCGCCGGTGATGCCCAGCGCGCGCATCAGCTTCCACGCATTGCCCTTGGTCGCCTCACCGGTCGCGAAGCCCGGCATGGTGAAGCCAAGGATGTCGCTGCGCGGTCGCTCCAGCCGGTCGAACGCCTTTGCGGCGACGATCAACGCATGGGTCGAATCGAGCCCGCCCGACACGCCGATCACTAGCCGCTTCGTCCCCGACGCGACCAGCCGCTGGCGCAGCCCTTCGACTTGGATGTTGAATGCCTCGTAACAGTCGTCGTCGAGCCGGTCGGGCGTGTTGGGCACGAACGGATAGCGGCGCACCGGGCGCAGCAGCCCGATATCCCCCCCGGTCGGCACATGGTCGAACCCGATCCGGCGGAACCGGGTTTCTGGATGGCCGCTGGCGGTGGCGCAGTCGTTGAACGTGCCGGTCCGCATCCGCTCCAGTCGCAACCGTTCGAGGTCGACATCGGCATAGACGATGCCCGCCGCATGATCGAACCGGTCGGAGGCGACCAGCAACTCGCCCAGTTCGTGGACGCTGCCCTGTCCGTCCCATGACAGGTCGGTCGTGCTCTCCCCCATGCCCGCCGCCGAATAGACATAGGCCGACAGGGTCCGCGCCGATTGCGACGCGCACAGCATCTCGCGGTCGCGGGCCTTGCCGATGACGATGTTCGATGCCGACAGGTTGCACAGCACCAGTGCCCCGGCCATCGCGCCCGCCGTCGACGGGGGCAGGGGCGACCAGAAATCCTCGCAAATCTCGGCATGGAACACGAAATCGGGCAGGTCGTCGGCGGCAAAGATCAGGTCGGTCCCGAACGGCACCTCCTGTCCGGCGACACGCATGGTCAGCCCGGTCAGCCCGGCGCCGGGCGCGAACCAGCGTTTCTCGTAATATTCGCGGTAGTTGGGCAGATAGGTCTTGGGCACCACGCCCAGAATGCGCCCGCGCGCCACCCCCACCGCGCAATTATACAGCCGGCCGTTACGCCGCAGCGCCGCACCCAGCAGCAGCGCCGGACGCAACTCGGCACTGGCTGCGACGACCTCGGCCAACGCCGCCTCGGTCGCATCGCACAGCGCGTCCTGCAAGTGCAGGTCGTCGATCGCATAGGAGGTGAGGTTCAGTTCGGGAAAGACCAGCAGGTCGGCCCCGGCCTCATGCCCCTCCCGCACCAGCGCGATCGCGGCGCGGCCATTGGCGGCCGGGTCACCGACGCTCGCCGGCGGGGTACAGGCCCCGACGCGGAGCAGGCCGTGGGTGTGGATCGAATGGAAGGGGTGCGCGGTCATGCGCCGTAACCTAGTGACCGGCGCCGGAAAGCGAAACCGCGTCTTTCGATCAATTGGATTAGGGTGTTAGTGGCTAAATCACTGATACCGAACCAACGGCCCGGGGGCAGGCAGGCACGGACGTCGGCGAACCTTGCCGCAGCAAAACGAGGCTCAGGCGAAACCTTGCGAACGTCCACGACACCCTATCCCCGCGAAGGCGGGGACCCAGGGCCAGAAGTACGACCGTTCGTTTTACATGACTCTGGCCCCCCCCCTACGCGGGGGTACGGACGGGAAGGGGCGGGGACTCTTACAGCGGTCTCAAGCCCGGTGCCGTTCGATCGGCCTCAAACCTTCGCCGCGTACAGCATCCGCCCTTCGCCGAGCAGGTCGAACACCCGCGCCAGATCGCCCTCGGCAACCGCGAAACAGCCCTGGCTGCGACCGAGCTTGCCATGCTGCGCGATCATTTCCGGATTGGCATACCATGCGCCGTGGATCACGATCGCACGCATCAGCGCATTGTCGTTGGTATGATCCAGCCCGACCAGCCGCTGCGACCGGCCATGCTTGCCGACATAATAATTCTCGGTGACGAACGCGCCTTCCGACGTGGCATTCGAATCGGGCACGTTGCTGAACCGATCAAGCATGCCGCGGTGGCGCGGGTCCGATCCGCTGCCGTGCGACACGCGCATCGCCGAGACGACGCCGCTGTGCATGTCGATGAACTGGAAACGGGGATGCGCCGAATCGAGCGCGAAGTCGGCGATGGCGATGCGGTCGGTCTTGCCGATCGTGCCGCCATGGCGTTGCAGGGCGGCATGCGCACGTTCGAACAGACCGGCATTGACCGTCGGCGGCGCCAGCATCTTCTTCACCGGTGCTGCGGGCAGCGGGGCCGATGCCAGCCGCTGCGGTACCGGCGCGACCGGCAGGTTCTGCGCGACGGGCACGATCGCATTCTTGGTACAGCCCTGTGCCAGCACGAGCCCGGCAAGGCCCCCTGCCGCCTTCAGCACCGCCCGCCGCGATCGAACCGCTTCGTCCTGCATCCAAATCCTCGTTTAACCGTTATGGCTCCCCCAGATACGGGACGAGGGGGTTCCAATCAATTAACGCCGGGTAATCCGCGCCGTCACTGGTCGCGACGATGCCACGGGCGGTCGACTCCGTTGCAACCGATACGGCATTTGCGTTCGCCGCGCGGCTGGGGGATAGTCGGCGGATGAACGTCGTGCTCCGCCTCGGCCTGTGTCTGGCGCTGCTGCCGTCGCCGGTACTGGCGCAGCGATCTGACGCATTGTCGGTCGAGCGCGCGGCAATGGCGATGCGGCCGGGCGCGCATCGCTGGGCCGACGATCCGCGCCTGCCGGGGGCGGTCAGCATCGTCGTTAGCGTGCCGATGCAGATGGCGTTCGTCTATCGCGGCGACGTGCTGATCGGCGCGACGACGGTATCGACCGGCAAACCCGGCAAGAGCACGCCGATCGGCGAATATACCATCCTGCAAAAGCGGCCGTTCCACCGCTCCAACCTCTACAACAACGCACCGATGCCGTTCATGCAGCGGCTGACGTGGGACGGGGTGGCGCTGCATGCCGGCAATCTGCCCGGCTTTCCCGCGTCGCATGGCTGCGTCCGTATCCCGACCGCCTTCGCCCGCGCGCTGTTCGCGGCGACGGCGCTCGGCGGGCAGGTGGCGGTGGTCAACGACGTCATTGCCTTCCCCGCCTATCGCCCCGCCGATCCGGTGCCTCGGCTGGAGGCGGAGGTGGCGATGCTGGCCGGTCGCGACGATCGGGTGAGCAGTGGAGGCCGGCGTGGCGATCCGCGCTAGGATCGGTCTCGTCACTATCGCCTTCGCGCTCGCCGGCTGCAACGATCGTCGCGACCCGGCGCCGGTCCCGACGCCGCAGCCGACCGCGACACCCGTGCCGGTCACCTCGACCGTGCCGGCGCAGATCACGGTCACAACCAATGAACCCTTCTATTCGGCCAAGGTTACCGGCGACGCGGTCTTCCTGAGTGGTGTCGACCAGCCTGAGCGCCGCCTGACCATCACCGACCGCACCATCGCCGCCGACCGCCGCAGCTGGACCGGGCGCGACACCGGCGGCAGCATCACCGTCACCGCGATCCGCAGCGCCTGCCAAGACGACATGTCGGGCGCGCCGCGTGACTTCGTCGGTACGCTGACCCTTGGCGACCGGACCGTGCGCGGCTGTGGCTTTACCGGAACCCCCGCACCGCCGCCGGGTGAGGCAGCGGCAACCATCCCCGCCACCTTCGTCGGCAAATGGAATAGCGACGCCGCCGCCTGCGCCCGCCCGGCCACCTCGACCGAGGGGGTGAAGGTCACTCCGACCGAGATCGTTTTCCACGAAAGCGCCGGCCGGGTAACGCGGGTCGAAGCGCTCGGCGACGACCGCATCCGCATCACGGCCGATTATGATGGCGAGGGCGAGCGCTGGACCGCGACACAGACGTTGTGGGTGGTGGGCGACCGGTTGACGATCGAGACCGACGGCCGATCGATCAGCCGCGTGCGCTGTCCGGCGTAGCCAGCGCCGCCGCGATCGCCGCGTGCAGCTGGTCGCCGGTGAACGGCTTGGTCAGCACCGGCAGCCCGACCGGCGTGTCGCCGATCTCGGCGAAACCGGTGATGAGCAGCACCGGCACGTCGGGGCAGCAGGCGCGGACGCGATTGGCGACGTCGATCCCCGACAGGTCGGGCATGGCGAAATCGGTCAGCACGAGATCGAACCGCGCGCCCGCCTCCAACGCCGCGACCGCCGCGCGTGCCGATCCCTGCACCGTGACGCTGTGCCCGACCGATTCGAGTTGTGCGGCGACGACGGCGCGTACCTCGGCATCGTCCTCGACCAGCAGCAGCCGGCGCGGGGTGATGGCGTGGCGGTCGGGCAGGGCGGCCGCCGTCGCATCGGCTTCGGCGCGGGGCAGCCACAGATGGATCGTCGTGCCCTGACCAACGACGCTGTCGATCGTCACCTCGCCCCCCGCCGCGCGCGCCATCGCCCGCACCATCGGCAGGCCGAGCCCGGTGCCCGCCCCCTGCGCCTTGGTGGTGAAGAAGGGTTCGAACACCCGTCCGCGCACCGCATCGTCGATACCGCTACCGGTATCGCTGACCGAGATGCGGACGAACGGCCCGCGCAGGTCGGGCAGATGTTCGGCGGCATCGTCTACATTCTCGGTCGCGATGCCGACGGTGCCGCCGCCATCCATCGCGTCGCGCGCATTGATCGCTAGGTTCAGGATCGCCAGCTCGAACTGTCCCGGATCGGTACGCACCGACCACGGCTCCGCAGCGAAATGATAGGCGACGCGGATGCGCCCGGCGGTGGTCCGCAGGATCAACTCCTCGATCGCGCGGATCGCCTCTTCGGGGCGGAAGACTTCGGCGGCAAGATCGCGTTGCCGGCTGAAGCTGAGCAGACGGCGTGTAATCGCACTGCCGCGCCCGGCGGCCTCGCCGGCCGATGCCAGATAGCGTTTCAGCCGCTCGCGATCGTCGATGCGCCGCTCGGCCAGTTCGAGATTGCCGATGATCGCGGCGAGCAGATTATTGAAATCATGCGCGATCCCGCCCGACAGCGTGCCCAGCGCCTCCAGCTTTTCCGATTGGTGGTGGCGCCGCTGCGCCAGCCGGCGATCGGTGTCGTCGCGCTCGATCCGCAGCAGATAGCGGTCGTTGCCGGCAGCGAACGGTATGCGGCGGATATGCGTCCAGCGGTCGCCGCCGGGCAGCGGTTGGTGGCGGTCCTCGTCATCGACCCGGTCCTGCGCGAGCGCTGACAGATCGCGGGCATCGACGCCCGCATCGCTGGCGCCGCGGACGATCCGCCCCGCAGCATCGAGGATCGCGACGCTATCGCCCGAATTGTCGGCAAGGCCGCGAAACGCCGCGCGTTCGAACGCCAGCGCGCGGCGCAGCGCGTGGCGTTCCGCGGCGGCAGCGACCATCGCCGTCAGCGACTCGGCATCCCACGGCTTGTTGGCATAACCGCTGATCGCGCCTTCGTTCAGCGCCGCGACCACCGCCGACAGATCGGCATAGCCGGTCAGCAGGATCGCCTCCGCGTCGGTCGCGGTGCGCGCGCGGGCGAGGAACTGGCTGCCGGTAAGCTCGGGCATCCGCTGGTCGGACACGATCACCGCGATATCGGGATGTACCGCGATCAGGCCGAGCGCCTCGACCGGCGAGGTCGTCGTCAGGATGCGATACCGATCCTCCAGCAGGTCGGTCAGCGCGACGAGGATCTCTCGCTCGTCATCGACCAGCAGCAACAGGGGCAGGGCACCGGCGGTTTCCATTATGGATCTTCCGGTATCCTGATCGCGAACGATGCGCCACCCCGCGCGGCGCGCCCGATCTCGATCGTGCCGCCGTGCGACCGCACCACGCCATAGGCGATGGCGAGGCCCAGCCCGGTACCCGCGCCGACATCCTTGGTCGTGAAGAACGGTTCGAACACCCGCTCGCGCTTGTCCTCGGGGATGCCGGGGCCGTTGTCGTCGATGCGGATGGTATAGTGACCACCCGCCGATCCGGTCGCGACCACGATCTCGCCCGCCACTGGATCGACCGCGTCGGCGGCGTTGGCGACGATGTTCATCACCACCTGATTGACCAGCGCCCCCGAACATTCGAGCATCCGCGCCGGCCCATAGTCGCGCACGACCCGCACCGTGCCCAGCCGGGGGGCGAGCAGCGTCAGCACCGCGTCGATCGCATCGGGGATGTCGATCTGCGACACCTCGCCATCGTCGAGTCGCGAAAAGCGCCGGAGCTTCACCACCAGTTCCTGGATGCGGGTCAGCCCCGACCGGATCGAGCCCAGCCGGTCCGACGCTTTGGTCAGCAGCGTGGCCCGCGTCGCCTCGTCGGCGTCGCGCGCCCCCGCCACCGCCCGTTCGACGGTCGCCTGATGCGCGAGAATGAAAGCGAGCGGATTGTTGATCTCGTGCGCGATGCCGGCGACCAGTTCGCCGAGCGACGCCATCTTCGCCGACTGCACCAGCTGCGCCTGCGTCTCGCGCAGCAGGGCGTTGGCCCCGGCCAGTTCGGCATTGGCCCGCGCCAGCCGGTCGGCCGAATCGGCCTCCGCCCGCGCCTGTGCCAGCGCGATCGCCTGTGCCCGTTCGCGCGCGATCCCGGCCGCCTCCTCGTCGCGCGCCAGCTTGCGGCGGACGATCGCACGGATCCGCACCAGCAGCATGTCGCCATCGCTGCGCCGCGACACGACATCGTCGACCCCGGCGGCAAGGCCGGCCAGCATCGTCGCCGGTTCGGCATCGTCGGTCAGCGCGACCAGCGCGACGCCGCTCGCCTGCGCCACCCGACAGGCATCCAGCCGCGCCGACAGCGCGAAATCGCGTTCGCGTTCGACCACGAGGATGCCGTCGGCACTGTCCCCCTCGATCGCGCGCAGTGCCGCCTCCGGGTCGGCCAGCCGTTCGACGCGGTACCCCTCCGCCGAGAGTTCGGCGAGCAGCGGATCGCGGTCGGCATCCTCGGTATCCAGCAGCAACAGCCGCGCCTGCCGCAGCGCCGGGGCCGGCCCGTCCTCGACCGGCCGCGCCCGCGCCTGGCGCAGCAGCGCGCGGATGCGCGACACGATCAGCTCGCCGCCGCCGCGCTTGGGCACATAGGCATTGGCGCCGCTGTCCAGCCCCTGCCGCTCGACCTCCGACGCATCGTCGCCGGTCAGCATCAGCACCGGCAACGTGCGCGTCGCCCCGGTCTGCCGCACGATCCGCACGAGTTCGTCGCCGTTCATGCCCGGCAGCCGGTAATCGACGACCAGCAGGTCGGGCCGCGCATCGTTCAGCGTCGCGAGCGCGCTCTCGGCATCGCGCGTCCGCTCGACCCTGAACCCGGCACGCTCGAACATCCGCCGCAGCTGCAGCGCCTGCGTCTCCGAATCCTCGACCAGCAGGATCGATGCGCCGTCCATCACCGCGTCCGTTCCAGCACGCGGCGGATATGCGGCGCGATCAGGTCGAGCGGGAGCGACAGCGCGCCCATGCGGTGCGCGGCGGCGGGCATGCCATAAACGACCGAGCTGGTCGCATCCTCGGCCACCGCCTGTCCGCCCGCCGCGATCAACGCCTGTACCCCGGCCGCGCCATCCTCGCCCATGCCGGTCAGCACCACCGCCATCGCTGCCCCGTCGAGCGCGCTCGCGCCGCTTTCGATCAGGCGGGTGGCCGATGGGCGCTGGCCGTTGACCGGCGCGTCGCGCCCGACCAGCATCGTGCCGCCGCGCCCGATCGTCAGATGCGCGTCGCCCGGTGCGACATGGATCATGCCGGGGCGCGGTACCTCGCCATGGCCGGCAATCTCGACCCGCTGCGGCACCACGCTGTCGAGCCAGCTGGCAAAGCCGGTCATGAAGCTTGCCCCCATATGCTGCACCAGCAGCACCGGGACCGGCAGGTCGGCGGGCAGCGCCGCGAACAGCCGGGCAAGGGCAGGGGGGCCACCGGTCGACGCCGCGACCAGCAGCATCGTCGGCGCGCGTTGCCGTACCGGCGGGACGGGTAGCGTAGGCGTGGTCCGCATCCGCCGCCGCACGACTGCGACCTCGCTCATGATCGCCAGCTGCGTGCGGATTTCCTGCGCGACCCGCGAATAGGCGGCATCGCCAAGGCCCACCGGCTTTTCGACGACCGACAGCGCACCGGCGCGCAGCGCGTCCATGCTGTTGCCCATCGCCCCGCCGTCGATGCTGGCGGAGATGACCACGATCGGGGTCGGGCGATCGGCCATGATCCGCCGTGTCGCCTCCAGCCCATCGATCCCGGGCAGGCGGATGTCCATCGAGATGACATCGGGCTGGACGACCGCCAGCGCAGCGATCGCTTCCTCGGCAGTCGCGAACGCCCCGGCGACGGTCAGGCGCGGGTCGCTGCTGATGATATGGGTCAGCAGCGTCCGGACGACAATCGAATCCTCGACGATCATCACGCGGGCGGGATGGGTACGATCGGGCATCGGCGGATCAGATCAATTGCTGGACGGTGGCGATCAACTTGCCCTGATCGAAGTCCTGCTTGGTGACATAGGCATCGGCGCCGAGGGTGAGACCGCGTTCGATATCGTCGGGGCTGTTGCGCGATGTCATCATGACGACGGGTAAAGTTTTCAATGCCGGATCGTTCCGTATCGCAGCGAGCAAACCGAACCCGTCCATGCGCGGCATTTCGACGTCGGCGACGACCAGGTCGATCGCATCCAGCCCCGACCGCAGCCGCTCCAGCCCGGCCAGCCCGTCGACCTCGATCAGCACCCGATACCCCTGCGCCTCTAGGATGCTGCGCTCCAGCGTCCGGGTCGTGATCGAATCATCGACCACCAATATGGTGTGGCTGCGCGTATCGGGTACGGCGGCGGCGGCGATCGTCGGCTGGGACATCCCCGGCCGGTCGCGCACCAGTTGCGTGGGGTCGAGCACCAGCACGATCTCCCCGTTCAGCAGCACCGTTCCCAGCACCAGCGGCACGTCGGCGGCGATCGCCGCCGCGTCACCGACCAGCAGCGCGCGCACGTCGCTCAGCGCATCGACGACCAGCAACCGCCGCACGCCCTCGGCCACGATCAGCACCGCGGGCAGTGTTCCGTTCGCCGCGCCATGCGCCACGCCCAGCACGTCGCCCAGCCGCGCGACCGGTACGGCCACGCCATCGATGGTCAGCATCGTGTCGCTGCCGCTCGGGGTCAGGTCGGCGGGGTCGATCCGCCGCACCTGCCGGACCGCATCGGCGGGCAGCGCGAGGCGCATGTCGCCGACCTCGACCAGCAACAGCGTCCGGCGGGTCAGCGCGACCGGCACCGCGATCGACACGATCGTCCCGCCCTGCGGCGCCCGCGCGATCGTCGCCGATCCGTGCAGCCGCCGCGCGACCTCGGCAACGACCGACAGGCCGATGCCGCGCCCGGCCACTTCGTCCAGCCGATCGGCGGTCGAAAAACCCTGTTCGAACAGCAGCGCATGCAGCGCGGCTCCGCGCGGCGGGGCGGCATCGGCGGCGATCAGCCTGGCCGCGCGCGCTCGCGCGACGATCGCCGCATCGTCCAGCCCGGCACCGTCGTCGCGCACGCTGATCGTCATCCGCCCGCGATCGATCCGCGCCTCGACCGCGATCGTGCCGGCGTCCTCCTTGCCCGCGCGCCGCCGCGTGGCCGGGGTCTCGATCCCATGGCGCACCGCATTGCGCAGCAGGTGCAGCAGCGGATCGCGCAGCGCATTCAGCACGCGGCGATCCGCCTCGCCATCGCTGTCGGCGACCTGCAACCGCGCGATTTTGCCCTCGGCGGCGGCAAGCTCGCGCACCGCCCGCTCATGTCCGTCGAACAGCGTCGCGACCGGTTGCAGCAACAGCCGCTCGCCATCGCGCTCCAGCTCGGCGCTCGACCGGTCGAGCGCGTCGCGCAACCGGCCGTGCAGGCGGCGGATGCGGTCGAGCTCGCCGGTCGCCTGCCGCAACCGCCGGGCCGCCTCGCCATCGCCACTCTTCGCCAGCAACGGGTGCAGCGCCGCCAGATCCTCGGCCAGCGCGTTCAGCCGGTCGGCGACCTGGCCCTGTTCGGCGACCTGCGTCGCCATGACGTGCAGCGACCGGCCGATCCGTTCGACGCGGTGCCCGGCGATCGCGACGCGCCGTTCGGGTTCGGCATCGCGCGCCGTTTCGGCAGTGGGAGGCGCGGCGCCGTCCTCGATCGCGTCGGCCAGCGTGCGTAGCTCGGCAATGGCGGCGGCATCCATCACCCGCTCGCCGCGCTCGATCGCCAGCAACAGCGCCTCGGCCTCATGCGCCGCCGCTTCGGTCCCGGCCAGTTCGACGGCGCGCGCCGCTCCCTTCAAACTATGCGCCCGCCGGCTGAATTCGCGCAGGTCGACCGGCCGCCCGGCATCGGCATCGGCCAGCGCCGCGCGGATGCCGGCCATATGCTCGGCCAGCTCCGACGCGAACGCCGCCATCAATTCGGCCTGCAATTCGTCCATGGGCCTACAGCCGATAGCGTTCGGTCAGCCCGACCAGCGTACGCGACAATTCGCCCAGATCGCCCGCCGCCTGGTCCAGCTGCCGGGTCGACGATGCGGTCTGCTGCGATGCCTCGCGGATATTCTGCAGCGCGATCGTCACCTGTTCGATGCCGATCTGCTGCTGGTTGGTCGATGCGACGATCTGCTGGAACGTCTGGACATTTTCCTGCACCCGCGCCGCCAGTTCCTCGATCGCGGCATGGCCGGCATCGGTGCGTTCCTTGCCCGATGCGACGCGCTTCACCGCTTCCTCGGTCAACATCACCGACGAATTGATGCCGCGCTGGATATCGCCCAGGATCGCGCGGACGTTGCGCGTCGCCCCCTTCGCCTGATCGGCCAGCAGCTTCATCTCGGACGCAACGATCGCGAAGCTGCGCCCCTGTTCGCCCGCCGCCGCCGCCTCGATCGATGCGTTCAGCGCCAGCAGGTGCGACCGTTCGGACACGTCGTTGACCGTCGCGATGATGTCGCCGATCGCCTGCGTCTTTTCCGACAGGGCGACGATATTGGTCGCGACCGCTTCGGCTTGTTCGCGGATCGCGTCCATCGCCTGTGCGGTATCGCCGACTGCGCTCAGTCCCGAATCGCTGACCTGCGCGGTCGCCTGCGCCTGCGCGATCACCTCCTGTGCGCGGCGGCTGATCTGCGCGCCGCTATGCGTGATCTCGTCGACCGTGGCCGCCGTTTCCTGCACCGCGGCCAGCTGTTCCTCGACCGATGCCGCCTGTTCCTGCGTCGATGCGCGGATTTCGGTGGTCGCGGCGTTCAGGTCGTTGGTGGCGGCCCGGTTTTGCGCTGCGATGGTGCGCAGCCCGGCGACCATCTCGTTCAGCGTCCGCCCAAGCTGGCCCAGCTCGTCCTTGCCGGTCGCCTCGGTCGTGGTCGACAGGTCGCCGCCGCCGATCCGGCCGACGAACTGCATGAATTCGTCGAGCGGGCGGACGATCGATCGGCGGATGGTGATCGCCACCGCGATGCTCAGGATGATCGCGACAAGCAGGCCAATGATGATCGACACCCGGCTGGCGTTGTACACGTCGCGCGTCGCGTCGCGGCCACGCTCGATCGCGACGTTCAGCGTCTCGCGCGCCTGCGCCACCCGGGCGACGGTCGCCGCATGGTCGCGCACGATCTCGTCCTCCGCCGCCAGCATGCCGGCGCGGTCGCCATTCTGGATCGCCGCCAGCTGCGTCTCGACATCGGTGCGGGTCCGCGCCAGCGCCCGTTCGGCATCGCCCAGCTGTCGTGCCATGCGCGCCCATTGTTCGGACCGGATGCCGGTCACCGAATTGGCGCGATACGCTTCGGCGGCGCGTTCCTGTTCGGCCATGCCGCGTGCGGCGTCGTCGATCGCGGCGCGCCAGCCGGCAATACCCTCGCGTGTGGCGGCGTTGTTTCCGGTCAGGAAGCCGCGGACCAGTGCCGCGCGCTGTTCGACCTTGCGCGATAGTGCGTGGTCGATGCGGTTCAGCGCCTCCATCGACGACAGGTCGCGTTCGACGATCAGGTCGACGGTCGATCGGACCTCGCCGATCTGGACCAGCGCATAGAGGCCGAGGGCGAGCAGGATCGCGGTGAGCGCCGCGAAGCCGGCGGCGATCCGGGTGGAGACGGACAAACCTTATCCTTCCTGAAGACGGGAGGGGAGAAGCAATTCGATCAGCAGCGCAGGATCGACCCGGGTCAGGCGCTCGCCATCCCCCTCGACCAGACGCGACAAAGTTGGCACCGCGTCGTCACGCGGCATATCGACCACGCCCAGCAGGGCATCGACCGCCAATGCGATGCGCGGCGCATCGTGGCGCAGGACGATCATCGCGCCCGCCGTGGCAACTTCGCGCGCCAACGGTGCCGCCGGATCGAACAGGTTCACCACCGCGCCACGCCATGCGACCAGCCCCAGCAGGGCGGCGGGACCCTGTGGCACACGTGTAACCTTTGGCACCATCGCCACCGCCCGCACTTGCGCGATCGGCAGCCCATGCGCCACCCCGCCCAGCATAAACGCCAGCAGCGTTTCGCTCGGCCGCTCGCCCAGGGTCCGCTCCCCCGCCACCGCCCGCTGCCGTGCGCGCAGCACCTGGGCGACGGCATCGGCGTCCATCCCCTCGGCGACGATCGGCGGCGCGCTCACCGCGTCGTCCCGATGATATGCCGGATCGCGGCGGTCATCGCACCGGCGGTCATGCCCTCGCCCTCGGCCAGCTCGGTCGCGGGGTCGAGCGCGGCGGCGACGCGCAAGGCGTTGGTCAGGCTACGTTTCCCGTCAGGCTGACGCCCCTGCGCCAACAGGTAATGGCCGAACTGATAATGCGCCATCGCGAACGACCGGTCGAGATACAGTGCATCGCGGAACGCCCGCTCGGCCGAATCCTTGTCCCCGCTCGCCAGCGCGTCGAGCGCCGCGAAATAGCGCGCGACTGCGTCCGGCGTCCGCTCGACCAGCGGCGGCGGCACGGGCAGCGGCCTGGCCGGTACCGCGCGTTTCGGCGGGGCAGGGGGCGGTGGCGACGGCAGTGCGACCGCCACCGGCACGACCGGCACCGCCCGCTCGACCGACCCCTTGGGTCGATAGGCAAGGACGCCCGCGACCTGCACCGGATCGGCGACGGCATCGAACCCCGGATTGGGCTCGGCATGTCCCAACAGCAGCAACCCCTTGGGCGCCAGCCGCTCGACCAGCGCGCCCACGATCGCCGTCGCATGCTCCTGCGCGAAATAGATCAGCACGTTACGGCACAGGATCAGGTCGTAATCGGTAAAGCCGAGCGCCCCGGTGCCATCGATCATCGACATCAGATTATGCCGTTCGAACCGCGCCAGCCCGCGATAGCGCTCCCGCAACCGGTACCGGTCGCCACTCCGCTCGAACAGCCGTGTGCGCTCCGCCTCGCCCATGGTGCGCAGCGCCCAGGACGAATAATCGGCCTGCCGCGCCGCATTCAGCGCCGCCTCGTCGATATCCGTGCCGGTCAGCGCGATGCGCCACTCCCCGATCGCATCGCCCAACAGATCGGTCAGCACGATCGCGATCGAATGCGCCTCCGCCCCGGTCGAACAGCCGACGCTCCAGATGCGCAGCCGTTTCTCGGCGGCATTGCGCCGGATCAGGCGCGGCAGGATATCGCTGCGCAGCGCATCGAACTGTTCGGCGAAGCGGAAGAAGAAGGTCTCGTTGATCGTCACCGCGCTTTCGAGCAGCGGCCATTCGGCATCGTGCGGATCGCGCAGCCGGTCGCGATAGGCGGCGGGCGTCGCATCGCCGGTCGCCGCCATGCGATGGGCGATGCGCTCGGCCAGCTGCGAATCCTTGTCGGCATAATAATGGTGGCCGGTACGCCCGATCACCAGCGCCTTGATCTCGGCAAAGGCTTCGTCGTGGATCATGCCGCGTTCCACTGATCGGCCCGCCGCGCGGCCGCCTCGGTCAGCGCGACCAGCGTCGCCCGCTCGCTATCGAGCAGCAGCCGGTCGGGCGCAAGGACATGCGCGACATCGTCGCCGATCGCCAGTTCGCCGACGATCGCGGCGTTCAGGCTGTGGCCCGCCTCGACCGGCGCGACATCGCCGGACACCACGTCTTCCGCGCGATCGACCAGCAGGCATGGCCCGCCGTCGCGCAGCCGCACCAGATGCGCGAACAGCGCTACACGTTCGACCCGCGCTGCCGGTTCCAGCAACAGCAGCGGTGCGAGCACCGCGACCGGTTCGCCCTGCAATGTTACGAAGCCCAGCACCGGCGCGGGCAGCCCCGGTGCCGCATCGATCGGCAGCATCGGCAGCACCTCACGCACCGCCGACAGTGGCAGTGCGAAACGGGTATCGCCGATACGCAGGATCAGGAACGATGCGGTCATCGACACGACCTATATCGCAGGCGCGCCCCGCTGTCAGTCGCGTTGCGCGGCCAGCCGCGCAAGGTCGTCGGGGGTGTTGACGTTGGCGATCTCGACGCCGGCCGTCACCGGCTCGGCCCCGATCCAGTCGGCAAAGGCCCGCACCGATCGCGATCCCGGACCACGCAGCATCGCATGCAGGGTCAGGTTCGCATCGACCGGCCACAGCCCGACCACCGGCAGGTTGGGCAGATAAGCGGCCGGTCCGACCGCCGACAAGCGCAGGTGCAGGTCGCGCGGCACGAACGGCGTGTCGCACGGTACGGTCAGCACATGGCTGAACCCGTGCGCGCAGGCATGATGCAGTGCCGCCGCGATGCCGCCGAGTGGTCCGAGGTCGGGGGCGGGGCGGTCGGGAACCCCCTGCAACCCGGCATGGGTGCGTCCGACGACGATCAGCGCATCGACCTGCGGCGCGACCGCTTCGACGACATGGTCGATCAACGACCGGCCGTCGATCGCGGCCAGCGCCTTGTCGCTGCCGAACCGGCTCGACCGGCCGCCGGCAAGGATGGCGCCAAGGATGCGCTTCATGACGCCAGCATCGCATCGGCCCGTACCAGCGTCCGCAGCGCCAACCCGGCCGCCGCCGCCCGGTCGAGAGCGAGAGTCGTAGCGGCGGAGACGGTCGCGAGCAGCGGGCACCCGGCCAGCACGGCCTTCTCGACCAGTTCGAACGAACAACGCGACGACAGCAGCGCGAAGCCGCCGTCCCAGTCCAGCCCCTGGCGGCGCATCGCGCCGATCAGCTTGTCGAAGGCGTTGTGCCGGCCGACATCCTCGCGGACCAGCCGGATCGCGCCGTCGACGCTGCACAGCGCCGCGGCATGGGTCGCGCCGGTCGCCTGTGCCAGCGGCTGATGATCGCGCAGCGCGGCGGCGGCAGCAAACAGCGCCGCGTCATCCGCTCGCGATCGGGCGTGTAGCGAAGGAAGGGGCCGCAGCGCCTGTTCGAGATTCTCGATCCCGCACAGCCCGCACGAGGATTCGGACACACGATGCCGCACCCGATCGGCGACGCGATCATGGCGTTCGGGCACCAGCGTCACGCGCAACAGCGTACCGGCATCCGTCGCGTGCGCGCTCACCTCGATAACCTCGTCGACGCTATCGACCAGCCGCTCGGCCAACGCGAATCCGTGCGCCAAATCGACCAGATCGCCCGGTGTCGTCATCAGCACCGCATAACCCAGTCCGTTCACCTCGATCGCCACCGGCGCCTCAACCGCGACGGCGCGGTCGTGACCGGTGCGTTCCCCTCCTGAAGCCACCCGGTCGAACCGCCGGATGGTCGTCTCGACATTCGTCATCCGGCGGCGCTCATCCGGCGACGATACGGACCGGCACCGCCTTGCCAGCGGGCGTCTGCGACGCATGATCGTGCCAGTCGAGCGGGACCAGCGGATTGAGTTCGGGATAATAGCCCGCGATACAGCCATCGGGCAGGTCGAACGGCACCACCTTCAATCCCGCGACGCGGCGATCGACACCGTCCTCGGCATCGCCGACCACGGTCACGATCTGCCCCTTGTGCAGGCCGGCCTTCGCGATTTCCGCCGGGTTCATCATCAACACGTCGCGCGTTCCAGAAATGCCACGGAAGCGATCGTCATAGCCGTAAATCGTCGTATTGAACTGATCGTTCGAACGGAGCGTCACGAGCCGATACCGTCCTGGCGCATCTTCGATCGTCGTGCCCGACAGCGAGCGCGGCACGGTGAACTCCGCCTTGCCGCTTTCGGTCTTCCACACCCGCTCGCGCGCCGAATTGCCGCGATAGAAGCCGCCGGGCGTGAACATGCGTTCCTCGAAGTCGTGAAACTCCTCCGGATAGGTTGCCTCGATCTGCTTGCGGATTTTGGCATAGTCGCCGGTCCAGCCGTCCCAGTCGACCTTCGGGTTGGGATCCAGCGTCGCCTTCGCCATGCCGGCGACGATCGCGACCTCGGATTTCAGATGCTCGCTCGCCGGTTCGTGCGTGGCGATCGATCCATGGATATGGCTGAACGTATCCTCGATCGTGACGATCTGTTCGCCACCGGCCTGTTTGTCGACCTCGGTACGGACGAGGCAGGGGAGGAGATAGGCGGTCTTGCCGTTGATGAGGTGGCTGCGGTTCAGCTTGGTCGCGATCTGCACCGTCAGGCGCAGCTTTGGCCATGCCGCCTCAACCCGCTCCAAATCAGGGATCGCGCGCAGGAAATTGCCGCCGAGCGACACGAACGCCTCGATCTCGCCGTCCAGCACGCCCTGCGCCGCGGTGACGGTGTTGTGGCCATGCTCCATCGGCGGCTCGAAATCATATAGTTCGCGCAGACGGTCCATCGGCACCAGCTCGGGCTTCTCCGAAATGCCAACGGTGCGCTGCCCCTGCACGTTGCTGTGCCCGCGGACCGGCGACATGCCGGTGCCGACGCGCCCGATATTCCCCTTCATCAGCAGCAGGTTCACATAGGTCGCGACATTGTCGAACCCGTTGACCTGCTGCGTCAGGCCCATGCCATAGATGCCGATCGTCCGATCCGCCTCGACATAGACCTGTCCCGCTGCCTCGATATCGGCGCGCTTCAACCCGCTCTCGCGTTCGATGTCGGCCCATTCGGTCGCGCGCACCATCGCCTCGAACGCCGCGAAGCCGTCGGTATGCTGCTCGATGAAATCGACGTCGAGGACGTGGACCTTGTGCTCCGCCCAGCTTTTGTCTTCGGCAGCCAGCACATGCTTGGCGAGACCGATCATGACGGCAACGTCGCCGCCGGGCCGGACCTGGTGATATTGGCAGGAAATCTTCGTCTCGCTGCGCGTCGCCATTTCGAAGGGGTTTTGCGGGTCGGTGAAGGCGATCAGGCCCGGTTCCTTGACCGGGTTGAACGTCACTACCTTGCAACCGCGCTTCACCGCATCGCGCAAAGGGTGGAGGAAGCGCGGGCTGTTCGATCCGGTATTCTGCCCGAAGAAGAACATCGCGTCGCAATGTTCGAAATCGTCGAGGATCGAGGTGCCGACCGGCGCACCGATCGTCTTCTTCAGCGCGACCGAAGTCGTTTCGTGACACATGTTCGAGCTGTCGGGCAGGTTGTTGTGCCCGTACAGGCGCGCAAACAGTGCGAAGAGGTAGGAAGTTTCCAAGCTGGCGCGGCCCGAGGCGTAGAAGATCGCCTTCTTGGGATCGATCGCGCGCAACTCGGCGCCGATCGCGGCAAAGGCTTCGTCCCAGCTGCATTCGACATAATGATCGGTGGCATGGTCGTAACGCATCGGATGGGTCAGCCGGCCCTGATGCTCGAGATCGAAATCCTTCCAACCCTTGAGCTCGGTCACCGAATGTTCGGCGAAGAATTCAGGCGTGCAGCGATTGGGCGTCAGGTCCCACAGCGTCGCCTTGGCGCCATTCTCGCAGAATTCGAACGGATGCGGCTCGGCGGGCTTCCCCCATGCGCAGGAGGTGCACATGAAACCCTTGGGCTTGTTCTGGCGGGCGAGCTGGGCGAGCGCGGCAGGACGATTGCGTTCCTTGCCGAGGATCTTGGACATCCCCTTGACCGAACCCCACCCGCCGGCGGGGCCGTCATAGCCCACCACATCATCCCGATCCGCCACATCCGTCCCTTCGCCACGCCGTCTGGCGCAAGGTACGCCGCAAGACGCGGGAAAGTTCCAGTATTTAAAGGACCATTTCGACCGCAAGCGCCGTGGCTTCGCCGCCGCCGATGCACAGCGACGCCATGCCGCGCCGTAATCCGCGGGTTTCCAGCGCCGACAGCAATGTCGCCAGCACCCGCGCCCCGCTTGCGCCGATCGGATGGCCGAGCGCACACGCACCGCCATGGACGTTGACGATATCGTGCGGCAGGCCGAGGTCGTGCATCGCCGCCATCGTCACGCAGGCGAAAGCCTCGTTCACTTCGAACAGGTCTACCTCGCCGCTCGCCCAGCCCGCCCGGTCGAGCGCGCGGCGCATCGCGAAGACCGGAGCGGTCGCGAAGCGGGCCGGCGCATGGGCATGGCCGGCATGGGCGACGATCCGCGCGACCGGGGTGAGCCCCAGCCGATCGGCAACCGACGCACGCGCTAGCACCAGCGCGGCCGCACCGTCGGAAATCGATGATGCGTTGGCGGCGGTGATCGTCCCGTCCTTCGCAAAGGCGGGCTTGAGTGTCGGAATTTTCGACACGTCTGCGCGCGCGGGCTGTTCGTCGGTGCGGACGGTCGTGTTGCCCTTGCGCCCGGCGATCTCGACCGGCACGATCTCGCGATCGAACGCGCCCGATGCCTGCGCCGCCTGCGCCCGGGTCAGCGACGCGATGGCGAAATCATCCTGCGCCTCCCGCGTGAAGCCATAGGCGGCGGCAGTTTCCTCGGCGAAGCTGCCCATCAGCCGGCCGGGTTCATAGGCGTCCTCCAGCCCGTCGAGATACATATGGTCGAGCAGCCGGTCGTGTCCGATCCGCGCGCCGCTGCGGTGCCGCTGCGACAGATAGGGGGCGTTGGTCATGCTTTCCATGCCGCCCGCGACGATGATGTCGGCCGATCCGGCGGCGATCGTATCGGCGGCCATCATCACCGCCTGCATCCCCGATCCGCACATCTTGTTGACTGTCGTCGCCTCGACATGCTGCGGCAGGCCCGCGCCCAGTGCCGCCTGCCGCGCCGGCGCCTGACCGAGGCCGGCAGGCAGCACGCAACCCATATAGATGCGCTCGACCGCCTCGCCCGACAGCCCGGCACGCGCCACCGCCGCACCGACCGCCGCCGCGCCCAGTTCGGTCGCGCTCGCCCCGGTCAGGCTTCCTTGAAAACTTCCCATCGGCGTGCGGGCATAGGACAGGATGACGACGGGATCGGACATGCGGCTCTCCAACCGATTCTGGTTTCGTTTGATATCATATCTAGGGGTTGTGCCGCCGCCTCGCAAATGCCGGGAATTGCAGATAGGGGCGGGCGATGGCCGCTGCGCTCCCCCCGTCTTTCTGGCCAATTCTGCTCGGCATCCTCGGCGCGGTGTTCGGCAGCGTCATCGCGACGCTCGCGATCCGGTGGCCGGAGGGAAGGTCGATCGCGATCGGGCGTTCGGCCTGCGACGGGTGCGGCCGGACGTTGCGCGTGACGGAATTGGTGCCGTTGCTCAGTTTCGTCGCGTTACGCGGCCGGTGCGGTAGCTGCGGTGCCCGGATAGCGCTGGCGCATGTCGTGACCGAGTTGCTCGGTGCAGCGATAGGGATCGTAGCGGGACTCGTCGCGCCCGGTTTCAACGGCGTTGCCGGCGCCGTCTGCGGCTGGCTGCTTCTGGCCTTGGGCGCGATCGATCTTGCCGCCTTCTGGCTTCCCGATCGTCTGACGCTCACGCTTGCCGTGGCCGCATTGGTCGGTGGCCTTGGCGGCGCCGGTCCCGGCATGACCGACCGGCTGATCGGCGGGGCGGGGGGCTTCGCGACGCTGTGGCTCGTCGCAACCCTGTACCGGCAGGTCCGCGGCCGGACCGGGCTGGGCGGCGGCGACCCGAAGCTGTTCGGCGCGATCGGCCTGTGGCTCGGTTGGCGCGCCTTGCCGGTCGTGCTGCTCATCGCCTCGCTGGCAGGTCTGGCGGTCGTGCTCGCGATGGCGGTTGCCGGCCGACGCCCCACCGCAACCGACCGCCTGCCGCTCGGCACGCTGCTCGCCGGCGCCGCCTTTCTCTGCTGGGCGCTGTCGGCCTAGGCCGCCTCGACCCGATATTCGATCGGCTTGAAACTGCCGCCATTCGATGCCGGCGCCGAACAGGCGGTCAGCCCGATCACGAGGTCCATGGCCGCGCGAAAGGTGATCGTATCGCCGGCCTTGCTGATCGGCGGCAGCACGCTCAGCTTCCCCGTCGCGCCGTCGACCGGCACGTTCATGAAGCAGTTGAACGCCACCGGTATCCGGTCCGGCTGTACGCCATAGGGTTCGAGCGCCGCCGCCAGATTGCCGAAACACCCGCGATGCGGCGGCAGGTCGGGGTAGAAATGGTGAAAGGTGTCGTAGGAACAGGGCGTCAGCAGGAAATCATGCGTGCCGACCATGTCGTCGACGATCTCCAGCATCACCCGGCTGCGGTTCGAATACAGCTTGTGCCCGGTCGTCAGCCGGATCGTCTCGGCATAATCCAGCGTCCGCCCCGACGAGATGACCTCGTCCAGATCGTCGGCATTGAACGCCAGCAGGTCGGCGACCTGACAGCCGCGCGGATCGACCACCACCAGCGTCTCGCCCTCCCGCAAGCGGAAGGCGGTGCCCGAACGTTCGGGGATGACGTGGTTCACTTCGCCTCCCCCGAATAATGGAACGGGCAGGCCCAGCGATCGTCAACCTGCCGCCCGCTATATTGCCGCGCCTCGCTCGCCGCACCGTGGCGCGCCAGCATCGGGTTGCGGCTGCCGGCCAGCGCCTCGTCGCGCACCAGGATCTTCTCGCGCATCGTCTCGTACTTGCCCTCGGCGCGCAGCCGTTCGAACTGGTCGTGCAGGTTGAATACCAATGTCGGCCGGTCGAAGCGGCGCGCCGGCCGGCTGGCGCGCGGATGAAGCCCGACGATGAAGAATGCCTCTCCGCCGAAGCTCAGCGAGAAATGCGGATTGTCGGGATCGGCGCTGACCCGCGCGTCATAGTCCTGCCCGCGCCACACATCCTTGTCGGACAGCGACTGGACCCGCTGCCACAACGCGCGCTCGAACTGCGCCTCGCTCAGGTCGTCCGGTCCGTCGAAGATCACCGCGAAGCTGCGATACATCGCCCGGTCGCGCCGGTAATTCTCGGCCAGCCGCATCAGCGAATCGTGAATGCGGACATCGTCCCATGCGCTGTCGATGCGAGAGCAGGCCAGCACGTCCAGCGTACCCTTGGCCATCGCCGACTTGGCCCCGACACAGGGAAAGTCGCGATCGGCGACATGGCCGAACAGCATCGCCTGCAGGCGATCCTGCGCTTCGTGTTTCCAGTTGAACATTGCGGAGGTCCCGACCCGGTTATTGGATCAACAGTACGTTTCGCCCCTGACACCGGTTCCGCGCCGGTTGACGGGCGGCGACGGGGCGGCAACAATCCGGTCCGTGAACAAACGCCTGCTTCTCGACGACTTCCTGCCATACCGGCTGTCCATCGCTTCGAATCGAGTGTCCGATGCGATCGCATCGACCTATCGATCGCTGTTCGGGCTGCGCATTCCCGAATGGCGGCTGGTCACGGTTATCGCCGAAAGCGACGGGATTACCCAGCAATCGCTGTGCGTTGCCACCCGCATGGACAAGGTGACGGTCAGCCGCGGCGCGATCGCGCTGGTCGATCGCGGGCTGGTCGAACGGCGCGCCAATGATGGCGACCAACGCTCGCACCTGCTGCGGCTCACCCCGTCGGGCCGCGCCCTGTACGAACAGGTCGCGCCCAAGGCGTTGCTGATCGAACAGGAATTGTTCGCGTCGTTCACGGCGACGGAGATCGAGGTGCTGCGCGACATGCTCGAACGGGTGCAAAACGCCGCCGACGCGATGGAGCAGCGAACGATCGATCAGTAACGGTCGCGGCGCGGTTTGGCCTGGTGCTTCGTCGGCAGCGTATCGGCCAATCGCGCGCCGCGCCGACCCATCGGCCGGGGATGGCCGACGGTCGAATCGATCGCGGTCTGCCGCTCGGCTTCGGCATTGATCTCTGCACCGATCAGGATCGCGAAGCTCGACACGAACAGCCACATCAGCAGCACGACGACCGCGCCCAGTGCGCCATAGGTCGCATTGTAATCGGCGAAGTTCGCGGCATAGACGCCGAACAGCACCGTCGCCAGCAGCCATAGCAACGTCGCCGCGACCGACCCGACCGACAGCCAGCGCCACTGCGCCCGCGCCCGATCGGGGCCGTAGCGATAGGCGAAGGCGATTGCCGCACTGGCGATAAACCCGGCGACCAGCCACGTCGCCCCCTGGATGAAGATCGCCCCGGCGGTGCCGAGAAACTCGGTCTGGCTGCGGATCCACGTCAGCACACCCGCCGAGACGATACCGACGAGCGCCGCGAAGATCGCCGCTACCGTTATCATCGCCGACAACAGGGTGGTGGTAATGATGCTGCGCTCATCCTCCTCCTCGTAGATCACGTTCAGCGCCTGGATGATCGCGCTGGCCGCCCGCATCGCGCCATAGACCGACAGCAGCAGCGCGACGGCGAGACCAAGCCCCGCCTGCGACGACGCGGTCGTCACCACCGCGATCAACTGGTCGGAAATCAGCCGCGCCGCATCGGCGGGCACCAGTTCGAAGATGGTCTGCATATGCCGCGACACCGTCGACGGGTCGGCTACCAGGCCATAGGTCATGACGATCGCACCTAGCAGCGGCACGAACGACAGGAACGCGTAGAAGGCGACCCCCGCCGCCATCAGCGTCAGATTGTGATAGCCGACCATGGTGTAGACGCGGAACAGGATCGCCCGCCATGCGGCCCATGGATGCGCCCATGGATGGGCCGACTGGCTGCCCGGAATGGTTGCCGGATCTATCGATGTCGCGTTGTCGGTCACATACTTCCCCTTGGCTCGCGATACCAACGCGTTCCGCTTTGTTGGGATGCAGCGGATTTACAATATGAACCAATTCTTTGGTTCGGCGTTTTCGAGGACGCCGGGGATTGTGCGCTGCAATGACCGGGGCAAAGGGGACGGGGACGGTACGTTGGGGGATTTTCGCGCGCGGACGATCTGTATGTTGCTGGCGGGAACGATGACCGCCCCGGCCGCACTGGCCCAGACGACGCCCACCTCGCCACCGCCTGTGACCACGCCGACGGCGCCGCAGAGTCAGCCTGCCGATGGCGCGATCGTGCCCGAACCCGAATTCGAAGCGGCGCTGCCGACGCTGTCAGGCGACATCAACGCGCCGCTCGAACCGATGTCGGGCTTCGATGCGCCCGCCTCGCCGACCCCCGAGACGGCGACGCCGCCTGCTGTCACCCCGCCAAGGGCACCCGCGACCGAAGCGTCCGTCCCCCCCGAAACCCTGCCCGATGCGGTCTTGCCCGAGGCGCCCGAACTGGCGCAGCCGCTACCGCCGCTGTCGTCGTTCGACGTCACCCCGGTCGAGGTCGCGGGCGTCGATGACAAGCGTGCGGTCGAAATCCGCTATGACACCGTCATCCGCGGGCTCGACGACATCGACGGGACCTCGCAGTTCAAGGCGCTGTCGTCGCTGGAGGAGGGCAAGGGCAAGGCCGCGAATGCGACGATGGTGCAGGCCCGCGCGCGTGAAGACGAACAACTCGCCATTCGGATCATGCGGGCGAAGGGCTATTATGACGGCACCGCAACCTCCGCGATCGAAACGCCGCCGGGCGAACGCATTCGCGCCGTCGTCACCGCCATCCCGGGAAAGCAGTTCACGTTGGGTTCGATCCGCATCGATACTCAGCCGACCGTGCCGCCGAACCTCGTCCAGCGCGAATTGCCGCTGAAGGTTGGCGATCCGGTCGATGCCGAACGCATCCAGGCGGCCGAGGCGAATGTCAGCCTGAAGTTGCCGCAACAGGGCTATCCCTTCGTCGAGGTCGGGCAGCGCGACATCCTACTCGACGATACCGCCTATACCGGCGCCTATACCCTGCCAGTGGCCACCGGGCCGCGTTCGTCCTTCGGTACCTATTCGACCACCGGCAAACTGGCGTTCGATGCCGAGCATGTCGGCGTGCTTGCCCGGTTCAAACAGGGCGAACTGTACGACAACCGCAAGGTCGACGATCTTCGCGCCGCGCTCGTATCGACGGGGCTGTTCTCCAGCGTCTCGGTCGAACCGCAGCGGACCGGGCAGCTTGCGCCCGATGGTACCGAATATGTGAACCTGCTGGTGCGGCAGGACGCCGGGCCACCGCGGACGTTGGCGGGCGAAGGCGGCTATGGCACCGGACAGGGCATCCGCCTCGAAGGGTCGTGGACCCATCGCAACCTGTTCCCGCCCGAAGGCGCGCTGATCGTGCGCGGTGTAGCGGGTACGCAGGAACAGGGCGCGGGTGTCACCTTCCGCCGTTCGAACGCCGGCCGCCGTGACCGGACGTTCCAAATCCTCGCCAATGCCAGCCGCACCAATTACGACGCGTTCGAGGCATTCACCGGCACGCTCGGCATCCGCTGGTCCTATGACTCGACCCCGATCTGGCAGAAGCGCTTCACCTATGCCTATGGCGCCGAACTGATCGGTACCAACGAAGACACCTATGACTTCGATGTCGGCGGGCGTCGTCGCAAAACCTATGGCATCGCGGCGCTGCCGCTGTTCGCCGGGTTCGACACGTCGGACAATCTGCTCAACCCGACCAAGGGCTTCCGCCTGAAACTGAACGTCAGCCCCGAAGCATCGGTGCAGGGCGCCGCGCGTCCCTATGGCCGGTTCATGGTCGAGGGCACCGGCTATTACCCGATCGGCGAGAGCATCGTCATCGCCGGCCGCGCCCGCGCCGGATCGATCCAGGGCATCGCCCGCGACGACCTTGCCCCCTCGCGGCGTTATTATGCCGGCGGCGGGGGATCGGTGCGCGGCTTCGGCTTTCAGGAACTCGGCCCCCGCACCCCCGAGGTCGACGAGGATGGCAACAACCTGAACCGTCCGATCGGAGGGCGCAGCCTCAACGAATTTGCGATCGAGGCGCGCTACCGCTTCGGCAATTTCGGGATCGTGCCGTTCCTCGACGCCGGTCAGGTCTATGAATCGAGCCTGCCCAAGGGTTCGGACCTCCGCTTCGGTGCCGGTATCGGCGGCCGCTTCTACACCAATTTTGGGCCGCTGCGCGTCGATGTCGCCACGCCGATCGCCCGGCGGCCGGGGGAATCGAAGATCGCGCTCTACATCTCGATCGGGCAGGCCTTCTGATGACCGACGCCGAACTGCCCGCCGCCGACACCGTCGTGGTTCGCGACCGCCCGCTCTGGCTCCGCATCCTGAAATGGATCGGCATCGCGATCGTCGCGCTGCTGCTGCTCGTAGTCGTACTGGTCTTCGCGCTGAACACCGGACCCGGTCGCGGCTTCCTGGTCAGCAAGCTCGACGGCTACACCACCGCTTCCGGCCTCAAGGTCAATATCGGTCGGATCGACGGATCGCTCTACGGTGCGATGACGATCCGCGACCTGCGGCTGAGCGATACGCGCGGCGTCTTCGCCTATTCGCCCGCCATCGCGCTCGACTGGCGGCCGTTCGCCTTCGCCAACGGCCATGTCGATATCCGCAGCCTGACCAGCCCGCTGGTCCGCTATGCCCGCAACCCGGTGCTCAAGGACACGCCGCCGGGCGACCCGAACGCGCCGCTGCTGCCCGATTACGATATCGACGTGAACCGCCTGCGCGTCGACCGGATCGAGGTCGGCCCGGCGGTGACCGGCCAGCGCCATATCGCCCGCCTCGACGGCGAAGTGCATATTGCCGACCGCCGTGCGCAGGTGACCGCCAACGCCGCGACCATCGCCGCGCCGGGCGTGGCCGGCGGCGACAGCGTTGCGCTGAAACTCGACGCCGTCCCCGACGACAATCGCTTCGACATCGATGCCCGCATCAACGGCCCGGCGAACGGCATGATCGCCAGCATGGCCGGCCTGACCGCACCGATCGCCGCGACGATCGACGGGCAGGGCGACTGGAACAACTGGCGCGGCCGGCTGGCCGGCACGCTTGGCGGGCAGCAGTTTGCCGATCTGGCGGTGACCGGTCGCGACGGTCGCTTCACCGTGCGCGGATCGACCCGTCCGGGGCTGATCCTGCAGGGGCCGGTCGAGCGGCTGACCGCACCGCGCCTCGACGTCGCGATCGACGCAGCCCTTGCCGACCGCAAGGCCGACACCCGCATCCAGCTGCGCTCCAGCGCGCTCGCGGTCAACGCCGCCGGCCTGCTCGATCTTGGCAACAGCCGTTTCGGCAATTTCCGCACCGAAGCGATGCTGCTCACCCCCGGCGCGATCCTGCCCAACCTCAACGGCCGCTCGGTCCGTGCCGCCGTGGTCCTCGACGGCGGCTTCGGCACCCCGACCGTCGATTACAAGATACAGGCCGCGGCGCTCGGCTTCGGCGAGACCGTGGTCGAACAGCTCTATGCCGAGGGCCGCGCGACCGTCGACGCCGACCGCATCCTGATCCCGATCGCGGCAAAGGCGCGCCGCATCACCGGACTCAACGCCGCGGTTGGCGGGCTGGTCACCAACGTCGCGATCAATGGCGACCTCGCCATTTCGGGCGATCAGGTGCTGTCCGACAATCTGCGCATCCGTTCCGACCGGATCGATGCCACCGCGATCGTCGCCGCCAACCTGACCACCGGCCGCTATACCGGCGCGATCAAGGGGCGGATCAACGACTATGAGGTCGCCAGCATCGGCATCCTCAACCTGTCGACCGACGCCAGCCTCTATGCCGCGCCGAACGGCGGCTTTGGCATCAAGGGGCGCGTCGTGGCCCAGACCACGCGCCTGTTCAACGAAGGCGTCCGCAACTTCCTCGGCGGCAATGTCTCGACCACCCGCGTCGATGTCGGCGTCGCGCCGGATGGGATCATCACCTTCTCCAACCTGCGGATGAACGCACCGCAGTTCCGCATCACCAATGGCTCGGGGCGCTACGACCCGGCCGGGCCGCTGCTGGTCAATGCCGATGCCTATTCGACGCAATATGGCCCGCTGTCGGCACGGGTGACCGGATCGGTCGCCGCCCCGCAGGTGCTGCTGCGTGCGGCGCGGCCGGGTGTCGGCGTCGGTCTCGTCAACCTCGAGGCGCGGGTGCGCGGGCAGGGCGATCGCTATGCGATCCAAGCGACCGGCGGTACCGACTACGGCCCGTTCCGCGCCGATGTGCTGGTGTCGACCGCACCGCGGCTCGTCGCCGATATCCGCTCCGCGACCTTTGCCGGCGTCAATATCGATGGCCGGGTCGAGGCGACGAATGCTGGGCCGTTCGCCGGCCGCATCAACTTCGCCGGATCGGGCATTGCCGGTATCGCCCGCCTGTCGGCACAGGGCCGCTACCAGCGCGCCGATGTGAATGCACAGGCATCGAACGCCGCGATCCCCGGCAACATGGGCATTCGCATCGGCCGCGCGATCGTCACCGCCACCGCCGTGTTGTATGATCAGCCTGAAATCGTCGCCGATGCGCAGGTCGCGAACCTGTCGATGGGCGACTTCCTGCTCGAACGCAGCCGCGCCAAGGTCAATTATCGCGGCGGCAACGGCACGGCGCAGTTGTTCGCCGAGGGATCGTCGGGCGTCCCGTTCCGTGTCGCCGCCAATGCGCGCCTGCGTCCGAACGACTATCTGGTCGCGTTGCAGGGGGTCGCCAATTCGATCCCGTTCAAGACGGTCAATCCGGCGCGGATCGTGTCGGCACCGGGCGGCTATCGCCTCTACCCGACGCGCATCGATTTCGCGCAGGGGTCGATCCGCGCTGCCGGCGTCTATGGCAACGGCATGTCGATCCAGACGCGGCTCGACCGGCTCGACCTGAGCATCATCAATGCCTTCATGCCCGGCACCGGCATCGGCGGCACCGCGACCGGCAGCCTCGATTTCGCGCAGGCCGCCGATCAGAGCTTCCCGCGCGCCGATGCCCGGCTGACGATCCGCAATTTCCAGCGGACCAGCCTCGCCTCGGTCTCCGAACCGGTCGACATCGTGTTCGCGGGCGACCTGCGGCCCGAGGGCGGCAGCGGGCGGGCGCTGATCCGGCGCGGCACGACCACGGTCGGCCGGATGGTCGCCAACCTGCGGCCGCTCCCGCCGGGCAGCGGTTCGTGGGTCACGCGCATGCTGGCGGCACCGCTGTCGGGCGGCATCCGCTACAATGGCCCGGCGGGCGTGCTGTTCTCCTTCGCAGGGCTCGCCGATCAGCAGTTGAGCGGACCGATCGGCATCGCCGCCGACTTTGGCGGCCGGGTACAGGCGCCGCAACTCACCGGCGTGGTCCGGGCCAACAACCTGACCTACGAAAATGAGACGCTGGGCACCCGGCTGACCAATCTCGGCATCAACGGCCGCTTCACCAACGATCGGTTCGAACTGACCCAGTTGCGCGCGCGCGCTGGCGACGGCACGATCGCCGCACAGGGGACCGTCGGCCTCGCCTCGAACAGCGGCTTCCCGATCGACATCCGCGCCCAGCTTCGTGACGCGCAACTGGCGCGCAGCGACGCGCTCGGCGCATCGGCGACCGGCGACATCCGCATCCAGAACGGTGCCGATGGCGGTCTGATCTTGGGCGACCTCACCATTCCCGAGGCGCGTTATCAGATCATCCGCCAGGGTGCTGCCGAAGTCCCCGAACTGACCGGCGTCCGGCGCAAGAGCGACGCCAATCGTCCGGCCGCTACCCGCCCGCAGCAGCAGGCGGCATCGGCCGGGCTGTTCCGCCTCGCGCTGCGCGTCCGTGCCGACAACCGGCTCTATGTGTCGGGCATGGGGCTGGAATCGGAATGGGAGGCCGATCTGCGCATCGGCGGCACCTCCGCCGCGCCGACGATCAACGGCCAGCTGCAACTGGTCCGCGGCACCTATTCCTTCGCCGGCAAGCGGTTCGAGGTCGAACGCGGCATCATCCGCTTCGAAGGGGAGAATTACACCAACCCCGTCATCGACATCGCCGCCACCACGACCGCCGAGGGCATCACCGCCTCGATCAACGTCACTGGCACCGCACAGGCACCGCAGATTGCGTTCAACTCGACCCCGGCGCTGGCGCAGGACGAGGTGTTGTCGCGGCTGTTGTTCGGCAGCTCGGTCACCAACCTGTCGGCGACCGAGGCGATCCAGCTGGCCGCTGCGCTCAACTCGCTGCGCGGCTCGGGCGGGGGCGGGCTCAACCCGCTCGGCAAGCTCCGCTCGGCGACCGGCTTCGACCGGCTGCGCGTGCTGGGCGGCGACGAGGCCACCGGCCGTGGTACCTCGCTGGCGGCGGGCAAATATTTGACCGACGACATATATATCGAGATCATCACCGACGCCCGCGGCTTCACCGCCACGCAGATCCAGATCGCCCTGACCCGGACGCTCAGCGTGTTGTCGCAGACCGGATCGTTCGGCGGATCGAACGCCTCGGTACGCTACAGCCGGGATTATTGAGGAAGGACCGGGGTGCCTTCGGCGCTCCGGTCCTGTTGCGGATATATCTGGCAACGCTACGGTAGGTCTCCGCCTACGCAAATTCATCCGTACCCTCGCGAAGGCGGGACCTTCGCTAAAGTCGGACGTACCGTGTCCCCGCGAAGGCGGGGACCCAGGGCGATGTCCGCAAGCCTTTGTTTTGCTTGGCTCTGGACCCCCGCCTTCGCGGGGGTACGCAAGGGTCCAGAAAAGGCAGTGGAATTTCGCGGAGGTCCCGCGAAGGCGGCGGCCGGAGCCAAGCAAACAGTGGCTCGCATAGGGCGGTTGTCTTTCCTTCCCTGAGTAAGGGAGGTCGGGGGTAGGGCGGCCCGCGACGAAGCGTTAGGCCCGCGCCGATCCTACCCACCGCTCAACCCACCTTGGCCGGATGGGTGTAGTTCACCGAAGATCGATCGCTTACAGGACCGCGATCAACGAACGATCGCTCGCACCGCCCCCTTACTGCCCCGGAATTGCCCGCGGTACGCCACCCGCCAATGCCGCCAGCATCGCAGCCCGCAGCGGCTTCGCCTTGAAATCCTCATCATAGGGACAGCCGCGCGCGATGACCCCGTCGGTGCGCGGCTCGAACCCGCGCAGCCAGCTATACCGGTCGCTCATCCCCCAGGCGAGGGCGTCGCCGAGCTGTGGGTAGGACAGCATGATATCCAGATACGCGCGCGCAAAATCCGCGACGCCCTTGTCGCGGGGGGCAATGGCCGCCGGCAACCCTTTGTCGCGCACATCGAACTCGGTGACGATCAGCCGGTACCCCATGCTGGTCACCCGGTCGAGGAACGCGCGCCATTCGGGTTCCAGCCGCTTCGCGACCGCGCCGGCATCGGTCGTCGGCTTGAACAGCCCGATATGCGATTGCACGCCCAGCGTATCGACCGGCGTGCCGCGACGGCGGAATTCCTCCAGCAGCGACAGCACGCCCGCACGGTGCTTCGCATTGCCGTCCTCCCAACTCATATAGTCGTTATAGACCAGCTCGGCATGCGGCGCGGCGGCACGCGCGGTGCGGAAGGCATGGTCGAGCACGGTCGCGGTGCCGCCCATCGCCCGCGACAGCGACGTTTCGCGCAAGCCCCCCGTATCGGGATCGACCGCCTCGTTGACGACGTCATAGCTGTCGATCTTGCGGCTATAGCGCTTGGTGACGGTGTCGATATGCGTGTCGAGGATGCGGGCCGCTTCGGTCGCCGGGCGCTGGCCGAAATCATAGGTGTTGAGCCATGCCGGAAACCATTTCGAATAGGCCCAGAGCAGCGTGTGACCACGCAGCGCGAAGCCGTTCGCCGTGGCCCATTCGACCATCGGATCGAAGCGGCTGAAATCGAACCGGTCGGCGGACGGGCGGATCGCCTGCCACTTCATCTGGTTTTCGGGGACCAGCACATCGCAGTCGCGCTTAAGCAGCGCGGCATAGGCCGGGTTGGCGAAGGATCCGGCATCGGCGCCCAGCGGGCTCCAGGCGAAGGCCGAACCGAACCGGCGGCCCTTGCTGGCGGCGGCGGCCTTCAGCGTATCGGCGGGGGCGTCGGCGGCGCGGGCCGTGGTGGCGGCAAGGAGCGCGGCGCTGCCCGCGAGCATGCTGCGACGATCGATCATGGTCATGCGACGGCCTTTCCATCGACGGGGGTGTAGTCGGGTACGATCAGGTGAATGACCGCGACCGCGAGCAGATAGGCGCAGGCGGCGACGATGAAGATCGGCTGGTAGCTGCCGACGGTTTCGAGGATCGCGCCGGCAAACTTCGCCATCAGCATGCCGCCGACCGCCCCGGCCAGGCCGCCGATGCCGACGACCGATCCCGCCATCCAACGCGGAAACAGGTCGCCGGGCAGCGCATAGAGATTGGCGGAGAAGCCCTGATGCCCGGCACAGGCGAGCCCGATCAGCCCGACCGCGACCCACATGCTCGGTGCATAGGTCGCGCCAGCGATCGGCACGGCGCACAGCGCGGCGCAGACCATCGCCGTCTTGCGCCCGCGTCCGATCGACATGCCGCGCCCGATCAGCCGGGTGCTCAGCCATCCGCCCGCCACCGACCCGACATCGGCGAGCAGATAGACGGCGATCAGCGGCGGCCCGAATTCCTTCATCGACAGGTTGAACGACTTGGAGAAGAAGTCCGGCAGCCAGAACAGGAAGGTCCACCAGATCGGGTCGATCAGGAACCGTCCGGCGATATAGGCCCAGGTCTGGCGGATGCGGAACATCCGCGCCCAGGGGACGTGGCGCTGCGGCTCGACCGGATCGGCCTCGATCCACGCCAGTTCCTCCGCCGACAGCGACGCTTTTTCGCGCGGACGGCGGTAGAATGCGAACCACGCCGCCAACCACACGACCGACAGCGCGCCGGTGACGAAGAACGCCGCTCGCCAGCCAAGGTCCAGTGTCACAACGATAAATGGCACCAGCAACGGCGTCAGCAACGCCCCGACATTCGACCCCGCGTTGAATATCCCAATCGCAAACGCCCGCTCCCGCCTAGGAAACCATTCGTTCGTCGCGGCGATCGCGGCAGGGAAGGTGCCGGCCTCGCCCGCGGCCAGCGGCATGCGAGCAAGGATCATGCCGCTGGTCGAGGTGAAGGCCGTGTGCAGGACATGGCCAACCGTCCAGACGATCATCGCCAGCGCATAGCCGGCCTTCGCCCCGATCCGGTCGACGATCCGCCCGGCGACGACATAGGCGATGCCGTAGGCAAGCTGAAAATAGAAGGCGAGGTCGGCATAGCCGGTCTCGGACCAGCCATATTGTTGCGCGAGGTCGGGCTTGAGTACCGCCAGCACCAGCCGGTCGACGTATGAGAGGACCACCGCGAAGAAGAGCATCGCGCAGACGATCCAGCGTACCCGCCCCGCAGGCTTGGCGATCGGCGGCAACGAGCTGGCCGCTACTGTGGATGCACCCGCGCGATCGGGGGGATTCAGGGTCATACACTCTCCGATTCCACGCTCTTGGACGTGGTAGCGCTACCATGGTCGGCATGATATGCCTGTGTCAACGCTGTCGGTCAGACGGGACGGAAAGAGGATGCCGGATGCTGAAATGGTTGGGATGGATCACACTGGTCGGCGCGCTATGGGCCGCGCCGGCGCGGGCCGAGGATGGCTATGATCTGTGGCTGCGGTACCGGCCGTTGCCGGCGCCGCAGGCAGGGGCAATCGCCGAGCGTGCCGTCGCGGTGGTGCGCGACGAGCGCGATCCGACGATCGACCTAGCCGCGGCCGAACTGGAGCGCGGGCTGTCGGGCCTGACCGGTCGGACTGTTGCCGCCGGCCCGGTAACCGATGGCGCGATCGTGATCGGAACGGCGGCGTCGGCGCGGATCGCGGCGCTGCGGCTGCCGTTGCAGGGGCTGGGTCGCGAAGGGTTCGTGCTGCGGTCGGTCACGATCGATGGCAAGCGGGCGACTGTCGTCGCCGGGAACAGTCCGATCGGCGTGTTGTACGGGGCGTTCCGGCTGCTGCGAATCGCGCAGACCTCGGGCAGTCTTGCCGGGGTGTCGGTTAGGGATCGGCCGCGGGTTGGGATGCGGATGCTCAACCATTGGGACAATCTGGATCGCTATGTCGAGCGGGGCTATGCTGGGCGGTCGTTGTGGGATTGGCAGAAGCTGCCGGGGTTTTCGGACCCGCGCTACACCGATTATGCGCGCGCCAATGCGTCGGTCGGGATCAACGGCACGGTGCTGAACAACGTCAATGCCAGCGCCGATATCCTGAAGCCCGAATTCCTCGGCAAGATCGAGAAGCTGGCCAGCATCTTCCGCCCATGGGGCATCAAGGTCTATGTGTCGGCGCGGTTTTCGGCGCCAATCGAGATCGGGGGGCTGAAGACCGCCGACCCGCTCGACCCGCAGGTCGCGGCGTGGTGGAAGGCGAAGGCCGACGAAATCTATGCCCGCATTCCCGATTTCGGCGGGTTCCTGGTCAAGGCCAATTCGGAAGGGCAGCCGGGGCCGGGCGATTACAAGCGCAGCCATGCCGATGGCGCGAACATGCTGGCCCGTGCCGTCAAGCCGCACGGCGGGATCGTGATGTGGCGGGCGTTCGTCTATGCCAACGAAAAGCCCGAGGATCGGGTGCGGCAGGCCTATAGCGAGTTCGAACCGCTCGACGGAAAGTTCGCCGACAATGTGATCGTGCAGGTCAAAAACGGGCCGATCGATTTCCAGCCGCGCGAGCCGTTCCACCCACTGTTCGGGGCGATGCCGCACACGCCGCTGATGATGGAAGTGCAGATCACCAAGGAATATATGGGGTTCGCCACGCACCTCGTCTATCTCGGCACGATGTGGCAGGAGGTGTTGCGCAGCGATACCTATCGCCCGCGCAAGGGCACGACCGTCGCCGATGTGCTCGACACGCCGGTACGTCCCGGTGCGCTGACCGGAATGGCGGGGGTGTCAAACATCGGCACCGACCGCAACTGGTCGGGATCACAGTTCGATCAGGCGAACTGGTATGCGTTCGGGCGGCTGGCGTGGAACCCCGATGGCGACGCCCGGGAGATCGCGCACGACTGGGCAGCGATGACGTGGGGGCAGGCAGCGGCGGAACCGATCGTGGCGATGATGATGCGATCGCACGAGGCGGTCGTCGATTACATGATGCCGCTGGGGCTCAATCACCTGTTCGCGACCGGACATCATTACGGGCCGGGGCCGTGGGTCGACGATCTGGCGCGCGAGGACTGGAACCCGGTCTATTTCCACAAGGCGGACCGGAACGGCATCGGGTTCGATCGGACGCCGTCGGGCAGCAATGCGGCTGCACAATATGCGCCGGTGCTGGCCAAAAAGTTCAGCGACCCCAAAGCGGTGCCCGAGAACCTGCTGCTATGGTTCCATCATGTGTCGTGGGACCGGCGGATGGCGTCGGGGCGGACGTTGTGGGAGGAACTGGTCGCACATTACGACCGGGGCGTGGCCGAGGTCGCGGTGATGCAGGCGCAATGGGCAGCGATGCAGGGACAGGTCGATGCCCAGCGCTTTGCCGAGGTCAGCCAGTTCCTGGCGATCCAGCGGCAGGAGGCGCAGTGGTGGCGTGATGCGTGCATCGCATACTTTGCCGAGGTGTCGGGCCGTCCGATTCCGGGCGGGGTGACACCGCCGCCGCATCCGGCGAGCTATTACAAGGCGATACGGACGCCGTGGGCGCCGGGGAACGGGAAGTAATGGCAATGCCCCGCCCGGTTGGAAAAGCCGGGCGGGGCGCCGAAGTTCACTGAATTCACGCTCGCACGCAGGCTATGCGGAGTTGCGATTGGTTTTTAGAGCATAAGGACAGCAGTTAGAGCCGTGCCTGCTGAGTGGCGCTGGGCGATGTCGAAGACTTGTATCGAGGCATCCGCCACAGACGGTCCTTCGATACGCCATTTCGACAAGCTCAATGGCTACTCAGGACGAACGGATCGGGCGGATGGCGTCATAGCCTATGATGCCGTTTGCGGATTGCGTTCACCCTTACCATTTCGCCGATCTGCCGCTCCGTCCGTCTTCCGCCGGGAGATAGACTCGGATCAGTAGCGGCGGAGAAGGCCGGCGAGCTTGCCCTGTACGCGGACCTGTTCGGGGCGATAGCGTTGCGGGTTGTAGCTGCGGTTGGCAGGGTCGAGGCGGATCATCGCCCCTTCGCGACGGAAATATTTTAGCGTCGCCTCGCTATCCTCGATCAGTGCCACGACGATCTCACCGTCGCGGGCGGTCTCGGTCCGGCGGACCAGCGCATAGTCGCCATCGAGAATGCCTGCCTCGACCATCGAATCCCCGGCGACTTCGAGCGCATAGTGATCGCCGGCACCGAGCAATGCCGCGGGGACGGGGAGCGTCGCCTGTCCCTCGATCGCCTCGATCGGAACACCGGCGGCGATGCGGCCGTGCAGCGGCAGTTCGATGACGTCGTTCGCCGGCTGGGGCATAGGGCGCGGGGCCGCGGCAGGTTTCGCCGGTGCCTTCTTCGCAACCGGCCGCTCGGGCATCCGCAACACTTCTAGCGCGCGGGCGCGGTTGGGCAGGCGGCGGATGAATTCGCGTTCCTCCAGCGCCGAGATCAGGCGGTGGACGCCCGACTTGGACTTGAGATCGAGCGCTTCCTTCATCTCCTCGAACGAAGGCGATACGCCGGTCGCGCGCAACCGGTCGTCGATGAAGCAGATCAGCTCGTGCTGCTTACGGGTCAGCATGGGGTCCTCCGTCGGAACAGACGTGGAACCAATAGGAAACGATTTGCTTGCCGTCAAGCGAGTTGCAGGATTTCCGCCGAGTCGCCCGTATCGGCCGCCGGGGCGTGCGGCGGACGGACGATCAGGCAGTCAGAACGCGCCAGCGTCCGCAACATCGAGCTGTCCTGGATGGCGGCGGTCGATGCCTGTCCGTCGACCAGAGTCGCGCGCAGATAGTCCTGTCGTGGTCCGTTGGCCGGTAGCGGATGGGCGAGTGTCGCGCGAACGGTGCGGGGCAGCGGATCGGTCGCGCCGGCAAGGCGTGCGACCAACGGGCGGACGAACAGCAAGGCGGTAATGTAGGACGAGACGGGATTGCCAGGCAGGCCGAGCACGGCGGCGTCGCGCAGCGTTCCCGCGAGCATCGGCTTGCCCGGGCGGAGCGCGATCCGCCAGAAATCGAGCGTTCCACCCGCCGCCGCCAGCGCAGGGCGGACCAGATCGTGATCGCCGACCGAGGCGCCGCCGGTGGTGACCAGCAGGTCGCAATCGACCCCGGTAAAGGCATCGATCAGCGCGTCCATCCGGTCGGGCAGGATGCCGAGATCGATGCGATCGACCGGCAGGTCGCCAAGCAGCCCGGCGAGCATCAACCCGTTGGTTTCAGGCAGTTGGTCGTCGCGGATCGCTTGCCCGGCCGGGACCAGTTCGTCGCCGGTCGCGGCGATGGCGACGCGGACACGGCGGCCGACCTCTAGCGTGCCGTGGCCGGCAATCGCCGCCAGCGCGGCGCGGGCCGGGGTGATGCGCTCACCGGCGGCAATCAGCAGTTCGCCCTCGCGGAAATCGAGACCGGCGCGGCGGACATTGCCGCCGCGGACCGGGCCTTCGCCGGACAATTGCAGACGGTCGCCATCGCGGGTCGCTTCCTCCTGCACCAGCACGCAATCGGTGCCGGTCGGCATCGCCGCGCCGGTGAAGATGCGGGTCGCCTCGCTTTCCCCGACCGTGCCGGGGAAGGCGGCACCGGCGGCGCTTTCGCCGATGACCTGCCATGGGCCGGGCAGGTCGTCGAAGCGGATCGCATAGCCATCCATCGCTGAGAGCGGGCGCGCGGGCTGGGTGCGACGGGCGACGACGTCGGCGGCGGCGAAGCGGCCGATCGCGTCGGCGATCGGCAGGGTTTCTGCCAGTGGTGCGCGGCCGAGCGCGAGGACGCGGGTCTGGGCTTCGGCGACGGGGAGGAGGGACATGGGTCGGGCCTATTCGGTACGGGACATGATCGACGGTAGAATGCGGGTCACCGAGGATCGATCAATCCGGCAGGGTCATTCCTGCTAAGATGGGACTTTCACAAAAGTCCACGCCCATCCCCGGCGCCCGCCGTACCCCGGCGGAGGGCAGGGCCAAGCAAAACAGACGCTTGCTCCTTTGGCTCTGGGTCCCCGCCTTCGCGAGGACACGCGGGGGCGAACATTCGCACTGGGTTATCCCTCGCCGGAATAACGATCGCAAGGCGCGGGGCCGATCACCCCCGCGCCCAGTCGCCCGACTTGCCGCCCTGTTTCTCTAGCAGGCAGACGCCCTCAATCACCATCGTCTTGTCGATCGCCTTGGCCATGTCATAGATGGTGAGCAATGCGGCGGAAGCTGCTGTCAATGCTTCCATTTCAACGCCGGTCTTGCCTTCGGTCGCGGCGATCGCGCCGACACGGATCGCGTCGTCCTCGAACGCGAAGTCAATCGATGCTTTCGTCAGCGGGAGAGGGTGGCAGAGCGGGATCAGGTCGCTGGTGCGCTTGGCGGCCATGATGCCGGCGACGCGGGCGACGGCGAGCACGTCGCCCTTCTTGACCAGGCCGTCGTGGATCGCGGCAAGGGCTTCGGCCGACATAGTGATGCGGCCGGTGGCAACCGCGATGCGCTGGGTCACTGCCTTGCCGCCGACATCGACCATATGTGCGCTGCCATCGGCGTCGAGATGGGTGAGGCTCATCCGATCATCCCCCGCGTCGCCGCCTCGACATCGTGATGCCGCATCAGCGCTTCGCCGATCAGGAAGCAGCGGACACCGTGTTCGGCCATCGCGTCGAGATCGGCGCGAGTGCTGAGGCCGCTTTCGGCGACGAAGGTGCAGCCGGCCGGGGCATGGCCGACCAGTTCGTAGGTCCGGTCAAAGCTGACCGAGAAGTTCTTGAGATTACGGTTGTTCACCCCGATCAGGCGCGAGCGGAGTTGGAGCGCGCGGTCTAGTTCGGCGCGGTCGTGGACCTCGACCAGCACGTCCATGCCGCGTTCGATCGCTGCCGCCTCGATCTCCACCATCTGTGCGTCGGACAGGGCGGCGACGATGATGAGGATCGCGTCGGCGCCGAGTGCGCGGGCCTCGGCGATCTGCCACGGATCGACGTTGAAGTCCTTGCGCAGCACCGGCAGGTCGCATGCGGCGCGGGCGGCGACCAGATAGTCGTCGGCACCCTGGAAATAGTCGATATCGGTCAGCACCGACAGGCACGCGGCACCGCCCGCCTGATAGGCGCGGGCATGGGCGGGGGGATCGAAATCGGGGCGGATCAGGCCCTTGGACGGGCTGGCCTTCTTGATCTCGGCGATCAGCGCGTGGCCGGGCTGGGCATCGAGCGCGGCCCGGAAGCCGCGCGGGGCGCTGCGTTCGGACGCGCGGGCGTCGAGATCGGCGATGCTCGCGTGAGCGCTGCGCTCGGCGACCTCGGCGCGCTTGGTGGCGAGGATGGTGTCGAGCATCGTCATGCGTAGGCGATCCATTGGTCGAGCAGCCGGTCAGCCGCGCCGGAATCGATGGTGTCGGCGGCACGCTCCGCCCCGTCGCGCAGGTCGGTGGCGGCGTCGGCGATGAGGAGGGCGGCGGCGGCGTTGAGCAGCACCGCGTCACGGTACGGGCTGCGCTCGCCCTTGAGCAGCGCACGCAGGGCGGCGGCGTTGTGCGCCGCGTCGCCGCCGCGGATCGCGCTGATCGGATGGCGGGGCAGGCCGGCGTCCTCGGGCATGATGCGGTCGGCCATGGTCATGCCGACGGGCACGACGATGGTCGGGCCGGCCCCGGAGATCTCGTCGAGCCCTTCCTCCCCCGACACGATCAGCGCGGTTTCGGCGCCCAGCAGCTCCATCGCCTCGGCATAGACGGTCGCATAGTCGGGGCGGGCGATGCCGATCAGTTGGCGGGTGGTGCGTGCCGGATTGGCGAGAGGGCCCATCAGGTTGAAGATGGTGCGGCGGCCGATGCGCCGGCGGATCGGGGTGATGCGACGCATCGCCGGATGGTGGTTGGCGGCGAAGAGGAACGCGATGCCGATATCGTGCAGGCTCGATTCGGCCATTGCTCCGGCTACGCCCATGTCGAGGCCGAGTGCCTCGAGCGTGTCGGCGGCGCCCGCCTTGCTGCTGGCGGCGCGGTTGCCGTGCTTGGCGACCGGCACGCCCGAGGCGGCGACGACGAGGCTGACGGCGGTCGAGACGTTGAGCGTGTGGTGCCCGTCGCCACCGGTGCCGCAGACGTCGATGGCCCCTGGCACCGGCGCGATCGGGATCATCCGCGCCCGCAGTGCGCGCGCCGCCTCGGCGATCTCGATGCTGGTCTCGCCACGGATCGCGAGGTCGGTCAGGAAGGTGCCGATGGCATCATCGCCGACCGTGCCGTCGAGGATCGCGGCAAAGGCTTCGGCGGCGCTCTCATGGCTGAGCGGGGTCGACGGATCGGGGAGCAGGGTGGTGACGGTCATGCCGGCATCGTCGCGGGCAGCCCCGCGTCCTTCAGGAAGTTGGCGAGCATGGCATGGCCATGTTCGGTGGCGATGCTTTCGGGGTGGAACTGCACGCCGTGGATCGGCAGGTCGCGGTGGCGAAAGCCCATCACGCTGCCGTCCGACGCGGTGGCATTGACGGCAAGGCTGTCGGGAATGTCGGTGACGATCAGCGAGTGATAGCGGGTGGCGGTGAAGGGCGAGGGCAGCCCTTCGAACAGGCCGGTGCCGTCATGCTCGATCGGCGAGGTCTTGCCGTGCATCAACCCGCCGCGCACGACCTTTCCGCCGAAATGCTGGCCGATCGCCTGATGCCCCAGACAGACGCCGAGCAGCGGGCGCTGGGTTTCGGCGCAGGCGGCGACGAGGTCGAGCGAGATGCCCGCCTCGGTCGGGGTGCAGGGGCCGGGCGAGATCAGGAAGCCCTGCGCATTGCTGGCGATTGCCTGTGTGGCGGTCATCGCGTCGTTGCGTTCGACGCGGACCTCGACGCCCAGCTCCATCAGGTAATGGACGAGGTTCCAGGTGAAGCTGTCGTAATTGTCGATGACGAGGATCATGGCACCGCCATAGCGTTCTGTGTCGCGCGTGCAACGTCCCGAAATCGTCGCGCGTTCACCCCCGGCTAATCCACGACGGCCTTCATGGTGGCGAGCGAGGAGAGTTGCGATGGCGCGTTGGGTATTGGCGGGACTGGCTTTGGCGATCGCGGGGCCGGCAATCGCGCAGGATGCGCCGGCCGATCCGCCGCAACGGGTGCGCAACGCGACCGTCTATGGCGACGAACAATGTCCCAAGCCCGATAGCGACGACGAGATCGTGGTGTGCGCGCGGCTGAACGAGAACGAACGCTATCGAATCCCGAAGCGCTTCCGCGATCCGCCGTCGCAGCGATCGGCCGATGCGAGCTGGGCGCAGCGCGCCGACGTCGCGATGGAGGCGGCGCGGGCGACGCGACCCAACAGCTGTTCGGTGATCGGCACCGGCGGGCAGACCGGCTGTACCCAGGCGATGCTGCGGCAATGGTTCGCCGAGCGGCGCCAGCAACAGGCGGCCGAGCGCGATATTCCCTGATCCGTCAGGCGGCGTCGGTGAGCGCCGCCGGTGCCCGATGCCGGCGGACGCCGCCGCCGTCGCGCTTTGCGGCATAGAGCGCGGCGTCGGCATGGTTGCGAAGGTGCGCCACCGTTTCGGCGTCCTCCGGGAAACAGGCATAGCCCAGGCTCACCCCCAGTTCGATCCGCTCGCCGCCATCGATCCGGTAGCTGCGTCCCGAGACCGCGCGCGCGACCCGTTCGGCCAGATCGTGAACCCGGGCGGGTGACTGGTCGGGCACGGCGAGCATGAATTCGTCGCCGCCGAGACGCACGATCAGCGCGGCCGCCCCGGCAACTTCGCGCAATCGATCCGCGACCGTGACCAGCACCGCATCACCAGCGGCATGGCCGTGACGGTCGTTGACGGGCTTGAACCGGTCGAGGTCGAGGCACAGCAGCGCCAGCGACCGGTCGGTACCTGTGGTCAGAAGCGCCAGCCGCTCGTCGAGGCCGTAGCGGTTGGCAAGGCCGGTCAGCGCATCATGACCGGCGAGGAAGCGGCTATGTTCGGCGGCGTTGAACGAAGCGGCGGTGATCGTCGTGAAATTGCGCAACAGGACGCGCACGCTGGCGAACAGGGGCAGGCAGAGCGGGAGCAGCATCCACAGCAGCGGCTGACCGGCGAACAGGATGCCGATCTTGAAGGGAATGTCGCACAGCATGACGAGCAGGACCGCAAGACGCGGCGCGGCGTGATGGCGCGCGCAGATCGGCGCGACCAGGCCGAGGATGAACGCCGTCGCGATGACGATCATCGCCAGATTGCCGGTCAGGGCGATGGCGAAGGCTGTGATCCCCTGCAGCGTGCACCAACCGAGGGTCAGCAGGACCGAACGATCGACGGTCGGCAGCGTCCCGGCGCGATAATGACGCTCGCTTCGCTGAATCGCGCGCAGGCGGAGCAGCATCAGCGCGATCTCGATCGCAGCAAACACCGCGAATTGCGGCGATCCGGTGTGCAGCGCCGCGCCGATGGCAATCACGATGCCCGACAGCGCCCCGGCCAGCACGACGCCGGGCGCCGCCAGCAACGAACCGAGCAGGATTGGACGTGTCTCGGCAGGAATGTCGGTCGTGGGATCGACGAGCCAGGCGAGCATCGAGCTATTGCTCAACCGCGCCCTTCGCTGATGATCCATGACGCCGGCCCCGTACGATACGTTGGAGACCGGGCGTTTAGCACGTCGCTACTTCGGATCCGTTAACGCGCGTCCGGTGCGGCGGCAGCGGTCGGAGCAATAGATGACGTTGTCCCAGTCGCGCGCCCATTTCTTGCGCCAGGCGAACGGACGCTCGCAGACCGCACAGTTTTTCGTCGGCAGATCGCGCTTCGCGACGCCCTGCGGCATCAGCGGGGCTGACGATTCAGAAAGGCCGCGACCCGTTCCAGATCGACCGAGCGGTCGAGATAGGTTGCACCGATGCCGCGCGCGAGGAGGAAGGGCAGTGTGCCACCCTCGCGCTTCTTGTCATGCAGCATATGCGCGACCAGTGCCTCGCCCGACGCGGCGATGCCGGCAGCGGCGAGGCCGTCGGGCAGGCCGGCGGCGCGCAGATGCTGGGCGACGCGGTCGGCATCTTCTTGCGCACACAGCCCCTGTTCGGCGGAGTAGGCGAAGGCCAGCGCCATGCCGGCCGCGACGCCCTCGCCATGGAGCAGCGATCCGTCGAACCCGGCCTCGGCCTCCAGCGCATGGCCGAAAGTATGGCCGAGATTGAGCAACGCGCGGGTGCCGGTCGTCTCGCGTTCGTCGGCGCCGACGATCCGCGCCTTGGCAGAAACCGAACGGGCGATGGCATGGGCGCGGGCAGCGGGGTCGCCGGCCAACAGCGCCGTGCCGTTCGTTTCGCACCATGCGAAGAAGTCGGGATCGTCGATCAGCCCGTACTTGACGACCTCGGCATAGCCGGCGCGGACTTCGCGCGGCGGCAGCGTGTCGAGGGTGGTCGGGTCGATCAGAACCAGCGCCGGCTGGAGGAAGGCGCCGACGAGGTTCTTGCCGGCGCGGGTGTTGATCCCGGTCTTGCCGCCGACCGACGAATCGACCTGTGCGAGCAACGTCGTCGGCACCTGTACGAAGCCGCAGCCGCGCTTCAGGATCGCAGCAGCGAAGCCGACAAGATCGCCGATCACCCCGCCGCCGAGCGCAACGATATGGTCCCCGCGCTCGACGCCCAGCGCCAGCAGCGAATCGAGCAGGCGTTCGAGCGTCGCCCAGCTTTTCGAGCCTTCGCCGGCCGGAATCTCGATCGCTTCGCTCGGCACGCCTGCTGCCGACAGCGACCCGCGCAGCGTGGCGAGGTGCATCGGCACATTGGCATCAGCGACGATCACCATCCGCCGTCCGCGGGCGATGGGGGCAAGGTGGTCGCCGGCGCGCGCCAGCACGCCGTCCTCGATCACGATGTCGTAGCTGCGCTCGCCCAAGGGCACGGGAATGACGGTCATTGGCCGATGGCTTTCAGGATCGCGGTAACGGTGGCGTCGTGCGGCGCGTGCTGGCTGACGACATGGATCGGCGCAAGCGCATAGACGGGATTGCGGACGCGGGCGAGTTCGGTCAGCACCTTGCGTGGATCCTTGCCGCGCAGCAGCGGGCGCGTGTCGCGGCGGCGGACGCGCTCGGCCAGCACCTCGGGCGAGGCGTCGAGCCAGATCGCGAGCGACTGGTCGAGGATCAGCGCGCGCGTCTCCTCCTGCATGAATGCGCCGCCGCCGGTCGCGATGACCTTTGGCATGCCGTCGATCAGGCGGGCGATAACGCGGCGTTCGCCATCGCGGAAATGCGCCTCGCCGAAGCGTTCGAAGATTTCCGAGATGGTCATGCCCGCGGCATGTTCGATCTCGTGATCGGCATCGACGAAATCGAGCTTCATGCGCTGGGCCAGCCGCCGGCCGACCGTGGATTTGCCGACGCCCATCAACCCGACCAGGACGATCGGGCGTCCGGTCCAGGGCGGCGGCGGTTGAGGGATGGATTCTTGAATTTGCAGCATCGAACGATGGGCTATACAGCCGCCCAGCCGATCGGGCAAAAGGCGCTTCGCCTTCTTCTGTCCGAACCAAATTACCGGGACGATCTGATCCATGTCGCGTTCGCTTGTCATCCTTCTCGTCGTCGTGGTCGCGCTGATCGCGGGCATGTTCCTGCTGGCGGGACGTTCGACCGAGCAGCAGCCGACCCAGATCGAAAAGGCGGTCTCGCTTGAAAATCTCGCCAACTGACCGGTTGCGGATCGGGGTCGCCGCCGCGGCGCTGATCGCGATCGCAGTACCGGCTACGGGTCAGGACGTGCCCGAATCGCTGTTGCCGCCGGGGTTCGGCGATGCGCCAGCCCCGACGCCGACGCCGCGACCCAGTGCGTCGGCGGTGCCGGGCGGGCCGAATCTCGCACCGCCCGCCGCGATCGTCCAGCCGATCCCGGGACTGCCCGGCGCGACGCCGACGCCCACGCCGACCCCGTCGGCATCGACGGTGCCGATCGATGCCGAGGCGCTGCGCCAATATGAGCTGCCGGATTTCGCCCGCCGATCGCTGACCAATATCGGTATCGCCGGACAGGGCAGCGATTTCGCGCGCGATGCGTTCGGCGGGACCGACGGTCCGTGGCTGGAGCGGATCATGCGCTCGCTCGACGCGCCGGTCGCCTCGCGCTGGGTCTCGATCGCGCTGCGCCGGGCGCTGGTCGCCGATATCGACACTCCGGGCGATGTCGATGGCGCGGATTTTGCCGCCGAGCGCGCATGGCTGTTGGTGCGGATGGGCGAGGGGCCGGCGGCGCGGGCGCTGGTTCAGTCGGTCGATCTCGATAACTATACCCCCAAACTCTATCAAATCGCGATGCAGGCGCTGCTGGCGACCGGCGATCCGGGCGGCATGTGCCCGCTTGTCGCATCGGCAATGCGGGTGTCGAACGAACGCGGATGGCGGCTGGCCAATGCCGTCTGCCTCGGCCTGAAGGGCGAGGCACGCGAGGCGGGGCGGATCGTCGACCAGGCACGGCGTCAGGCGCCGGGCGGCGGTGCAATCGACGTGGCGCTCGCCGAAAAGTTGGTCGGCAAGGGCGCGCAGGGCAGGCGGGCGGCGACGATCGAATGGGACGGCGTCGACCGGCTGACCGCATGGCGATATGGCATGGCCGCCGCCAGTGCGACGCCGGTGCCGGCGGAACTGTTCGATGGGGTCGGGCCGCAGGTCCGCTACTGGCACGCGACCGCGCCGCAATTCGCCCCCAATGTCCGGTTGGGCGATGGCGAGTTCGCGGCGGCGCAGGGCGTGTTGTCGAGCGAGGCGCTGGTCGACCTGTATGCGCAGTTGCTGGCGGATGAGGATGCGAGCAGTGCGCAGACCGCGCTGGCGAGCGACCTGCGGACGGCCTTTACCGGCAATGACGATCAGCGCCTGACGATGCTGCGTCAGTTCTGGGAACCGGCGGCGACCACGCCGCTCGGCCATGCGCGGCGGGTGCTGACCGCGCGGGCGGCAGCGATGATCGCGCCGGTCGCCGATCATGTCGGCGATGCCGATCAGCTGATCGCGTCGATGCTGACGGCGGGACTGGACCTGCCGGCGCTGCGCTGGGGGTCGGTGGTGCCGGTCGGCAGCGACGGCTGGGCGATGCTGGCGCTGGCCGATCCGATGGGGCGGTCGGTGCCGGTCGGCGCGGTATCGGACTATGCCGGGCAGCATGCACGCAAGGGGCAGTTGCTGTTCGCCGGGCTGGCGGGCCTTGGCCGGTTGCCGCAGGATCAGGTGCAGGGGTTGGCCCGCGACCTGAACGTCGCGATCGGCGCGCGCAATGCGTGGACCGATGCGATCGACCGGTCGGGCGTGCGGGGGGAAGCCGGCACGGTGCTGCTGCTGGCGGCTTGCGGAATGCAGACCCGCGACTGGCGCGGCGTGTCGCCGGTGGCGCTGTTCCACATCGTCGCGGCGCTGCGCGCGGCCGGGCGCGAGGGCGAGGCGCGGATGATCGCCGCCGAGGCGATCGCGCGGACGTGAGCGGCATCGGCGGCGATCGGGCGCTGATCGACCGTTTCCTTGAAATGATGTCGGCGGAGGCGGGGGCGGCGCGCAACACCGTCGCCGCCTATCGCACCGATCTGTCGCTGGCGTCCGAGGCACTGGGCGGGCGGCTGGCCGAGGCGGATGCTGCGGCGATCGGGCGGCTGGCCGATGGCTGGGGCGATCTCGCCAAGTCGACCGTCGCGCGCAAGGCGGCGGCGCTGCGGCGGTTCTTTGCGTTCCTAGCCGATGAAGGGCTGCGCGCCGACGACCCGGGTAGTGCGCTGCCCCGGCCGGGCACGTCGCGCCCGCTGCCCAAGACGCTGTCGAGCAGCGATATCAGCGCGATGTTCGCCGCGATCGAGGCGCGGATGCAGCGGGTGCCGCCCGATCGCAACGACCTGCGGCTGTCGGCCTTGTTCGAGCTGCTCTATGGATCGGGGCTGCGCGCGACCGAGCTGGTGTCGTTGCCGCGCGGGGCGATCGTGTCGGATCGCCCCTATCTGATCCTGAAGGGCAAGGGCGGGCGCGAGCGGATGGTGCCCCTGTCGGACCGGGCGCGCGCCGCCGTCGTCCGCTGGCGCGCGCATGTGCCGGCGGGCAGTCCGTGGCTGTTCCCGTCGGGCGGCAAGCATCTCAGCCGGATGCGGCTGTACCAGATCGTGCGCGCGCTGGCCGGGGAGGCGGGGATCGCGCCCGACCGGATCAGCCCGCACGTACTGCGCCACGCCTTTGCCACGCACCTGTTGGAGGGGGGTGCGGACCTGCGCGCGTTGCAGGCGATGCTGGGCCATGCCGATATTGCCACGACCGAAATCTACACCCATGTCGATGCGTCGCGGCTGGTGCGGCTGGTCAACGAGCGGCACCCCCTGATTGACGCCGGGCGGACACGGCCATAGGGCGCGGACCCATGGCAAGCTTCCTTGATTTCGAAAAACCCATCGCCGAATTGCAGGCGCGGATCGACGAACTGCGCGATACCGCCGCCGATGGCGAGCTCGACATCGCGACCGAGATCGGCCGGTTGCAGACCAAGTCCGACCGCCTGCTGCGCGAAACCTATGCCAAGCTGACCCCGTGGCAGAAGACGCAGGTCGCCCGCCATCCCGAGCGGCCGCACTTCAAGCACTATGTCGCCTCGCTGGTCGAGGATTTCATGCCGCTGGGCGGGGACCGCGCCTTTGCCGACGATTCGGCGATCCTCGGCGGGATCGGGCGGTTCCGCGGGCGCAAGGTGGTGGTCATCGGACATGAGAAGGGCGACGATACCGCCAGCCGCCTCCGCCACAATTTCGGCATGGGCAAGCCGGAGGGCTATCGCAAGGCGATCCGGCTGATGCAGCTCGCCGACCGGTTCGCGCTGCCGGTGGTGACGCTGGTCGATACCTCGGGCGCGTTTCCGGGCATCCAGGCCGAGGAGCGCGGCCAGGCAGAGGCGATCGCCCGCTCGACCGAGGCGGCGCTGAACCTCGGCGTGCCGATGGTGTCGGCGATCCTCGGCGAGGGCGGATCGGGTGGTGCGATCGCGCTGGCGGCGGGCAATATCGTGCTGATGATGGAGCACGCGGTCTATTCGGTGATCTCGCCAGAAGGCTGTGCGTCGATCCTGTGGCGTACCGCCGACAAGGCACCCGAAGCGGCCGAGGCGATGCGGGTGACCGCGCAGGACCTGAAGTCGCTGGGCGTCATCGACCGGATCGTCGCCGAACCGCTGGGCGCGGCACACCGCGACAATGGCGCGGCGATCGCGGCGCTGGGCGATGCGATCGACACGGCGCTGGGCGAACTGTCGGGCATGGAGGCCGCATCGCTGCGTCAGGCGCGGCGGCAGAAGTTCCTGAAGATGGGCCGGCTGTAACGGACATGAAAAGGGCGGCGGAACCGAAGTCCCGCCGCCCATTTGCATTCGGTGATCGCAAAGATCAGCCGCCGGCCTTCGTCGCGGCCATCTGGCCCGAAACGTTGTTGAAGGTCTTGCTGAGCTGGTTGCCCAGACCCTGCATGGCGGTGATGGCGGCAACGGCGATCAGCGCGGCGATCAGGCCGTATTCGATCGCGGTCGCGCCCTTGCTGTTCTTCAGGAAGGTGCGAATCTTCTGCATATCGGTCTCCGTGGTTCTGCGTGCTTCAATTTTCCCGGCCGTTCGGACGATGCCCGGTCAGCACGCGAAGTGTACGAAGAACTCGGTTGATAAAGTTTTAAGCAGGACGGTTACCGACGATATTTTAATGGTTAACCAACGCGGCTGTGCTGGATGACGTTGGTCGCGACGCCGTTCCAGATGCCGCCATTGATGTCGCCCAGCCCGGCGATGGCGGCGGCGATCGCAATCGCGACCATGGCGAGGATCAGGCCGTATTCGATGGCCGTCGCCCCGCGCCGGTCCCGCCGGAGACCGCGCAACGGGCGCAGAGTGCAACGCATGGACCATCTACTCCGCTATGATCGATCCGGTCCTTATGGCAGGCGAGGTTAAGAAATTGTCGATTCCGACATCCGACTTTCTGATGGTAACCGCCGCGGCGATGATCGACGGCGACGGTCGCGTGCTGGTGCAGCAACGCCCGCCGGGGACGGCGATGGCCGGCCTGTGGGAATTTCCCGGCGGCAAGATCGAACCCGGCGAAACGCCCGAGGCGGCACTGGTCCGCGAGCTGGACGAGGAACTGGGGATCGTCGTCGATCACAGCTGCCTTGCGCCCGCTGCCTTTGCCAGCGAGGCGCTGGGCGAACGGCATTTGCTGCTGCTGCTCTACGCCCTGCGCAAATGGCAGGGGATACCGGTCGCGCGCCACGCGACCGCGCTGCAGTGGCTGCGGCCGGTGCAGTTGCACGCGCTTGCCATGCCGCCCGCCGATCGGCCGCTGATCGGGCTGCTCGAAGCGCTCATCTAGGGCGCAGCGTCTCGGCGAGCGACGCGGTGGCGCTCCCGCGGCGGGCCGGTTGTGGCTGGCTCGGGGCAGGGGCCCAGCCGGTCAGGTAGATGACCTCGAACTGTTCGGCGGTGCGGCCATCGGCATCGGCGCGATCGGCGAAGGCGTCGGCCGCCGCGATCAGGGTGGTGCGTCCCAGCGGCGCCGGTTCGAGCAGCCCGTTCGCACCCATTCCGCGCAGATCCTCGACCAGACGGCCGATCCCGGCATAGCGCACGGTCAGCGTTTCCGAATCGGCGACCGGCAGCGCGAAGCCGGCGCGGACCAGCAGGTCGCCGGCCGATCGCAGGTCGATCTGCGGATGGACGCGCGCCGCCGGACGGTCGGGTTCGGCGGCGAGCAGCGACTGGCGCAGCGTCGCGAGCGTCCGTCCGCCGGTGAAGGCAGCAAGGAACAGGCCGTCGGGGCGCAGCGTCCGCCGGACCAGCGTCAGCGCGCCGGGCAGGTCGTTGACGCTGTCGAGCACGTTGACCGACACCACCAGATCGAACGCACCATCGGCGAATGGCAGCCGGTCCTCGTCACCCTGCACTCCGCTCGCCGCCTGCGCAAAGGCAAACCCAGGATCGAAGCGGGCGATGCGCGCGCCAGATGGGGGCGTGAAGGCCGAGTCGTGGCAGCCGAGGTCGAGCACGTCGCTGAACTGCCGGGTCACCGCCTGCAACCGGTCCTCGATCCCCTCCAGCATGTAGCGGTGCAGGAAATCGGCGTGGGCGAAGCGGGGCTGGGCGCGGTCGCGGTGCAGGCGGCGGCGCTGGCGATCGAAGATGTCGGGGGCGGTCACGCGCCCGCTTGTGCCGGGTGGCGCGCATGGCGACAAGGGGGCGATGCTGCTCGCCCGCGCCCCCGTCGCCCTGCTTGCTCGACTGGTCGCGCTGGCATTGCCGCCGCGCTGCCCGGGATGCGGGACAGTAGTCGATGCGGATCACCGGTTCTGCGCAGGCTGCTGGTCGGGTTTGCGGTTTCTGGGCGATCCGGCCTGTGCCGGTTGCGGCGCGCCGTTCGGGTTCGATCGGGGCGGGGGCACGCGGTGCGGCGCCTGCCTGTCGCGACCACCGGTCCATGATGGGGTGCGGGCCGCCGTCGCCTATGGCCCGGTCGCGCGCGACGTGGCGCTGAAGCTGAAATATGGCGGGCGGCTGGCGCTGGCGCGGACGATGGCGCGGCTGATGCAGCGGCACATGCCCGGCGACGCGACGCTGATCGTGCCGGTGCCGCTGCATCGCCGCCGGCTTTGGACGCGTGGGTATAATCAGGCGCTGCTGATCGGTGCCGAACTGGCGCGGGCGTCGAACGTGCCGATCGCGCGCGACGTGCTGCGCCGGACCCGCGCGACGCCGCCGCTGAAGGGCATGGACGGGCGGCGGCGGGCGCGTGCGGTGCGCGGGGCGTTCGTCGTCACCGATGCGGCGCGGGTAGCTGGCCGGTCGGTCGTGCTGGTCGACGATGTTCATACCAGCGGCGCGACCGTCGCCGCCTGTACCCGGGTGCTGCGCGCGGCAGGCGCTACGCGGGTCATGGTCTTGTGCTGGGCACGCGTCGTCGGGGTGGACGATTGACAAGCCCGGCCGGCGGACACACCTCATCCCCCATGGCTGACATCATCATCTATACCAAGGCGTTCTGCCCCTATTGCACCCGCGCCAAGCGGCTGCTCGACGAAAAGGGCGCCGTCTATGACGAGATCGACATCACGCTCGGCGGACCGAAGCGGCAGGAGATGCTGGCGCGTTCGAACGGTCGGACGACGGTGCCACAGATTTTCATCGGCGACACCCATGTCGGCGGATCGGACGATCTGGCGGCGCTGGAGCGGGCGGGCAAGCTGGACGCGCTTCTAGCGTGACTCGCATCGCGCTGTTGCAGATGACGGCGGGCATCGATCTGCAGGCCAATGCGGCGGTGCTTGTGGATGCGGTCGACCGCGCGGCGGCCGGTGGGGCGGCGATGTTGTTCACGCCCGAAATGTCGGGCCTGATCGATCGCGACCGTGAACGCGCCGCGGCATCGATCGTCGCCGAAGACGCCGACCCGGTGCTGCGGTCGGTGTGCGAGGCGGCGGCGCGGGCCGGCATCTGGGTGCATCTGGGCTCGCTAGCGGTGCGGCGCGCGGACGGGCGACTCGCCAATCGCGGCTATGTGATCGACGGGACCGGCGCTGTCCGGGCGCGCTATGACAAGCTGCACCTGTTCGATGTGACGTTGCCGACGGGTGAAAGCTGGCGCGAATCGGCCAGCTACGCGCCGGGTGATTCGGCGAGCGTCGTGGCGACGCCGGCCGGGCGGTTGGGGCTGGCGATCTGCTACGACCTGCGCTTTCCCGACCTGTTTCGGGCGCTGAGCGATGCCGGTGCGACGATGCTGGCAGTGCCTGCGGCCTTTACGGTGCCGACCGGCGAGGCGCATTGGCACGTGCTGCTCCGGGCGCGCGCGATCGAGAGCGGCGCGTTCGTCGTCGCCGCCGCGCAGGCCGGGCAGCATGCCGATGGGCGCACGACCTACGGGCATTCGCTGGTCGTCGATCCGTGGGGCACGGTGCTGCTCGATATGGGCGAGACGGCCGGGCTGGGCTTTGCCGAGATCGATATGAGCCAGGTTGATGCGGTGCGCACGCGTATTCCCGTGCTCGACCATCGCCGGGCGATCCCGCCGATCGGCACCGTCGCATGATCGTGTTCGACCTGCGCTGTAGCCAAGCGCATGTGTTCGAGGCGTGGTTCGCCTCCAGCGATGCCTATGCCGAACAGCGCAAGCAGGGGCTGATCCAGTGCCCGATCTGCGGCGATGCGACGGTCGAGAAGGCGGTGATGGCACCGAACATCGCGCCGAAGGGCGATCGCCCGGCGGGACCCGCGCCGGAGGTGGTGAAGGCGGCGCTGCACGCGCTGGCGCAGGCACAGCAGGCGGCGCTCGCGAACAGCGAATGGGTCGGCACCGCCTTTGCCGATCGCGCGCGGGCGATGCATGTCGGCGACGCCGAACCGGCGACGATCCATGGTCAGGCGACGCGGGCCGAGGCGAAGGCGCTGGTCGAGGAGGGCGTGGCCGTGGCTCCGCTGCTGTTGCCGGTGGTGCCGCCCGAGCGGGCGAATTAGCGCAGGTCGGTAGGAAACTGGTGGCCTCGGAGGGACTCGAACCCCCGACGCCCGCTTTAGGAAAGCGGCGCTCTGTCCAGCTGAGCTACGAGGCCATCGACGCGCTGTAGAATGCCGCCGCGCGCGACGCAACGGCGGCGATCAGCTGCCGCATTCCCAGTTACCGTCGCGGTAGATGCGCTCGCCCCCGTCGGCGGTGCGCATGGTCAGCGTCGCTGGCCAGGCTTGCGTCAAATCGCTTGCCTGCACCGGATTGCCGGGCTGGCGGACAACGGTGAACGATACCCCGTCGCCGGCAAGGATCGCCCCGCCCTGTATAGCCTCGCGTCCCGGCGTGGCGGCGGTGATCCGGCGAAGGCGCTTGTCGTACTTGACCAACCCGTCGCCTTCGTCACGGACCATCAGCAGCGTCGGCGCCCCAGCACCGGCATGGAAGGCGCAGCCGGAGCCCAGCAGATTCTTGTCCTTGAAATCGTCATGGACCATTGGTTGCAGGTCCGACGCCGCATGCGGTGGCGGCGACGTCGGCACGCCCCGCGTTGATGCCACCGCCCCGTTGGCGGCTGGATCGACTCCGCCTAGCGAGCCGACCGGCATAGCGGCTTGCGTCGCATTGGCGTCGGCAGGCAGATCGGCCGAGCAGGCGGCGAGGGCGAACGGGACCAGGAGGGTGAGCGGGCGGATCATCGTCCGAAAACGTCGCGGAGTTGCCGCCGTTCCGTCAGCCGCGCCCCATCAGCGCCAGCACTTCCTTGCGGCTACGTTCGTCGTCGCGGAACACGCCCATCATGCGGCTGGTCGTCATCGTGACGCCGGGCGTACGCACCCCGCGCGAGGTCATGCAGCCATGCGTCGCCTCGATCACCACCGCGACGCCGCGCGGCTGTAGCCCGTTCCAGATGCAGTCGGCGACTTCGGCGGTCAGCCGCTCCTGCACCTGCAGCCGCCGGGCATAGCCGTGCAGGACGCGCGCCAGTTTCGAAATGCCGACGACATGGTCCTTGGGCAGATAGGCGATATGCGCCTTGCCGACGATCGGGGCCATGTGGTGTTCGCAGTGCGACTGGAACGGAATGTCGCGCAACAGGACGATCTCGTCATAGCCGCCGACTTCCTCGAACACCCGTTCGAGATGGCGGGCGGGATCGTCGGCATAGCCCTGCGTATATTCCTTCCATGCGCGGGCGACACGCAGGGGGGTTTCGACCAGCCCTTCGCGGCCCGGATCCTCTCCGGTCCAGCGGATCAGGGTGCGGATCGCCTCGACCACGTCATCGGGCACCGGAATTTTCGGCGACGACGTCACCAAGTCGCCGGTGCCGGCATCGTCATTCGCGTCACACATCGTCGTGGTCCATTCCCGATCTTCGAACTTGTTCGCTACTGCCGCAAGGCTGCCCTGCATCGGCGTGACTGTGGCTTCCATACCCGTTCGCCGATAAATACGCGGCCACGATGCAGGTTGCCCGTTGACGCGGGATAGATGCTCCGTCACCAAATGCCAACTGCATTAGCCGGACGATATCGGCAGCGCGGATGAGGGGATGTCATGACGAAGTTCCAACTGCTGGCTGCAACCGCACTCTCGATGGTCGCCGGGGCCACCCCGACGATCGCCCAGACGACGACTCCGCCGACCGCATCCGCCGCCGTCCAGTCCGAGGGGACCGCGACGACCGACGACGACTGGGGCAACGAGATCATCGTCACCGCCAACCGCCGCGCCGAGCCGATCCAGGACGTGCCGATCGCAGTGACCGCGGTGAATGCGCAGTTGCTCGACGATGCCGGGGTGCGCGATATCCGTGGCCTCGAACAGCTCGCCCCCTCGCTTCAGACCACGACCGGCCAGTCGTCGGCGACCGCGACGTCGCTGTCGATTCGCGGGGTCGGCACGGCTGGCGACAATCCGGGCTTCGAACCGGCGGTCGGGGTGTTCATCGACGGCGTGTTCCGCGCGCGTGCCGGCATCGCGATTGCCGAGCTGCCCGAGGTCGAGCGGGTCGAGGTGCTGCGCGGTCCGCAGGGCACATTGTTCGGTCGCAATACCTCGGCCGGGGCGCTGTCGATCACCACGGCGATGCCGAAGTTCGATCTGGGCGGCTATGTCGAGGGCGAATATGGCAACTACAACGCCTATGAACTGAAGGGCGCGCTGACCGGACCGGTGTCCGAACAACTGGCGCTGCGCATCGACGGCGGCTGGCGGCAGCGTGACGGCTATATCGACGACGTCAATTCCGACCGCGCGTTCAACGATATCAATCGCTGGTATGTGCGCGGACAGGCGCTGTACGACACGTCGGCGTTCAGCTTCCGGTTGATCGGCGACTACTACAAGACCGACGAACAATGCTGCGGCGTGGTCAGCAGCACGCGCGGCGCGACCGCCCCGGCGATCCAGGCGATCGCCGCGCAGCAGGGTCGCACCGGCATCTATACCGGTCCGCCGTCCGACCGGCGCATGGCGGCGTCGCCCAACCGCGACTATGGCGAGGCGGTGCGTGACTGGGGCGTGTCGGGTGAGATCAACGGCGATGTCGGCGAGATGAAGCTGACCTCGATCAGCGCCTATCGCGATTTCCGCGTGCTGCGGAACCAGGACATCGACTATTCCGGGATCGATCGCGCCTATCGCGACGGATACCGATCCTCGCTGCGCAACATCACGCAGGAGCTGCGGTTGCAGGGGCAGTTGTTCGACGGGAAGCTCGATTTCCTCGTCGGCGGCTTTTACCTCAACGAACAGCTGAAGCTGCGCGATACGGTGCGGCTCGGTAACGACGCCAATCGCTATGTCGATACGCTGCTGGCGGGCGTGTTGGGCCAGCCGGCTTCGGCGGGCGGGATCGGTCGGGCGGCACAATTCTATGGCAGTTTCAACGTGCCGACCTTTACGCAGTTGGTGACGGCGCTGCGTGGCGGGCCAGCGCTGCCGGCAGGGACGGTGCCGCTGTTCTCGCAGCTCCTCTATGCGCAGAGCCCACAGTTGCAGGCGGCCGCGCCTCCCGGTTCGGCGCTGTTCACCTATCTGAACACGCCGCTGACCCCGAACGTCGCGGGGCAGGGCAACAATAATGACGATTTCCAGGTCGATACCAACGCCTTCGCGCTGTTCAGCCACAATATCGTCAGCATCACCGACCAACTGTCGCTGACGCTCGGCCTGCGCTACAATTACGAGCTCAAGGAACTGGCGGCGACGGTCAACAGCAATCCGGCAGCGTGCGGCTTCTTCCTCGGCAACGATCCGCGTGCGGTGACCTATCGCAACGCGATCCGCGCGGCGAGCCCGGCGTTGTTCCAGAACCTGTTCCTGCTCAGCTGCAACCCGGCGGTGTCGAGCGAATTCAACGGCAATTACAACCATGACCGGTCGGAAAGCCGCCTGACCGGCACCGCCAAGCTCGCGTACAAGTTCACGCCCGATATCCTCGGCTATGCGAGCTACGATCGCGGTTTCAAATCGGGCGGCTACAATCTCGACCAGGCGAGCTTCGACACGCGGGTCCTGGGCGGCGACGGCGCGCAGGCGACCGATCTGGAATTCGGCGCGGAGACGGTCGACAGCTACGAACTGGGCTTCAAGACCAGCGTCACCCGGCAATTCTCGTTCAACGCCGCCTTCTTCTATCAGAAGTTCAAGGGGCTGCAGTCGCTGATCTTTGCCGGCAACAGCTTCGTCGTGCAGAATGTGCCTGAATCGACTGCCAAGGGCGTCGAGCTTGAATCGCTGATCCAGCCGATCCGCGAACTGAGCTTCCGCTTCGGCTACACGCTGCTCGATGCGTCCTATGATGCCGACAATGATTTCAGCGGCACCCCGCTTCAGAACCAGCAGGGTCGCCAGTTCCTGAACCAGCCGCGCAACGTCGTGACGGTGGCGGCGACGTGGCAGCCGCGCCTGACCAGCACGCTCAACGCGTTGTTCCATGTCGACATGCGCTATAACAGCGACGTGTCGATCGTCCGCGACGGGACGGGCACGACGACGGTCGGCAATGACGGCTATCCGCTACTGAACGGCAAGATCGGCATCGCGACCGACGATCGCCGCAAGCAGCTGGAGTTCTTCGTCGAGAATATCACCAACCAATATTACAACATTTCGGGCTTCGCGATCCCCGAACAGACCGGGACCTATGGCGTCTATCCGGCGATGCCGCGCTTCTATGGCGTGCGCGCCCGGTTCGGTTTCTGACGTCGCGGCAGGCGGTATACGCTGGTTCGCGGGGGGATTTCGTGGAATCGTTGGTGCGGTTTGTCGCTTTTCCCCCGCGACAACCGCATCGTAACCTTGCATAACCGTGGGCCTGCCGTGCCCACGGGGTGCGGCCCTGCAGGGGGATAGGAGGAATAATATGGCCAAGGAAACCACGACGACCGGCGGCGCCCGGGGCGGAATCGCGAAGCCGGTGACGCCGTCGGCCGATCTGGCGAAGATCACCGGATCCGACCCGCTGCCCCGCAGCGAAGTCGTCAGCAAGATGTGGGAATATATCAAGAAGCACGACCTTCAGAACCCGAAGGACAAGCGCGAGATTCTTGCCGATGAAACGCTGGAAAAGCTGTTCGGCAAGAAGTCGTGCTCGATGTTCGAGATGAACAAGCTGCTCAGCGCTCACATGAAGTAACGACGTCCGGCGCCCGCGCGGCGTCGCCGTTACGAACCGAACGCCGTCCGGCTGATGCCGGGCGGCGTTTTTGGTTTCGTAACAATTGGTTGCTGGTTCGAAATTCGGAACGCGACATGGCAGCAATCGGTTATGTACGTATCGGACAAAAGTCCGATTTGGGTCACCGGCCAACATAGGCCGGAACCATCCGCGGAAGGACAAGGAGAACCGGAATGACGTTCGGAATGGTCGGGCTGTTGCTGAGTGCAATGGTGGCCGCGCCGGATAGCGGCATGGAACATAGTGTCCGCATCGACCACCGCAGCGGCGTGGTGGAGTCGCAATATCGCGCCGATGTGCGCATCACCCACAAGCAGGTCGGCACGGTCGGTGCCGGCGGTCGCCCTTCGACGCTGCGCTGCCTGTGGCAGGCGGGGCTGGTCGTCGACCGGCAGGCGCGGCACGCTTCGGGGTCGACCATGGCGCGATCCTTCGCACATGACGGCGTCGTCGAGGGCAGCCGCCCTGGCTGGTGCAGTGCCCAGCGCAGTTCGATCGCACAGGAGGTCGCCGCCCGGCAGCCCGAGTTGCGCGAGCGGCTGGTCCGGTTGGCGCAGGACGATCATGACGTGCTGCATGCCGAGATCGACCGGTTGCACGGAACGACCCAGGCCGGATGATCGGCCGGATCGTGTTGAGCGCGGCGTCGCTGCTACCTGTAGCTGCGGCGCATGCGCAGTCCCTGCCATCGGCGGGGGTCGAGGCGACGATCGATGAACGACGCCGCGGGCTTAGCTGGAGCGAAGGACGGGCGTCGGCGTCGGGCGATGTTGCCGTCACGCTAGGCGCGATGGAACTCGACGCGCGGGTCGCGGCGTTGCGCGGATCGGTGCGGCATGACGGTGCGGATGCGGTCGCCGATCTGGGCGCGGCGTTCGTGACCGGGGTCGGCCCGTTCCAGCTTCGCGCGCGGGCGATCGGCCATGTCTTTGCCGGGGCCGGAAGCGCGATGGACTATGGCGAGATCGGCGGGGACGCCCGCTACACGCTGGGGCCGGTCGAGTTGACGGCGGGTGCGCTCTACGCCCCGCCGCAAGACGCGATCGGCGGCAGCAACCTGTATCTGTCGGGACTGGCTCTTGTCGGCATACCAGCGACGCCGTTCACGGTCGTCGGTGGGGTCGGGCGATCGTCCGGCACCGTCGACGATCCCGCGCGAGCCGGCCGGCTACGGCCCGGTGGCACCTATACCGATTGGCGGCTGGGCGTAGAGCACACGACCGGACCGCTGACGCTGGCGCTCGATTATGTCGGGACCGACCTAAATGCGGATCGACCGGCCCGCGCTATCGGGGATCGCGGCAACAGCGGCGACCGCGTGCTTGCGCGGGCACGGGTCACTTTCTGACCTTCGCGAGATAGTCGTATCCCCGCGCAGGCGGGGATCCAAAGTAGCAAGCGCGACGATAGCGATCTTGGCCCCGGATCCCCGCCTGCGCGGGAATCCGGGGTGGAGTTGCGCCTTAGTCGCGCGCCGCCGCGTTGGCCGCGCTCAGCGCCGCCCGCACCGTCGCGGTCGCGACGTCGCCGTCGATGCCGACCCCGAACACGCGCCGGCCGTCGGGCAGGCTGCATTCCAGATAGGCGGCGGCCTGCGCATCGGCGCCATGGCCGATTGCATGCTCGCTGTAATCGACGACGTCCATGTCGATCCCGCCCTCCTCGCGCAGGGCCGCGAGCAGCCCGGAAAGCAGGCCATTGCCCTTGCCCGAGATCAAACGTTCCTCCCCGTCCAGCCGGACGCGGCCGACGAAGGTGCGCGGCGGGCCGCCGCCCGGCGCATGGGTCTCGGCATAGTCGATTAGCGCATAGCGATCCTTGCCCTGCGGCAGATAGGCGTCGTGGAATGCGGTCCAGATGTCGGCGGCGTTGAGTTCGCGACCGAGATGATCGGCCATCGCCTGCACATGACGGCTGAAATCGGCCTGCAACCGCTTGGGCAGTTTCAGGCCCTTGTCCTGTTCCAGCACCCACGCTACGCCGCCCTTGCCCGACTGCGAATTGACGCGGATCACCGCTTCGTAGCTGCGACCGAGATCGGCGGGGTCGATCGGCAGATAGGGGACTTCCCACAGCCCGTCGTTGCGCACCGCCTGTGCCGCCATGCCCTTCTTGATCGCGTCCTGATGGCTGCCCGAAAAGGCGGTGAACACCAGATCGCCGGCATAGGGCGTGCGCGGATGGACGGGCAGGGCGGTGCAGTAATTGACCGTGTTCACGACCTCGTCGATATCCGACAGGTCGAGCGCGGGGTCGACGCCCTGCGTGTAGAGGTTGAGCGCGACGGTCACGAGATCGCAATTGCCGGTCCGCTCGCCATTGCCGAGCAGGCAGCCCTCGACCCGGTCGGCGCCGGCCATCAGCCCCAGTTCGGCGGCGGCGACGCCGGTGCCGCGGTCGTTATGGGTGTGCAGCGAGATGACGACGCTGTCGCGGTTCGGCACGTTGCGGCAGAACCATTCGATCTGGTCGGCATAGACGTTGGGCGTCGCGGCCTCGACCGTCGCCGGCAGGTTCAGGATCAGCGGCTTGTCCGGCGTCGGTTGCAACACCTCCATCACCGCCGCGCATACCTCGACCGAGAAATCGAGCTCGGCGGTCGAAAAGGTTTCGGGGCTGTATTCGAACCGCCAGTCGGTGTTCGGGCGCTTGGCCGCTTCGTCGCGCAGCACCTTGGCGCCGGCTACCGCGATCGCCTTGACCTCGGGGCGCTCCATGCCGAACACGATCCGCCGCCATGCCGGGCTGACCGCGTTATAGAGGTGGACGATCGCCTGCTTCGCGCCGTCCAGACTTTCGAAGCTGCGCTCGATCAGGTCGCGGCGCGACTGGGTCAGCACCTGGACCCATACGTCGTCGGGGATGCGATCCTGTTGGACCAGCCCCGAGATGAAGTCGAATTCGGTCGCCCCGGCGGAGGGGAAACCGACCTCGATCTCCTTCAGCCCGACCTTGAGCAACAAGTCGAAGAAGCGGTTCTTCTTCTCCGCGCCCATCGGGTCGATCAACGCCTGATTGCCGTCGCGCAAATCGGTCGACAGCCAGCGTGGGGGCCGGGTGATGGTGCGCGACGGCCATTGCCGGTCGGGCAGGTCGACGGTCGGGAAGGGGCGGTATTTGGTCGAAGGATCGCGCAACATGTCGTCTACAGCCTGTCTGGGGCGTCGTCCGGACGCCGGTATCTGCCGAAAAGGTTCGATACTCCCTCAGGGAAGGCGCACGCGCGCGCGATCCTGCCCTAAGGGCGGCTAAGTCGTAGCAGGCTGGCGAACGCGCGGACCATAACGCGTCTGTGGGCAAAAGCCGCCCGAAAGTCCAGCGCCGATGACGGCGATACGAGTTGGTAAGATTTTCCGGTTCAAAGCCAATATCTTGGAATTGAACGCATCGGGATGTCATGCTGCAACTAATCTATGTGAGTACGGCGCGGAACGGCGACGCGATCGATCTCGACAACATCCTTGCCACGTCGCGGCGTAACAACCGGCGCGACGGGATCACCGGGCTGCTGCACGTGAAGGGACGGCGGTTTCTGCAGGCGCTGGAGGGCGACGCCGGAAAGGTCGAAGCGGCCTATGCCCGCATCGCCGGTGATCCGCGACATTTCGCGCTGGTCATCTTGTCGCGCCGTTCGGTCACCGCGCGCGAGTTCGGCGATTGGGCGATGGCCGCCGATGACGGCAGCGGCGACGTGGTCGCGCAGGTGGCGACCCTGGTCGAAGGTGCCGCACCCAGCGTGCGCGGCACCTTCGAGGGATTTGCCGGGCTGCGCGCGGCCTGAACCGCGCGCAGCGACCGGTCAGGCAGCGACGAAGGCGGCGTTGATCGTCAGGTCGACCTTGTCCGACACGACCGGCGCGGCCATGCCGAGACCGAAGTCGCTGCGCTTGATCGATCCGGTCGCGGTGAAGCCGATATTCTTCTTCTTATTCATCGGATTCTCGCCCGCGCCCATGAAGCGGACGGTCAGCTGCACCGGCTTCGTCTGATCCTTGATCGTCAGGTTGCCGGTCATCATCCAGTGGTCACCCATCGGCTGGATGCGGGTCGAGACGAACTTCGCGGTCGGATAGGTCGCGACGTCGAAAAAGTCTTTCGACTTGAGGTGGTTCGCAAATTGCGGGCTGGTGACGGTCAGCGAATCGGCGACGTTGAAGTCGATGCTGACCTTGCTGGCCGCCGGGTTCTTGGGATCGATCGTCGCCATGCCGCCGGTCGCGCCGAACAGGCCATCAAGCATGGTGAAGCCCATATGGTTCACCTGCCACGCAACCTGCGTGTGCGCGGTGTCGACGGTGTAGTTGCCGGCGGTGACGCGGGCCTTGTCGGGCGCGCCGGGCATCTGGGCGACGGTCGGTGCGGCGACCGCGAAGAGGGCGGCGGCGAGGATCAGGGGGGTGCGCATCGATTGGCTCTCCGGTTGAGGCGAAGTCGGGATGCCGCCCTTGTCGGCGGCACCGGGCTTCGGGTCAAATACCGGATGCGAAACGATCGGTTTCGGTTTGGGTGCCGTGGGTTGGGGGCTTAAGTGCGGAATGCGCTTTCCAGTCGCCGCCCGCCCGTCGGTCGCGGCAAAGCCGCGCCCCGAAGGGCGGGCTTTGTCGCGCCGGCCGGTCGAAGAATTTTCGAGTGCAGCGGCGTGGCCGCTGCGCTCCGTCAATTCTTCGACTGATCGACCAACTTATTCGCACCGATCCACGGCATCATCGCTCGCAATTCGGCACCGGTCTTTTCGATCGGATGCGCCGCCGCCTGCTTGCGCGCCGCCTTCAGCTCGGGCTGACCGGCGCGGTTGTCGAGGACGAAGTTCTTGACGAAGCGGCCCGACTGAATGTCGGCGAGCACGCGCTTCATTTCCTTCTTGGTCTCTTCGGTGATGATGCGCGGACCGGTGACGATATCGCCATATTCGGCGGTGTTCGAGATCGAATAGCGCATGTTGGCGATGCCGCCTTCATACAGCAGGTCGACGATCAGCTTGGTTTCGTGGAGGCATTCGAAATACGCCATTTCGGGGGCATAGCCCGCCTCGACCAGCGTTTCGAAGCCGGCCTGGATCAGGTGCGTGACGCCGCCGCACAGCACGGCCTGTTCACCGAACAGGTCGGTTTCGCATTCCTCGCGGAAATTGGTCTCGATGATGCCCGAACGACCGCCGCCCACGCCCGATGCATAGGCGAGCGCGATGTCGTGCGCGTTGCCCGACGCGTCCTGATGGATCGCGACGAGGCAGGGCACGCCGCCGCCCTTCACATATTCACTGCGCACGGTGTGGCCCGGACCCTTCGGCGCGATCATGATGACGTCGACATCGGCGCGCGGCTCGATCAGCCCGAAATGCACGTTCAGGCCGTGGGCGAAGGCGAGCGCTGCGCCGGGACGCAGGTTTTCGTGGATGTCGGCGGCATAGATCGCGGCCTGATGCTCGTCGGGGGCGAGGATCATGAGGATATCGGCCCATGCGGCGGCTTCGGCGTTCGGCATCACCTTGAAGCCCGCACCTTCGGCCTTGGCGGCACTGGCCGAACCGGGGCGGAGCGCGATGGCGACGTTCTTCACGCCCGAATCGCGCAGGTTCTGCGCATGGGCATGGCCCTGCGAACCATAGCCGAGGATCGCGATCTTCTTGTCGCTGATGAGGTTCAGATCGGCATCGCGATCGTAATAGACACGCATGTGGGTTCCCTTTCAGATCAGGTTCGTCACCCCGGCGAAGGCCGGGGTCTCCGTCCGCAAGTGCGGGGTTCGTGGAGAGAGACTCCAGCCTGCGCTGGAGTGACGGTTTACGGCGAATGTTTTCAGGCGGCCTCTCGTCCGCGGGCGATGGCGGCGATGCCGGTACGAGCGACCTCGACCAGACCGACTTCGGCCATCAATTCGGTGAACTTGTCGATCTTTTCGATCGATCCTGTGACCTCGAACACGAAACTCGACACGGTCGCATCGACCACGCGGGCGCGGTAGACTTCCGCCAGGCGCAGCGCCTCGATCCGGTGCTCGCCGGTCCCGACGACCTTGACCAGCGCCAGTTCGCGTTCGACATGCGCGCCCTGCACGGTCAGGTCGACGACCTTGTGCACCGGCACCAGCCGGTCGAGCTGGGCGATGATCTGTTCCATCACCGGCGGCGACGCGCTGGTGACGATGGTGATGCGGCTGACCGCCTTGTCGGCGGTGATTTCCGACACGGTCAGGCTTTCGATGTTGTAGCCCCGCCCCGAAAACAGCCCGGCGATACGCGCGAGGATGCCGGGTTCGTTGTCGACGAGCACGGCCAGCGTGTGCCGTTCGGTCTGTTCGGTCTTGATGTGCATTCTGAAAAATTCCTCCCCGGCACGGGGAGGGGGACCAGCCGCAGGCTGGTGGAGGGGGACCTCCACCGGCGATACGTATGAGGCGATCCCCCTCCACCGCTCTTCGAGCGGTCCCCCTCCCCGCGAGCGGGGAGGATCTAATCTGTCAAACCAGCGCCTTGGCCTCGTCGTCCATTTCGCCCGAGACTTCGTTGGCCTGCAGGATCATGTCGGTATGCGCCGCGCCGCTGGGGATCATCGGGAAGCAGTTGGCGAGCTTCGCGACCAGGCAGTCGACGATCACCGGGCCGTCATGGTCGAGCATCGCCTGAATGCCCGATTCCAGATCGGCCGGGTCCTCGATACGAATGCCTTTCCAGCCATAGGCCTCGCCCAGCTTCACGAAGTCGGGCAACGAGTCCGAATAGCTGTTCGAATAGCGCGAGCTATAGGTCAGTTCCTGCCACTGGCGGACCATCCCCATATATTCGTTGTTGAGTATGAACACCTTCACCGGCAGGCGATACTGCGTCGCCGTCGCCAGTTCCTGGATATTCATCTGGATTGACGCTTCGCCGGCAATGTCGATGCAGAGCGCCCCCGGATTGCCGAGCTGCGCGCCGATCGCGGCGGGCAGGCCATAGCCCATCGTGCCGAGACCGCCGCTCGTCAGCCACTTGTTGGGTGCTTCGAAGCCGAAATGCTGCGCAGCCCACATCTGATGCTGGCCGACCTCGGTCGACACGATCGGCGCACGATGCTTGGTCGCCTCGTACAGCGCACGGATCGCCCGCTGCGGCATGATCTCCTTGCCGCCTTCGGGGAAGTCGAGGCAGCGCTTCGCCCGCCAGCCCTCGATCTTCGACCACCAGGCCGACAGGTCGGGTTTGGGATGCTGCCGTGCCTTCCACACGCGGACCATGTCCTCCATCGCGTGCCCCGCATCGGCGATGATGCCGAGATCGGCGCGAACGATCTTGTTCACGCTCGATCGGTCGATATCGATATGGACCTTGCGGCTGCGCGGGGAAAACGCGTCGAGCCGACCGGTGACACGGTCGTCGAAGCGCGCACCGATGGCGACGACCAGATCGGCCTCGTTCATCACCATATTGGCTTCATAGGTGCCGTGCATGCCGAGCATCCCCAGCCATTGCGGCGAGGAAGCGGGCAGGGCGCCCAGACCCATCAGCGTCGAGGTGACCGGCGCACCCGAAATCCGCGCCAGTTCGCGCAGCAATTGCGACGCGCCCGGACCCGAATTGATGATGCCGCCACCGGTGTAGAGCACCGGACGCTCGGCCGCGGCCAGCATGTCGACGACCTGTTCGATTGCCGCGCGGTCAGCCTTCACCTTCGGGCGATAGGTCTTGTGCTGGATCGGGCCGGGCTTGGTATAGCGCGCGGTCGCGACCTGCACGTCCTTCGGGATATCGATCACGACCGGGCCGGGGCGGCCGGCGGTGGCGATATGGAACGCCTCGTGAATGACATGACCGAGCTTGGCCGGGTCCTTCACCAGATAGTTGTGCTTGCAGCAATGACGCGTGATGCCGACGGTATCAGCCTCCTGAAACGCATCGGTGCCGATCAGGCCGGTCGGAACTTGGCCGGTGATGACGACCATCGGGATCGAATCGAGCAGCGCATCGGTGATGCCGGTGACGGCATTGGTCGCGCCCGGGCCCGAGGTGACCAGCACGACGCCGGGCTTGCCGGTCGAGCGCGCATAGCCCTCCGCCGCATGGGTCGCCGCCTGTTCGTGGCGGACGAGGATGTGCTTGATCCGGCTATGTTCGAACAGCGCGTCATAGATCGGCAGGACCGCGCCGCCCGGATAGCCGAATACGACTTCCACGCCGAGGTCGACGAGGGCCTCGACCAAAATGGCGGCTCCACTCTTCTCGGTCATGGGTCTTCAACTCCTCAAGCAATTTCGCAGGCGCGAATAGCACCGCTGGAGCGGTGTCGCTAGTCGTCACAAATGTACGTGTCAACCATCATTTGCGTAATAAAGTGTCGAATTGGCAAGAAAGCGCGCATGTTTCGGTTTCGCTGCTGCGAAGCCAGTCGGCGGGCGGCTGATTGCGGAACCAGGTATATTGCCGTTTGGCATATTGCCGCGTTGCGAAACGGGCTTCGCGCAATGCATCGTCGCGGGTCCATTCGCCCTGTTGCCAGCGTTCGATCTCGATGACGCCGATCGCGCGGCGGACCGACGCTTGGGGAGCGATGTCGTCACGGGCGAGCAATGCCGCGACCTCCTCGACTGCGCCGCCATCGAACATCGCAGACAAGCGGCGGTCGCAGCGCTCGGTCAGCCAGTCGCGCTGGGGCAGGAGGATCATCGCCGAAATGGCGATGCGATCGCCGATGCCGCCGGTCCGGTCGCGCTGCCAGTCCGCGAGGGTTCGGCCGGTCGATCGCACCACTTCCAGCGCGCGGGCGATGCGGGTCGTGTCGGCAGGGTTCAGTCGGGCGGCGGCCTGCGGGTCGGCGGAGCGCAATGCTGCGGCGGCGTCGGCCACGGGCATTGCGCGGACCACGTCGCGGATGGCGGGATCGATTTCGGGCACTGGCGCGATCCCGTCGATCAATGTGCGCAGATACAGGCCGGTGCCCCCGACCAGTATCGGCAGCTTGCCCGCGGCGTGGGCTGCGTCGATCTCGCGTGTCGCGTCCTTCGACCATGCCGGCGCGGAATAGCTGTCCGCGCCGTCGACATGCCCGAACAGCCGGTGCGGCGCCTGCGCCTCCTCTTCCTCCGACGGGCGGGCGGACAGGATGCGCAGGTCGCGATAGACCTGTGCGCTGTCGGCATTGATCACGACGCCGTCATGGGCGCGGGCGATGGCTATCGCCAGCGCGGACTTGCCGCTGGCGGTCGGGCCTGCGATGAGCGCCACCCTCGGACGGTCAGGAGAATTCGCCATGTTCATCGCCACGCTGATAGCAGCCGAATCGATCGCCGCGGGCGATATTTCCGCCGCCGCCGACCGCCTGGACGCGGCGGGCTGTCTGGTCGAGGGCTGGACGTGGATCGATGAAGGGCGCGCGGCCGATATCCGCTTCGCCAGCGATCCGGTTGCCGCGCGTACCGCGATCGAAGGCGTCTTCGCCGGGACGGATGTCGCGGTCCAACTCGTCGCTAACCGTGAGAAGAAGCTGCTGGTCGCCGATATGGATTCGACGATGATTACCGTCGAATGCATCGACGAACTCGCCGACTATGCCGGGATCAAGGCGCAGATCGCCGACGTGACCGAACGCGCGATGCGCGGCGAACTCGACTTCGCCTCGGCACTCGATGCGCGGGTGGCGTTGCTGGAAGGATTGGAGGAAAGCGCGATCCAGCGTTGCCTCGACGAACGGGTGAAACTTATGCCCGGCGCCAGGACGCTGATCCGCACGATGCGCGCACGTGGCGCCACGACGATTCTCGTGTCGGGCGGCTTCACCCGCTTCGCCGAGCCGGTCGGGACCGAACTGGGCTTCCACCGCATGATCGCCAACCGCCTGCTGATCGAGGACGGGCGGCTGACCGGCAAGGTGCGCAAGCCGATCGTCGATGCGACGACCAAGGAAGTGACACTGCTCGAAGCGATCGACGAACTAGGGATCGATCCGGCGGCGACGCTGGCGGTGGGCGACGGGGCCAACGACCTGCCGATGATCCGCCGCGCCGGCTTGGGCGTCGCCTACCACGCCAAGCCGATCGTCGCCGCCGAAGCCGGCGTGCGGATCGATCACAACGACCTGACCGCGCTGCTCTATATGCAGGGGATCGCGTCCGCCGATTGGGTGGCGGAGTAATCGATCACCGCTTGACCGGCACGCAGGTCGTCGGTCGGATCGCGGCGCAGGCGCGGCTCGCCTCGGCGCTACTGGCGAACGGGCCGATCTGCAACCGGGTGACGCCGCCCGCATCGTCGTAAAAGGGCTGGCGACCGGCGAACTTGCCCGAGACTTCGCCCCACAGCCGCCGGGCATTGCCGGCATCGCGGAACGCACCGAGCTGGACCCGCCAATTGCCGCCGGCGACCGGAGCCGGCGATGCGGCGACGGGTTTGGGGGCGGGGGGTGCCTTGGCGACAGGCGTTGGCCTCACCGTGACCGGTCGTGCCTGCTGGATCGGCGTGGTCGGCAAGGCGGGACGTCCGGCGCTGCGTTCCAGATCGCGGGCCATGGCCAACGCCGCCTGCCGATCGGGCAGCGGGACGTAGCGATCCATCTGCGCCAGCGTCGCCGACGCCTGCGGCAATCCGGCCGACGACGCGCGCGTCATCAGCGCATAGGCACGTCGCCAATCCTTGGTCACCGCATCGCCGTTGAAGAGCATGGTGCCGAGGACGAACTGACTTCTGACTTCGCCACGATCCGCCGATTTCTCGAGCCACTGGACGGCGTCGGCGCGCTTGCCGTTCTGGAACAGGATCAGGCCGTAATTGTCCTCGGCCTGCCGATGGCCCTGCTGCGCGGCGCGGGCATACCATTGCTCGGCCTCGGTCAGGTTCATCGGCACGCCGCGGCCGAGCTTGTACGCCTGCCCCAGATTGAACTGCGCATCGGCGTCGCCCGCGACCGCCGGCTCGCGCCATTCGCGCACCGCCGTCGCCCAGTCGCCGCGCGACCACGCCTCGACCCCGGCCTTCACATCGGCCAGCACCGGTGCCGCCAGCATCGCCACCGCGAGCCCCGTCGCAGCGCGCATCCACATTCCCCTTGCGATCATGCCGCTTCACTATCAGCGCTTGTTCGTCGGCGGAACGGCTTTCGCGTTTCGTCGTCCCCGTACCGGACGTTAACCGCATTTTAGCGACGACCATGCGATTCCCGATGCCAAGAGAAGGGAGACGTTGGCGGCATGCGCGTTCTGGCGGTGGCATCGCAAAAGGGCGGATCGGGCAAGACGACCTTGTCCGGGCACCTCGCCGTGCAGGCCGAACGGGCGGGCGCCGGGCCGGTCGTTATGGTCGATATCGATCCGCAAGGGTCGCTGGCCGACTGGTGGAATGCGCGCGTCTCCGACGAACCGGCCTTCGCACACACGCTGGTCGCACGGCTGGCCGCCGATCTGGAGACGCTGCGCGGGCACGGCTTCAAGCTGGCGGTGATCGACACGCCGCCGGCGATCACCATGGCGATCCAGAGCGTGATCGCCGTCGCCGAACTGATCGTCGTGCCGACCCGGCCCAGCCCGCACGACCTGCGCGCGGTGGGAGCGACGGTCGACCTGTGCGACCGTGCCGGCAAGCCGCTGGTGTTCGTCGTCAATGCCGCGACGCCGGGGGCGAAGATCACGGGTGAGACAACCATGGCGCTGTCGCAGCATGGCACCGTCGCGCCGGTGACGATCCATCACCGCGTCGATTTCGCATCGTCGATGGTCGACGGGCGCACGGTCATGGAGATCGATCCGACGTCGAAGTCGAGCGCCGAGATCGAGGCGCTGTGGAGCTATATCCACGACCGGCTGGAAAAGAATTTCCGTCGCACCGTGTTCGCGGTGCCGACGCTGCCGGGCGGTCCGCGCGCGGCGGGCGGCTTCGGCCGCCGGGTGCGGGGCTAGTCATGACGACCCCGCGCCACCCGTCGCAGATCAATCCCGGCCTGCTGGCGCGCAAGGGCGAGGCACGCCCGGCAATGCGGCCGCATGGGACGGGGGCGGCCGACGACCTCGGCTGGAACGACCTGGGCGAGACGGTGGCGGTGCCGGCGGTGTTGCAGGAGCGCGCGAAACTGCAGGCGGCAAGCGGCGAAACCGTCACCCTGTCGCTCGACGCCGACCGACTGCTGCGGTTGCGGCTGGCGGCGACGGTCTGCAACCTTTCCCCGGAAGCCTTCGTTCGCGAAGCGCTCGATCGGTCCCTCCCGTCGACTTCCGACATCGCGGCGCTCGTTCAGCGCCTAGCCCCCGATGGGGCCGCAAAGGGCACGCAATGAAGACCCATTTGTTCGTATCGATCGGCCTTGCGGCAACCATGCTTGGCGGTTCGCTGGCGCTCGTTGCCAGCGGCACCATGGCGGTGGCGTCGTCCGAGCAGGGCATGGCGCAGAAGCTGGCCGGCAAGGCGGCGAAGGCGCTGGCCAAGCGCCGCGGCGACGAAGCGGTGACGTTAGCCGAGCAGGCGGTGGCGCTGCTGCCGCGCGATGCCGGGTATCGCACGCTGCTCGGCAAGGCCTATCTGCAGGCGGGTCGCTTCGCCTCGGCGGCGCAGGCGTTCAGCGACGTGCTGGCGCTGAACCCCGCCGATGGTCGGGCCGCGCTGAACCTTGCGCTGGCGCAGACGGCGACCGGCGAATGGGTCGCGGCGCGAGAGACGCTGACCGCCCATGCCGCGCGCATGACTGACGGGGATCGCGGGCTCGCCCTGGCGCTGGCGGGCGATCCGGCGGGCGGCATCGCGCTGCTCAGTCAAGCGGCGCGCGACCCGGCGGCGACCGCGACGATGCGGCAGAATCTGGCGCTCGCTCTCGCGCTCGACGGGCGCTGGGTCGAGGCGCGGACGGTCGCATCGGTCGATATGTCGCCCGAACAGGTCGATGCGCGGCTGGTCGAATGGGCCGGCTTCGCGCGTCCGCAATCGGCGGCGCAGCAGGTCGCGGCGCTACTTGGTGTCACCCCGGCCGTCGATCGCGGACAGCCGGTGCAGCTGGCGCTGGCGGCTCCGGGCGATGCGGCGCCGGCCGCGCAAGTGGCGGTTGAGGCAGTTGATGTGCCGTCGGCGCCCGAACCGGTCCCGACGCAGCTGGCGGCGATCGTGCGGCCGGCCATCACCTTCGCCCCGCGGCAGGAGATCGTGCAGGCGTTGCCGCGCGACTATCGCGGGCGTGCCGTAGCGCCGGTCCGCATGGCGGCGGCCCCTCGCAGCGCCGGCGGCTATTACGTGCAGCTTGGCGCGTTCGATACCCAGGCGGTTGCCCGTACGGCATGGCGGCGTTTGACCCGCACCGTACCCCGCCTTGCCGAACTGTCGCCACAGGGTATGCAGGCAAGCGTGCGCGGAACCAGCTTTTATCGGCTGTCGGTCGGCGGCCTTGCCCGGGGCGACGCCGCATCGCTGTGCAGTCGCGTCCGGGCGAAGGGCGACCGTTGCTTCGTCCGCACCCATGCCGGCGAGCAGCTGGCGAGCTGGGCCGGTCCCCAACGGCTCGCTTCGCGCTAAACCAGTTTCCCGAGCCTCTCCCAGGAGGAGGCGGCGCGTTCCCTCAAAGGAACGCGCCGCCCTTTATCACCCGCACCGCGCGGCCCTGGACCGGCAGGCCGTCGAACGGCGTGTTCGCCGCCTTGCCCGCCAGTGCGTCGGCGCGCACCTGCCACGGCAGGTCCTGATCGACGACGATCAGATCGGCCGGTGCGCCGGTGGCGAGCGTACCCGAATCCAGCCCGAGCAGCTTTGCCGGATTACGCGCCAACAGCGCGAACAGCCGGTCGAGCCTGATCAGCCCATCGCGCACCAACCCGAGTCCCAGCGCCAGCAGTGTTTCCGCCCCCGCCATGCCGGGTTCGGAATCGGCAAAGGGCAGGCGCTTCGCTTCCGGCCCGCGCGGATCGTGACCCGAACACAGCACGTCGATCGTCCCGTCCGCCAGCGCCGCGCGCGCCGCCCGGCGATCGCTTTCGTCGCGCAGCGGCGGCGAGAGATGCGCGAAAGTGCGGAAATCGCTCATCGCGATATCCGAGAAATAGAGATGCGCCGGCGTGATGCCGCAGGTGACGCGGACCCCGCGGCGCTTGGCCGCACGGATCAGATCGAAACCGGCGGCGGTCGTCACTTGGCGGAAATGGAGGCGAGCGCCGGTATCCTCCGCCAGCATCAGGTCGCGCGCGATCGCCAACGCCTCTGCCATGGCAGGGGCTGCGGGCAGGCCGAGCCGGGTCGCGGTTTCGCCCGATGTCGCAACCGCATCCCCGGCAAGGCCACCATCCTCGGCATGGGCAACAACGACGAGGTCGCAGTCCCGCGCATAGGCCAGTACCTTGCGCATCACCCCGCTGTCGGCGATCCAGCGCCGCCCGGTCGCGACCGCCACCGCGCCTGCTTCGGCATTGATCGCCATTTCGGCGAGGTCGGTGCCGCGCAGACCCTGCGTCGCGGCCGACAGCGGATGGATCCAGATGTCGGGCTTGCCCATATGTGCCGCCCGCGCGACGATGCCGGGATCGTCGAGCACCGGCGCCTGATCCGGCATCAGTCCGACGCGGACGATCCCGCCCGCCCGGCACGCGGTGGCATCGATGCCGAAGACGCCGAGATCGACGATCGCGGGCGCCAGCAGCTTGCCCGAAATGTCGATGCGTTCAGCATCTGCGCCGGCCTGCCCGATCGTGTCGCCGCTGACGCCCAGATCGCCGCTGCGTACCCCGCCATCAGGGCAGACCAGCGTGCCGCCGGTAAAGATCATGGTCATGCCCAGCCCTCCACGCCGCGACTGCGCCGGGTCAGCACGTCGAGGCACGCCATGCGCACCGCGACCCCCATTTCGACCTGTTCGGTGATGGTCGATCGTTCGGGATCGTCGGCGACGTCGCTGGTAATCTCGATTCCGCGGTTCATCGGGCCGGGGTGCATGACGATCACATGTGGCTCGGCGCGTTTCAGCCGTTCGCGGGTCAGGCCGTAGCGGAGGTGATATTCGCGGGTCGACGGGATGAAGCCGCCATTCATCCGCTCGTTCTGCAGTCGCAGCATCATCACGACATCGGCCCCCTCCAGCGCGGCATCGAAATCGGTGAACGGGGTAACGCCCATCGATTCGATCGCCTGCGGCATCAGGGTCGTCGGCGCGACGACACGGACTTCGGCGGCAAGGGTGGTGAGCGCGAGGATGTTCGACCGCGCGACGCGGCTGTGGAGGATATCGCCGCAGATCACGACCCGCTTGTGGGCGATCTCGCCCAGCCGGCGACGGATGGTCAGCGCGTCGAGCAGCGCCTGTGTCGGATGTTCGTGCCAGCCGTCGCCCGCGTTCAGCACCGGGCAGTCGACCTTGTCGGCGATCAGCTGCACCGCGCCCGACGAACTGTGGCGGATGACGATCACGTCGGCGCGCATTGCGTTGAGCGTAACGGCGGTGTCGATCAGCGTCTCGCCCTTCTTCACGCTCGACTGGCCGGCATGCATGTTGACGACGTCGGCGCCCAGCCGCTTGCCGGCGATCTCGAACGACAGCAGCGTGCGCGTGCTGTTCTCGAAAAAGGCGTTGATCTGGGTCACGCCGTCCAGCCGGTGGTCGCCCGGCGCACGGTTGCGGTTGGCGTCGATCCATTGTTCCGCCTCGTCGAGCAGGAACAGGATCTCATGGGGCTGCAACCCCTCTATCCCGGTCAGGTGACGATGCGGGAAAACGGCGCCACCATCGATCATGGCGGCGGGGCGGTGGTCGGAGATAGGCATCGAGGCGACCGGTTAGGGCGCGCCGCGTGCCGACGCAAGGTCAGCCGAGCGGAACGTTGACCAGCGCATCGATCGCGCCCTGCAGGATATAGGCGGCGGCCAGCTTGTCGACGCGTTCGGCCCGTTTGGCGCGGCTCAAATCTTCGGCGATCATCTGCCGCTCGACCGCGACCGTCGACCAGCGTTCGTCCCACAGGAAGATCGGCAGGCCGGTATCGTCGAGATTGCGGGCGAAGGCACGGACCGACTGGGTACGCGGCGAATCGCTGCCGTCCATGTTGAGCGGCAGGCCGATGACGATGCCGCGAACCGATTGCTGCCGGATCAGCGTCGCCAGTTGCGCCTTGTCGGCGGTGAATTTGGTGCGGTTCACCAGCACCGCCGGACTGGCGAAGCTCCAGCCGGCATCGCACAGCGCGGTGCCGATCGTCTTGGTACCGACGTCCAGCCCGATCAGCCGACCGCCCTCGGGCAGCGCGTCGCGAAAGACAGCGCGGTCTTCGGTAATCATCGTCTCTCCCACGCCGCCAACCGGCGCAGCGCGTCGGCGCGGACATTCGCCCAGAACAGGCTGTAGTCGTACACATGCCAGTTATTGCCCGGCAGCACATAGGGGCTGAGATCGGGCGGATTGTCACCGATCAGCAGGAAGCCGCGTTCGTCGCACCGTGCGGGGACGAGGCCGGGCGCCATGGTCGCATCCTCCAGCGCCTTGTCGGGGATCAGCGTACCCCGATTGGCGCCGGCCGGTGCGGCGGCGTTGGCTGTGCCGGTCAGGGGATTGGTGCAGACCATCGGCGTACCCTGGCGCGGGCGGCCGTCGAAGCCGGTCGAGGCGTCATATTGCTCGACGATCAGCGTCGGGTCGGCGGGTTCGGCAAAGCTCTGCCACGACAACAGGCACCCCGCCTGATCGGCGGCGGTGCATTCGGGTAGGCCGAGCGCGGTCAGGTCGGTCGCCTTCGACACCGGCCAGCCGACGATATAGGCAGCAACAATGCGGCGAGCGAGCGGGGTGCCGGTTACCTTCTCGCGCAGCAGGCGCGTCAGATGCAGCGACCCCTGGCTATGCCCGGCGAGGATGATCGGACGGTTCGGATCGGCTTCGGCGACGAAGGTATCGAATGCGGCGGCCACGTCGCGATAGGCGAGGTCGAGCGCCTGCGTCGCGGCGGCGTCGCTGGTCAGGAATGCGCCGAACGTCGCCTGCCGATAGCGCGGCGCCCAGACGCGGCCGGCGGCGCTGAACGCGCTGGCCTGTCCGCGCAGGAACACTTGGGCGCGGCCGTTGGTCTCGCTGTCGCTCAGCGCTGCGTTCCACCGATCGGTGCCGACGAACGAGGTCGGATGGAGGAAGAAGATCTCGGCATTGCCCGGCGCGGTTCGCGCCACGCCCTGCGGCAGCCAGTCGACCGGCGTGTTGGTCAGTCCAGGCCGCGCGAACCACATCGCGCGGTCGGCATAGGCGTTGGCGGGCATCGCCGGTTCGGCGCGGAACGCGACGCTCGGCACCATCGCGCGGCGCAACAGGTCGTTGCCGAACAGGCGAAACGCGAACAGCGCCGCGATCGCGAGGACGATCAGCGCCGCCACGACATACAGGAACTTGCGCGCCAAACCGATCTCCGCTGGTGATTGCGCCTTAGGTGCGGGAAGCGGCGTTCCCGTGCAACCGCTTTGCAGTGCTTGTGGGGGGCGCGGCGGGATGCTAGCCGCCGTGCCATGTCCGTCGAACCTGCAACCGTCAAACGCGTGGCCGGCCTAGCCCGTATCGCGATCACCGATGCCGAAGCCGAGAAGCTCGCACCCGAACTCGGCAACATCCTCGGCTTCATCGAGCAACTAGGCGAGGTCGATACCAGCGGCGTCGAGCCGATGACCGCCGTCATCCCCAACCATCTGCGCCTGCGCGACGATGTCGTCACCGATGGCGATGTGCGCGATAAGGTGCTCGCCAACGCGCCGCAGGGTGAGCATGGCTTTTTCACCGTTCCGAAAGTGATCGAATAGTGTCGAACCTGACCGACCTTGGCGTCGCCGCGATCCGCGACGGCGTGCGCGGCGGCGAATTCTCCGCCCGCGACGTCGCCGATGCGTTCATCGACGCGGTCGCCGCTGCGAAGCCGCTCAACGCGTTCCTCGTCGAAACCCCCGACCATGCGCTGGCCGCCGCGAAGGTGGCCGACGATGCGCGCGCGGCGGGTGAAACGCTCAAGCCGCTGGCCGGCGTGCCGATCGGCATGAAGGACCTGTTCTGCACGCAGGGCGTCGAGACGACGGCGGCGAGCGGCATCCTGAAAGGGTTCGTGCCGCAATATGAATCGACCGTCTCCGGCAATCTGTGGAATGCCGGTGCGGGGATGCTTGGCAAGCTGAACCTCGACCAGTTCGCCATGGGATCGTCGAACGAAACCAGCGCGTTCGGCAACGTCATCTCGCCTTGGCGGCGTCCCGGCGATACCGCGCCGCTGGCGCCCGGTGGATCGTCGGGCGGTTCGTCGGCGGCGATTGCCGCGCGGTTGTGCCCAGCCGCGACCGGCACCGACACGGGCGGTTCGATCCGCCAGCCCGCCGCGTTCGTCGGCATCACCGGCATCAAGCCGACCTATGGCCGCTGTTCGCGCTACGGCGTCGTCGCCTTCGCATCCTCGCTCGATCAGGCGGGGCCGATGGCGCATGACGTACGCGACTGTGCGATCATGCTGGAGGCGATGGCGGGCTTCGATCCGAAGGATGCGACCTCGCTCGATCTGCCGGTCCCGGCATGGGAAGCGGGGCTGAACGCCGACCTGCGCGGCAAGCGTGTCGGTATCCCCAAGGAATATCGCGTTGACGGCATGCCGGCGGCGATCGAGGCGCTGTGGCAGCACGGCATCGACTGGCTGAAGGATGCAGGGGCGGAGATCGTCGAGGTTTCGCTGCCGCACACGAAGTACGCGCTGCCCGCCTATTACATCATTGCCCCGGCCGAAGCGTCGTCGAACCTTGCCCGCTATGACGGCGTGCGTTACGGCCAGCGAGTGCTGCCCGACGGAGCGGCGCTGCAGGACATGTACGCCGCGACCCGCGCCGCCGGCTTCGGTGATGAGGTTAAGCGCCGGATCATGATCGGCACCTATGTGCTTTCTGCCGGCTTCTATGACGCCTATTATACGCAAGCGCAGAAGGTGCGGACGCTGATCGCGCGCGATTTCGAACAGGCATTCGAGCAGTGCGACGTGCTGCTGACCCCGACCGCGCCGTCGGCGGCGTTCGCGCTGGGGGAGAAGAGCGCCGATCCGATCGCGATGTATCTGAACGACGTCTTCACCGTGCCGTCGTCATTGGCCGGCCTGCCTGCGATGAGCGTCCCGGGCGGCGTCGACAAGGACGGGCTGCCGCTGGGCTTGCAGATCATCGGGAAGCCACTTGACGAGCAGGGCGTGCTGAATGCGGGCCTCGCGATCGAGCAGCGGGCCGGGTTCGTCGCGCGCGCGGACAAATGGTGGTGATGGTGTTCGACTGGTTCGAGGCGCTGGGCGATCTTCCCGGCACCCTCGACTGGTCAGGCAAGCGCAACGATGATCGTCCTGCCCGTCGCAGAATGATCGAACGGCAGGAAAAAACGGAACGGCGCGAACGGCATCGACTGTTCCGGCGCCCAGAACGTGGATTGAACGAGAATGACTGAGTCCACCTACCGCATCCGTGGCGCGACCGGCGACTGGGAGGTCGTGATCGGCCTTGAAGTCCATGCGCAGGTCACGTCGAACGCCAAGCTGTTTTCCGGCGCGGCGACCGCGTTCGGGGCCGAGCCGAATACGCAGGTGTCGCTGGTCGACGCGGCGATGCCGGGCATGTTGCCGACCCCGAACCGCGAATGCATCCGGCAGGCGGTGCGGACCGGCATGGCGATCGATGCGGTCATCAACAAATGGTCGCGCTTCGACCGCAAGAATTATTTCTACGCCGATCTGCCGCAGGGTTATCAGATCAGCCAGCTCTACCACCCGCTGGTCGGCGAGGGCGTGGTCGAGATCGTGCTGGACGAGAAGGACCCGAACAGCGTGCCCAAGGCGATCGGGGTCGAGCGCATCCATGTCGAGCAGGATGCCGGCAAGCTGATGCACGACCAGCATCCGACGCGTTCCTATGTCGATCTCAACCGTTCGGGCGTCGCGCTGATGGAGATCGTCAGCCGTCCCGACATGCGTTCTCCCGCCGAAGCAGGGGCTTATCTGTCGAAGCTGCGAACGATTCTCCGCTATGTCGGGTCGTGCGACGGCAATATGGACCAGGGGTCGATGCGCGCCGACGTCAACGTATCGGTGCGCCGTCCGGGCGAGGAATTCGGTACCCGGACCGAGACGAAGAACGTCAATTCGGTGCGCTTCGTCATGGCGGCGATCGAATATGAGGCGAACCGGCAGGTCGCGGTGATCGAGGATGGCGGTCGCATCGTGCAGGAAACCCGTTTGTTCGATCCGGACAAGGGCGTGACGCGGTCGATGCGGTCGAAGGAAGATGCGCACGATTACCGCTACTTTCCCGATCCCGACCTGTTGCCGCTCGAACTGGACGATGCGTTCCTCGAGGAATGCCGCGCGTCGCTGCCTGAGCTGCCCGACGCCAAGCGCAAGCGCTATGAAGGCGAACTCGGCCTGTCGGCATATAATGCGGCGGTGCTGACCGCCGAGGTCGAAACGGCGCGCTGGTTCGAGGCGTTGCTGGCGGAATGCGGTTCGGACGTGCCGGCAAAGTCGGCCGCCAACTGGTTGATTTCGGACCTGTATGGCGCACTGAATCGTCTGGGCAAGACGATCGGTGACAGCCCGGTGTCGCCGGCACAGGGCGCGGAACTGCTGAAGCTGGTCGCCGATGGCACGCTGTCGGGCACGCTTTCGAAGCAGGTGTTCGAGATCATGCTCGAAACTGGGCAGGGCGCGAATGCCATTGTCGAGGAGCGTGGGCTCAAGCAGACCAGCGACACCGGCGCGATCGAGGCGGTGATCGCCGAGGTCATGGAAAAGAACGCCGACAAGGTGGCCGACTATCGCGGTGGCAAGGACAAGCTGTTCGGCTTCTTCGTCGGTCAGACGATGAAGGCGATGGGCGGCAAGGCCAATCCCGGCGTGGTCAACGACCTGCTGAAGAAGGCGCTGGGATGATGAAGACGACGCGACGCGCGCTGCTGGTGGCATTGGCCTGTGTCGGGCCGGCATGGGCGCAGGCGCCGTTGCCGCAACCGGCCGCCGAACCGCCGCTGCCGCGTGTCGCGATCGTCACCACCGCCGGCACGCTGACCGTCGAGGTCGAGGTGAAGCGTGCGCCGATCACCGCCGCCAATTTCCTGCGCTATGTCGACCAGAAGCGGCTCGACGGCGTCAGCTTCTACCGCATCGTGAAGGTCGGGCCGGAATTCGGCTTCGTCCAGTTCGGCCCGCATACCGATGTCAAGAAGATGCTGCCCCCGATCAAGCACGAACCGACGACGCAGACGGGGCTGTCGCATACCGACGGCACGCTGTCGGTCGCGCGACTGGGCGTCGGCACCGCGCGCGGCGAGTTCACGATCTCGGTCGGCGATCAGCGACGTGCGCTGGATGCGGCGCCGGGCGTGCCGGCGGACGGGCAGGGCTATGCCGCCTTCGCCCGCATCGTCGACGGTCGCGATGTACTGCTGAAAATCCTCGACACGCCGGTCGATCCGGCCAAGGCGAGTAACGGCGCATTCAAGGGCGAGATGCCCGCCGCGCCGGTGCGGATCCTCACTGCGCGGCGGGTAACCGGGTAAAGGGGGGTATCGTCGGTCGCGACGTCACCCCAGCGAAGGCTGGGGTCTCGCGCGGCTCCTACGCAGCCAGCCGACCGGGAGATTCCAGCCTGCGCTGGAATGACCTAGCTGGAAAGGTTTCGGTAGCGATCCTACTGCCCGTCCCCCTCCTGATTGCGGACGACGCCGCCGGAACCACCTGCCGTATCCGACGAGACGGTCGGTTCGGTCGGCGAGGTCGCGCCAACATCGGTCCCGCTACGCTCGATGTCGCCGTTAACGGAGTCGACTGCCTTCTCGATATCGCTGCGGCGATCGGTCTCGCCTTCCGGCGGGCTGTCGGGGTGGCTGCTGCGATCGCGATCGCCCATGTCAGTTTCCTTCCATCACGGGTTGGCCGGGTACCGGGGTTACCCCCGGATCACCGCCGGGCATCGGGCTGGGCACGTCGATATCGGGGCCCGGCACGTCGATTTCGGGCGGCGGCGCAGTCGGTTGGCCCGGTTCAATTTGCGGAACGGGCTGTTCGGGCGGCGGCGCGGTCGGCGCAACGCCGGGATCGGGGGCGGGGGTCTCGGCGGGGATCGGTGGTTCGACGGGCATGAAAATGCTCTCCTTCGCTCTATCCAACGCGTCCGATGGATGCGGGTTGCGGTCGCCATGCAACTCTGCGAAGCGTGGCGACTTGCCCCGGCGTGCATGGCTGCTATAGACGCGCCCGTGCCGGCGGCGTCCGCTCGGCGGGCGTGGCGGAACTGGTAGACGCGCTGGATTTAGGTTCCAGTATCGAAAGATGTGGGGGTTCGACTCCCTTCGCCCGCACCAGTGACGCCGCCGCCCGGTCGAGGCTGGAGCCGCCCCGAATCGATTCCTTTGACGAAAGCTTCGAGAATGCAGACTGTCGAGACGTTGAACGAGGGCCTGAAGCGCGCCTACACGCTGACCATCACCGCGGCCGAGGTGGACGCGAAGGTCGATGCCGAAGTGAAGCGCGTCGCGCCGACCGTGAAGATGCCCGGCTTCCGCCCCGGCAAGGTGCCCGCGAACCTGATCCGCAAGATGCACGGCGAAGCGCTGTCGCAGGACGCGCTCAACAGCTCGATCCAGGACGGCATCCAGACGCTGATCGCCGAACAGAAGCTGCGTCCGGCCACCGCACCGCAGGTGTCGCTGGACGGCACCTATGCCCCCGGTCAGGACGCCGCGGTCACCGTGTCGCTGGAAGTGCTGCCCGACGTGCCGGCCCCGGCGATCGACGGGCTGAAGCTGGAGCGCCTGACCGTTCCGGCCGACGAATCGGTCGTCGATCAGCAGCTCGAGCAGCTCGCCAGCAACAACAAGCGGCATGACGACGCCGAGGATGGCCATGAAGCCGCCACCGGCGATCTGGTCGTGATGGATTTCGTCGGCAAGGTCGATGGCGTTGCCTTTGACGGCGGCACGGGCGAAGGCATGTCGATCGAGATCGGCTCGGGCCGTCTGATCCCCGGCTTCGAAGACCAGCTGGTCGGCGTCAAGAAGGGCGACGAAAAGACGATCGAAGTCACCTTCCCCGAGGATTATCAGGCCGAGAATCTGAAGGGCAAGCCTGCGACCTTCGACCTGAAGATCACCGACGTGAAGGTTCCGGCCGAGGGCGGACCGGACGACGAGTTCGCCAAGTCGCTGGGTCTCGAAAGCCTCGAGCAGCTGCGCGGCCTCATCAAGGGGCAGATCGAGCAGGAACTGAACGGCCTGACCCGCACCCACATGAAGCGCAAGCTGCTCGACCAGCTTGCCGCCGGCCATGATTTCGAAGTGCCGCCGTCGATGGTCGAGGCCGAGTTCGACCAGATCTGGGCGCAGCTTCAGCACGAAGCCGGCCATGAAGCCGACCCGGAAGCGGCGCGCGCCGAACTGGAAGCGGAGCGTGAGGATTACCGTCAGATCGCCGTTCGTCGCGTCCGCCTCGGCCTGTTGCTGTCGGAAATCGGCCAGGCCAACGGCATCGAGGTCAGCCAGCAGGAAATGCAGCGCCTGATCATGCAGGCCGCGCAGCAGTACGGCCCGCAGGATCGCCAGCGCTTCATGCAGTATGTCCAGCAGGAGCCGATGGCGGCCGCTCAGCTGCGCGCCCCGCTCTATGAGGACAAGGTCGTCGACTTCCTGTTCGGCAAGGCGGAAATCACCGACCGCGAAGTGACGCGCGAGGAACTGGAAGCCGAGATCGAGAGCGAGGAAGGCGCGGTGCCGCATGTGCATGGCCCGGGCTGCGGTCACGATCATGGCCATGACCACGATCATGACCATGCCGAAGCCCAGCCGGTGACGGCGAAGGACGTCGAGCCGGCTTCGCCGGATGCCCCGGCGGAAGCCGAGGCGCCGAAGAAGAAGGCCGCGACCCGCAAGGCTCCGGCAAAGAAGGCCGAAGCGGCTCCGGCCGAAGAGGCTGCCGACGTTGCCGAGGGCGACGCCGCGCCGGCGCCGGCGAAGAAGCCGCGCGCCAAGAAGAAGGTTGAGACCGAAGCCAGCGAAGGCTGATCCTTCCCGACCGAACGGCTTGAAGGCCGTCCGCTTCCTGAACGGGAGCGGGCGGCCTTTTGCTGTCGGGATGCTTGCTTTCGATGGCGGGGGATGTTGTACGGCCCGCCATGTCCATGACCGTCGCCGTCCTGCTGCCCTGCTACAACGAAGAAGCCGCGATCGCCGCGACCGTGGCCGGTTTCCGCGCCGCGCTGCCGCAGGCGACCGTCTATGTCTATGACAACAACTCCACCGACCGGACGGTCGACGTCGCGCGCGCCGCGGGCGCCGTGGTGCGGACCGAGCGGTTGCAGGGCAAGGGGGCGGTCGTGCGCCGCATGTTCGCCGATGTCGATGCCGACATCTATGTCATGGCCGATGGCGACGCGACCTATGATGCGGAGGCCGCGCCGCAACTGGTCGCGCGGCTGATCGACGAACAACTCGACATGGTCGTGGGGCAGCGGGTCAGTGAGGCGGTGCTGGCCTATCGCCGCGGGCATCGGTTGGGCAATGCGATGCTGACCGGCATGCTCGCGCGGCTGTTCGGGCGGAGTTTCACCGATATCCTGTCGGGCTACCGGGTTTTTTCGCGGCGGTTCGTCAAGAGCTTCCCGTCGCTGTCGGCCGGGTTCGAGATCGAGACCGAGATCAGCGTCCATGCGCTGGAACTGCGCATGCCGGTAGCCGAGGTCGCAACGCGCTATTTCGCGCGGCCGGAGGGGTCGGCATCAAAGCTGTCGACCTATGGCGACGGGTTCCGCATCGCCCGCACCATTGCCACGCTGTACCGGATCGAGCGGCCCCTGTGGTTCTTCGGCGCGATCGGGCTGGCGCTCGCCGTGCTGGCCGTGATCCTGGCCGTGCCGCTCGTCTTCACATACGCCCAGACCGGGCTGGTGCCGCGTTTCCCGACCGCCATCCTCGCCACCGGTCTCGTCATTCTCGCGTCGCTATGCCTGTTTTCAGGGTTGATCCTCGACACGGTGGTGCGCGGGCGGCGCGAAGTTCGGCGGCTCGCCTATCTCGCGCACCGGGCGCCCGGCACGCACTAACCATCTTTCCGGGTGCACTGCGGTAGGGTCGCCTCTTGCGTCGCCTCTCGCGAGCGCCGATGTAGGGGTCGAAATCTACTCAGCGGGAACCCAATGCACGATATTCACGACGCCCTCGTCCCCATCGTCATCGAACAGTCGAGCCGCGGCGAGCGCAGCTTTGACATCTATTCGCGTCTGTTGCGCGAGCGGATCGTGTTCGTGACCGGCGGCGTCGAGGACCATATGGCCTCGCTCATCACTGCCCAGCTGCTGTTCCTCGAATCGGAAAATCCGAAGAAGGACATCTGGATGTACATCAACTCGCCGGGCGGGGTGGTGACGGCCGGCATGGCGATCCATGACACGATGCAGTATATCCGTCCGCGCGTCGGCACGGTCTGCATCGGTCAGGCGGCGTCGATGGGCAGCTTCCTGCTGGCGGCGGGTGAGCCCGGCATGCGCGTGGCGCTGACCAACGCCCGCATCATGATCCACCAGCCCTCGGGCGGTGCGCAGGGCATGGCGTCGGACATTCAGATCCAGGCGAAGGAAATTCAGCGCATCAAGGACCGGATGAACGCGCTGTACGTGAAGTACACCGGCAAGCCGCTGGAGGAGATCGAGCGGGCGATGGACCGCGACACCTTCCTCGAGGCGGAGGAAGCCAAGGCGTTCGGCCTGGTCGATCAGGTGTTCGACAAGCGTCCGGGCGCGCCCGAGGAGGCAACCCCGGCGGCGTAAGCGGCCTGGCCGACCGCGTCTCAACCGGCGGCGCGGTCGGGTAAAGTTTTAAGGCATTGCCGGATACAAGCCTGTGTGTATCCTGACAGGCGGAAAGACGCGCCACGGCGGCGCGGGAGATGAATTGAATGACGAAGCTCAGCGGCGGCGACTCCAAGAGCACCCTGTACTGCTCGTTCTGCGGCAAATCGCAGCACGAGGTGCGTAAGCTGATCGCGGGTCCGACCGTGTTCATCTGCGACGAATGCGTCGAACTGTGCAACGACATCATCCGCGAGGAGACGAAGTCGGCACTGGTCGCGAAGAAGGATGGCGGGGTTCCGACGCCGCAGGAAATCTGCAACGTGCTCGACGACTATGTCATCGGACAGAAGCAGGCGAAGCGCGTGCTGTCGGTCGCGGTCCACAACCATTACAAGCGGTTGAACCACGGGCAGAAGGGTGCCGACGTCGAACTGGCGAAGTCGAACATCCTGCTGGTCGGCCCGACCGGTTGCGGCAAGACGCTGCTGGCACAGACGCTGGCGCGCATACTCGACGTGCCGTTCACCATGGCGGATGCGACGACGCTGACCGAAGCCGGCTATGTCGGAGAGGATGTCGAGAACATCATCCTGAAGCTGCTCCAGGCGTCGGACTATAACGTCGAGCGGGCGCAGCGCGGCATCGTCTATATCGACGAGATCGACAAGATCAGCCGCAAGGCGGAAAACCCGTCGATCACGCGCGACGTATCGGGCGAGGGCGTGCAGCAGGCGCTTCTGAAGCTTATGGAAGGCACGACCGCGTCGGTGCCGCCGCAGGGCGGTCGCAAGCATCCGCAGCAGGAGTTCCTGCAGGTGGATACGACGAACATCCTATTCATCTGCGGTGGCGCGTTCGCGGGTCTGGAAAAGATCATCGCCGACCGTCTGCAGGGCAAGTCGATCGGCTTCGGCGCTTATGTCGCCGCGCCGGAGGAACGCCGCACCGGTGAAGTGCTGCGCCAGACCGAGCCCGAGGATCTGCTGAAGTTCGGGCTGATCCCCGAATTCGTCGGCCGTCTGCCGGTGATCGCGACGCTCGAGGATCTCGATGTGGCCGCGCTTATCAAGATTCTAACCGAACCGAAGAACGCGCTGGTCAAACAGTATCAGAAGCTGTTCGACATGGAGGGCGTGAAGCTCGGCTTCAACGACGAGGCGCTGGTCTCGGTGTCGAAGCGGGCGATCGAACGCAAGACCGGTGCGCGCGGGCTTCGCTCGATCCTCGAGGGTATCCTGCTCGACACGATGTTCGATCTGCCGTCGATGGACGGCGTCGACGAGGTCGTCGTTGACAAGGACGTGATCGAGGGCCGCAAGGAACCGGTTCGCGTCTATGCCGAAAAGAAGAAGGCGGGCGACGCGGCGTAAGCCGGGTTTCCCAGCATCGTTGAAGCGGGCGTCGGGCGACCGGCGCCCGTTTCGTTTGTGCGGCCTTTCGAAGCGGCGAACCGTCGGGTATCGCCTGCGCCATGCCGATCGAACTCATCTGCCTCGATGCCGACGACACGCTGTGGCACAATATGCGCCATTTCGGGGAGGCGCAGGACGCCTTCGTCGCGATGCTCGAACCCTTTGCCGCGGCCGATGTGGCGATCGAGACGCTGGAAGCGTGCGAGGCGCGCAACCTGAAACTCTATGGCTATGGCGCCAAGGGGTTTACCCTGTCGATGATCGAAACCGCGCTCGAACTGGGTGGTGATCGGTTGCCGGGCGGGGTCATCGCTGATCTGCTCGCTGCCGGGCGGCGGCTGTTGGCGCATCCGGTCGAACTGCTGCACGACATCGAAGCGACGCTCGACGCGCTGGCCGAACGCGGCCGGCTGGTGCTGGTGACGAAGGGCGACCTGCTGCATCAGGAAGCCAAGCTGGCGGCATCGGGGCTCGGCGATCGCTTTTCCGGCATCGAGATCGTCAGCGACAAGACGACCGAGACGTTTACCCGCCTGTTCGGTCGCTACGGCGTCGATGCCGACCGCGCGGTGATGGCAGGCGATTCGATGCGTTCGGACATATTGCCGGCGCTCGCGGCGGGTGCGTGGGCGGCATTCGTGCCGCAACCGCTCGCTTGGGGGCATGAGGCCGCGCCGCCGCCGGCCAATCACGACCGCTTCCGGCAATTGGGATCGCTGGCCGAGCTGCCGGACTGGATCGACACGATCGGTCGCCCGACCATCGGATAATCCGGCGGACAGGGAAACATCGGTCCGACCATGTGTTGCCTTACCGTAACGAACATGGAGGCATGATGTCGGCAGCAAACGACCACGAAGCGATGATGGCAGTCGAGCAGGCGGAAGCGGTAGTCCCGCCGGCGACGAAGCGGGCGTTGCTCGATCGGACGGCGTTGCCATGGTGGTCTTTGCTGATCCCGGTGCTCGGCCTGATCGCGATCCTAATGGATCTTGCCAAGGCCGGTGGCACCGGGGCGGTACTGGCGGCAGTCGTGATGATCGGCTGCGTGATTGCCGCGGTCCACCATGCAGAGGTTGTGGCGCACAAGGTTGGCGAGCCGTTCGGGACGCTGGTGCTGGCCGTGGCGGTGACGGTGATCGAGGTGTCGCTGATCGTATCGTTGATGCTGTCGGGGTCGGGCGACGTCGCGACGCTGGCGCGCGATACGGTGTTCGCGGCGATCATGATCATCCTGAATTTCATCGTCGGGATTTGCGTCCTGGTCGGCGGAATCCGGCATCATGAGCAACGCTTCGTCCTGCGCGGGGTGAGCGCCGCGCTGTCGGTGCTGGCGGCGATGGCGGTGATGTCGCTGGTGCTGCCCAACTATACCTCGACCGTGGCCGGACCGACGCTGTCGGCTTCGCAGCTGGCGTTCGTCGCGGTGGTGTCGGTGATCCTGTATGCGACGTTCGTGATGGTGCAGACGGTGCGGCACCGCGACTATTTCCTGCCGGCGACCGACGGGTCGCTGCCCAAGGACGCCCATGCCGAGCCGCCGGGCGCCGGTACCGCATGGATCGCATTCGCGGCGTTGCTGGTCGCGCTGGTCGGGGTGGTGCTGCTCGCCAAGGACCTGTCGCCGACGATCGAGGCGGCAGTGCTGGGCGCCGGGCTGCCGCTGGCGGTGGTCGGCATCCTGATCGCGGCGCTGGTGCTCGCACCGGAAAGCCTGGCGGCGGTGAAGGCGGCGCGCAAGGACCGGCTGCAGACCAGCCTAAACCTCGCCATGGGGTCGGCGTTAGCGACGATCGGGCTGACCATTCCCAGTGTGGCGATCGTATCGCTGGTGATGGGCTGGCCGCTGTCGCTGGGGATCGACGGCAAGTCGACGGTACTGTTCGCGCTGTCGCTGCTCGTGTCGACGCTGACGCTGGGCAATGGGCGGACGACGGTGCTGGCCGGCATCGTCCACCTGACGATCTTTGCCGCCTATATCTTCGTCACGGTCGTGCCTTGACCTGCCGGGCGGCGAGCGCCAGCCCGGCGGCGATCTGTAGTACGGCATAGGCGCGGCGGCGGCCGGGATGGCCGACGAACGGCCGGACCAGCCATTCCGCGCCGCCCGCCCGTTCCTGCCACAGTTCGACATGGCGGCGCGGCTGCAACAGGCCGAGCATTCCGTCGCCGATCATGAAGGTCGCGGCCATTTCGGCCGATCGTTTTTGAAGCTGTTTCATGAGGTTGCAACGCGTGGCTGGGCAATCGGTGCCTGCATCCGTTCGACCGCGGTCGACCGGCGCAGCAACCGGGCCATCGGGTCGATGACGACATGGGCATCGCCGGGCAGGGCGATCGTCCCGCTGCCATCGGCCATCGGCAACGTCTGGACGACGCTATCGACCTCCACCTCGACGGGCAGGGGGAAGGGGCCATCGCCCGGCACCTTCCACCGGAGCGTGAGCGTGTCGCCGTCGCGGGTTTCGATCAGGTCGGGCAGGGTCGCCCGACGCAGATAGACGTCGAAGAACCAGCGCAGATCGCGTCCGCTTTCCTGCGCCACCGCCGTTTCGAAATCGCGGGTGGTGGCAAAGCGGGGGCGGAAATTGCCCGGCTTCGGATCGGGACGCCCATAGACCAGCCGCCGGGTCGCCGCGAAGAACGCCCGGTCCCCGATCAGGCTGCGCAGGCTGTGCAGCATCCACGCGCCCTTGAAGTAAACGTCGGTGCCGGGACCGGCCTTCCCTTCCATCGCCCGCGCGGTGCGGGGCACGCCCGAGACGACCGGTACCTTGGCCGCGATCCGGTCGCGCTGGATCAGCATCATCGCGATATAGCGGGCATCGCCCTCGCGCCATTTCGCATAGAGCGGCTGCATGTAGGCGGCGAACGACTCATGCAGCCAGAAATCGTCCCAATCGGCCGCCGTCATCTGGTTGCCGAACCATTCGTGGCTGAATTCGTGCTGGAACAGCCAGTCGAACCCCTCGGCCGCCGGCTTGTAGCCATTGCCATAGGCGTTGATCGTCTGATGCTCCATGCCGAGATACGGCGTCTCGACCACGCCGACCTTCTGATCGGCGAAGGGATAGGGGCCGATGACCCGTTCGAAGAAATCGAGCGTCGGGGCGAATTCGGCGAACAGCCGCGCCGCCTGCGCCTCCTTGCCGGTCAGATGCCAGAGCTGGAGCGGGATGACGTTGCCGTAGCGGCTGCGGTACTCGCCCTTCATCTCGCTATAGGGGCCGACGCTGATCGCCAGCGCATAGGGGTTCACCGACCCCGAATGCCAGTTCCAGGTCGTGCGCCCGTCGGGCAGCCGGTCAATGCCGCGCAGCACGCCATTGGCGGGGGCGGACAGGCCGGCGGGGACGGTGAAGTGCAGGTCGGCCGCTGCCGGCTCGCCCGCCGGAAAATCGAGGCACGGCCACCACAGATCGCATCCGGTCAGCTGCGCGGTCGTGCCGAACCAGGGCTTGCCCTGCCATTCGCTCCATACGAAGCCGTCGTCCCATGGCGCGCGCTTGGCGACGCGCGGTTGCCCGGCATAGCGAATCTCGACCGTCGCCCGCTGCCCGGCGGTGAGCGGACGGTCGATCGCGATCTGGCCGCCAGCCTGTCGCCAAGCCGTCTCCGGCAAGGGCGCGCCGCCGATCGCGACTGCCGAGACGGTGAAGGCGTCGTCGAGGTCGATGACGATTCGCGGCGTCGCCGCTTTGGCGTCGAGCGTCAGGACCGCCCGGCCGGACAGCGTGCGCCGTTCGGGCAACGCCTCGATCGCCAGATCGACATGCGCCAGCCGCAGCGCGGCGCGCTCCGGCGCGACCTCGCCCCCCGACCGCAACGTCATCGGGTGGATCGGCGGGATCGGGGGCAGTTTGGGGGCGGGCGCCTGCGCCACAGCGCCCGCCAACAGCAACGCCAATGCGATCGTCACAGTTCAGCTTCCCATCGACCGGAGATTGATGGGGCGGTAATCACCACCATATAGGTGTGTGGGTCCGGCAGTTCGGCCGGGTCGTGGAGTGTCCATGTCCGAGAATACCAATTCCGTTTCGTTCGAGCCGCTGAAGCTGCCGGTGCTGCCGCTGCGCGATATCGTTGTCTTCCCGCACATGATCGTGCCGCTGTTCGTCGGGCGCGACAAGTCGGTTGCCGCACTGGAAGCGGCGATGGCCGGATCGAAGGAAATCTTCCTCGTGGCGCAGCTCGATCCGGGTGAGGACGATCCGGCGCGCGAAGACCTGTACGATGTCGGCGTGTCGGCCGAGGTCATGCAGATGCTGAAGCTGCCCGACGGCACCGTCCGGGTGCTGGTATCGGGCAAGGCGCGCGCGACGCTGACCGAACTGGAAACGGTCGACAATTATCTGGTGGCGACGGTCACCCCGGCGCAAGCCGGCGACACGACGCTGGAAGACGCCGACGAAGGCATGGCCGACCGCGTCGCCGAAGCGGTCGCGCAGCCGAGCGCCGAGTTGAAGGCGCTGATGCGCTCGGTCGTCGACCAGTTCGAGAATTATGCCAAGCTCAACAAGAAGCTGCCCGCCGAGACGGCGGTGCAGCTGTCCGAGCTCGACGATGCCTCGCGCCTCGCCGATGCGGTCGCCGGCAATATCGCGGTCAAGGTCGCCGACAAGCAGGCGCTGCTGGTCGAGGCCGATCCGCAAAAGCGGCTGGAGATGGTCTTCGCCTTCATGGAAGGTGAGCTGGGCGTGTTGCAGGTCGAGAAGAAGATCCGCAGCCGTGTGAAGCGGCAGATGGAGAAGACCCAGCGCGAATATTATCTGAACGAGCAGCTGAAGGCGATCCAGCGCGAACTCGGCAACGAGGGCGAGGATGGCGATGGCGACGAGATCGCCGAGCTGACGCAGAAGATTGCGACGCTGAAGCTGAGCAAGGAAGCGCGGACCAAGGCGACGTCGGAGCTCAAGAAGCTGAAGACGATGGCGCCGATGAGCGCCGAGGCGACCGTCGTGCGCAATTACCTCGACGTGCTGCTCGGCCTGCCATGGGGCAAGAAGTCCAAGCTGAAGAAGGACATCGCCGTCGCGCAGACCGTCCTCGACGAGGATCATTACGCGCTGGAGAAGGTCAAGGACCGGATCGTCGAATATCTGGCGGTGCAGGCGCGGACCAACAAGCTGAAGGGGCCGATCCTGTGCCTCGTCGGCCCGCCCGGCGTCGGCAAGACCAGTCTTGGCAAGTCGATCGCCAAGGCGACGGGGCGCGAGTTCATCCGCCAGTCGCTGGGCGGCGTGCGCGACGAGGCCGAGATTCGCGGCCATCGCCGGACCTATATCGGGTCGCTGCCGGGCAAAATCGTGACGAACCTGCGCAAGGCAGGCGCCTCGAACCCGCTGTTCCTGCTCGACGAGATCGACAAGCTGGGACAGGATTTCCGTGGCGATCCGGCATCGGCGCTGCTCGAGGTGCTCGACCCCGAACAGAATGCGAAGTTCAACGATCACTATCTGGAGATCGACATCGATCTGTCGGACGTGATGTTCGTGTGCACCGCGAACACGCTGAACCTGCCGCAGCCGCTGCTCGACCGGATGGAGATCATCCGGCTGGAGGGCTATACCGAGGACGAGAAGGTCGAGATCGCCGAACGCCATCTGGTCGCCAAGCAGGTCGATGCGCACGGGCTGAAGGCCGGTGAGTTCGAACTGACCCAGACGGGCCTCCGCGACCTGATCCGCTATTATACCCGGGAAGCCGGCGTGCGGACGCTGGAGCGCGAGATCGCAAAGCTGGCGCGCAAGGCGTTGCGCCGCATCCTCGAGGGCAAGGCGACGTCGGTCACCGTGACGCCCGAAAACCTCGCCGAATTCGCCGGGGTGCGCAAATACCGCTTCGGCGTGGGCGAGGAGGAGCACCAGATCGGGGCGGTCACCGGGCTGGCCTGGACCGAGGTCGGCGGCGAACTACTGACGATCGAAAGCGTCACCGTGCCGGGCAAGGGGGCGGTCAAGACCACCGGCAAGCTCGGCGACGTGATGAAGGAATCGGTCGAGGCGGCGTGGAGCTATGTCAAGGCGCGCTCGCCCGGCTATGGCATCAAGCCGAGCCTGTTCCACCGCAAGGACGTGCATATCCACCTGCCCGAAGGGGCGGTGCCGAAGGACGGTCCGTCGGCGGGCATCGGGCTGGTCACCTCGATCGTGTCGACGCTGACCGGGGTGCCGGTCCGGCGCGAGGTGGCGATGACCGGCGAGGTGACGCTGCGCGGTCGCGTGCTGCCGATCGGCGGGTTGAAGGAAAAGCTGCTGGCGGCGCTGCGCGGCGGGATCACCACCGTGCTGATCCCGGTCGAGAACGAGAAGGATCTGGCGGAAATCCCCGCCAATATCCGCACCGGGCTGGAGATCATCCCGGTGTCGCATGTCGACGAGGTGCTGCGACTCGCGCTGACCGAGCCGCTGACCGCGATCGATTGGACCGAGGCGGACGATCTGGCCGCGCAGCCGCCGGTGCCGGTACCGGGCATCGCCGAATCGCGGCCGCATTGATCAGGGCCGGCGGGAGGGGTAGCACCGTCCCGCCGGCGTCGCCGAAGCGGCGTACGTAGGCGACGCTACGCAATCCATTGGATTGCGCTCACATTGGCAATTTGCTTTGACAGCGTCCGACGCAGCGGCCTTATTGCCGCGTTCGAGTCTGGCCATATTTCTTTGAGACAAAGGGGGTTCCACGGGATGAACAAGCAGGAGCTGATCGGGCAGGTCGCCGACCATTCGGGGCTCACCCGCGGCGATGCGATGAAGGCGGTCGAAGCGGTATTCGACGTCATCTCGGCGGCGCTCAAGAAGGGCGACGAAGTGCGCCTCGTCGGGTTCGGCACGTTTTCGGTATCGAAGCGCAAGGCATCGACCGGCCGCAATCCGCGCACCGGCGAACCGATGACGATCAAGGCGTCGTCGCAGCCGAAGTTCAAGGCCGGCAAGGGCCTGAAGGATTCGGTGAATTAAGGTCTGGACAGCATGGCCGGACCCCTTTAGGGAGCCGGCCTCCGGGTTTCCGGGCGCGTAGCTCAGCGGTAGAGCACACCCTTCACACGGGTGGGGTCACAGGTTCAATCCCTGTCGCGCCCACCAGATCAACGGCCGTCCGGCACGTCAGACCTCTGTTCAGAGGCGACGGGCCGGGCGGCCGTTTCTGATTCCGGGCGGCTCGTTGCCCTGTCGCCCGCTGTCATAAAACCGAAACCATACCGTCTCCGAAACTTCATCGGAATCGCATGTTCCCGTCATGCAGCATCCCTAACGCGGCGGCCGTGGGTCGGCCGAAGGGGGAGCCTTGGACGATCGCCGGGTCTCGCGCCCGCACAACGACCAACCAAGTTTCGGGAGTTCATCGGTGATGGCCAGCAGCAAGCGCTTCGGCTTTATTCTCATGGCGACGACGGCCTGCGCGGCGCTCGCCGGGTGCAGCGGTGCCGATGGCGTCGCATCGCCGGGGGCGGGCAGCATCAACGTGACCGTGCCGGCGCCGGCTCCGACGCCCACGCCGACCTCGACCGCGCCGAGCGCGATCACCGCCGCGCAGTTCGCCGCGCAGACCACCGTCAACGGCATCACCATCACGTCGGACGAACAGCTGGCGATCGTCAACGCCGGCACCAACAACAACGTCAATGGCGTCGGTTCGGTGCTGAACGGCGTCTATCCGGCCGGCGCAGCGTCGCTCACGACCGCGACCGATCCGTCGACGATCAACAGCTTCTTCACCAGCACCAACTATGTCGGCGCGCTGAACGGCCCGACCGACACCGCCTTCCAAGGCTGGACCTGCAACTCGACCTCGGCCGAATTCGGCGGTTCGGGCGCGCGCTGCACCGCGGTGCCGTCGATCGGTACCTACGCTGCTGCGACCTCGGTCTGCCCGACCGGCACGATCGATGACGGCACGAACAGTTCGTCGAGCCCGACCCTGCGTTATTGCCGCCTGCCGCAGAACATCACGGCAGACCTGTCGCTGCCGAAGATCGCGGGCGTTGTCTATCGCCTGCGCGGCCAGACCGAGGTCGGAACCGATCTCGGCAGCACCGGTGCGGCCGGCGTAACGCTGACCATCGCCGCCGGTTCGGTGATCGCGGCCGACTCGTCGGAAAACACCAACGACCTGCTGCTGGTGAACCGTGGTTCGAAGCTTTCGGCGATCGGTACCCGCGACGCGCCGATCATCTTTACCTCGCAGCAGAACCTGGTGAATAACGGCGTGTCGGACGCATCGCAGGGTCAGTGGGGCGGCATCATCCTGCTCGGCCGTGCGCCGACTGCGGTCTGCGCCACCGGTACCGGCCCGAACAACGCCGACGGTTCGTCGACCACCTGCCAGCAGGCAATCGAGGGCGTGACCGGCCGCTTCTATGGCGGGCCGAACGCCGCCGACAATTCGGGCCAGATGTCCTACGTCCAGATCCGCTATTCGGGCATCGCCATCAGCGACGGCAACGAACTGCAGGGCCTGACGCTGGGCGGTACCGGCAGCGGCACCGTGCTGGATCATATCCAGAGCCACAACTCGGCCGATGACGGCATCGAAATCTTCGGCGGCACGACCAACTTGAAGTACATCGCCATCACCGGCGCCGACGATGACGGCTTCGACATCGACAACGGCTATCGCGGCTTCATGCAGTTCATGATCGCAGCACAGCGCGTGCTCGGCGCGACCGCCGACTCGTTCTCGACCGAGATCGACTCGAATAACGGCGAGGACCTGCTGCCGCGTACCTACAGCACCTATGCCAACTTCACCTTCATCCAGACTGCGCTCGCCCCGGCGGCGATCCGTCAGCGTGGCGGTTCCGACATGCGCTATGTCAACGGCGTGGTGAAGTCGGTCGGCAACGTCGCCTGCATCAACCTGATCGCTGGCGAGACCAGCGCCTCGGATCGCTCGACGATCCGCGCGGCGGATGCGACGAAGCAGGAAGCGGGCCCGCCGGTGTTCTCGTCGGTCTACTTCGCCTGCCAGGGCCGCTGATCCGACCCGTCGCCTAACCCGCGATGACACGCCGATGCCGGGGCGGGCCGATACGCCCGTCCCGGCATTCGCTCTTTCAGAATTACAAGGTGGATCAACGGCCATGCAGCACCGCCGCGCTTACGCAACACTCCTTCTCCTGACGTCGCAGCTGGTTGCGCCGGCCGTGCTGGCGCAATCGACCACGCCGCCGGCCCCCGCCACCGCGACACCGCCGGTCGTGCAGACCGGCACCGAACCCGATACCGCCGCGTCGGCGCCGCAGGACGGCACCACGACCGATGCCCCGGCCGAAGTCTCGTCGCCCGGTTTCGACGAAGCCGCGGGCGAGGAAATTGTCGTCGTCGGTCGCAACATCCCGAACGTGGTCCGCGCCACGCCGCAGATCGTGTCGGTCCTGTCCGAAGCCGACATTGCCCGCACCGGCGACGGCGACATCGCCGGTGCGCTTACCCGCGTGACCGGCTTGTCGGTCGTTGGCGGCGGCTTCGTTTATGTCCGTGGCCTTGGCGATCGCTACTCGTCGTCGCTGCTCAACGGCTCGCCGCTGCCCAGCCCCGAGCCGCTGCGCCGTTCGGTCCCGCTCGATATCTTCCCGACCTCGATCGTCGGATCGGCGCTGGTGCAGAAAACCTATTCGGTCAACTTTCCCGGCGAATTCGGCGGCGGCGTCATCAACCTGACGTCGAAAGCGATCCCGAAGAAGAATTTCCTGTCGATCGGCGGGTCTATCGCAGCCGATACGGTCACGACCAGCGAGCTCGGCTATGTCTATGCCGGCGGCAAGAGCGACTGGATCGGCTATGACGACGGGACGCGCGGCGTACCGTCGTTCATCCGCAATGCCGACAAGGGTTCGGGTCTGATCCCGGTCGCGCAGGTCGCGCAGCTCGACAATGCCCGCACCTCGCTGTTGCAGGTCAACAACCAGCTGCCTGCCAATCTGTCGGGCGAGATTGCCGGCGGATCGGTGTTCGATGTCGGCAGCGACCGGCTGGGCGTCATCGCCTCGCTCGGCCTCTCCAACACCTTCCGCACCCGCGATGCGATCCAGCAGGACAGCGTCAGTGAGAACGGCACCGTCCGCAACGACTTCCGCACCGTGCTGACCGACAACCGGATCGTCGCCAACGGGCTGGTCGGGCTGGGGTACGAGTTCAACGACAACACGCTGCGCTGGACCAACGTCTATATTCACGACACGCTGAAGCAGGGTCGCCTGGCCGCGTCGGACAACTACAACAATTTCAGCGGCCTGCGCGTGCAGCAGAACACCAACTGGTTCGAACGCCAGCTGATCGAGAGCCAGCTGGTTGGCGAATTCAAGCTGACCGACGCGCTTAAGTTCGATGCGCGCGGTGCCTTCGCCAATTCGAAGCGCAATGCGCCGTACGAGCGTCAGTTCGACTATCTCTGCTCGAACCGCACCACCAACGGCTATCCGATCACGGTCACCGATGCCCCGGTTTCGCGCGGCTTCAACTGCAACGGCGCCTATCAGGTGACGCAGCGCTTCTCGCCCTTTGCCAGCGTCGTGTTCAGCGAGCTGAACGAAGACCTGTATACGGGTCAGGCGGACTTGGCGTACAAGCTGCCGACCGATCGTCCGATGACCGTATCGGCAGGCTATTTCTATTCGAACACCGACCGGTCCTCGCGTCGCCTGCAATTCAACTACCAGACCAGCGACGGTGCCGGCACCGCGCCGGGCTTCCCCAACAATCTGTTGCGGCCCGACTATCTGCTGTCGCCCGATTCGCTGTTCAACGCCTGTCCGCAGCGCGGCACCGGCGCCTGCACGATCGAGTTGCAGTTCAATACCCAGGCCGGCGCCTATGCCTATGACGCCAGCCTCGAAATCCATGCCGGTTACGTCCAGGCGGAGGCCGAGGTGTCCGATGGCCTGCGCGCGGTCGCCGGCGTTCGCTATGAAACCGCGAACGAACAGGTCACGCCGATCAACCTGACGCCGACGGTCCTGAAGAACGCCTATTGGCTGCCCGCGGGCACGCTGACATGGAATTTCGCGTCGGACATGCAGTTCCGCCTCAGCGGCGCGAAGACGATCTCGCGTCCGCAGTTCCGCGAACTGGCCCCGCAGCAGTTCCGCGATCCCGATTCGGATCGCCTGTTCTTCGGTAACCCGAACCTGCGCGACTCGGAGCTGTGGAACCTCGAAGGCCGCTACGAATATTTCTTCGGCCGCGATCAGCGCATTACCGCTGCGGGCTTCTACAAGCGGATCGACAACCCGATCGAACAGGCGGGCTTCTATCCCAGCCCAGACGCGACGCTGCAGACCGGTTTCACCTATCTGCCCAAGGCGACGCTGTACGGTGCCGAGGTCGAGGCGCAGAGATACGTGCCGCTGAGCGGGCTCGGCAATTTCTTCGCGACCCGTCGCCTCCTGCTACTCGCCAACTATACCTATACCCAGTCGCAGATCACGGCGGACGGCACCTGCGTGCCCAATCCGGCGGCGGCGCTGGGGTCGCCGGGTATCGGCGGTTGTCAGGCCGGCTTCGGTCGGGCCAACGCACTGTTCCGCGACGGCGCGCCGCTGACCGGACAGTCGGACCATCTGGTCAACGTCCAGATCGGTGTCGAGGATACGGCGGCATTGTCGCAGCTGACGTTGCTGTTCAACTATGCCAGCGATCGGGTGACCAATCGCGGTCCGTCGAACCTGTCGGGTGCGGGGTTCCAGCCCGATATCGTCGAGCGTCCGGGCATCCGGCTCGATCTGGTCGGGCGGCAGGGCTTCGAAGTTGCCGGCGCGCAGCTGGAAGTGAAGGCCGAAGCGCGTAACCTGACCGGTACGCGTTACAGCGAAAGCCAGAATTTCGGCGGCAATCAGGTCTATATCAACCGCTACGATCTGGGCCGCGTATTCTCGCTGGGGATCACCGCGCAGTTCTGATCGAACGATCGGGTGGCGACGGGCCGTCGGCAGCGATGCCGGCGGCCCGTTCGCTTATCCCCAGGGACGTTCGCGAAACCATTTGGTCAGCACATATTTGGTGCCGTCGCGCACCTTCATCCCATGGTGCAATGTCGCCGGATTTGGGCTGCCATCGGCGCGCAAATTGTTCCACGCCAGCAACTTGCCGGTTTCGGGCTGGACGATCTTGTCGATCGCCTTGAACCGCGTCGCGCCGCCGGCACCCGGTTCGTTCAGATACAGCATCACCGTCCAGGTCCGGTTACCGGCGACCGAGCAATAGCGGGCGAAGTCGCCGCCCTGCGGATCGAAATAATCGGTATGCGCCTTGAACTCCTGCCCGACGGCATAGCGCTGCCCCTGCAACGGCTCGCCATGCGCCGGGTCGAGGCCGCAGAAATCGAAGATCAGCGCTTCGGCGGCGGCGACGACCGGGTCGCTCGAATCGAGGTCGCAGGTCTCGCTGGTGCGGAAAGTCGGGTCGCCATTGGCGTCTGCGATGGTCGAAGGGCGGCGCTTGGCATCGATCCGGTCGATCAACGCGGCGCAGAGATCGGCCGGGATCAGGCCGCGGCGAATGAACAGCGACAGCTTGGCGCTCGGCACCCGCTGCACGCCCGGTCGGGTCATGATGTGGTCGACGACCGGTTCGGAGGGGAAGCCGGAGCCGAGATTCGGGCGGGCGGGGGCAGGGGGCGGGGCCGTTTCCATGGACTTTTTCCTGCCAGAACGATTGTCGGCACGCCACTGCTTGACCGATGCGTACGGCCCGGCTAAGCGCGCCCTTCCACGGCGACCGTAGTTCAATTGGTTAGAGCGCCGGCTTGTGATGCCGGAAGTTGCGGGTTCAAGTCCCGTCGGTCGCCCCATCCCTTACAGCGCTGGAGCCGCCGCCGTGCAGACCGATTGGGGCTATCCCGACTTCGACGATCACGAAGGCATTCACCTGTTCTCCGATCACAAGACCGGTCTGCGCTGCGTGATCGCGGTCCACTCGACCGCGCTCGGGCCGGCGGCGGGTGGGGTTCGCTTCTGGCGCTATGCCAGCAGCGATGCGGCGGTCACCGACGCGCTGCGCCTGTCGCGCGGCATGAGCTTCAAGAATGCGATGGCCGGGCTGCCGATGGGCGGCGGCAAGGGCGTGGTGTTGGCACCCGAGGGCGGCGCCAAGACCCCCGAACTGCTCGGCGCCTTTGGGCGCGCGGTCGAATCGCTCGGCGGCCGCTATGTGACGGCCGAGGATGTCGGCATGTCCGAAGCCGACATGATGACCATTTCCGGCGCGACCAAATATGTGTCGGGCCTGCCGGTGGCGGCGGGCAATGCCGGTGGCGATCCGGGGCCGTTCACCGCGATGGGCGTCTATCTGGGCGTTCGCGCCGCGGCCAAGCGGGCGCTGGGCAGCGACGACATGCGCGGCGTGCGCGTCGCGGTGCAGGGCGTCGGGTCGGTCGGTGGCGGTCTGGCGCGCTTGCTGGCGAAGGACGGTGCGGTGCTGACGCTGGCGGACGTCAACGAAGCGCGTGCCGAGGCACTGGCCAGCGAACTGGGCGCGACGACCGCCGATCCCGCTTCGGTGCTGACGCTGGAGGCCGATATCGTCAGCCCCAATGCGCTCGGTGCGGTGCTCGACGAAGCGACGATCGCGGCGCTCAAGTGCAAGGCGGTGGCCGGTGGTGCCAACAACCAGCTGGCGACGGCAGGGGACGGCAAGCGGCTGCAGGAACGCGGCATCCTCTATGCGCCCGATTACGTCATCAACGCCGGCGGCATCATCAACGTCGCGCTCGAATATCTGGGGCAGGGCGACCGGGCCGAGGTCGAGAGCCGCATCGCGCGCATCCCCGACCGGCTGGTCGAGGTGTGGGACGAAAGCGACGCCAGCGGCCGCCCGCATTCCGAAGTCGCCGACGCGATCGCCCGCCGCCTGATCGGCCGCGGCTGAACCGTCACGCCGGGTCGTCGACCCGGCGCAACCGGCGGATGCGCGGTTCGCGTTCGATGCTGGCCTGTTCGCGGATCGACTGGCGCAGTTCATCGCGCTTTTCGTGTATCGATGCGATCACCGGTCCCATCGCGACACCCAGATCGACCAGCACCGCTTCGGACAGTTGCAGCGAGCTTTCGAGCGTTTCCGGCACCGCGTCGCTGACCCCTGCCGCATAGAGTTCGGCGGCATGGGCCGCATCGCGAGCGCGGGCGAGGATCGTCAGGTTCGGCACCCATCCGCGCACGCGCCGCGTCAGCCGCACCGTCAGTACCGGGTCGTCCATCGTCAGCACGAGGGCGGTCGCCCGCCCCAGATCGAGCCGGTCGACCAGTTCGGATCGCGCGACGTCGCCGAACAGGATCGGATGCCCCTCCGCCCGCGCCGCGGCGACATTGTCGATGTCCGAATCAACGGCGATGTAGCGCTTGCCATGCGTCTTGAGCATCTCCGCGACCAGCCGCCCGACGCGGCCGAAGCCGATGATAACCACGCCCGATCCGGTCGGATCGACCGGCGGCGCTTCCTCGGTCCCGGTCCGGCGCTCGATCCGTCGCGATGCGCGCTTGCCGAGCATCGCCAGCAACGGCGTGATGGTGAGGCCGATGGCGGTCACCGTCTGCCAGAAGGCGGCGGTCGATGCCTGGATCAGCTGCGCCTGCGTCGCTGCGCCGAGCACGATCAACGTGGTTTCGGATGGACTGGCCATCAGCAGGCCGGTTTCGGTCGCGGTGCCGGGACGCACCCCGTTGACCCAGAGCAGCGCGCCGGTCACCACCGCCTTCAGCACGACGACACCGGCGATCGCGCCGAGCAGTTCCGGCCAATTCTCGATGATCGTCGCGATATCGAGGCTCATGCCGATGGTGATGAGGAACACGCCGAGCGCCAGCCCCTTGAACGGCGCGGTGATGACCTCGACCTCGCTATGATATTCGGTTTCGGCGATCAGCAGGCCCGCCAGTAGCGCACCGACGATCGGCGACAGCCCGGCGGCGGTGGTGACGAGGCTGGCGACGATCACGACCAGCAGGCTGGCCGACAGGAACAGTTCGGGGCTCTTCGTCCGCGCTGCCTGCGCGAACAGTTTCGGCAGGATGAAGCGGCCGGCCAGATAAAGCGCGGCGACGCTGACCCCGCCCCATAGCGCGGTGTTCGCGAGGCCAGCCCAGCCATCGTCGCTGGCGGTCGGCGCCAGCGCGCCCAGCGCGAAGATGATCGGGACCAGCGCAAGATCCTCGAACAACAGCATCGCAAAGGCGGTGCGCCCGACCGGTCCGGTCGTGCCCGCCATCGGCAGCACCAGCGCGGTCGACGATAGCGCCAGAGCGAGGCCGAGGCCGATCGCGCCGGCACTCGCCTGTCCCATGACCATCAGCGCCAAACCGATCAACAGCCCCGACCCGAGCAGCTCCGCCGCGCCCAGCCCGAACACCTGCCGTCGCATCGCCCACAGCCGCTTGAACGACAGTTCGAGGCCGATCGAGAATAGCAGCAGGATAATGCCGAATTCGGCAAAGGGTTCGATCGAATGGCGATCGGTGATGGTGATGTGGAACAGCCACGGCACCCGGTCGACCAAAGCGCCGAGGCCGTAAGGGCCGACCAGCACGCCGACGAGGATGAACCCGATCACCGGGTTGACGCGGAAACGGGCGAAGGCGGGAATGACGAGGCCGGCGGCCCCCAATATGACCAGCGAATCACTGAACGGCGTGGAATCAATCGGCAACGGCATAGGGCCATTGTTGCGGATGCGACACGGTGGCGGCAACCGCTAACGCACGAACGGCGCCCATCCCATCGGATAGACGCCGTCCGTCCGGCCGCGGAGGAGGGGCGTTTAGCCCTGCGAGCCCATCGCCGCTTCGAGGTTGACGCGAACCTGTTCGAAGAACTGCTCGGTGGTCATCCACGGCTGGTTCGGGCCGATCAGGATCGCAAGATCCTTGGTCATGTGGCCGGCTTCGACGGTTTCGATGCAGACCCGCTCGAGCGTCTCGGCGAACTTGGTGACCTCGGGCGTATCGTCGAACTTACCGCGATACTTCAGGCCGCCGGTCCATGCGAAGATCGACGCGATCGGGTTGGTCGAGGTTGCCTTGCCCTGCTGATGCTGGCGATAGTGGCGGGTGACGGTGCCGTGCGCCGCTTCTGCCTCGATCGTCTTGCCGTCCGGCGACATCAGCACCGACGTCATCAGGCCCAGCGAACCGAAGCCCTGCGCGACCTGATCCGACTGCACGTCGCCGTCATAGTTCTTGCAGGCCCAGACGAATTCGCCGTGCCACTTGAGCGCGCTGGCGACCATGTCGTCGATCAGGCGGTGCTGATATTCGATGCCGGCGGCCTGGAACTGGTCCTTGAACTCGGTCGCGAACACTTCCTCAAAGATGTCCTTGAATCGGCCGTCATAGGCCTTCAAGATCGTGTTCTTGGTCGACAGATACACCGGCCAGCCGCGGCCGAGGCCGTAGTTCATCGACGCGCGCGCGAAATCGCGGATCGATTCGTCGAGATTGTACATGCCCATGGCGACGCCGGCGGCGGGGAAGTCGAACACTTCCTCCTCGATCACCTGCCCGTCGGTGCCTTCCCACTTCATGGTCAGCTTGCCGGCACCCGGCACCTTGAAATCGGTCGCCTTATATTGGTCGCCGAATGCATGACGGCCGACGACGATCGGCTTGGTCCAGCCCGGGATGAGGCGCGGCACGTTCGAAATGACGATCGGTTCGCGGAAAACGACGCCGCCCAGGATGTTGCGGATCGTGCCGTTGGGCGAGCGCCACATCTTCTTCAGGCCGAATTCCTCGACGCGCTGCTCGTCGGGGGTGATCGTCGCGCACTTCACGCCGACGCCGTACTTCTGGATCGCCTTGGCGCTGTCGACGGTGATCTTGTCGTCGGTCTCGTCGCGCTTTTCGATGCCGAGGTCGTAATAATCGAGGTCGATTTCGAGATAGGGCTGGATCAGCCGCTCGCGAATCCATGCCCAGATGATGCGGGTCATTTCATCGCCGTCGATCTCTACGACCGGGGTTTTGACCTTGATCTTCGCCATGCGCCTGCTCTCGATTTCTGTTGCGATTGGCGCGGCCTTACGGGGTCGGTCGGCAAGGATCAACCGCGTCGCGGATGCGCGGCGGTTGTCAGCACGGCCTACCTTGGGTACACCACGCTTCATGGCATCGCTCGAAAAGCCCGCGGTCGGCACCACGACCGTCAAGTGGCGCTGGTCCTCGGTACATCCCGAAGGGCGCAAATACGTCCTCATCGCCGCCGCCGTCACCGCCTTCTTCGCCTTCATGGCGTGGGAGACGCTGGCATGGCCGATGGGACTGGTGACGTTATGGGTCGCCGCGTTCTTTCGCGATCCGGTGCGGACCACGCCGCAGGGCGAGGGACTGATCGTCGCGCCTGCCGACGGGCTGGTGACGATGATCCAGCGGGTCGAATTGCCGCCCGAACTGCGCGGACCAAACGGCCTGGGCGATCGGCCGCTGGTGCGCGTGTCGATCTTCATGTCGGTGTTCGACGTCCATATCAACCGCACCCCGATTGCAGGGACGATCCGGCAGGTGGTCTATATCTCGGGCAAGTTCCTGAACGCCGATCTCGACAAGGCAAGCGACGAGAATGAGCGCCAGCATGTCGTGGTCGAAAGCCTCGACGGACAGCGCGTCGGCTTCACCCAGATTGCGGGGCTGGTCGCGCGGCGCATCGTCGGCTTCGTGAAGCCCGGAGATATCGTCGCCGCCGGACAACGGGTCGGACTGATCCGCTTCGGCAGCCGGGTCGATGTGTTCCTGCCCGAGGGGATCGAACCGCAGGTCGTGCTGGGCCAGCGCAGCGTCGCTGGCGAAACCGTGCTGGGCCGGCCGGGCCTGCCCGCACCCGCCGGGATCGCCCAGTAAGATGCGGCGCCCCTTGCCCGTCCGCGGCATTCCGCTGCGTGCCCTCGCCCCCAACGCGGTCACTGCGCTCGCGCTGTGTTCCGGCCTGACCGGTATTCGCTTTGCGATCGGTGGCGAATGGGAACGCGCCGTACTGATGGTGCTGCTCGCCGGGGTGCTCGACGGCATCGATGGTCGCGTCGCGCGGATGCTGCGTGGCGAGAGCCGGTTCGGCGCCGAGCTCGACTCGCTGTCGGACGCCATCTCGTTCGGTGTGTCGCCGGCGCTGATCCTTTATCTGTGGGCGCTGCTCAACGAACCGCGCGTCGGGTGGATCGTATCGCTGATCTATGCGGTCTTCACCGCGCTGCGGCTCGCACGGTTCAATGCCCGCATCGACGTGGCGGATCAGCCGCACAAATCGGCCGGCTTCCTGACCGGTATTCCCGCCCCGGCAGGCGCGGGACTGGCGATGCTGCCGCTCTATATCTGGATCTGGAGCGACGAAGCGATCTTTCGCTCGCCGTGGATCGTGGCGCCATGGGTGGCGTTCGTCGCGTTCCTGATGGTCTCGAGCCTAGCGACCTTCAGCTGGTCGTCGCTCAAGCTGCGCCGACACATCCGGTTCGAAGCGATCGCGATCCTCGTGATCGTCGCGGCGGCGCTGGTCTCGGCGCCGTGGCAGACGCTGACGGTCGTCTGCGTCGCCTATCTAGCTACGCTGCCGTTCAGCATCCGCAGCTATGGTCGGATCAGGCGGCAGCGCGAAGCGGCTGCGGCGCGGCCGTAGCGGCGCGCTGCCGGATGACGCCCCGCCGCGAGGTAAGGCGGACCGGCGGCAACGGATCGATCGTCCATTCCGGGCCCCGGCGCAGCAGGCGCAGGATGCGGTCGCTTGCCGGCAGGATGGTGGCGACGATCGTTCCCATGGCGATCAGGAACGCGGCAGCGAACAAAGCAGAAGCAAACAGGGCCATCTCGAAACTCCCCGGAACATGCGATTTCAAAAAAACCGCAAAAGGTGCAACATCTTCGCCGAACCACGGTTCCATGGTCCGTTTATGCACCCTTAATGTTCTCATATCGTTCCAACGTCAACACTTGATCGTTGGTACGTTTTGCGCTAACGGCGCCGATCTCAACCCCACATGGGAAGCGCATATACCGGTGCCCGAGCCTTCGGCTCCTTCAGGGTTCCTGCTTCCCAGAGGATCAACCGGAAGGAATTATCCTATGGCGGCACCTGTCGTCACCATGCAGGCCCTGCTCGAATCGGGCGCGCACTTCGGCCACCAGACCCACCGCTGGAACCCGAAGATGAAGCCGTACATCTTTGGCGATCGTAACGGCGTTCACATCCTCGACCTGTCGCAGACCGTGCCGCTGTTCGCGCGCGCGCTGGAATTCGTGTCGTCGACCGTCGCGTCGGGCGGCAAGGTCCTGTTCGTCGGCACCAAGCGTCAGGCGCAGGAGCCGATCGCCGAAGCAGCCCGCAAGTCGGGCCAGCACTTCGTCAACCATCGCTGGCTGGGCGGCATGCTCACCAACTGGAAGACGATCAGCAACTCGATCAAGCGTCTGAAGGCGCTCGAAGAGCAGCTGTCGGGCGACACGCACGGCCTGACCAAGAAGGAAGTGCTGAACCTGACCCGCGAGAAGGACAAGCTCGAGCTGTCGCTCGGCGGTATCCGCGATCTGGGCGGCATTCCCGACATCATGTTCGTGATCGACGCGAACAAGGAAGAGCTGGCGATCAAGGAAGCCAACACGCTGGGTATCCCGGTCGTCGCGATCCTCGATTCGAACGTCTCGCCCGACGGCATCGCCTTCCCGGTCCCCGCGAACGACGACGCCAGCCGCGCGATCCGTCTGTACTGCGAAGCCATCGCGATCGCTGCGACCCGTGGTGGCCAGCAGGCCGCCGCTTATTCGGGCCGCGACCTCGGCGCGATGGACGAGCCGCCGGCGGAAGAGGCGCTGACCGCCGAACCGGAAGCGACCGTCGAAGCGTAACGCTGTCACGGAACTGACGTGCGGGCGGGGCAGGGCGGAAACCGCGCTGCCTCGCCCGCAAGCATATCGAACACCAAACAGGAGCCTGATCATGGCAGAAGTTACCGCCGCCGCCGTCAAGGAACTGCGTGAGCGCTCGGGCGCCGGCATGATGGACTGCAAGAAGGCGCTGTCCGAGAACAATGGCGACATGGAAGCCGCCGTCGACTGGCTGCGGACCAAGGGTCTCGCCGCCGTCGCCAAGAAGTCGAGCCGTACTGCGGCCGAAGGTCTGGTCGGCGTTGCCGTCGCCGGCACCAAGGGCGTCGCGATCGAAGTTAACAGCCAGACCGACTTCGTCGCGAAGAACGACCAGTTTCAGAGCTTCGTCCGCGACGTTGTCGCCATCGCGTTGGAATCGGGTGATGATGTCGAGGCGCTGAAGGGCCAGACGATGCCGAACGGCGGCACCGTCGAGGACGCGCTGGTCGCCAACATCTCGACCATCGGCGAGAACCAGGTGCTGCGTCGTGCGAAGGCCGTCGAAGTCGCCAAGGGCGCGGTGATCCCCTACGTCCACAACTCGGCCGGCCCGGGCCTCGGCAAGATCGGCGTGCTGGTCGCGCTGGAATCGGACGCCGGTGTCGACGTGCTCGAGCCGCTCGGCAAGCAGATCGCGATGCACATCGCCGCCGCCTTCCCGCTGGCGCTGGACGAGAGCGGTCTCGACCAGGACATTTTGGAGCGCGAGCGCCAGATCGCGACCGAAAAGGCCGCCGATTCGGGCAAGCCGGCCGACATCATCGCCAAGATGGTCGAAGGCTCGGTGAAGAAGTTCGCCAAGGAAAACGCGCTGCTCAGCCAGCCGATCGTGATGGACGGCAAGACCCCGGTCGCCGACGTCGTCGCCAAGGCGGCGAAGGATGCCGGTACCTCGATCGTGCTGAAGGACTATGTCCGCTTCCAGCTCGGCGAAGGCATCGAGAAGGAAGAGAGCGACTTCGCCGCCGAGGTCGCCGCCACGGCAGGTCTCGCGCGCTAATACGCGCAACCGTTGCCACCTTTGCGGGCCGCGCGGGCACTCTGCCCACGCGGCCCGTTTTGCATCGGCATAACGTCGCTTGGCTTTGCGGGCATGCGCGGCTAGGGTCCGCCGCGCTCCCGATAGTCCATTTCCGCAGGTGTCATGACCCGTCCCCGTTTCAACCGTATCCTCCTGAAACTCTCGGGCGAGGTCCTGATGGGATCGGGGCAGTTCGGCATCGATCCGGCGATGTGCGAGCGTGTCGCGCGTGAGATCAAGGCGGCGCGGGGCGAAGGGCATGAGGTCTGCATCGTCGTCGGCGGCGGCAATATTTTCCGGGGTGTCGCCGGGGCCGCCAAGGGCTTCGAACGCGCCAGTGCCGATTATATGGGCATGCTGGCGACCGTGATGAACGCGCTGGCGATGCAGAACGCGCTGGAGCAGATGGGCATCGAAACCCGCGTCCAGTCCGCGATCCCGATGGCGTCGGTATGCGAACCCTATATCCGCCGCCGTGCCGTGCGGCACATGGAAAAGGGCCGCGTCGTGATCTTCGCTGCCGGCACCGGCAGCCCGTTCTTCACCACCGACACCACCGCCGCGCTGCGCGCCGCCGAAATGGGTTGCGAAGCGCTGTTCAAGGGCACCAGCGTCGACGGCGTCTATGATGCCGATCCCAAGAAGGTGCCGACTGCCAAGCGTTACGACACGCTCGGCTTCGGCCGTGTGCTGGCCGACGACCTGAAGGTCATGGACGCATCGGCGGTTGCGCTGTGCCGCGACAATAATATCCCGATCGTCGTCTTCAACATTCGTGACGAAGGCAATCTCGCCGCCGTGCTGGCGGGCGAAGGTGTGTCGACGATCGTTCAGAACAACGCTTGAATTAGAAGGAAGTCGGTTATGGCCGCATATAACAAGGCCGATCTGGAACGCCGCATGGCCGGCGCGGTCGAATCGCTGAAGGGCGATCTGGGTGGCCTTCGCACCGGACGCGCGGCGGTGTCGCTGCTCGATCCGGTCATGGTCGAAGTTTATGGCGCGCACATGCCGCTCAACCAGGTCGCGACCGTTTCCGCCCCCGAACCGCGCATGTTGTCGGTACAGGTGTGGGACAAGTCGAACGTCGGGCCGGCCGATAAGGCGATCCGGTCGGCAGGCCTCGGCCTGAACCCGATCGTCGATGGCCAGACGCTGCGCCTGCCGATCCCCGACCTGACCGAGGAACGTCGCAAGGAACTGGCGAAGCTCGCGGGCAAATACGCTGAATCGGCGCGCATCGCGGTGCGCAACGTTCGTCGCGACGGCATGGAAAGCCTGAAGACCGACGAGAAGAAGGGCGTGTATTCGGAAGACGAGCGCAAGCGGCTCGAGACCGAGGTCCAGAAGCTTACCGACGCGACCATCGCCGATATCGATGCCGCGGCCGATGCCAAGGAAAAGGAAATCCTCGGCAAGTGACGTCGTTCGCCGCTCGCGCTTCGGTTCCGGCGGACGATCGCGCGGCGCCGGGGCTGCCCCATTCCACGCCGATCCCCCGCCATGTCGCGATCATCATGGACGGCAATGGTCGCTGGGCGAAGGCCCGGCGCCTGCCGCGGATCGCCGGCCATCGGCAGGGCGTGGAGGCGGTGCGGCGCATTGCGCGAGCGGCACGCGAACAGGGCGTCGAGGCGCTGACGCTCTACGCCTTCTCCTCGGAGAATTGGCGGCGTCCCGAACAGGAGATCGGCGATCTGATGGGGTTGCTCCGCCATTTCCTGAAGAGCGAGATCGACGAACTGCATAGCGAAGGCGTGCGGCTTAGAATTCTCGGAAATTATCAGGCGCTGCAGCCCGATCTGGTCAAGCTGATCGAAAACGCCGTCGCGCGGACCGCGACCAATACCGGTCCGATCCTCGCGATCGCGCTGAACTATGGCGCGCAGGCCGAACTGGTCGCTGCCGCGCGTCGCCTTGCCGAGCGGGTCGCGGCGGGCATGCCGGTGTCGGCGATCGACGAGGCGGCGATCGACCGCGAACTCGATACCCACGACCTGCCGCCGCTCGACCTGATGATCCGGACGTCGGGCGAACAGCGGCTGTCGAACTTCCTGTTGTGGCAGGCGGCCTACGCCGAATTGCTGTTCGTCGACACGCTGTGGCCCGATTTCGACGGTGCTGCGCTGGCGGATGCGATCGCCGCCTATGGCCGGCGACAGCGCCGGTTCGGGGGCTTGTGACGCCCGAACCCGTCACCGATCCAGCAGCGCGCCGCAAGTCCGACCTCGCCACCCGCACGTTCGCCAGCGTCGGCATGATCGCCGTCGCCGCGACCGCCCTGTGGTTCGGCGGCTTCGCCTTCTGGCTGCTGGTCGCGCTCGGCACGCTGTTCATGATGGCCGAATGGGCCGATCTCCACAAAGTCTCGCGCGAGCATAAGCGACTGACGCAACTGGCGCTGACCGTGCCGCTGGCGATCCTGTCGCCGCTGGCGGCGGGGGCGGGATTCCTGGCGTTCGGGCTCATCATCGGCGCGGCATTCTTCATCGTCATCACCACCGGCCTGCCGAAGCTGGCGCGGGGCCTGCTGTATTGCGGGTTTCCGGCGCTGGCGGTCGTGTTCCTGCGCGATCGGCCCGACGGATTGCTGCTCGCCTTCTGGGCGATGGCGCTGGTCTGGGCCTGCGACATCGGCGCGTATTTCGCCGGACGGACGATCGGCGGACCGAAGCTCGCCCCGACGATCAGCCCCAACAAGACCTGGGCTGGGCTGATCGGCGGGGTCATCGCCGCGTCGGTCCTGGGTGGCGTGCTGCAATATGCCGGGCTGCCGCTGCATCTGGTGCTGGCGACGCCGTTGCTCGCGGTGCTGGCACAGGCGGGCGATTTGTATGAGAGCCAGCTGAAGCGTGCCGCCGGGGTCAAGGATTCGGGCAACGTCCTGCCGGGGCACGGCGGAGTGATGGACCGGCTCGACGGACTGGTGCCGGTCGCGCCGGCGGCGGCGCTGATGCTGTTGGCGGGACTATATCTGGCATGAAGCGCGTTAGCATTTTGGGGGCGACCGGATCGGTCGGCACGTCGACGCTCGACCTGATCGAGCGCGCGCCCGGCGAGTTCGAGGTCGAGGCGCTGACCGCGCATCGCGACGTCGGCAAGCTGGCGGCGGCGGCGCGCAGGGTCGGCGCGAAGCTGGCGGTGGTCGGTGACGAAGCCTGCCTGCCGGCACTTCGCGACGCGCTGGGCGACAGTGGGATCGAGGCGGCGGGGGGCGAGCAGGCGGTGATCGATGCCGCGGCCCGGCCCGTCGACTGGACGATGGCGGCGATCGTCGGCACCGCCGGGTTGAAGCCGGTCATGGCGGCGCTGGCCCGGGGCGGCGCGGTGGCACTCGCCAACAAGGAAGCGTTGGTGTCGGCGGGCGAGGTAATGATGGCGGCGGCGACCCGCGCCGGCACGACGCTGCTGCCGGTCGACAGCGAACATAATGCCGTGTTCCAGTGCCTCGACGATTGCCCGCCCGAGCGCATTCGCCGCATCATCCTCACTGCCAGCGGCGGGCCGTTCCGCGAACGCTCGCTGGCGGAAATGCAGAGCATAACGCCCGAACAGGCGGTGGCCCATCCCAACTGGTCGATGGGCGCCAAGATTTCGGTCGATTCGGCGACGATGATGAACAAGGGGCTAGAACTGATCGAGGCCTATCACCTGTTCCCGGTCACGCCCGAGCAATTGGACGTACTGGTCCATCGCCAGTCGGTCATTCATTCGATGGTCGAATATGTCGACGGGTCGACACTGGCGCAGCTCGGATCGCCCGACATGCGGGTGCCGATCGCGCATGCGCTGGCATGGCCGGACCGGATGGAGACGCCGTGCGAACGTCTCGATCTGGCACGGATCGGCCGGCTCGATTTCGAAGCGCCCGATATGGAGCGCTTCCCGGCGCTGGCGCTGGCCCGTGCGGCGCTGTCGGCGGGCGGCGGACGGCCGGCGATCCTGAATGCCGCCAACGAGGTCGCGGTCGCCGCGTTTCTCGACCGGCGGATCGGTTTCCTCGAAATTGCCGCAATCGTCGGTGATGTCTTGCAGCGCTTCGACCCAGCAGGGCCGCAGACGCTCGACGCCGTGCTGGCGATCGATGCCGAAGCGCGGGCATTGGCGCGGGAGCGTGTGAAGGATTGCGCGGCTTGATCGAATCCCCTGGGTTGCTGATTACCGTCGTCGCGTTCCTGCTGGTGCTGGGGCCGCTCGTGTTCCTGCACGAACTCGGCCACTATGCGGCGGGACGCTGGTTCGGCGTGAAGGTCGATGCGTTCGCGGTCGGTTTCGGCAAGGAAATCGCGGGCTTCACCGATCGGCAGGGTACCCGCTGGAAATTCGGGTGGCTGCCCTTGGGCGGCTATGTCCGCTTTGCCGGCGACATGAACCCGGCGTCGCAGCCCGATGCCGAATGGCTGCAACTGCCCGCTGCCGAACGCGCGCGGACCTTCCAGGCCAAGCCGGTATGGCAGCGCGCGATCATCGTCGCGGCCGGGCCGGCGGTGAACCTGTTGCTGGCGGTCCTGATCCTCGGCGGGTTCGCCGCGGCCTATGGCGTCGATCGTACCCCGGCGACGATCGGCCGGGTGGTCGAGGGCAGCGCTGCCGAGCGCGCCGGACTGCAGGCGGGCGACCGGATCATCGCGATGGGCGGCCGCGCCATCGATACCTTTGCCGACCTGTCCTTCTACACCGTCCTGCGGCCTAACGAGCGGGTCCGCGTCGATTATCTGCGCAACGATGCCCCGCGTGAGACCGAGGCGACGATCGGCGCGGTGCGGCAGCGCGACCGGTTCGGCAACGAGGCGCAGATCGGCCGCTTCGGCATCGAACGCGGCGCCCCGGTCTTCGTATCGGTTCCCATCTGGCAGGCGCCGGGCGAGGGGATTCGCATGGTCGGCACGATCCTGCGCGGCACGGTCGACGGGTTGGGCCAGATCATCACCGGCCGGCGATCGGTCGAGGAAATGGGCGGGCCGCTGCGCATTGCCAAGGCGTCGGGCGAGCAATTCTCGCTTGGCTGGCCGGCATTGGTGACGTTCGTGGCGTTCGTTTCGATTAATCTCGGATTCATCAACTTGTTGCCAGTTCCAATGCTGGATGGCGGGCACCTGTTGTTCTACGCGATCGAGGCGGTGAAGCGCGGGCCGGTCCGTCCGCAGACGATGGAATGGGCGTTTCGCGGTGGATTGGCGCTGTTGCTGGCATTGATGATCTTCGTCACGGTGAACGATCTGGGGGCGTTCGGCGTGTGGCAGGGGCTGGCCGGCTTGATCGGCTGACGTGGTTAGGGCAGGGCGCGCACGTCCTGTGATGAAAGTTCCTCCGGTTGGGGTGGGTTTGGTGACGCTAAGCAAGTTTTCGATTCACGGCGTGCGCGGTGTCGCGTTGCTCGCGGGCACGATGCTCTCGAGCACGGCCTTTGCGCAGGCGCAGCGCGCCCCCGCCGCTGCCGCGCCGGCGGTGCGCCCCCCCGCCGCACAGGCTCCGGCCGCTCCCACCGCGCCGGTCCGCACCATCCGCTCGCTCCGCGTCGAGGGATCGCAGCGCATCGAACCTGATACGGTGCTCTCCTATACCAAGTTGCGCATCGGCATCCCCTACACCGCCGAAACCCTCGATCAGGCGATCAAGGACCTGCTCGCGTCCGATCTGCTCGCCGACGTCACGATCGAGGGTGTCGAAACCGGTGATATCGTCGTCCGCGTCCGCGAGAATCCGATCATCAACCGCGTCGTGCTGGAGGGCAACAAGCGGTTGAAGGACGACAAGATCACTAAGGAGATCAAGCTCGCCCCGCGGCAGATCTTCACCCGCACCGCCGTCCGCGCCGACGTCGCGCGCATCATCGAACTGTATCGCCGCCAGGGCCGCTTCGCCGCGAATGTCGAGCCGAAGATGGTCATGCTCGACCAGAACCGGGTCGATGTGATCTTCGAGATCAGCGAAGGCGCCAAGTCCAAGGTCCGCCAGATCAACATCCTCGGCAACGAGGTGTTCAGCGACAGCCAGTTGCGCAGCGAGATGGCGACCAAGGAATCACGGCCGTGGCGCATCTTCAGCTCGAACACGAGCTACGACCAGGACCGGCTGGCCTATGACCAGCAGAAGCTGCGCCAATTCTACCTGACCGAAGGCTATGCAGATTTCCGCGTCATCTCGGCCGTCGCCGAACTGACGCCGGATAAGGAAGACTTCATCATCACCTATGTGGTGGAGGAAGGTCCGCGCTACAAATTCGACGAGGTGAAGGTCGAGAGCGCGATCCGCGACTTCGACAATGCCGCGTTGACCAAGACGCTGCCGATGAAGAAGGGCGACTGGTACAACGCCAAGCAGGTCGAGGATACGATCGATCAGCTGAGCGAATATGCCGGCCTGTTCGGCTATGCGTTCACCGACGTTCGCCCGGATTATGTGCCGGATCGCGAAAAGCATACGATGTCGATCACCTTCGTCCTGAACGAAGCGAATCGCACCTATGTCGAAAAGATCAACATCACCGGCAACACGCAGACGCAGGACCGCGTCATCCGCCGCGAATTCCGTGTGGCGGAGGGCGATGCGTTCAACGCCTTCCTCATCAAGCGTTCGCAGGACCGCATCAACTCGCTCGGCTATTTCCAGGACAAGTTCGAGATCGAGCGGACCGAAGGGTCGGCGCCCGACCGCATCGTGCTGGGCGCGAACGTCGAGGAGAAGTCGACCGGCGAACTGACGCTGTCGGCGGGTTTCTCCAGTCTCGAACGCTTCATCATCCAGGCGTCGATCCGGCAGCGGAATTTCCGCGGCAAGGGACAGGACCTTCAGGCGTCGGTCAACTATTCGACCTATCAGAAGTCGGTCGAACTCGGCTTCACTGAACCCTATCTGTTCGACAAGAACATCGCGCTGGGTGGAACGATCTTCCGCCGCGACTTCAATTCGTTCAACTTCCTCGGCACCGGTCGCAACTCGCTGTATTCGCAGATTTCGACCGGTGGTCAGATCGTGGCGAGCGTGCCGCTGACCGAATTCTGGACGCTGTCGGGCCGCTATCAGCTGAGCCAGGACAATGTCGGGCTGGACGAAGGCACCTATTTCACCAATGGCGTCTGCGACCCGCTGAAGGCCGGGCGCTATCTGTGCGACTCGATCGGCAACCGGCTGACCAGCATGGTCGGCGCGAACCTAATCTTCGACAATCTCAACAACCGCCTGCGCCCGTCGCGTGGGCAGCGGTTGGTAACCGGCCTCGATTTCGCTGGTCTGGGCGGTGACGTCCGGTTCGCACGTGTTCGCGGCGATTTCGACAAATACTGGAATGTCGGCGGCTTCATCCTGTCGGCCGGGGTCGAGGGCGGCTATATCCACGCGCTGCAGAAGAGCGCGGGCGAGGGGATCGATCCGGTCCGCATCGTCGATCGCTTCTACCTGGGCGAACCGCAGTTCCGCGGCTTCGACATTCGCGGCGTGGGGCCCCGCATCCAGCGCCAGCAATATACCGGTTCGGTCGCGGGCGGCGATCAGGCGCTGGTTACCGCGCGCGAACAGGTGCTGAACGATCCGCTGGGCGGCAAGGCCTATTATCTCGGCAAGATCGAGCTCGAACCGCCCTTGGGCTCGGGCATTGCCGAGCTCGGGCTGCGGCCGTCGATCTTTGTGCAGGCGGGTGCGCTGTTCGGCGTCACCCGGCCGCGCCCGACGCTGGCGTTCGAGCAGGCGCGCAATGCCGACGGGACGTTGCAGTTCAACAAGGACGGGTCGCCCTCGCTGCTGCCGTTCAGCTCGCCGATTACGACGACCGGCGGGTTGCAGGTCTATAACAACCAGTTCACCGACGGTTCGGGCGCCCCGGCGATCCGGCAGACGACCTGCGCGGTCGGCTATTCGTCGACCATCGGCGGCACCTGCGTCGGCGGCGAGCCAAACACCGTCGCGATCAACACCACCCAGCCCTTCCTCGAACAGTTCCTGGGCGATTCGGCCCGCCCGCGCCTGTCGATCGGTATCGGCGTGAACTGGAACTCGCCGTTCGGACCGCTGCGGATCGATCTGGCCAAGGCGCTGCTGAGCCAGCCGGGCGACGACAAGAAACTCATCACTTTCAACGTAGGAACTCAATTCTGATGCGTAGCTTCACCAAGGCGGCTGTCGCCGCATTCGTTTTCGCCGCACCGACCGCCCCGGCTTTCGCGCAGGCGCTACCCGACGCGAAGATCGCGGTCGTCGATTCGGAGCGGATCTTCCGCGACTGCACCGCGTGCAAGGCGGCGACCACCCAGTTGCAGGCACAGCGCCAGCAGCTGCAGGCGCTGGCCACGCAGCGGGGGCAGCCGCTCCAGACCGAAGCGCAAGCGCTCCAGGCAGCTGTCACGGCGGCCAAGGGTAACCCGGATGCGGCACTTCAGACGCGCATCCGCACGTTCGAGCAGAACCAGCAGCGTGCCCAGCAGGAAGTTGGTGCGCAGGAACAGCAGGTCCAACGCAACATCGCCTATGTCCGTGAACAGATCGGCACCCGCCTTGGCCCGATCATTACCCAGATCGCGCAGCAGCGTGGCGCCACGCTGGCGGTGGATAAGGGCAACAGCTTCTACAACGCACCGGCCACCGAAATCACCGATGCGGTGCTGACCGCGCTCAACGCAGCGCTGCCGAGCGTCAGCGTGACCGCACCGGCACAGGCTGCTCCGTCCGCCACCGCGCCCGCCGCCGGCGCGCGTCCGGCTCCGGCAGGCCGCTGATCATGGAAGGGGAGGCGACCTCGATCGGACCGCTCGACATCACGCGTGTGATGGCGGCGATCCCGCATCGCTATCCCATGTTGCTGGTCGACCGTGTCGCGGAACTGATCCCCGACCGGTCGATCACCGCGATCAAGGCGGTGACGATCAACGAAGGCTTCTTCCAGGGGCATTTTCCCGGTCGTCCGATCATGCCGGGCGTGCTGATCGTCGAGGCGTTGGCCCAGGCGGCCGGCATCCTCGCGGTCGAGAGCCTCGGCCTCGCCGGGTCGGGCAAGCTGGTCTATTTCATGTCGATCGACGGCGTGAAGTTCCGCAAGCCGGTCGAACCGGGCGTGCTGCTGACGCTGGAGGCCGAATTCGTGCAGAAGCGCGCGCGTGTCTGCAAGTTCGCGGGCAAGGCGCGCATCGACGGCGAACTGGCCGCCGAGTGCGAATTCACCGCGATGATCGCCGATCCGCCCAAGGCGTAAATCGGCGACGATCATTGCTATTATGGCCGCGTCCGTGTACGGGCGCGCCTTCCAATTTCCAGGCTGGTCGGAACCAGCCGTTCGTGGAGACGACCGATGAAGAAAGACACCCACCCCGACTACCACACGATCAAGGTCCAGATGACCGACGGCACCGTGTTCGAAACCCGCTCCACCTGGGGCAAGGAAGGCGACACGATGCAGCTGGACATCGACCCGCTGGCGCACCCGGCATGGACCGGCGGCCGTGGCCAGATGCTGGATTCGGGTGGTCAGGTCGCACGCTTCAACAAGCGTTTCGGCGGTCTCTCGCTCGGCAAGAAGTAAGCGGCGGGCGCCACGGCGCCGAGCACGTCGTAAAAGGGCCGCGGTGGCGTTTGCTACCGCGGCCCTTTTTTCTTGTGGCGGAGGCGGCGCGCGCCTCCGCCGATCGACTGCTTATTTGCCGCGATTGTCGAGCGTTGCCGGTGCCACCCGCACACTCGTCCGCGCGACGATGTCGGTCGCGCTGTTGGCCAGCAGCAGCTGATAGGTCCCGCCCGCGATCTTCCAGCCGCGCGTCTGGCTGTCGAACGTCGCTAGCAGGCGCGGATCGACGGTCACCTCCATGGTCCGCGTTTCGCCCGGCGCGAGGTCGACCTTGGCGAACCCGCCGAGCCGCTTGGGCGCTTCCCAGCCGCTGCCTGCGACATAGAGTTGCGCCAACCCCTTGCCGCGGACCTTCCCGCTATTGGTGATGGTGAAGCGCGCCTGCACGCCCTTGCCGGTCGGTTGGGCGGTTAGGCCACCAAGGGTGAAGATGGTATAAGACAGACCGTATCCGAACGGGAACAGCGGTTTGGCGTCGGTCTTGTCGAACCACTTATAGCCGACCGCAGCCCCTTCGATATTGTAATTGCTCATCGGATGCGAATCGCGGTCGAGCTTCGGATTGCCCTCGATCACCGGGCGCGGCAGTTGCGCGAGCGAGGCCGGGAAGGTCGCGGGCAGGTGGCCCGACGGATTGACCTCGCCGGTCAACACCCGTGCGATCGCCTCGCCACCGGACGTGCCCGGATACCACGCCTCCAGCACCGCGCCGACCTTGCCCAGCCACGGCATCAGCACCGGGCCGCCGGTTTCGAGCACGACCACCGTCCGGCGATTGGCGCGCGCGACCGCGTCGATCAGCGCGTCCTGATTGTCGGGCAGGTTCAGATTGGGCGCATCGATCGATTCACCGGTCCATTGTTCGCCGAACACGATCACTGCATCGGCCTTGCGCGCCGCGGCAGCGGCTGCCTTCACGTCCTTGCCGTCGAGATAGGTGACCTGTGCCTTCGTCCGTGCCTGCAACGCCTTCATCGGCGAGGACGGGTGGTAGAGCTTCGGCCCCGGAAAGCCGCCGGGATATTCGTCGGCGACGGCAAGGCCGTTGGCCGGGCCGCCATGCGGATAGACTTGGCTCGACCCGCCGCCCGACAGCACGCCGACATCGGCATGGGCGCCGATCAGCAGGATCGATTTGGCCGTCGATGCCAGCGGCAGCAGTCCCGCGCTGTTCTTCAGTAGGACGATGCCTTCCTCGGCATCGGCGCGGGTGACGGCGGCATGCGCGGCATAGTCGATCGTCGTCGCGCGGTCGCCCGCGACCGGTGTATCGAACAACCCGTTCCGGAACATCGCCCACAGGATGCGCCGCGCCATGTCGGTCGCGCGCGCTTCGGGGACATAGCCGTTGTTCACCGCCTCGCGCAGGGCATCGGCGAAATAGGGCGAGCGATCGAACGCCCAGCCCGATTGCTGGTCCAGCCCGGCATTGGCGGCTTGTGTCGTCGAATGGGTCGCGCCCCAGTCCGACATCACATAGCCCTTATATCCCCAGTCCTTCTTCAAGGTGCGGTTGAGCAGCCAGTCATTCTCGCACGCATAGAAGCCGTTGACGCGGTTGTACGCGCACATCACCGACCCCGGATCGCCCGCTTCGATCGCGAATTCGAAGGCGAGCAGGTCCGACTGGCGCGCCGCCGCCTCGTCGATGCGGTGGTCGATGTTGAAGCGATTGGTCTCCTGTCCGTTGAAGGCATAATGCTTCATCGTCGAGACGACGTTCTGCGACTGGATGCCCTTAATCTCGTGGCCGGTGATGATGCCGGCGAGCAGCGGGTCTTCGCCGCCATATTCGAAGTTCCGGCCGTTACGCGGTTCGCGCATCAGGTTCATGCCGCCGGCCAGCTGCACATTGAAGCCCGACAGATATGCCTCGCGCCCGATCATCGCGCCGCCGGCCTGTGCGACCTGCGGGTTCCACGTCGCGGCGGTGGCGATGCCCGATGGCAGCGAGGTGCGCAGCCGCGGGGTCGGCGAGCGCTGGGTCGCGACGCCGAGGCCGGCATCGGTCTGCCACTGGTTGGGGATGCCCAGCCGGGGAATGCCGGGGATGAAGCCCGCCGAATCGGGCAGGCCGTCCTTCGGCATCTCGTAATTCTTGGTCGCAGTGCGCTGCCAATCGGCCTTGGTCGAGAAATAGCCGAAGGTCAGCTGGAGCTTCTCGTCGAGCGTCATTTCCTTCAGCACCAGTTCGGTGCGGGCATCGGCGTCGAGCGACCGGTCCATCCACGGCCGCGCCTGCGGGCCATCGGTGGGGCGGGTGGCGGCCTGCGGGGCGTTGTTGGTCGTCTGCGCGAGCGCCGGGGCGGTGGCGAGCAACGTGCCGCCGAGCAGCGCGGCGATGCGATGGGATGCGGACATCGATAGGGTCTTTCGCGGGTGGGGGGCGGACAGGCGCGGGGAACGATGATGGCGTGGCACGATGCGGCGCATATCCCTCCCCCGCAGTTGCGCGCCGGATCGACGTCGCAATTCCAACGCCTCTGATAGCGTTGTCAGATCGTCGAAATCAATCGTTGCCGATGACTGTTCGTATCGCGGTCGCGGCGGCGAATAGTCAATATGTCCGTAGTTAACCGCATTTTCGGTTTCGATGCCTATGCGCTTGCTACCACTTTTCAGGGGGCGGCGTGACACATCCCATCTTCTACGATGCCAGCGGGCGGCGTGCCCGGTGGGTGCGGTGGGGCGCGGCCATGCTGGCCGTCGCGCTGCTGGGGATCGTCGCGCTGGTCGTGTCGGCGCTGACGCGGACGCCGCAGCGGGGGGCGCTGACCCTGCCCGAGGATGCCGCGCGCCCGCGCGCCATCGCCGCCGCGCCCGTGCAGACCGTTCCCGGTCCGTGGCTGCCCGCCGGACAGGCGAAGGCCCCGGCACGCCATCTGCCGGTGCTCGGCTTCTACATGCCGTGGGACGCGGCGTCGCGGCAGTCGCTGGTGGCGCATGTCGATGAGGTCGACTGGCTGGCGCCGGGCATCGCCTCGGTCTCGGGGCGCGATCATCGCTTCGCCTATGAAAGCGACGACTATCTCCACCGGGTGCTGCGACAGGCAAAGCGTCCGCCCGCGCTGATCCCGATGGTGCAGAACGCGCGCGAGGACGGCAGCTGGGACGGCACCGGCACCGCCGCACTGCTGGCCGATGCAACGGCGCGCCGCCGGTTTGTCGCACAGATTGAGGCGATGGTGACGGCGGAGCAGGGCGCCGGGGTCATGCTCGACCTCGAAAGCCTGCCCGCGACTGCGCACGCCGATTATCGCCGCTTCCTGTCCGAATTGCGCACCCGCTTCGCCCGCCGCCAATGGCAGGTGATGATCGCCACGCCGGTCGCCGATCCAGAATGGGACCTCGCCAGCTATGCGAGGGTCGTCGATCGGCTGGTGCTGATGGCCTATGACGAGCATTGGATGGGCGGTGAAGCAGGGCCGATCGCATCGCAGCCGTGGTTCGCGCAGGTCGTGGCCGACGCGCTGCGCAGCGCCGGTCCCGGTGCGATCGTTGCGCTCGGCAATTACGGTTACGACTGGACCGGGCGAACGACCGTGCCGCTGCGCGTCGGCGATGCATGGAACCTCGCGCGACAGGCGGGGACCGTCCCGCAATTCGACCCGGCCAGCGGCAACTGGCATTTCGCCTATCGCCAGGAGGGGCGCGACCATCAGGTATGGCTGCTGGACGCGGTCACCGCCGCGAACCAGCTGCGCGCCGCATCGGCCGCGGGCGCCAACGCCGTGGCGCTGTGGCGGATGGGCAGCGAGGACCCGCATTTCTGGACCGTCGCGCGCACCGGTTCGGCCAGCGGAACCGGCACGCTGCCGCAACCGGCGGGCGTGACGTTGCTAGGACAGGGCGAAGTCCTGCGGCTGGATGCCGGTGCGACCGCCGGGCAAAGATCGTTGCAGCAGGACGGCAGCGGCCTAGTCCGCGCCGCGCAGGTCGATCGCCTGCCCGGACCCGATATCGTCCAGCGCACCGGCGCGCAGCGGCACATGGTCGCGCTGACCTTCGACGACGGGCCCGACCCGGTCTGGACGCCGAAGATCCTCGACGTGCTGAAGCGCGAAGGTGCACCCGCAACCTTCTTCGTCACCGGGGCCAATGTGCTGGGGCAGGGCCCGATCCTGCGGCGGATCGTCGACGAGGGCAGCGAACTGGGCAACCACAGCACCTCGCACGCGAACCTGTCGCACCGCTCGCCGGAGGCTATCCGGCTGGAACTGACCGCGACCGAACGGCTGGTCGAGGCCTATACCGGGCGCGCGATGCGGCTGTTCCGCCCGCCGTTCCTGGGCGATGCCGATCCCGATCGCGGCGACGAACTGCATGCGACGCGGGTGGGGGCCGAACTCGGCTATCTGACGGTCGGTCTGAACGTCGATCCGCACGACTGGCAGACCCCGTCGCCGCAGCAGATCGTCGCCCGCACGATCGCGGAGGTAGAGGCCGGCACGCCCGATCGCCCGACCCAGATCGTCCTGCTCCACGATTCGGGCGGCGATCGCAGTCGCACGCTGGCCGCGCTGCCCGGCATCATCCGGGGCTTGCGCGCGCGCGGCTATGAAATCGTCGGGGTGTCACGGCTGGCGGGGCTATCGCGCGATCAGGTGATGCCGGTGCTGAACGGTGCGCAGGCGAGCGAGGCGGCAAGCGCGCGCGGGCTGTTCGGCGGGGTCAGCCTGACCCGCGACCTGCTGATGACCGCGTTCCTGTTGGTGATCGCGATCGGCATCGCCCGATCGGTGACGCTGGCCGGGTTGGCGCTGCTGGCCGCGCGCCGGGGCGGGCCGCCGCCGGCCGCGCCGCATCAGGTCCCGACCTCGGTCTCGGTCCTGATCCCCGCCTTCAACGAAGCGCGCGTGATCGAGGCATCGGTCAGGCGCATTCTCGGGAGCGTCGGCGTGCGGATCGACGTGATCGTGATCGACGACGGATCGACCGACGGGACGTCCGATATCGTGCAGGCGGCGTTCGGCATCGATCCGCGCGTCCGGCTGCTGACGCTGGAAAATGGCGGCAAGGCGCGCGCGCTCAACGCCGCGTTGCAGCTGGCCAAGGGCGACGTGGTCGTCGCGCTCGATGCCGATACCCAGTTCGAACCCGACACCATCGCCAAGCTGCTGCGCTGGTTCGCCGATCCCGCGATCGGCGCGGTCGCGGGCAATGCGAAGGTCGGCAACCTCGTGAACCTCATCACACGCTGGCAGGCGCTCGAATATATCACCGCCCAGAATCTCGAGCGGCGTGCGCTCCACGCGCTGAGCGCCGTGACGGTGGTGCCCGGTGCGGTCGGAGCGTGGCGGCGTGCTGCGCTCGATGCGGTCGGCGGCTATCCCGACGACACGCTGGCCGAGGATCAGGACCTGACTATCGCCATCCAGCGTGCCGGCTGGCGCGTCGCGTGCGACATGGAGGCGATCGCATGGACCGAGGCACCCGAGACGGCGCGGGCGCTGTTCCGGCAGCGCTATCGCTGGGCGTATGGCACGCTGCAATGCCTGTGGAAGCATCGCGCGATCATCGGCCGGGGGCGGCCGCGCGGGCTGGCGATGCTGGGACTGCCGCAGGCACTGGTGTTCCAGCTGCTGTTCACGCTCGCCGCGCCGCTGATCGACCTAGCGCTGGTCGCCAGTATCGGTACCACCGCGTGGCGGATCGCCGATCGCGGCTGGGACGCGGCAGGCGGCGATGTCGGCTGGGTCGCGCTTTACTGGGCAGCGTTCACTGCGATCGATCTGGCGTGCGGCTTTGTCGCCTATCGGCTGGAGGGTCGGGGAGAGCGCCTGCCGGCGCTACGGATGCTGGCGCAGCGTTTCGGCTATCGGCAACTGCTCTATGCCGTCGTGCTGCGTGCGCTGGCGGCGGCGATGACCGGACCGAAGGTCGGATGGGGCAAGCTGGAGCGCAGCGGGAGCGTGACCGCACCCGACAACGCGTCCGTCGTCACGTCGATCGGCGAGCGCGCAACTCCGTCTGCCGCACCCGAGGTCGCCGCTGCCGCATGAAGCTGTGGCACTTGTTGACACAAATTGCGGGTTGCATGAGATGTTCGCGATGACCGGACGACATACCAGCAACGTATCGCTGACCCCCGAGCTCAAGGCGTTCATCGCCGATGCCGTGGCGGGCGGCGACTATGCCAATGCCAGCGAAGTCGTCCGGGCAGGCCTGCGCGCGCTGCGCAACGGTTCGGCGGCACGCGGCACGGTGGCGGCGGACTGGCCGGCGGCGGACGGCGAATGCGCCGCGCTGATCCAGACGCGAAGCTGGGCGGATTCGCCGATCGGTGCGCCGGCCGATTGGCCGCCCGAAATGCGCGCGACGATCGCCAACATCGTCAACTCGCCGGTCGCCAAGATGCTGATGTGGGGCCCGGACCATATCCTGTTTTACAACGACGCCTATCGCGCGATCGTCGGCGACCGCCATCCAGAGGTGTTCGGCACCCCGGTCGAACAGGCGTTTCCCGACCTGTGGGACCACCACCGTGCCGTCCTGCCGGCGGCGTTGCGCGGACAACGCCAATCGTTCCGGGATCGGCCAACCGTCTTTTCACGTGCCCATGGGTCGGAAACGCTAATCCTCGACCTCTATTATACGCCGGTCGTTGACGGGCGCGGGGTGGCTGGCGGCGTGCTGTGCACGGTCATCGACAATAGCGGGCGCAAGGCGATCGAAGCGCGGCTGGCGGCGAGCGAGGCGGAACTGCGCCGCATCGCCGATGCGGTGCCGATGCTGGTCTCCTATATCGACCGCAGCCACCGCTATCGCTTCACCAACGCCAAATATCAAAGCTGGTTCGGTGGCGAGCCCGATGCGATGGTCGGGCGCCATATCCGCGATGTGATCGGCGAGGACATGTATCGCGACCGGCAGCCCGATATCGAGGCAGCGTTGAACGGCGAATGGATCACCGGCGAGACGGTCTTGCAGCATCAGGCGCTGGGGCCGCGCGCGGTCGAAATCCGCTATGTTCCGCATCAGGACGATAGCGGCACGACGGTCGGCGCCTATATCCTTGGTATCGACATTACCGAACGCGCCCGCGACGCCGCCGAGATCAAGGCGAGCAACGCCCGTTTCCGCACGGCGATGCAGGCGGTGCACGGCGTGTTGTGGACCAACAGCGCCGAAGGGCGGATGGTCGGCGAACAGCCAGGCTGGGCGGCACTGACCGGGCAGTCGGTCGAGGAATATCAGGGATTCGGCTGGGCTTCGGCGGTTCATCCCGAGGACGCGCAAGGATCGATCGACGCATGGAACGTCGCGGTCGCCGCGCGCAGTATGTTTGTCCACGAACACCGCGTCCGGCGGCGCGACGGCGAATGGCGCACCTTCGCCATCCGCGCGCTGCCGATCCTCGACGGGGCGGGGGAGATAACCGAATGGGTCGGGGTCCATACCGACATCTCGCACCGGCGCGCAGCGGAGGCGGCGCTGCGCGAACAGGCCGACAGCCTCGCCCGGCAGGTCCGGCACCGTGAGCGCGCCGAGGAACAGCTCCGCAGCCTGAACGAGACGCTCGAGAGCCGGGTGATCGCGGAGATCGCGGAGCGGAGACAGGCCGAGGCACAACTGGCACAGGCGCAGAAGATGGAGACCGTCGGCAAGCTGACCGGCGGGGTCGCGCACGATTTCAACAATTTGCTGCAAGTCATTGGCGGCAATCTGCAACTGCTCGCCCGCGACGTGGTGGGCCATGCCAAGGCCGAGCGGCGCGTCGAGAATGCGATGGCCGGCGTGTCGCGCGGCGCGCGACTGGCCAGCCAGTTGCTGGCGTTCGGGCGGCGGCAGGCGCTGGAGCCGAAGGTCGTAAACGTCACCCGCTTCGTCCGGGGCATGGACGACATGCTGCGCCGTGCGATCGGTGAGGCGATCGAGATCGAGACGGTCTTTGCCGGTGGGCTTTGGAATACCTTCATCGATCCGGGCCAGATCGAGAATGCGCTGCTCAACCTCGCCATCAACGCCCGCGACGCGATGGAGGGGCGTGGCAAGCTGACCATCGAACTTGCCAACGCCCATCTCGACGACGCCTATGCCCGCACCCATGAAGAGGTCGTGCCGGGGCAATATGTCATGCTGGCGGTGACCGACACCGGCAGCGGCATGTCGCCCGACGTCGTCGAACGGGTGTTCGAGCCGTTCTTTTCGACCAAGCCCGAGGGCAAGGGGTCGGGGCTGGGACTGTCGATGGTCTATGGCTTCGTCAAACAGTCGGGCGGCCACGTCAAAATCTATTCGGAAGTCGGCCACGGCACGTCGATCAAGCTGTACCTGCCGCGCGCGATGCAGTCCGAGGATGTCGAGGTGCTGGTTGATACCGGCCCGGTGCGCGGCGGCAGCGAGACGGTGTTGGTCGTCGAGGATGACGAGGAAGTGCGCGCGACGGTGGTCGAGATGCTCGGCGACCTTGGCTATCGCGTGCTCAAGGCATCGGACGCCGCCAGCGGGCTGGCGGTGATCGAGAGCGGGGTGCCGATCGACCTGCTGTTCACCGACGTGGTGATGCCGGGCGCGCTCAAAAGCCCCGAAATGGCCCGCAAGGCGCGCGAACGGCTGCCCGGCATCGCGGTGCTGTTCACCAGCGGCTATACCGAGAATTCGATCGTGCACGGCGGGCGGCTCGACAAGGGCGTCGACCTGCTGTCCAAACCCTATACGCGCGAGGCGCTGGCGCGAAAGATCCGCCACGTCCTGTCGAACCAGCAGCAGCGCAACCTCGCCACACCACCGTCGCCTGGCAGCCGGCCGGTCGCGATCACGACGCCGCCGACGCTGCGGCGCACGATCCTGCTGGTCGAGGATGACGGGCTGATCCGCATCAACAGCGCGGAAATGCTGGAGGAGGCGGGCTTCGTCGTGCTGGAGGCGGCGAGTGCCGAGGAGGCGATCACCGCGTTGCAGACCGCGCCCGTCGACGTCCTCATCACCGACGTCAACCTGCCCGGCGCATCGGGGCGCGAGCTGGCGCAGCGGGCCCGCGCGCTGCGACCCGACGCGCTGGTGGTGTTCGCGACCGGCGATCCGGGCGCGGTCGCCGACGAAGCCGATGCGATCGTCCTTGCCAAACCCTATTCCGGCGGCGCGTTGCTGGCGGCGGTGCGGAAGGGCGATGTGGCGCGGGCGGTGGTCGAGAAGCCCGACGCCTAGCCGGCCGGCGCCACCGCGACCGAGTCGCGTTCGATCAGTCGGTGTTCGTGTTCGACACTGGCCGGGACCTGCCCGCCGCCCAGCTGGTCGAGCAGCAGCGTCGTCGCGCTGACCGCCATGTCGAAGACCGGCTGGCGCATGGTCGTGATGCGCGGCCAAGTGATGCGCGCGATTTCCGAATCGTCGAAGCCGACGATCGACAGGTCGCCCGGCACGTCGATCCTCGCATCGCGCGCGGCCATCAGCGCGCCGACCGCCATATCGTCATTCTGCGCGAGGATCGCGGTTGGCCGGTCGCGACGCGCCAGCAACGCCTGCGCCGCGGCGAAGCCCGAATCGAAAGTGAAAAGCCCGTCGAGCACCAGATCGTCGTCGATCGAGCGTCCCGCCGCCGCGAACGCCTGCGCATAGCCGGTCATGCGCGCCTCGGCGGCGGCGTGGGTCGGGTCGCCCTTGATGATGCCGATCCGCTTGTGCCCCTGGTTCAGGACAAGGGCGGCGACTTCGCAGGCGGCGACGATATCGTCGACGACCACCCCTGGTGTCAGCTCGGGCCAGCGGGTCGGGGCGATCCGGGCGAAGGGCATGCCGATCGCGGTCAGTTCGTCGAGGATGCGGCGGCTGTCCGACGCCGGCGGGGCCAGCACGACGCCGTCGACCGCCGCCGATCGTAGCAGTCCGACGACCTCGTCGGCATGGTCGTTGACCGATCGCACCGGCAGCACGACCAGCCGGTAGCGTTCGCCGCGCAGCCGGTCGAGCACGCCCATCTGCAGGTCGACGACATAGCTGGGCGAAGGGTTTTCATAGACCAGCCCGATCAGGTGCGACCGCTGCCGCGCCAGACCCTGTGCCATGATATTGGGATGGTAGTCGAGCGTGCGGACCGCTTCGCGCACCCGGTCGCGCACCGCATCGGTGACGTGCGGCTCGCCGTTCAACACGCGCGAGACGGTCTTGGTCGAAACGGCTGCATGGCGCGCGACGTCGACGATGGTGATGCGTCGCGGCGGACGCGATCGAGCTGGTTGCATATCCGCATCACCGCCACGCCGCCGCGCCCGTGTCAATCGCAACATGACCGTACCGTCATCCACCGCCCATCGTCCGTGCGGGTGGTTTCGGGCAGGATGGGGACGAGGAGTCGCAGATGCCGGTGGACGACGCACCCCGTTTCGGTTTGGCCCGCGCCACGCTGCTCGGCGGATTGGTCGCGACCGCGTTGCTCGCGGCGGGCTGGTGCGGCGTCGGTTCCCCAGCGGACGCGATCACTGCGGACGGCGCGACGCTGGCCCCCTCCGACGGATCGGGTGCATGGGTCGTGACCAGCCTGCGCACCGGCGGTATTGCGGCCCGATCGGGCCTGCACGTCGGCGACGTGATCGACGGCATTGGCGGCCACTCGCCCGGCATCGGCGATGGTCCCGTACTGCTGCATGTCGCGGCAAGGGGTGACGTCGGCGCCCACTCGCTGATATTGCGGCCGGCGGAGGTGGCGTCACGTGAAGATCCTGATCGTCGAGGACGATGAAGAAACCGCAGCCTATATCGGCAAGGGGCTGACCGAAGCCGGCTTCGTCGTCGATCGCGCCGCCAATGGCCGCGACGGGCTGTTCCATGCCATCGACGGCGAATACGACTGTATCGTCATGGACCGGATGCTTCCGCAGATGGACGGCATGGCGACCATCGCGGCGATGCGCGCGGCGGGAGTGGCGACGCCGGTGCTGATCCTCTCGGCGATGGGAGCGCCCGACGACCGGGTGGCGGGGCTGACCCAGGGCGCCGACGACTATCTGACCAAGCCGTTCGTCTTTGCCGAATTGCTCGCGCGGGTGCGGCTGCTGACCCGGCGACAGCCCGCCGGCGGACCGGCGGTGGACACGGTACTGACCTGCGACGATCTCGAGATGGACCTGCTCGCGCGGCGGGTACGGCGTGGCACGCGGGTCATCGACCTGCAACCGCGCGAGTTCCGCCTGCTCGAATATCTGCTGCGCCACGCCGGACAGGTGGTGACGCGCACCATGCTGCTCGAAGGGGTATGGGACTATCATTTCGATCCGGGCAGCAACGTGACCGACGTGCATATCAGCCGCCTGCGCCGCAAGATCGACGATGGCGAGCCGCGCCGGCTGCTCCATACGGTGCGCGGGTCGGGCTACAAGCTGGGGCTTGAGTCCTGAGGTTGTTACCCCGGTCGGCGACGCTGCGCTTTGCCGCGCTGGTCTTTGCGTTGCAACTTGCCGGCGCGGCGGTGACGCTGCTGAGCGTGCGGACCATTACCGAGAACCGCCTGACTGCCAGCGCGACCGACGAAGCGCACCACCTGCGCGCGACCCTCCTGGAGGCTTGGGCGGCACGCGGCGTTGTCGGATTGCGCGCGGCGGCGGAGATGCGGCTCGACCGGAGCGACCGGCCGCTCTCGGTGGTGCTGGTGACCACCCGCGACGGCACGCCGCTGGCCGGGAATGTCGGCGCATGGCCGCCCAATGTCGATCCCGGCGCGCCCGCCACGATCGAACTGTTCCGTGTCCGCCGCGACCGGCCCGAATCGATGCGGGTGATCGGCACGGTCCTGCCCGACGGTACCCGGCTGCTGACCGGGCATGTGATCGAGGGCGAGCGGGCGTTCGTCGGCGCGATGGAGATGGCGATGATCGCGGCGATGATCGTCGCGCTGCTGCTTGCCGCCCTTGCCGGATGGGTCGCCGCGCGGATAATCGCGCGGCGTCTGTGGCGCACTGTCGATACCGTCGCGGCGGTCACCGCGGGCGATCTCGACCGACGTGTCGCACTGGCCGGCGGTCGCGATGCGTTCGAGGATCTCGGCCGGTCGGTCAACGCGATGCTCGACCGGATCGCAATGCTGGTAGGCGAATTGAAGATGGCGACCGATGCGCTGGCGCACGACCTGCGCTCGCCGCTGACCCGGCTCCGCGCGACGCTCGAACGCGCGCTTGCGGCCGCCGACAGCGAGGAGGGACGGGTTGCGGTATTGCGCGCGATGGAGGAGGGCGAGCGGCTGCTCGGCATGCTCGACACGGCGCTGCGCATCACCCGTGCCGAGGCCGGGATCGGCCGCGACGCCTTTACGCCGGTCGATCTGACGGAGCTGGTGGCCGACATCGCCGACCTGTTCGAACCGCTGGCCGAGGATCGCGGAATGACCATCGCCGTCACGCCGTCGGCGCCGGTAACGGTCGCCGTCCACCGGGAAATGATCGGACAGGCGGTGTCAAACCTGATCGACAACGCATTGAAATATGGTGCCGGAACCATCCGCCTGTCGGTCGAGGCCAATGGCGGCAGCGTGGCGATCGTCGTCCGCGACGATGGCCCCGGCATCCCGCCCGACCGCCGCGCCGCCGCGCTGCAACGCTTTGGCCGTCTCGATCCGTCACGGCACGAAAGCGGTGCCGGGCTGGGCCTGTCGCTGGTCGCGGCGGTCGCTCGGCTGCATGGTGGGACGATCGATCTGGCTGACAACCAACCTGGCCTGATCGTCTGCATGACCTTTCCGCGCTGATCGTCAGGCGGTCGCCTGCACGCTCCCGGTCCGCTCCAGCTTGCCCCATCCGACCACGAACCCGCCGACCGCCGAAGCGATCGCGCGCAGCACGACCCAATACATGATCTGACGATAGACCAGCCGTTGCGCGACCAGCAGGTGCGCCGGATAGCGCGCCTTGTTCCCGTCAAGCCGGTACGCGATCCAGCCGCAGGTGACGTCGATCGCGGTGAAGCACAGCCAGTACAGCCCCATTTGCGACACGTCGCCGCTGGTCTGTGCCCAGCCATGCTGCGCCACCCGTACCGCCGTCCCGACAATCGACAGCAACAGCGCAAGGTCGATCAGCGGCGACACTGCAGCAAAGGCGATCTGGAACAGCCATGCCTGCGGCAGTCCGATCCGCGCCAGACCCGCCGGCTTGCCGCTGCGCAGGATCGCGCGGTGCTTCCACAGGCATTGCAGCGTCCCGAACGCCCAGCGATAGCGCTGCTTGGCAAGTGCCTTGAACGTCTCGGGCGCTTCGGTCCACGCGATGGCATTCGGATCATAGGTCACGCGCCACCCGGCCCGCTGGATGGCGATGGTCAGGTCCTGATCCTCGGCCAGCGTATCCTCCGGGTATCCGCCGACCGCGTCCAGCGCCACACGCCGCCACGCGCCGACCGCGCCCGGCACCACCGTCATCGCGTCGAACCCGGCCAAGGCGCGGCGTTCCAGATTCTGCGCGGTGATATATTCGACCGCCTGCCAGCGCGTGACGAGGTTGACCCGATTGCCGACCCGCGCATCGCCCGCGACCGCACCCAGCGCCGGGTCTTCGAACCAGCGCGCCAGTCGGGCGATCGTCGTCGGCTCGAACTGGGTATCGGCGTCCAGCGCGATGATGATTTCGCCATCGGCCTGCAGCAGCGCGCGGTTGAGCGCCGCCGCCTTCCCGCCATTGGCCAGCGTCAGCAGCGTGACCCGCGGATCGGCGTCGAACCGGGCGCGGACCACCGCGCTCGTCCCGTCCTTCGACCCGTCATCGGCGACGATCACCTGCAATCCCGGATAGTCGCTGGCCATCACGCGCGCGACCGAATCGGCGATCACCCGTTCCTCGTTATAGGCGGGGATGATGACCGTGACGTTCGGGCGATAGTCGGGCGGCGTCGGCCGTTCGCGTCGTGACTGAAACCATGCCAGTCCCGCCATCAACACCGCCCGCGCCATGCCGAGCGCGATGGCGAGGTAGAACAGCCATGCCAGCAACACCGAAATAGCGGCGATGACGATGAAGATCGCGACGTCGGTCCGCACCGCCGCCAGGTCGCGCCCGGTCACCGCCGGCATCGCGACCGCGCGCGGCACCCCGACCAGCGCGGAGGCAGTAACGAAATGATGGCCCTTCGCCCGCAGGATCGCGATGATCTGCGGTAGCGCCGCCACCGTCTGTGCTCGGTCGCCACCGCCATCGTGCAACAGCACGACGTTGCGCGAACTGTCGGCACTGGCATCCTCGACCTGCTCGACCACCTGTCGCACGATCGCGTCGGTGCCCGGCCGCTGCCAATCATTGGGATCGACGTGCAGCCCGACCACCGTATAGCCCAGATCCTGCGCCAGCAGCGCCGGAGCGATCTCGTCCATCGTCGTCGGTTCGGCGTCGCCGAAATAGGGCGCGCGGAACAGCGTCGTCGATCGCCCGGTATAGGCCTCGATCAATCGCTGCGTGGCGTTCAGCTCCAGCGTCGTCGTCCGCTCGCCGGTTGTTGCCATATTGGGGTGGGTATAGCTGTGGTTGCCGATCTCGTCGCCGTCGCGCACGATCCGCTGCAAAAGGCCGGGATGCTCGATCGCATTCTCGCCGACCACGAAGAAGGTCGCGGGCACATGCGCCGCCTCCAGCGCATCGAGGATCGGCGGCGTCCAGGTCGCATCGGGCCCGTCGTCGAACGTCAGCGCGATCGCCTTCGGATCGGCCGCTCCCGTCCGCTGCACGACATAGGGCGTCGGCAGCGCGGCATAGGCTTCGTCGGCGATCATGCCGTTCCGGTCGAAGGCGACGCGGCGTGCCCCCGGCGTCGGCCGCGCGGTGATGCGCAGCACCTCGCCGCTACCCTCGACATCGACGTTCAGCGCCGACTGCAACCGGGTGATGCGCGGCACGCGGTCGGCGGTGCGATAGGCGGTCAGGTCGCTCCAGAAGCCGGCGTCCTCGCTGCCCAGCCGCCACATCGCGACCGCATCGATCCCCAGCCGGCGCAGCGCCGCCATCTGGTTCCAACTCGTCGCCGCATCCAGCATCCACACCTGATGGCTGCTGCCGCGTTCGTCCTGATAGGCAAAGCCGGCATTGCCGCTCGCCCTGTCGAACCCGACCGTCGCCGCCGAATCATGCGCGGCCAGCCACGCCTCCTCGATCGACAGCGCATCGGCGCTGCCGTCGTGCCAATCATAGGCATAGCTGCCGAGCGCTACGACCAGCTTGTCGCGACCGACCTGTCGCAACGCGCTTTCGACCTGCCCGACGAACCATGGCTGCGACGCGATCGGCCCGGCCGATCCGCTTTCCCAATGCTCGTCATAGGCCATCAGGATGACGCGGTCGGTGGCGCGCGCTAGATCGCCCAGCCGCCAGTCGGGATCCCCCGCCGGCGCCGTCACCGCCAGCACCGCATCCTTGGGCAGCGCCGCGTTCAGCTGCGCCAGGAACGCCGGATAACGGGCGACGGCGGTGGCGGGCAGGCTTTCATAGTCCATCACCAGCCCGGCGGCATGGTGCGCGCGCACATATCCCGCCAGTTCGGTGACCAGCGCCGACCGTGCCGCCGGATCGGCCAGCATCTTCGCCGCGCCCGCACCGTCCCAGTCGGAATCGGTCAGGTTCTGCACCATCGGCAACAGTTTCGGCGCATGGCGCGCACCGGTCAGCACCTGTTCGAGCCGCGGATCGTCGATCGCATGGACCTGCGTACCCACCACGCTGACGAACGCCGGCACCACCCAGTCGAGCGTGTCGAGATGGCGTTGCAGCGACGCGATCCCGCCCGCCGTATCGGGCGCATAGAAGCCGATCGTCAGCGGCGTGCCGCCCGCCTTGAGCGAGCTGGTACGCGGTAGCCAGCGGCCATGACGCGCGGTCTTGTCGGCCCGCGGTGCGAACGCCTCGCCATGCCGCCGGGCGAAGGGCAGGGGAATGCCCAGCGTCCGCGGCGTCGCGACCAGCGTCGTCGCAAAGGCGATCGCCGCCGCGATGACGGCGAGGATCAGCAACGCGACCCCGCGCCTTGCCCAGACGCCCCGGCGGCCGGTCGGATCGAAGAAGATTGGCTTGCTCACACGGTCGACCTTGGCTGCACCGACCGAACGCTACGGTCATCGACCGCCGCCTAGTCGAGCGGATCGGGCAGGGCGGTGAGCGCGCGATGAACTTTTGGTCATGCCGCAAGCCGCGGGCGCGCAGTTGGGTCGCCGCAAAAGCGTCACGCACCTGTTCTATTACGCTGGGGAGTATCTGGCGGAGAGGGAGGGATTCGAACCCTCGGTACCCGTAAAGGCACGCCGCATTTCGAGTGCGGTACAATCGACCACTCTGCCACCTCTCCGCAGAGGTTTCTCGCTCCATGCCGCAGGTCAGCGCGGCACGGTGGTCAGCGAGGGCGGTCGGTTAGCCCAAGGATTCGAGACTTGCAAGCGCCTCCTTGCTGCAATCGCACATCGGACCTAGATTATTTCGCATGAAGGCCCCGTCCTCCCCCTCGCTCGACCTCGGCACGCCGTTGCCGCCGGTCGCCCATGCCCGTTTCTCGATCGGCGACGTCGTGCGCCACCGCCTGTTCGATTTCCGTGGGGTCGTGTTCGATATCGACCCGATCTTTGCCAACAGCGAGGAATGGTATCAGTCTATCCCGGCCGAGGCCCGCCCGCGCAAGGACCAGCCCTTCTATCACCTGCTCGCTGAAAATGCCGAGGCGAGCTATGTCGCCTATGTCAGCCAGCAGAACCTGATCGCCGACGACAGCGAGGAGCCGGTCGACCATCCCGCGATCACCGGCCTGTTCGACGACTATGCCGACGGTCGCTACCGGTTGCGGCGCGAACACCGCCACTGATCGCCGGTCAGTAGATGTCGCGGCGGTAGCGTCCGTCCGCCAGCATCGCTTCGACCGTCGCATCACCGAGGATCGTCGCCAGCGCGGCATGGACGGCGGGCGCCATGCCCTGTACGCTGCCGCAGACATAGATCGCCGCCCCGGCAGCGACTACCTGGGCAATCGCCGGTGCATCCGCCGCCACCGCGTCCTGGACATAGCGATGGCCGCCCGGATCGCGCGACCACGTCGTGATCGCGCGGGTCAGCACGCCGCGCTCGACCAGCCTCTGCCGCTCCGCCGCATGGAAATCGTCGTGCGCCACCTGTCGCTCGCCCCAATAGAGCGCCACCGGCCCGCCGCCGCCCGCCGCGCGGTGGCGGATATGGGCAAGCAGCCCGGCCAGCCCGGTGCCGTTGCCGATCAGGATCAGCGGCGTGGCGGCGTCCTGCGGCGGGTGGAAGGCGGGGTTGGCCCGCACCCGCGCCTGCACGATCCCGCCGATCGGTGCGCCGTGGCACAGCCAGCCCGAGCCCAGCCCGTCATAGCCGTCGGCCGCTGGGCAGCGCCGCACGATCAGTTCGACCCGTCCCGACGCGGCGATCGATGCGATCGAATATTCGCGGTGGCCGATCGGCTTGAGCGTGGCGATATCGGCATCGGGCGCGTCCGACAGTATCCGCGTCATCAGCAGCGCGCGCGTCTCCGGCATGTCGGTGATGCCGGCGCGGCGCAGGAACGCATCGACCCGGCGGACATCCTGTTGCGGCACGATCTCAACGATATCGCCCGCGCACCAGTCCGCCCCGCCACCGACCGGTGCGAGCGCGACGTGCCACGCCTCGCCGCCGCTGCTGCCGGGATTAAGCAGTCGCCGTTCGACCAGCCGCCAGTCGTCCATCGCCGCCGGCGCCCAGTCGGGCTGATCGGTGCGCGCGCCTAGCCCCGCCAGTTGCCGCTGCCAATGGCGCTGCGCATCGGCATCGTCGCCATCGGCCTCGACCGCATCGAACAGCCGGGTCGCGCCGCGATCGTGCAGCCAGCGGTCGACCCGGTGGCCGAACGCGCAGAATTCGGCATATTCGCGGTCGCCGAGCGCCATCACCGCATATTGGAGGTGCGACAGATCGGGTGCCGGTCCGTCGAGCGTGCGGGCAAAGGCGCGCGCCGCGTCGGGCGGCTCGCCCTCGCCATAGGTGCTGGCGACCACGAACAGCCGCTGGACCCGCGCCAATGCCGCGTCGTCAAGGGCGGCGATCGGCAGCGCGGTGGCAGCGGGCAGCGCTTTCGCGGTTAGTCGCGCGATCCGTTCGGCCGATCCGGTCTGGCTGGCATAGGCGACCAGCGTCGTCGCCTGCGCCACCGGGACGTCCGTCGTGTCGTTGACCACCGCCGCCAACGCCGCCTTGCGCCGCCGCCGCGCGAAATACAGCAGGAAGCCGGTGATGGTGAACAGCGGCATCGCCAGACTGCTCAGCAGGATCGCGATCCGTCCCGCGATGCCGAAATAGGCGCCGCGATGCAGTTCATAGACGCTGGTGACGATATCTTCGCCCAGCGTCCGCGCGGCATAGGGCGTCGCCGACACCACCGCGCCGCTTATGCCGTCGATGGTCAGTTCGTCGCTGACCCGGTCGTGGCGCGCATCGGGCAGCTTCGCGCGGAACTGCACCTGATCGTCGCGGACGCTGGCAACGATCCGGTCGTAGCGGCGCCCCTCGGTCGCCTGCTCGAAACCGCGCCATGCCAGCGCCAGGTCGGGCTTCGCTCCCTTGGCGGGGCGGGTGCGCTCGGCGGGCGCTTCGGCGACCAGCATCGCCTTCACTCCGTCGCGATACCAGTCATAGGACCACCACAGCCCGGTCAGGCCGCTGATGAGGTAGAAGACCAGCACCCAGCCGCCGATCACCGCATGCAGCGCGCGATACAGGTTGCGCCCGGTCTTTTTCAGGTCGAGCACGAACCAGTTGCGCCAGTCGAGCGGCCGCTTCGGCCAGCGTAGATACAGGCCCGACAGCGCGAAATATACCAGCGCGATCGCCGAAAAGCCGGTGATCTGCCGCCCGATCCCGTCGCCGCCATCGGGTAGCGCCAGCCAGCGGTGGAGGTCCTCCATCACCTCGAACACGCCGCTGCCGCGCAACGCGCCTTCCAGCCGTCCGCTGGTCGGGTCGATGCGCTCGAGATGGCGCTCCTTCGACCCGGGCAGCGTATAGCTGATTAGCGTCGGCTCGCTCGAATCGGCGGGTACGGTCAGGCGGGTGATCACCGCGCCCGGCTTCTGCGCCGCAAATCGTTCGATCAACGCCGGTCCCGACAGACGCGCACCCGCCACGACCGGCTGGTCGCGGTTCAGCGCGGCAAGGATTTCCGGTTCGAAACTGAGCGATGCGCCGGTGACCCCCATCACTGCCAGCACCAGCCCCGCGGTGATGCCGAGAAACCAGTGGATCTGGAAAAGCACGGTGCGGATCATCGAGGGTTCGCTCGTTTCGGCTTGCTATTGATAATTGATCGCGATAGCGCACGCCTCAAATTAGGTCAATCGTTGCGCAGGGGGAATGATGATGACGTCGCCGATGGGACGTTCGTACTGGCTGATCGGGGCGGCGTTCACGCTGGTCCCGCAGACGGCAATGGCGCAGCCGGAGGTGCCCTCCGCCAGCGACGAAGCGTCCGGTGACGACATCGTCATCACCGCCGCGCGCACAATCCTGCCGCCCAACGCCCTGCCGCTGACCATCGACCTGATCGACAAGCAGGCGCTCGACCAGCAGATCGCGATTTCCGGCAGCGTCACCGATGCCGTCGCGACGCTGACCCCCAGCTTCTCACCGACCCGCGGTAAATTGTCGGGGGCGGGGGAGACGCTGCGCGGCCGCTCGCCGCTCTACGCAATCAACGGCATCCCCCAGACGACGCCGTTGCGCGACGGCAGCCGCGACGGCTTCACCATCGACGGCTTCTTCATCGACCGCGTCGAACTGATCTACGGATCGAACGCGTTGCAGGGGGTGGGCGGCACCGGTGGCATCGTCAATCAGGTGACGGTCGGCGCACCGCGACAGGAGGGCGTCAGCGGCAGGGCACTGTTGCAGGGGACGACCGCCGACGGCTTCGAACGGGACGGGATCGGCGGCAAGGTGGCCGGGCTGGTCCAGCGCAAGGCCGGACGCTTCGACGCGACGATCGGTGGCAGCTACGAGCGACGCGGTGCCTTCTACGATGCGCAGGATCGGCGCATCGGCGTCAACCTGACACAGGGCGAGACGCAGGATTCGCGCGCCACGGATTTCTTCGCGCGCTTCGGGATGGAGGTCGGTGCGACCGGCCGGCTCGATTTGATCGCCAATCGCTACGAACTGAACGGCGACGGCGATTACGTCGCCATTGCCGGCAACCGCCGCACCGGCCTGCCGACCAGCGCGGTGCGCGGCGATCCGCCTGGCAAACCCGCCGCCAACCGCGCCGAGGCGCTGTCGCTATCCTATACCGACAGCGACCTGTTCGGTGGCAATCTGATCACGCAGCTTTTCTTCAATCGCACGCACGACACGTTCGGTGGCGAAGTGACCTTCACCCCGACGTTTCAGGATCCGGCGCTGGCCCCGGTCGGCACGTTGTTCGACCAGTCGGAGAATCGCTCACGCAAATTGGGGGCGAAGGCCAGCTACGAACGCGCCATCCCCGGCTTTGAGGCACTGGTGGCGACGATCGGGTTCGACGCGCTGTTCGACAAGACCGAACAGCGGCTGATCGCGACCGACCGCATCTGGGTGCCGCCCGCCGATTTTCGCAGCCTCGCCCCGTTCGCACAGGCCAATCTGAAGCTGTTCGACGGCGTCGTCCGCGTGGCCGGCGGCACGCGCTGGGAGAATGTGCAGGTCCAGATCAACGATTTCCGCACGCTCGCCTCGACCACCTATGACGGGCGCAATGCCGCAACCTATGGCGGCGTCGCGGTGACCGGTGGCAAACCGAAATTCAGCGACCTGCTGTTCAACGGCGGTGCGATCGTCGAACCGGTCCCCGGCGTGCGCGCCTATGCCAGCTATGCGCAGGGCTTCACCATGGCCGATATCGGTCGCATCACCCGCGCTATCGCCGTGCCCAATGTCCGGCTCGACGACTTCCTCGATATCCAGCCGGTCGTGTCGAACAATCGCGAGGTCGGCGTCGAGGTGAAGCGCGGGCCGCTCGACGCCAGCACTACCTATTTCTGGTCGTCGAGCGATCGTGGCCAGTTGCTGATCGCGCAGGGCAACGGCATTTTAGAGGTGCAGCGTCAGCGCGTCGAGATCGAGGGGCTGGAGGTCAGCTTGGCGGTACAGACCCCGCTGCCCGGCCTGCGCGTCTCGACCGGCTATGCCCATATCCTCGGCCGCTATGACAGCGATCGCGCGCCCGGCGACGGTGTGGTCGACACCGATCTCGACGGGACCAACATCTCGCCCGACCGCCTGAACCTCGCCGCCGACGTCGCCAGCGGTCCGTTGACCGCACGGGTGCAGACCCAATTCTACCTGTCCCGCAATTTCCGGGGAAAGGCGAACCCGAACCCGGACAATAATTTCGGCGGCTATGACGTCACCGATGCGCAAGTCCGCTACCAGACGAAGTTCGGCGGATTGTCATTGAGTGCGCAGAATATCTTCGACCGCTTCTATATCGATTATAATAGCGACACCCGTCTGCCCAGCGACAACTTCGCCTTCTTTGCCGGGCGCGGGCGAACCTTCACGCTCGGCTGGGACACGCGTTTCTGAACTGGACAGACCGGCGGGGCGGGGGCTACCCGCCCGGCCATGCCTATCACTGCTACGATCATGAATTCGACCACCGGCCAGCCGATCCAGAAGATGACCTTCGGCCGCATGCCCAAGCCATGGGCGTCGTTCAATCTCGAAACCGGTGAACTGGTCACTGCCGACCGGGTCGATGTCGGCAAGCCCGCGCCGGGCAAGGTCGTGGTGCCGGTGTCGGTCTGGGTCACGCCCAAGCAATAACCCCGCCCGGTATCGCCGGACGGGGTCGTCGGCTCATCCGCAGACGCGGCGGCCGTTGCGGATGACGTAGCGGCAGGGACCACGATACTGGACCCCCATCGCCGCAGCTTCGCGCGATCCGCCATGGATGATCCGCTCGCCGCGATAGCCATATCGGTCGCGGCGCCCGTCCCAGCGGCGGTCGTTCCACGCGCGGCGATTGTCCCAGCCGCGACGGTCGTTCCAGCCACGCCGGTTGTCCCAGTGGCGACGATCGTCCCAGCGGCGGCGGTCATGGTCGCGCGCCCGCGGACCGTCGTCATGCCGGTGCGCATGATGGCGCGGCTGCGCGTCCGCCACGGCGGGAACGGCGGTCAGCCCGGCGAGTGTCAGGCCGACCCCGGCAAGTATCTGCATCAACTGCTTCATATCGGTTCCTTTCTGTCCCTGTCCTGCGCCGGTCCGGGTGAACCGACGCTGGACGGCATCGACAGCAAAGCGAAAGCCGATCGGGGCGGCAGGGTTCCGAACCGGTCAGTAGGTCGGTGTCCACATCTGGGCCGCGATGCCGTCGCGGTCGGTCACCGCATCGGCCGATGCGACCCCGTCGGCCACCGCCTGCTTCGCGACGACGACGGCGATGTCGAGTGCGACGTCGCGCAACCGCTCGATGGGCGGCAACAGCGTATCGTCGCCGCCCATCGCACCCAGCGCTTTCGCGGCGGCCATGAACATCGTGTCGGTGATCTTGGTCGCACCCGCCGCAAGTGCGCCCAGCCCGACGCCCGGAAAGATGTACACGTTGTTGACCTGGGTGACGCCGGCCACGCCGAACGGGCTGCCGGTGCCGATCAGCGCGCGACCGGCGCTCCAGCGGTGCAGGTCGCCCGGATGTGCCTCGGCCCGCGACACCGGGTTGGACAGGGGAAAGATCACCGGCTGGGCGACCGCCTGTGCCATGGTACGCACCACCGCCTCGGTGAACGCGCCATGCTGGCCCGATGCGCCGATCAGCACGGTCGGACGAACATTGGCGACGGTGTCGAACAGGTCGATCGCCCCATGCGCGGTCCGCGTCCACGCCGCCACGTCGTCGGGGTCGCGCGCGAGTTCGGTCTGCGCCGGCGACAATCCGTCCATGTCCGACAGGATCAGCCCGTCGCGATCGACCGCCCAGATGCGGCTGCGTGCCTGCGCCTCGTCCAGCCCTTCGGCTTGCAGCGTCTGCAACAACATGTCGGCGATGCCGCACCCGGCCGCCCCGGCACCGAACAGCAGGATGCGCTGCTCGGTCAGGGCCATGCCCGTCCGCTCGATCGCCGACAACAACGTGCCGACGGCCGTGGCGGCGGTCCCCTGGATGTCGTCGTTGAAGCTCAGCAACCGGTCGCGATAGCGCTCCAGCAGCCGGTAGGCGTTGTGGCCGGCGAAATCCTCCCATTGCAGCAGCACGCCGGGGAACCGATCGGCAACGGCGGTCACGAAATCCTCGACGAACGCGTCATATTCGGCGCCGCGGATGCGCGGATTGCGCCAGCCGACATAGAGTGGGTCGTCGCGCCGCGCGGCATTGTCGGTGCCGACGTCGAGCAGGATCGGCAGGACTTCCGCCGGATGGATGCCGGCACAGGCGGTATAGAGCGCCAGCTTGCCGATCGGGATGCCCATGCCGCCCGCGCCCTGATCGCCGAGGCCGAGGATGCGTTCGCCGTCGCTGACCACGATCACCTTCACCCGGTCGAGCGCCGGGTCGGCGAGGATGTCGGCGATCCGATGGCGGTTCGGCCAGGACAGGAACAGCCCGCGCGGGCGGCGCCATATCTCGCTAAACCGCTCGCAGCCTTCGCCGACGGTCGGGGTATAGACCAGCGGCAGCATCGCCGGCAGGTCGCGCTGCACCAGCGCGTGGAACAGGATCTCGTTCGAATCCTGCAATTCGCGCAGAAAGGAGTAGCGGTGGAAATCGTCGGGCATGCCCGCCAGCGCCCGACGCCGGCGTTCGATCTGGCTGTCGAGCGTGCCGACATGCGGCGGCAACAGCCCGTGCAGGCCCAGCAGATCGCGCTCGGCCTCGGTAAAGGCGGTGCCCTTGTTGGTCAGCGGATCGGCGAGCAGCGCGCGGGCGGCGGCATGGGCGGCGGGGGACATCGGCGATCCCTTCGGATTCAGAAGACAAAGAAACGCCCCGGCGGAGACCACCGGGGCGCGAGTTGGCTCAAGGAACTAGAAGCGGAAGCTGATCCAGCCGGCCAAGAAGTCCGAACTCTTGTAATTCGCATCGGTCAGCGCCGGTCCGGCGATCAGATGCTCGTAGCGCGCGGTCAGGCTGACCCGCGGGCTGATCGGATAGATCGCCTGGAAGCGGATGGTATCGGCGATCTTGCGCGAATTGCCGAGTTGCGTGCCGGCAAAGGCCTGTCCGTTGGCGCGGTACACCGCGTCATTCAGGCTGTCGCGCCACGACAGCTGATATTCCGCCGCCAGTCGCAGCTTCGACGTCGGCTGCAACTGCACGCTCGGCGCGAACGCGATCATGTTGGTCGGCGTCGCATAGAGCTGATAGCTGTAATAGATGTTGTTGCCGAACGGCGCGAGCGAGGTCTTGAGCGTGCCCGTTCCATAGGAGCCGCCGCCGCTGGCATAGTCGAAGTGGAAGCCGACGCGCGGTGCGGTCTTCGACTTGCCGACCTTGTACATCTGTTGCAGCAGGATCAGCCATGCCGAGATCGGTCGGCCATTGAATTCGCCGCCCTGATAATTGACCGTCCAGTCGAGATTCACCGGGCCGCTGTCGCCATAGAGGTGCAGCCCGTAGAATTTGCGGACTTCCTCCGCCGTCCGCCCGCCCCAGACGGCGTTGCTGTTGCGCAGCCGCCAGAGGAATGGGTCGAAATACAGGTTCGATCCGCCGAGCAAGGTCTTGGGCAGCACGAAGCCGACGGTCGCGCCCGAGAAGCGACGATTGTCGTCGACGATGTCGTCACCGGTCCCGCCGACGCCCAGCCGGGTCGTCTTGAAATCGAAGACGTCGCCGCGGATCGCGTCGCCCTTCGCCCAGGCGCGCACGCCGTTGTAGACGAAGAAGATGGTGTTGTTGTCGCGCGGCACGACCATCAGGTTCGGGCCGTCGGCAAAGGTTTGCCGGCCATAGCGTACGCCCAGATCGACGCCGCCGATCGTGCCGGTCACGTCGGCGAAGCTCTGCTGCACGACCAGGTCGTTGTGCAGCTGCCCTGCCTTCACCCCCAGATTGCGGCCCGACATGCCGGCATGGGCCAGTTCGCCGTACAGGCGGACATGGTCGCCCAGATGCAGGTCGGCACCGCCGACGATGCGGTTGATGTCCTGGCGCTGCGCCTCGCGGTCGCGCAGATTGGGGTTGGTGGTCAGGTTGACGCGGTAGCGGAACTCGCCCGACAGCGTCAGATAGACGTCGTCGCCACCGATCGGGATATATTTCAGCCGGTCGAGGAAGTCGTCGCGCTTCTTGGGATCGCGATACCTGGTCCAGTCCTCGGCCCAGCGCGACTGGTTGTAGCCACCGGCGGTCACGCCGTCGCCGACCCCTGCGGTCGGATATTCCTGCGCCACCGGACGGGCATTGCCGCGATCGGCGACCTGCACGGTCGTGGTCGCGGCGGCGGTCGCGGGAGCGGGGGCTTCCTCGGCCCAGGCGGCGACGGGAACGATCAGGGTGGAGGCGGCGCACAGCCGCAGCAACGTCTTCATCTCGGCATACCTTTGTTCGCCCGCAGGGCGATGTCGTCGACGCCGGCCCGGATCGCTCCGGGCCGGCAGGTTGGGATCACTCGGCGGGAATAGCGCCTTCGGGCATCTGGTCGACCCGCACGCTGCGACCGGCCAGGGCCTCGTCGAACTGGTGCTTGTCGAGCTTGCCTTCCCATTTTGCGACGACGACGGTTGCTACCGCGTTACCGATAAAGTTCGTCAGGCTGCGGCACTCGCTCATAAAGCGGTCGACGCCGAGGATCAGCGCCATTCCGGCGACCGGCACGGTGGGCACGATCGACAGCGTCGCGGCGAGGGTGATGAAACCCGCACCGGTCACGCCCGCCGCGCCCTTCGACGACAGCATCGCGACGGCGAGGAGCAGCAGCTGCTGGCCGAGCGTCAGGTCGACGTTGCACGCCTGCGCGATGAACAGCGCCGCCAGCGTCATGTAGATGTTGGTACCATCGAGGTTGAACGAATAGCCGGTCGGCACGACCAGCCCGACGATCGACTTCGGGATGCCCGCACGCTCCATCTTCTCGATCAGCGAGGGCAGCGCGCTTTCCGACGACGAGGTGCCGAGCACCAGCAGCAGTTCGGCCTTCAGATACGAGATCAGCTTGAAGATCGAGAAGCCGCAGAACTGGGCGACCGCACCGAGCACGACCACGACGAACACGAGGGCGGTGAGGTAGAAGGTGCCGACCAGTGCCGCGAGGCTGAACAGCGTGCCGATGCCGTATTTGCCGATGGTGAAGGCCATCGCGCCGAACGCGCCGATCGGAGCGGCCTTCATGACGATCGCCACGACCTTGAAGAAGGCGATCGAGATTTCGTTCAGGCCGTCGAGGACGCGTTCGCCCTTGTCACCGATCATGGCGAGCCCGATGCCGAACAGGATCGCGACGAACAGCGTCTGGAGAATATTGCCCTCGGTCAGCGCCGAGATGAACGTGTCCGGGATGATTCCCATCAGGAACCCGGTGATGGTCGTGTCATGCGCCTTTTCGGCGTATTCGGTGACCTTCGACGTATCGAGCGTCGAGGGATCGATGTTCAGCCCGGCGCCCGGCTGGACGAGGTTGCCGACGATCAGGCCGACAATCAGCGCGAGGGTCGAGAAGAACAGGAAATAGGCGAATGCCTTGCCCGCGACGCGGCCGACGCTGGCCAGGTCGCGCATCCCAGCGATGCCGGTGACGATCGTCAGGAAGATGACCGGCGCGATGATCATCTTGACGAGCTTGATGAACGCATCGCCGACCGGCTTCAGCGCTTCGCCGGTCTGCGGATAGAAGTGACCGAGCAACACGCCGCACACGATGGCGACCAGCACCTGTACGTACAGATGCGTATACCATGGCTTGGCTGCGGGCGGGATCGGCGGATGGGTGGAATGACCAGTGATTATCATGCGACGACCTTTCATCCTCTGGTGCGCCCGGCCCTGTTCTTTTGGTGGCGGTTGGCGCTGCGAGAATGGTTTAACGGATTGCAATCAAGGTTGTCGTGCGCGCAATCAAGGTTATAAAAGCTATATATAACAGATATATATCAAAACCATTACGCCTGCGTTGCGCCAATTTCCGCCGCCGGAAAGCGCGCAAAGTGCAAATTCTTGCACAAAAGCTTTCCGCTTCGTAAAGCTGGTGGCCGATGCGGGTGGGACTGAGATCGGCATGGATTCGCTGGGTGTTCGGGGCGCTGCTCCTGAGCGTCCTTGCCGCCGTGCTGGTCGGTCGTGTGACCGAACGTCGTGCCCGCGCCGACCTCGTCGCATCGATGGAGGCCGATGCCCGGTTGCGCCAGGTATTGCTTGCCAGCGAGATTGCCCGCTTCCGCCTGCTGCCGCTGGCGCTGGCCGACGATCGCGACGTCGTCGCGGCGGTGCGCGGTGCCGAGGGCGCGGCGCAGGCGCTGAACCTGAAGCTCAGCGCGCTCGCCGCCGCGACCGGCGCGTCGGTCATCTACGTCATCGGGCGGGACGGGCTGGCCACTTCCGCCAGCAACTGGGCCGATCCGCAAAGCTTCGTCGGCAAGGACTATACCTTCCGCCGCTATTATCGCGATGCCATGCGGTTGGGATCGGGCATGCAGTTCGCGCTCGGCACCGTCAGCCACCGCCCCGGCCTGTATCTCAGCCGCCGGACGGCCGAGGGGGGCGTGGTCATCGTGAAGCTGGAATTCGACCGGATCGAACAGGAATGGCGCGCGGCGGGCGGGCTGACCTTCGTCACCGACAAGGCGGGGGTGGTCCTGATCTCCAGCCTTCCGCAATGGCGCTTCGCCGCGACGCTGCCGATCGCGCCCGTCATCGCCGCGGCAGTGCGTGCCGATAGTGGCGCCGAAGCGCTGCGCCCGCGGCCGTTCGCGATCCTCGACGATGCGATCCGCCTGAACGGTGAACGGCGCCTGTTGCAGCATGTCCAGACCGATCCCGACACCGCCGGCTGGCGCGTCCATCTCGCCATGCCGTTGCAACCGGCGGTTGGCGGCGTCGTGCGCGGCAGCGCGATTGCCGCGGCGATCGTCACGCTGGCGCTGCTGGCGCTCGCCTGGGGCCTGCGCGAACGCTCGCGCCGTCGCGCGATCCGTACCAGCGAGCTGGAGGCCGCCGTCGCCGACCGTACCCGCCTGCTGCGCGACGAGATGGAGGAACGCGCCGCCGCCGAAGCGCGCGCCGCCGATCTGCGCGAGGGGCTGCGCCAGGCCAATCGCCTCGCCGCGCTGGGACAGATCACTGCCAGTGTCGCCCACGAAACCGCGCAGCCGGTCGCCGCCATCCGCAACTATGTCGCTGCCGCCCGGCAATTGCTGGCGCGGGGCGACGCGCGGCAGGTCGACGACAATCTGGGGGCAATCGCCCGGCTGACCGACCGGATCGGCCTCGTCACGGCCGAATTGCGCGGCTTTGCGCGCAAGGGCAGCGGCACGATCGGCCCGGTGCCGCTGGCCGATATCGTCGACGGCGCGCGGCTTATCCTGAAGGAGCGTCTGTCCGAAGTCGATTTCACCGCGCCGGTCATTTCCGACGATCTGCTGGTGGTCGCTGGGCGGGTGCGGCTGGAACAGGTATTGGTCAATTTGTTGCAGAACGCGCTGGAGGCACTGGACGGCCGCCCCGATCCCGCCATCGCGATCGAGGTGCAGGTCGATGGCGATATCGTCTCGCTGATCGTCGCCGATAACGGTCCCGGCATCGATCCGTCGGTCGCCGAACGCATGTTCACCCCCTTCGTCACCAGCCGCCCCAACGGCCTGGGACTGGGGCTGGTCATCGCGCAGGACATCATGACCGATCTCGGCGGCACGCTGCGGCTCCTTCCCTCGGAACGTGGCGCCCGTTTCGAAGCGACGCTGCGGCGGGTGCCATGAGCGACGTTCGTGCGATCGCGGGGCGGGTGGCGCTGGTCGAGGACGATCCCGATCTGCGCGCCTCGACCCAGCAGCTGCTGACGCTGGCGGGATTCGACGTCGTGCCCTTCGTCGCGGCACAGCCGGCGCTGCTTGCGATCGATGCCGATTTCGACGGCATCGTCGTCACCGACGTGCGCATGCCGCATATGTCGGGGATCGAACTGTTCCGAACCTTGCGCGAACGCGACCCGACGCTGCCGGTGGTGCTCGTGACCGGCCATGCCGATGTCGAGATGGCGGTCGATGCGCTGAAGGCGGGGGCGTGGGATTTCCTGTCCAAGCCGTTCGATCCCGACGCGCTGATCGCCGCCGCCACCCGCGCCGTCGCCGCGCGCGCGCTGGCGCTCGACAATCGTCGGTTGCGGGCACAGGCGGCGGGCGGCGAACAGGCGGCGCTGATCGGCCGCTCGCCCGCGATCGTCCGCCTGCGCGAGATGATCCCGGTGCTCGCCGATACCGATATTGACCTGCTGATCGAGGGGGAGACCGGCACCGGCAAGGAATTGCTGGCGCGATTGATCCACCGCGCCGGCCGCCGCGCCCGGCACCGCTTCGTCGCGGTGGCCTGTGCCGCGCTGCCAGGACAGGCGATCGAGGACGAGTTGTTCGTAACCGTCGGCGATCGCGGCATCGTCGGCGCGCAGCGCGGCACGCTGTTCCTCGACGATATCGATCAGGCGCCCCGCGCGCTCCAGGGGCGGCTGACCCAGGTGATCGAGGACCGGGCGATTCGGGGGCACCGCGATGCCGTACCGGTCGATATCCGCGTCATCGCGACCGCGGCGGAGGAGGCGCAGCGCGCGCCCGACGCGATCGCCCCGGCGCTGCTCTACCGGCTGGCGGCGGTGCGGCTGCGCATTCCCCCCTTGCGCGAACGGCGCGAGGACGTGCCGCTGCTGTTCGCGCATCTGGTCGACGCGTCGGCCGCGCGGCTGCGGCGCGAGGTGCCGCCACTGACGCACGAGGCGCGCGACCTGCTCGCGCATCACGACTGGCCGGGCAATGTCCGCGAACTGGCGCATTTCGCCGACCGCTTCGTGCTGGGGCTCGACGGCAGCGGCAGCATGGCGGCGTCCGACGACGCCAGCCGCCCGCTGCCCGAACGCATCGCCGCGTTCGAACGCGAGGCGATCCTCGCCGCGATCGCCGCGACCGGCGGCGAGATCGGCGCGGCGATCGACCGCCTCGGCATCCCGCGCAAGACTTTCTACTACAAGGTGCAGCGGCTCGGCATCGACCTGAAGACGGTGCGCGGCCAGCCCTGACGATCAGCGCGGCGTTTCGGGTGCCAGGCCGTCTTCGGCGACATAGGCAAGGCCGGCGCGCGCCTGCAGCGCCGCGCGGTCGCGCATCGTGATCCGCCCGCGCGAACACCGCACCATATGCTCGCCCTCCAATATGTGGAGACAGTCGGTGACAGTCGCCCGGCGCAGGTTCAGCGTCGCCGCGATCGAGGCATGGGTCACCGACATGGTGTCGCCATCGATTCGGTCGTCGATCATCAGCAGCAGGCGGGCGATGCGCCGTTCGGGCACGTCGCGCAGCGCCGACGCCAGCGTCCGCGCCATCTGCATCGTGAAGCGCTGGGCGAAGGTCAGGATGCGTTTCAGCAATTCGGGATCGTCGTCGGCGGCATTGACTACCGCCGCCGCCGGGATTTCGATCGCGCTGCCCGACTGGATATGGACGCGCGCGGTGAACGGCGTCGGCTGGTCGCTGTACAGGCGCGACCAGCCGACGACGCCGTCGCGCCCGATCAGCCCGACATCCTGCGACGAACCGCCGGTCGATACCGACAGCATCGCCGGTGCGCCTTCGGGAAAGACCAGTCGATCGATGGGTTCGCCGGCGCGGGTAAGCACGTCGCCCGTATTCAATTCGATGCGGGTCGCCGCCATCGCCAGTCGTCGCCGCGTTTCCGCGCGCAGCGATCCGATCAGCCGATTGTCCGTCGTCGGCAGAAAACTGCCATTGTCGGGCGAAATGTCTGTTTGCACTACGAACGCCATTTGACGACCTTTTGCCCGCAAGATTTTTTGCAATCCAGTCATCGGCCGTGCCCTGTACGGAACCGTACGTCCGGTCCGGGCGTGCATCTTTATTCGAGCCGGTATCGTTTCTGCGGAAGAACGATGCAGGGAGACGGTGCCATGACCGATCAGACGTTGTTGACGGAGGCGTTCGAAGCACGCGCCAAACGCCGCGAGGAGCGGCGCGATTTCTTTCGGATGCTGGGGGGGGCGGCGGCGATCGGCGGCGCCGTCATCTTCGCATCGGAATCGAACGAAGCCATTGCGCAAACCGCGCCCAGCGATGCCGATGTTCTTAATTTCGCGCTGAACTTGGAATATCTGGAGGCGCAGTTCTACTATTTCGCCGCCTTCGGCACCGGCCTGCCCAGCTCGCTGCTGACCGGCACCGGGCAACAGGGTGCGGTGACCGGCGGGCGACAGGTGACCTTCACCGACCCGATCGTCGCGCAATATGCCCGGGAGATCGCCGCCGATGAACGCGCGCATGTCGAATTCCTCCGCGCCGGGCTCGGCACCTCCGCCGTCGCCCAGCCGGCGATCGACATCAGCGCCTCGGCGACGGGCGCCTTTTCGAATGCCGCGCGCGCGGCCGGGCTGATCGGCGCGGGCGCCAGCTTCGATCCCTATGCCAGCGACGAGAATTTCCTGCTCGGCGCGTACATCTTCGAAGATGTCGGCGTCACCGCCTACAAGGGCGCGGCGCCGCTGCTCGCCAACAAGGTGTTCCTCGAGGCCGCCGCCGGCATCCTCGCGGTGGAGGCGTACCACGCTGCGATCGTCCGCACGACGCTCTATGCCAAGGGGATAGAGACGCCTTCGTCGCAGCTGATCGCCGCCAGCGACGCGATCTCGAATGCGCGCGACAGCCTCGACGGCACGACCGATCTCGATCAGGGGCTGACGCCGCTCGCCAGCAACTCGACTGCCAGCAACATCGTCCCCCTCGACAGCGACGGCATCGCCTTCAGCCGCTCGGCCGGGCAGGTGCTGAACATCGTGTACCTCAACCGCGCCCAGGTGAATGGCGGTGGCTTCTTCCCCAACGGGGTGAACGGCACCATCCGCGCCAGCGCCGCGAACTGAGCCAGGGAGAGAGTAGCATGACCAACGATCCGATCCTGCAGGTGCTCGAAGCCTGTGACGAACGCCGCAACGCCCGGCGCGACTTCATCCGTTATGCCGGCGGCGCGGCCGTCGCGACGGCGGGTGCCTCGCTGCTCGGCGCGTGCAGCGACAGCGGCGGCGGCCCGCGCAACGGTGCCACGCCGACGCCGACGCCGACCCCCACGCCGACCCCGACCAGCGCGATCAGCGATGCCGATGTGCTGAACTTCGCGCTGAATCTCGAATATCTCGAAGCGCAATTCTATTCCTACGCCGCGCTCGGCACCGGCCTGCCCAACAGCAGCCTGTCGGGTACCGGTAACCAGGGGGCGGTCACCGGCGGCCGGCAGGTAACCTTCACCGATCCGCTCGTCGCCCGCTATGCCCGCGAAATCGCCGCGGACGAGATCGCGCACGTCAACTTCCTGCGCCGGGCGCTGGGGTCGGCGGCGGTGGCGCAACCGGCGATCGATATCGGCGTGACCGCGACCAGCGCCTTTTCGAACGCGGCGCGTGCCGCCGGGCTGATCGGGGCAGGGGCGGCGTTCGACGTCTATGCCAATGACGAGAATTTCCTGCTCGGCGCGTATATCTTCGAGGATGTCGGCGTCACCGCCTACAAGGGCGCGGTCGGGTTCATCTCGAACAAGACCTTCCTCGAAGCGGCGGCCGGCATCCATGCGGCGGAGGCATATCATGCCGGTCTGGTCCGCACCGTGCTGTATCGCAAGGGCGTCGCCACCCCGGCGCTGATCGATGCGGCCGACGCGATCTCGAACGCGCGCGACAGCCTCGATGGCAGCACCGATCTCGATCAGGGCATCCGCGCCACCGGCAGCGGCTCGACGCTTGCGTCGAACATCGTCCCCGCCGACAATATGGGCATCGCCTTCAGCCGCACGCCCGGCCAGGTGTTGAACATCGTCTATCTGAACCGCACCGTCCAAACCGCCGGCGGCTTCTTCCCGAACGGGGTCAACGGCACGATCCGGCAAAGCGCTTCCAGCTGATCCCAGCCCCCTGGGGTATTCGGCCGCTCCGTTTCGGGGCGGCCCTTTTTTTGTCCGTTGCGTTTGCCGCTTATTCCTCGCCGGTCCGCACCAGCCGTTCATAGGCGGCCTCGGCCGAACCATAGGTATCGGCGGCCAGCGCCAACAGCTTTTCGCGTTCGCGCACGATCACCCGCCCGCGTACCGATCGAATCGCATGCTGTTCCTCCAGCCGGTGCAGCGCATCGGTGATGCTGCTGCGCCGTACGCCCAGCATGATGCGGAACTCCTCATGCGTCATGGCGATCTCATCGCCGCGCACCCGGTCGTGATACAGCAGGATCCACCGCGCCAGCCGCCGTTCGACCGAATGGCCCAGTGCCGATACGACCGTCCGCCCCATCTGGATCATGAAGACCTCGACGAAGCGCAGCAGTGCGCGGCGCAGCGTGTCGCTCTGTTCCGCCGCCTCGATCACTCGATCGACCGGGATGCGCAGCGCGGTCCCCGCCTCGGCACGCAGGATCGTCGCATAGGGCGACCGGTCGTCGCCCAGCAGCACCGGCCAGCCCAGATACCCCTCGTTCCCGATCAGCCCGACCGCGTGCAGCCGTTCGCCCTCGATCGAATCGAGCAGTGCGGCGATGCCGGAATCGAGGAAGGTCAGATACTCGATCCGCGCCCCCGCCGGCACGATCACGTCGCCGACCGCGATCGAAACCCGTTCAAAATGCGGGGAAAGCAACGAAAAATCCGCATCGCTCAGATTGGCGAGGAACAGGTTGGCCGACATGCGCCGACCGGCGGGGGTGGCGGCGGTCCGGTTCACAATGCCGGCATGATCGTGCTGCAAACTCATGATCACTCCCGTACAAACCAGCCGGATATGGGTCCAAGTCCGTAGCGTACCAACGGTAATATATCCTTACGGTTGCGATCGGCGACAGGACGTCGATCCGCATTGCCGTTTCCGTGCGGCTTGCATAGACAGGGCGCGACCGTGCCCAGCTTCCATGCCCTTGCCAATCCCCGTCGATTTCTGTCGATCGCGCGACCGCTGACGCCGCTGCTGGTCTGGGGCGGGCTGGCGCTGTTCCTGTTCGGGTGCTGGGCGGGGCTGACGCAGACGCCGGCGGATTATCTGCAGGGCGACAGCGTCCGCATCCTCTATGTCCATGTGCCCGCCGCATGGCTCGGCATGGGCGGCTGGTCGGGGTTAGCCCTGTCGAGCATCGTCTATCTCGTCTGGCGGCACCCGCTGGCCGCGGTCGCGGCACGCGCCATCGCGTTGCCCGGCGCCGTGTTCGCCGGCATCTGCCTTGCCACCGGTTCGATCTGGGGTCGTCCGACTTGGGGGACATGGTGGCAATGGGACGGACGACTGACGTCGATGCTGCTGCTGTTCTTCGTCTATCTCGCCTATCTGGCGCTCGCCCGCGCCGATGCCGATCGCGACGGGGACGGGCGGATACCGGCGCTGTTCGGCATCGCCGGCACCGCGCTGCTCCCGATCATCCGCTATTCGGTGCTGTGGTGGAACACGCTGCATCAAGGGCCGAGCATCACCCTCGCCAAATCCACGATCGACCCGTCGATCCTGTGGCCGCTGGGCTTTACCGCCGGTGGCGCCAGCCTGTTGTTCGGCGGCATCGTGCTGATGCGGATGCGGGCCGATCTTGCCCGGATCAAGGCGGAGGCGCGGATGCGTCGCCGGGCCGCGGCATGAACCATTGGCCGTTCATCCTCGCCGCCTACGGCCTGACCATCGCGGCAATCGTCGCGCTGATCGTGTCGGCATGGGTGGCGATGCGCCGCGCGGAGCGGGGATGACTCCGAAACGGCAACGCATGACGCTGGCATTGCTGGCGGTGGTCGCGATCGTCGGCGCGGTGCTGCTGGCAATGTCGGCTTTGAGCGACGAAGCGGCCTTCTTCTATGCGCCGGCCGATGCCGCCTCGGCACCGGTCGACAAGCCGGTGCGCCTCGGCGGCATGGTCGCCCCCGGATCGGTCAAGCGCATGGCCGATGGCGTGACGATCGCCTTCACCGTCACCGATGGGAAGGCGACCGTGCCGGTCCGTTTCTCCGGCATCGTCCCCGACCTGTTCCGGGAGAATTCGGGCGTGGTGGCGGAAGGGAAGTTCCTGGCCGGCGGCGGTTTCGTCGCCGACAATCTGCTCGCCAAGCATGACGAACGCTACATGCCGCCGCAGGTCGCCGGAAAGATGCACAAGAGCGAAAGCATCGAGCAGTGATCGCCGAAGCCGGTCTGGCGGCGCTGTGGCTGGCGGCGGCGATGGCGTTGCTGCAACTGGCGATGGCGGCGATCGCGCTGCCGTCGCGCGCAGGCGAACCGCCGCAGATCGTGCGCGACCTGCTGGCCGCCGTCCGGCCGGTCGCGGTGGCGCAGGGGGTGCTGGCGCTCGGTGCCTTCGCCGCGCTGGTCGCCTTGTTCGCGCGGACCGACCTGTCGGTGCTGCTGGTCGCCGAAAACAGCCACAGCGCGAAGCCGATGCTGTACAAGGTCGCCGCGACCTGGGGCAATCACGAAGGGTCGATGCTGCTGTGGGTCACCGTGCTGGCGGTGGCGGGCGGGGCGATCGCGCTGTTCGAGCGGTTGCTGGTCACGCGCACCCACGTCGCGACGCTGGCGGCGCAGGCGGCGATCGCGGCCGGCTTCTACGCCTTTCTGCTGTTCGCCTCGAACCCCTTTGCCCGCCTGTCGCCGGCACCGCTCGACGGTCTCGGCCTCAATCCGCTGTTGCAGGACCCCGGTCTCGCCTTCCATCCGCCGACCCTGTATCTCGGCTATGTCGGGCTGTCGGTGGCGTTTTCGTTCGCGGTCGGGGCGCTGGTCACCCGCGATGTCGGTCGCGATTTCGCGCGGGCGATGCGGCCATGGGTGCTCGGCGCATGGATTTTCCTGACGATCGGCATCACCGCGGGCAGCTACTGGGCCTATTATGAGCTCGGCTGGGGCGGCTGGTGGTTCTGGGACCCGGTCGAAAACGCCTCGCTGATGCCGTGGCTGGCGGCGACCGCGTTGCTCCATTCGGTGACGGTACTGGCGACCCGCGACGGGTTGCGCGCATGGACGATCATGCTGTCGGTCGTCGCCTTTTCGATGTCGATGGTCGGCACTTTTCTCGTCCGTTCGGGCATCCTGACCAGCGTCCATGCCTTTGCGGTCGATCCCACGCGCGGCAGCTTCATCCTCGCGCTGCTGATTCTCTATATTGGCGGAGCGCTCGCCCTGTTCGCCTTCCGCGTCGGTACGGTACGACAGGGGGCATTGTTCGAACCGGTCAGCCGCGAAGGTGGGCTGGTGCTCAACAACTTGTTGCTGTCGGTCATCCTCGGCATCGTGCTGATCGGCACGCTCTACCCGCTCTTGGCCGAGGCGTTCGGCGTGCAATTGTCGGTCGGCCCGCCCTTCTTCAACCGGGCCGCAGGGCCGATCGCATTGCTGCTGGTCGCCGGCATGGCGGTCGGGCCGTTGCTGCGCTGGCGGCGCGACCGGGGCAGGGCGGTCGCCCGGCGGATCGCGGTGCCGGCCGGGGTTTCGCTGCTCGTCTTTATCGTGTTGCTGTTCAGCGATGCCGGCTGGATGCCGGTCCTCGGCCTGTCGCTCGCCGCGGGACTTGCGGTCGCCAGCGTCCTGCCGCTGATCGGCCGCAGTCCGTGGCGCACGCCGCTGCCGATCTGGGGCATGGTCGTCGCGCATCTCGGCATCGCCGTCAGCCTTGCCGGCATGACCAGCGACAGCGCCTTCACCGCCGAACGCCTCGTCGCGGCCGCGCCGGGCGAGAGCAACCGCGTCGGTCCGTTCGCGATCCGGTTCGAGGGGATCAAGCCGGTCGTCGGCGACAATTGGTCGGCGGTGCAGGGGCGGCTGATCGTCACCCGCGACGGCGGGAAGCCGTTCCTGCTGCGCCCCGAACAGCGTTTCTTCGCCAACCCGCCGACCGAAACCAGCGAAGCCGCGCTCGCGACCTTCTGGGACGGACAGCTCTACGCCGTGCTCGGCCGCGACGATCATGGCGGGCGGCGGCAGTTGCGGCTGTGGTGGAAGCCGTTCGTGACGCTGATCTGGGCCGGTGGCGGCCTGATCGCGCTCGGCGGGTTCGTGTCGCTGATCGGTCGCGTCCGGCGACGGAGGGCGCGGTGAAGCGGCGGCTGCTCTGGGTGCCGCTGCTGGCGTTCGTCGTCATCGCCGGCCTGTTCGCGTGGATGTTGCGTCAGGAGCCCGACCGGCAGGTCCGCTCGCGCCTGGTCGGGCAGCCGCTGCCGGCCTTCACCCTAGCCCCCGCGCTCCCGAGCAAGCCGGGCCTGACCACCGCAGTCTTCCGCACCGGCCAGCCGCGCCTCCTCAACGTCTTCGGCAGTTGGTGCGTCCCCTGCGCCGCAGAAGCCCCGCAATTGGCAAAGCTCGCCAACGCTGGCGCAGCGATCGACGCTATCGCGATCCGCGATACGCCCGACAAGGTCGCCGCGTTCCTCGCAGACTATGGCGACCCCTATGCCGCGATCGGCGACGACCGGAACAGCTCGGTACAACTGGCACTCGGATCGTCGGGCGTGCCCGAGACCTTCGTCATCGACGGGCAGGGGCGCATCGCCCACCAGCATATCGGCGCGATCCGCGACGAGGACGTGCCGGTCCTCCTCGCCAAGCTGAAGGCCGCACGATGAGGGCGCTGTTCCCCCTCGCGCTGCTTTTCGCCGGCCCCGCAGCGGCACAATCCAACGTGCCGCCGCCCGCACTCGCCGACACGCAACTGCCCGATCCGGCGCAGGAACGCGCGGCCAAGGCACTGATGGAAACGCTGCGCTGCCTCGTCTGCCAAAGCCAGTCGATCGCCGACAGCGATGCCGACATGGCCGCCGACATGCGTGCGCTGGTCCGGCAACGCATCGCGGCGGGCGAACGCCCCGACCAGGTCCGCGACTGGCTGATCCAGCGCTATGGCGATTATGTCAGCTACGACCCGCCCTTCTCGCCGGCCAGCCTCCTGCTCTGGGCGACGCCGCTCCTGCTGCTCGGCATCGGCATCGTGCTCGCGCGGCGCAGTCTGAAGCGGAGGCGGCGATGAACGGCTGGCTGATCCTGACGGCGCTGCTGGTCGGCAGCTTCGCGCTGCTGGTCTTGGCGCGCGTCGCCAAGCCGCTCTGGGGGTTCGTCGGTGCCGCACTGATGCTCGGCGCGGCCGGCTATGCGTGGCAGGGCAGCCCCGAACTCCCTGGCACGCCACGCGCCGCGCACCGCGAGACCGAGCCGGTCGACATCGCCGCCGACGATCTGCGCGACGCGATCTGGGGTCGCTTCACCTACGACTATGCCTATGCCGTCGCCGCCGACGGGCTCGCGCGCGCCGGCGCGACCCAGGCGGCGGTGAATGCGGTGCTCGGCGGGTTGCAGGGCAATCCGCAGAGCGCGCGGCTGTGGACCCGGCTCGGCACCGCGATCCTCGCCCATGACGGCGGCCGCGTCCTGTCGCCCGCCGCCAAACTCGCCTTCGCCCAGGGGATCGCCAACGCGCCGGACCATCCCGGACCCTATTTCTACTACGGCATGGCCCTGATCCAGACCGGCGACTTGGCCGGCGCCAAGCGGGCATGGCTGGCCGCACTCAAGCGGTCGAGGCCGAATGCAACCTACCGCGTCGACCTCGCGACCCGGCTGGTATTGCTCGACCGGCTGATGGCGATGCGTCCGACGTCCTGACCCCGAACTCCCCCGTTCGGTTCGAGCAGCTTCGAGCGAAGTCGAGAAGCGTCTGTCGAGAACGGGGCGCTTGGGGCACCAACTTCTCGACTACGGTTCTCGACAAGCTCGAACCTCCGCTCGAAACGAACGGAAGGAGAAGGGGGAGCCTCAGCTCACCCCACGCCCGGTCTTCTCCTGCAATGCATCGATCGCCTTCGACGCTTCCGCCTTGGTCAGGCCGTCGTCGAACGGCTCGCCCGCTTCCTCGCTCAGTGTCTTCAGATACGACGCCTGCGCCCCGGTCATCTTCTCGTCGCCGGTCGTCCAGTCGTCCGGGTCCTTCTCGGCATTCGAAAAGGGTTCGCTCTTGGGATTGGCATGGTCGGTCATGGCAGTTCCTTTCGCCGCCACCAACCGCCGCGTTCTCAATTCGTTCCGTCAGGTTACCGCGTTGCGCGCATGATATTCGGGCTTGTCCCAACTACCCTCACGCAGCACCTCCGCCAGCACCGCCACCGCCCGCCACAGATCGGCAAACCCGACATAGAGCGGCGCGAAGCCCAGCCGCAGCACGTCCGGCGCGCGGAAATCGCCGATCACCCCGCGATCGATCAGCGCCTGACAGATCGCATAGGCCTGGGGGTGCCGGAACGAGACATGGCTGCCCCGCGCCGTCGCATTCCGCGGCGACACCAGTTCCATGTCGGGACAATGCTGCGCCATCAGCGCGATACACGCATCGCCCAGCGCCCGCCCCTTGGCGAACAGCGCTGCACGATCGACGCCATCGAACTGGGCGATCCCTTCCTCAAGCGCAGCGATGCCGAGGATCGGCGGCGTCCCGCACTGGAACCGGCCGATATCGCCCGCCGGCGCATAATCGTCGCCGAAATCGAACGGCGCAGCATGGCCGAACCACCCCGACAGCGGCGATCGCAACACCGCCTGATGCCGCTCCGCCACATACAGGAATGCCGGGGCACCGGGGCCACCGTTCAGATATTTATAACCGCACCCGACCGCCAGGTCGGCGTTGCCGCCATTAAGGTCGACCGGCACCGCCCCGACGCTATGGCTCAAATCCCACAGCACCAGCGCGCCCTTCGCCTGCGCAGCGGCGGTGATCGCCGCCATGTCGAGCATCGCCCCGCTCTTGTAATGGACATGGGTCAGCAGCACGACCGCAACATCGTCGTCGATCGCATCGACGATCTCCGCCACCGGCACGGTCCTCACCCGCGCGTCGCCGATGCTCCATGCCGCACCATCGGCCATATACAGGTCGGTCGGGAAATTGCCCGGCTCCGACAGGATCGTCCGCCGTTCCCCCTGCGCCCTCACCGCCGCGACCAGCAATTTGTAGAGATTGGCCGAGGTCGAATCCGCCACCACCACCTCATGCGGCCGCGCCCCGACGAACGGCGCGATCTTCGCTCCGACGCGCCGTCCCGCTCCGACCCAGTCATGTGCGTTCCAGCTGCGGATCAGCTCATTGCCCCATTCCTCGACCGCCACCGCCTGCAACCGCGCCGGCGTCGACTTCGGCAGCGCGCCCAGCGAATTGCCGTCGAGATAGATCACCCCCTCTGGCAGCGCGAACCGATCGCGAAACCCGCGCAACGGATCGGCGGCATCCAGCGCCTCGGCCTCCGTCAGCGACGTCACAACGCCACCCGCACGGCCAGCAATTCGGGAAAGAACACTTCGTCGATCACCTTCGCCAGATAGGGGACGCCCGCCGTCCCGCCCGTGCCGCGCTTGAAGCCGATGATCCGTTCGATCGTCTTCAGATGGCCGAACCGCCACAACTGCACGCGATATTCAAGGTCGACCAGCTTCTCGGCCAGTTCGTACAGGTCCCACCAGCGATCGGGGTCCTGATACACCGCCTGCCACGCAGCCTCGACCGCCGGGGACGCGACATAGGGTTGGGTGAAATCGCGCTCCAGCCGGTCTGCCGGAATGGCGAACCCGCGCCGCGCCAGCATCCGCAGCGCTTCGTCATACAGGCTGGTCCGCGACAGCGCCTCGCGCAATACCGTCTGCGCATCGACGTCGCCGTCATGCGCCGCCAGCATCCCCGCCTTCTTCGCACCCAGCATATATTCGAGCAGCCGATACTGCACCGACTGGAACCCCGAACTCCCGCCCAGCTTGCCCCGCATCGCCGAATAATCGGCCGGGGTGATCGTCGCCAGCACCTCCCAGCTCTGGATGAGCTGTTGCTGTACACGGGCGACGCGCGCCATCATCTTGAACGCGCTGCCCGGCCGGTCGGCGATCAGCGCCTGCCGCGCCGCTTCCAGCTCGTGCAGGCACAGCTTGATCCACAGTTCTGACGCCTGATGGATGACGATGAACAGCAATTCGTCATGCGTGTCCGACAGCGGCTCCTGCGACGTCAGCAACCGGTCGAGCCGCAGATAGCTGCCATAGGTCGGGCCGCTGGCGGGCGGGGCGGGGTGGTCCGCCTCGCGGCTCTCCATTATTTCGGCTCGCCCATGTCACGGAAGCTGTCGGGGACGTCGGTACGCGGATGCCCCGAAGGCGTCGGCAACGGCTCGATCACCGGCGATTCGGGCGCGTCGAACCCGCCCTCCCACTTGGCGATGACGCTGGCGGCGATCGCGTTGCCGACGACATTGGTCGCGGTGCGACCCATGTCGAGGAAGTGATCGATGGCGAGGATCAGCAACAGCCCCGCCTCCGGGATGTTGAACATGCCCAAAGTCGCGGCGATCACCACCAGGCTGGCGCGCGGTACGCCGGCAATCCCCTTCGACGTGACCATCAGCACCAGCAGCATCAGGATCATCTGTCCCCAGCTCAGGTCGATGCCATAGGCCTGCGCGATGAAGATCGACGCGAACGTCATATACATCATCGACCCGTCGAGGTTGAACGAATAGCCGAGCGGCAGCACGAAGCTGGCGATGCGTGGCGGCACCCCGAACCGGTCGAGCGCTTCCAGCGTGCGCGGATAGGCGGCCTCAGACGATGCCGTCGAAAAGCCGAGCAGGATCGGATCGCGCAGATAGCGCAGCAGCATCTTCACCCGCGGGCCGATGATCGCGAACGCGATGCCGATCAGCACCGTCCACAGCGTAGCGAGGCCGAGATAGAAACTGCCCATGAAATAGGCGAGGTCGCCGATGATCCCCGGTCCCCGCTCGGCCAGCGTCGCCGTCACCGCCGCGAACACCGCGAACGGCGCGAAGCGCATGACATAGTCAGTGACCTGCAACATCACCGCGACAAGGCCCTCGAGCGCGCGCACCAGCGGCTTGCCCTTGTCGCCGACCGCGGTCAGCGCGACGCCGATGAACAGCGAGAAGATGACGATCTGCAATATCTCGTTGGTCGCCATCGCCTCGATGCCGGAGGCGGGGAAGATATGGCCGACGAACTTGACAAAATCGAACGCCGGCTTGTCGACGCCGGTCGCGGCGGTCACCGGTGGGACCGGCAGGCCCAGCCCCACGCCCGGCTGCAACAGATTGACCAGCACCAGCCCGAGCATCAGCGAGATGAAGCTCGCCATCACGAACCAGCCGAACGACCGCAGCCCGACGCGGCCGAGCGACGAACTGTCGCCCATATGCGCGATGCCGACGACCAGCGTCGAAAAGACCAGCGGCGCGATGATCATCTTGATGAGCCGCAGGAACACGGTGGTCACCGCGGAGAGGTAATAGGCGATGTTCTTCAGCGTCGCGCTGCCCGCGCCGCCGCCATCGTCCAGCCCGGCGTTCAGCGCCCAGCCAAGCACGAGGCCCGCGACAAGGGCGATGAGAATGAAAGTCGTAAGCCGCTTGGCCATGCGCAGTCCCTGATCGTTTGCGCGGGAAAGGACGGGAATGTTTCGTCCGGGTCAACCCCTGTGCTTGTCGCAGCTTGGCAAGTCGCGCGTGCCTGCGTATCGAGCCCGCATGACCTCGACCAATGATGTCCGCCGCTCGTTCCTCGACTTTTTCGAGAAGGCGGGCCACGCCCGCGTCGCCTCCGCCCCGCTCGTTCCGCAGAACGATCCGACGCTGATGTTCGTCAATGCGGGCATGGTGCCGTTCAAGAACGTGTTCACCGGGCTGGAGACGCGGGCCTATGTGACGGCGACGTCGTCGCAGAAATGCGTGCGCGCCGGCGGCAAGCATAACGATCTCGACAATGTCGGCTACACCGCGCGGCATCACACCTTCTTCGAAATGCTCGGCAATTTCTCGTTCGGCGAGTATTTCAAGGAACAGGCGATCCTGAACGCCTGGACGCTGCTGACCCGCGACTGGGGTCTGCCCGCGGAGAAACTGACCGCAACCGTCTATCACACCGACGACGAAGCGTTCGACCTGTGGAAGAAGATCGCCGGCCTGCCCGATCACAAGATCATCCGCATTCCGACCAAGGACAATTTCTGGGCGATGGGCGACAGCGGCCCGTGCGGTCCGTGCTCGGAAATCTTCTACGATCACGGCGACCATATCCCCGGCGGCCCTCCCGGCTCGCCCGACGAGGATGGCGACCGCTTCGTCGAGATCTGGAACCTCGTGTTCATGCAGTTCGAGCAGGACGCGAACGAGATCGTCGGCGAACTGCCCAAGAAGTCGATCGACACCGGCATGGGCCTCGAACGCATCGCGGCGGTGATGCAGGGCGTGTCGGACAATTATGATACCGACACCTTCAAGGCGCTGATCGCCGCGTCGTGCGAACTTACCGGCACCCGCGCCGAGGGTCCGATCCAGGCCAGCCACCGCGTCATCGCCGATCACCTTCGCGCCTCGGGCTTCCTCGTCGCCGACGGCGTGCTGCCGGCCAATGAAGGGCGCGGCTATGTGCTCCGCCGCATCATGCGCCGCGCGATGCGCCACGCGCATCTGCTGGGTGCCAAGGACCCGTTGATGCACCGGCTGGTCGGTTCGCTCGTGTCCGAAATGGGCGCCGCCTATCCCGAACTGGTCCGCGCCCAGCCGCTGATCGAAGCGACGCTGCAACAGGAAGAGACCCAGTTCCGCCGCACGCTCGACAAGGGGCTGAAGCTCCTCGACGAAGCAACCGCCGGCATGGCCGATGGCGCGACGCTGGCCGGCGAGACCGCATTCAAGCTCTACGACACCTATGGCTTCCCCTATGACCTGACCGAGGACGCGCTCCGCGCCCAGGGCTATGCCGTCGACCGTGCCGGCTTCGACGCGGCGATGGCCGAACAGAAGCGGGCGGCACGCGCCGCGTGGAAGGGCTCGGGTGCCAAGGCTTCGGACGATATCTGGTTCGACGTCCTCGAAACCGCCGGTCCGACCGAATTCATCGGCTATTCGGTCGAGGCGGGCGAGGGACAGGTCGTCGCCATCGTCAAGGACGGCGTGCGCGTCGAATCGGCTGAGGCCGGCGACGAGGTGCTGGTCCTCACCAACCAGACGCCCTTCTATGCCGAAAGCGGCGGCCAGGTCGGCGATGCTGGCACCATGACCACCGATGCCGGGCTGACGGCGACCGTCACCGACACCGCCAAGCAGCTGGGCAAGCTGCACGCCCATGTCGCCACGATCGACGCTGGCAGCCTGAAGGTCGGCGACAGCGTCGCGCTGACCATCGACACCGCCCGCCGCGCACAGATCCGCGCCAACCATTCGGCGACGCACCTGCTGCACGAGGCGCTGCGCGAACGGCTCGGCACCCATGTCGCGCAAAAGGGGTCGATGGTCGCGCCCGAACGGCTGCGCTTCGACTTCTCGCAGCCGTCACCGATCGCCGCCGATTCGCTTGCGCTGGTCGAGGCCGACGTCAACGCGCAGGTCCGCGGCAACGGCACCGTCACCACCCGGCTGATGACCCCCGACGACGCGATCGCGATGGGCGCGATGGCGCTGTTCGGCGAAAAATATGGCGACGAGGTCCGCGTCGTCTCGATGGGGCAGGATGCGGAAGGCACCTACTCGATCGAGCTGTGCGGCGGCACGCACGTCAATGCGTTGGGCGAGATCGGCCTGTTCAAGATCGTGTCCGAAGGCGCCGTCTCCTCGGGCGTCCGTCGTGTCGAGGCGCTGACCGGCGAAGCCGCGCGCCAGTGGCTCGGCAACCGCGACGCGAAGCTCCGCGAAGCCGCCGCAGCGCTGAAGGCGACCCCCGACGAGGTCCCCGCGCGCGTCGCGCAACTGGTCGAGGATCGCCGTCGCCTCGAGCGCGAACTGGCCGACGCCAAGAAGGCGCTGGCCATGGGTGGCGGCGCCGGTGCCGCACCCGCCGGTCCCGAACAGGTCGGCGACATCGCCTTCCTCGGTCAGGTCATCGACGGGCTGGAGGCAAAGGCCCTGCGCGGCACGATCGACGAAGCCCGTGCGCGCGTGCCGTCCGGCGTGGTCGCGCTGGTCGCGGTCAATGACGGCCGTGCCTCGGTCGGTGTCGGCGTGTCGAGCGACCTTGTCGGCCGGATCAGCGCGGTCGATCTGGTCAAGGCGGCGGTCGCGGCCTTGGGCGGGCAGGGCGGCGGCGGCCGTCCCGACATGGCGCAGGGCGGCGGCCCGGACGGATCGAAGGGCGCCGAGGCGATCGACGCAATTAAGGCGTTGCTGGCGGGCTGATCGCCCAACGCACGGACGTTATCGTACCCCCGGGCGAAGGCCGGGGCCCAGTTGGGAAGACCTCCGCGAGATGCGGGCAGCGTCCCTCAACTAGGCCCCGGCCTCCGCCGGGGTACGTCGTTTGTGTGGGGTAGGGCGTGACCCGCCCCAAACCGTATCCCCGCGCAGGCGGGGATCCAGAGCCACACAGCGCACCGCCCGTGACCCTGGACCCCCGCCTCCGCGGGGGTACGGAATGGGTAGGGTTCCCGGCCAGCCCTCAGATATACGTCCGCAAAAACTCAGCCAGCGCACACACCGCCAGACTCTGCCCGTACGGCATCGAAGTCAGCGCAATATCCTTGTAGAATTGCTGCGTATCGCCCATCGCGGTCCCGAAGCTGACCTGCTTCAACTCGCCGGTCTCGTCGATATTGGCGAGCACGCCACGCACCGCCTTGATCCCGACCGCCTCATAATGCCGCGGCAGATACCCCTTCCGCACCGCTTTCAGGATGCCGTAGGCGAACCCCGCCGCCGCCGACGCTTCCAGATAGCTGGTCGGGTCGACGATCAGCGTATGCCACAACCCGCTCTCGTCCTGCGTCTCGGCCAGCGTCTTGACCTGCGCCGCCAGCGTATCGATCAGGAACATGCGCAGCGCATCGCCCTGCGGCAGATCGAGAATCTCGATGATCTCCGGAATCGCGATCGTGACCCAGCAATTGCCACGCGCCCACAGCGCTTCGGCGAAATTGTGCCGCCCGTTAAAGTCCCAGCCGTGGAACCACAGCCCGGTCTTCTTGTCGAACAGATACTTGATATGGACGAGAAACTGGCGCTTCGCCTCCTCGACATAATGCGGGCGGTTCAACAACAGCCCGATCTTGGCCAGCGGCAACACGCTCATCATCAGCGTGTCGTCCCACATCTCGCCCGGATTTTCGTCGTTATAGACGATATGCTGGAACCCGCCCTCTTCGGTCTTGGGCAGGCCGTCGGGCGCCATCAGCCATTCCGCCCACGTATCCAGATACGGGATATAGCGCGGGTCCGGCTCATGCTCGTACAGATAGGCGAGGGTGATGAACGGCGCGACGGTGTTGATGTTCTTGGTCGGCGTGCCCTCGGCAAAGCGATCCTCGAACCATTGCTTGATGATGGCCAGCGCCGCCTTGTCGCCGGTCTGCTCATAATAGCGCCACATGCCGAACAGGCCGACGCCATGCGTCCATTCCCACCCGGCCCAGCCCTTGGTGTCGATGATCCGCCCGTCGTCGAGATGGAGCAGGAACTCGCCCGTCTCGTCCTTGATATTGACCAGATTGTCCATCAGCAGCGCGATGGCGTCGGTCACCTGTTGGCGGGGAATGTCGTGGGTCAGCGCGGCCATGATAGCTCCGGTAGAAGGGTTGTTCGTGTAAGAATTCGGTTTGCACCCGCGCAGGCGGGAGCCTAGGGCCGCAAGTGGTTCGCCTGCGGCTCTGGACCCCCGCCTGCGCGGGGGTACGAAGAAACGACGCCGGTCACTTCGCCGCTGCCAACACCGCCGGCGCATCGACCATCCGCACCGGCACCCCGCCGCGAACGTTGCGCATCGTCACCAGCCGCACCTGCTCCAGCGCGTTGCCCGGCGCACCATCGCTGGTGACGGCAAGCGAAAGCACGTTGCGCCCGCGATGGTTCAGTATGCCTTCGGGCACGACGAACGTCCGCTGCGGCCCGACATGGGCGATGAACTGCCCCATATGCCAGCCATTGACGAACACCAGCACGCGGTAATCGACCGGCGATCGGGGAAGCGATGCATCGCCGAACGACACCCCGATCGTCGCATCCTGCCCCTTGGGCACGTTCAGGTCGAAACTGGTGCGATACCAGCTGGTCCCCGCTGGAGCCGAGGTCGCCGGCAACGTGACCTTCGCCCAGCGCGCATCGTCGAACCCGGGCAGGTGCCATCCCATCCGCTCGCCAAATTGCCCGCCATTATTGGCGACCCCGCGGACCGGATCGACGATATCCTCGCCGCCCTGCCGCCCCTGAATCTTCCACGCGACCGGGATGGCGAAGGACTGCCCCGCCTGTTTCTCGACCGAAGCCGACACGATCCCGCGCGCTTCCTTATGGAAATCGTCGGCGTCGAGGTCCCAGTTATGGCCGTTGTTGCGCAGCATCACCGACAGCACATGCTCGCCCGGCGTCCGTGCCGGATCCGGCAGCGCGATCGTCGCGGTCCCCGTCGTGATCGGTCGCGGCAATCCGCCGGGCAGCTCGTCCTGCCCGATCAGCTTGCCATCGAGGAACACCTGTACCATCCCCGACCCGCCGGCCCCGTAATAGAGCCGCAGCCGCTCGGCATCGGCCGTGCCGGTGAAGCGCCCGCGATACCACACATCGCCCTCATGAAAGCCGTATGCGTCCATCAGCATGTTCGGCTGCCCATCGGGCCGCGCGGTGATGCTGGCATAGGCGCGATTATCGATCGCCTGCCACGCCGCATCGTCAAAGCCGGGTTCCGCCTCGGGCGATCCCGGCGCCATCCGCCACTCGGCCAGTACCGGCAACGTCACCGCCGCCGGACCGGGCAGGGGCGAACGCGCGACCAGACTGCCGGCGCTGCCCGTCCCGGTCGCGACCCGCGCACCGTTCCACGTCACCGACCGCACCCGCTTCGGCGCCCAGACCTCCAGCGGCGTCGCTTCCCTGGTGTCGCCGGTCAACGCCAGCGTCGCGCCACCCTTGGCCGATCGTACCAGCGCCGGCCCGCGTACCAGCGCCGGCCCGCGCACCAGCACGTCGCCCGCTTTCCAGAACTTCGCGACCTCGCCCTCATCGCCGATCAGCAGCGTCATCGGCGGCCGTCCGCCGCCCGACACCTGCACCCGCGCTAGGCTGCCATGCGTGTAATCGAGCCGCAAATCGCCCTGCGCCGTATCGAAGGACGACCGCACGTGCCCGGCGATCACCCGCACGCTCGGCGCGCTGGCATAGCGCAGCACCGTCGTGCCCGCTTCCTGCGTCCGCCCGTACAGCAGCAGCATATCGCCGCCGTCGATCCGCAGATGCGACTGCAATTCCGACGTCGCATAGACCAGCCGCTGCCCGCCCAGATTGACGCCGGCAATCAACCACTTCGCATCGAACCCGTTCAGCCGCATCTCCGGCAACGCATAGCGTCCGTCGGGCAGGTCGGCGGTGATGGTGAAGCGGTCGTCGCTTTGCTTGTTCGACGGATTGTGCGTCACCAGCAAAAACCGGGCGTCGGTTTCCGGCGACTTGTTGTGATAGACCTGGATATTCGGCGAAGAGATCGTCACCGGCCCCGCCGGCACCATCCCCGCCAGATCGGGCACCGCCGCGATCATGCCGGCCAGCGCCTTCAGTTCCTCGGCCTTTTCGCGCACCTCGCGCGTCTCGCTGAACGCCGCGCCATAGTCATAGCTGGTGAAGACCACCGGCGCCGGCAACCAGCCCCAGCTGGTCCCGCCAAACCCCATATAGAAGCTCTGGATGGCGATGCCGTTGGCCAGATTGGTGCCATAGAATACCCGCTGGAACCGCTTGCCGCGCTGGCGGGCGTTGCACTCATAGCCGCCGTTCGATCCCCAATAATCGAACCAGCCGCCGCCGAATTCGGCCGCGAAGCCGGGCGTGTTCGGGCTGGCCGAAGCACCACCCTTCGCTCCGCCGGGGCCGTAGAAACCCCAGTCGGGCGCGGCGCTCCCGCGCGTCACCTTGCCACCGACGGTACAGGTGCCGCCGGGATAGCCGTCGAACGCGTACAGGTCGGGCGAACCCTCGACCGTCTTGGCGACGTTCGATCCGCGCGGCACCCAATATCCGTTGCGCCCCTGATCGTTATGGAACAGCGGCACGGTGATCCCGTCCGCCCGCGCCTTGGCATAGAGGTGGTCCATATACCGCCCCTGTGCCGGGGTGGTCAGCGCCAGTTCGTTCTCGATCTGGTGCAGGATCACCGTGCCCTTGCCGTTGTTGATCTGGTGGCGGGCAATGATCGGGTTGATCTGGCTGAGCCATTCGTCGGCAGCGGCAAGATAGTCGGGATCGTCGGTCCGCGCCCGCGCCCGCTGGTTCTGCAACCATCCCGGAAAGCCGCCGCGCGTCAGCTCTGCATTCACATACGGCCCGGCGCGGGTGATGACGTACAGCCCTTCCTCGGCCGCCATGTCGAGCAGCCGGTCGATGTCGCGAATGCCCGTGAAGTCGTACACACCGCGTTTCGGGCTGTGGAACCCCCAGTCGAAATAGAAGGCGACGGTGTTGAACCCGCTCGCCTTCATCTTCTGCAACACGTCGCGCCACAGGTCGGGGGAGGGCAGGCGGAACGCATGGACCTCGGCCGACCAGATGGTGATCCGTTTGCCATCGATCATCAGCGAGCGGGCATCATACGAAACACGCCCGAATTTCTTGACCGGCGCGGCCAGATTGGCGGTCGGTTTCGCGGTCTGGGCGACCGCCGGCGTCAACATCGACACGGCAGCGCCACACAGGAGCAGGCTACGGAGCATCCGGGTCATGCCATGTGGAACATGGGCGTGAGCGGCCATTCGAGCGGCCGGTTGTCGGCCTGCGTCTCCATCAGCGGCGCCATCGAGTCCCACCAACGCTGCATGACCGGATGTTGGGGCAGGCTATCGCGCTGATTCTGCTCGGCCAGTTCCAGCGTCGCGAACAGCGCGCCGGTCGCTTCGTCTAGGAAGATCCAGTAATCCGAAATCCCCGCCTCACGCAGCAGCGCCGACAGCTCGGGCCAGATCGCGTCGTGGCGCGCACGATACTCGGCGGCCATGCCCGGCTTCAACTGCATCCGAAACGCCTGCCGCGCCATCCACCCCTCCTGCTTGTTCACTATGTGAACGTTATATCCAAATAATAAAACGATCGGACGTGCAGGTCAATCGCTACGTGTAACCTTCGTCACCTTCGCCCCCTCGACATCGTCCATCCGGATCGCCGCCCGCCCATCACCCTTGGTGACTAGCTCCAGCCCCTCGACGGTCAGCCCCCGCACATGCCGGCACCACAACCCCCAGGCCGGGGTCGGTCCGAACATGCTCGGCTCGGGATAGGCATCGGCCAGCTCCGGCGGCATCGCCACCGGCTGCCCCCCGCCCAGATAGGAAAGGCTGATATCCCGCAGGGTTACGTCCTCGATCGCGTGCCCCGGCAACCCCGCCAGCGTCGCCGCGAACCGGTGGTCGATGCCTGTCGCGGTCAATCCCTCGACCGTCACCCCCCGGATCGCACCCACGCCGGTACCCGCAGGCCCGCGTCGCCGGTCGCCGATCCGCAGGAACAGAGGAGCGGTGGTCACGTCGGCCATGGTCAGGTCGCGGACGATCACGTCCTCGATCACCCCGCCATCGACCGCCTCCAGTGCCAGCCCCCGAGACCGCTCGAACCGGCACCGCTCGATCCGGATCCGCCGAAATCCGCCATTGCTCTCGGTCCCCAGCTTGATCCGCCCGGTCACCCGATCGCGGTCGGGCGCGACCTGCTGCGTCCGCCGCCGTGTCCCGTCGATCAGCGTACCCGGATCGAACCCCGACACCACGCAATCCCGCACCGTCACGTCGCTGCACGGGATCACCCGGCCGAGCGCGAAACTGCTCTTCAAAACAATGGCATCGTCATTGGGCGTGTTCACCCGGCACCGCTCGACCAGCACGTCGCCGACCCCGTCTAGGTCGATCCCGTCGCGATTGGTATCGATCGTCAGGTCGCGCAGCACCACGCCCCGGCATCCGGTGGCGAGGATCGCGAAATGCCCGCCGCGCGCGATCGTCGGCCCCTCGATCCGCACGTCCTGCGCCTCCACCAGCGCGATCGCCTTGTTCCCCAGCCCGTTCATCCGCGCGGCATCGGGTTCCAGTGCCGCGATCTCCGCTGCCGTCATCTGCCGCATCGACAGCGGGCGCTCGCCCGCCTGCCGACGCCACCGCGCCCCCGGCCCGTCGCGGGTCAGCCCCTCGCCATCGATCATCCCCGGCCCGATGATCGCTACCCGCTTCACGCCGTCGCCGACGATCAAGCTGTTATGCCAATGGCTATGTCCGAAATCCTGATACAGCTGCTCACCGCGATCCTCGGGCAGCGCATAGCGCCCGCCGTCCCGCGCCGGATCGGCAGCGATAAGTACCGCTCCCCGCTCCAATACCAGCGTCACATCGCTCACCAGTCTTAGCGTGAAGCATCGATAGCGCCCCTTCGGAAACACCACCGTCCCGCCGCCCCGCGCCGCATCGATCGCCCGCTGCACCGCTGCCGTATCGAGAGTCCGCCCATCCCCGACCGCGCCGAACGCTCGCACGTCGAACCGCCGCGCCGCATGGGCGGGAAAGGGCAGGGCGAGCATCCCCAGCAACACGGCGCGCCGGTCGATCAATTGCCGTCGGGCCGCACGTCGCTGCGTGCCGCACTCGGCACGATCGTCACCGCCGCCGGCAGCGGCGGATGCGCCGGATCAAACCGCTCCGCCGTCACATGCCCCGCCATGCCCGGCAGCGTCCGGAGCCCCTCCGCCACCGCCCGCGCCAGCAGCCACGCGCCGTAATTATTGTGGTGGGTTCGGTCCGCCCCGCCATCGTTGAACGCCTGCGGGCTGACCGCCGGCCCGAGTGCCTCGTAGATCGCGATGCTGGCGGCGTTCAGGTCGATGACCGCTACCGCTTCCTCCGCCGCGACCGCGCGGACGGCGGCGGGATAGTCGCCGAGCGTCGGCTTGATCCGCCCGTCCTCATCGAAATTCCGCCGCTCGGGACTGGTCACCAGCACCGGCGTCGCGCCCCGCCGCCGCGCCTCAGCGATATACGCCTTCAGATAGGCGCGATAGGTCGTCGCCGCCTCGGCATAGGTCTGCGGCCATTGCGTTTTCTGGTCGTTATGACCGAACTGGATCAGCAGCCAGTCGCCCTTGCCAATCGTCGACAGCACTTTGTCGAGCCGCAATTCGGTCAGGAAAGACTTGAGCGTCTCGCCCGACTCCGCATGGTTCGCGACCGCGACCCGGCCGTCGAGAAACGCCGGCAGCATCTGCCCCCAACTCGCCGCCGGTTCGGACGGTTGGTCGGTAACGGTCGAATCCCCGACCAGATACAGCGTCGGCACGTCCGCCGGTTCGATCCGCACCGAGCCGACCGCAGCGTCACCCAGCAGTTCCAGCGTCAACCGATCGTCCCACGTCGCGCTTCCGGCCTCACGTGGTTTCAGGCGAACCATCGTGCCACCCGGCGCATTGGCCGGGGGCGGTGCCAAAGCGGCGGTGCGCGTATTGACGACGAAGCTGCGTTCCAGCCGCTGTCCGGCGCGCGTCGTCACCCGATCGAGCATCAGCCGCCGCGCCTCGGCCTTCACCGTCGTCGTCGCCGCCCGCCGCTCGCTCAGCGTCATCGTAACGCGCCAATTTCCCTCGGGCAGCGCCACCGAGAAGCGCCGCCCACCGCCCGGCTCATAGCCATAGCCGTCGCGATAGGGCCGATCGCGCTCGACGCGCACCTCGCCGTCACGCGGCCGGCTATCGTCCAGCCGGTACGTCACCGGCGTCACCGGCCCGGCGAGCAGCATGGCGAGCGCCACGATCACTTCGGTGCGACCAACGGATGCGGCGGCTGATTATACGCGGTATTTTGCCAGGCGACGCTCAACCGGTACATCGGGTCGTGCATCAACGTCACGCGCCGAATCGTGGTCGGGTAGGGCGTGGTATAAATTCGCAACTCGCGGCTGTCCTCGCTGCGCAGGATCACTTCCTCGCGCCAGTCGCCCAGAATATCGGCCGATAGCGCCGGTGTTGCTTTCGTCCCGTTGTTCGACGTGGCGCCCTCTGCCACTAATAGCGGCTCCTCGACGCCGGCTTGCCAGTCCCATTTGGTGATCCGGTTACGGTCGAGCAGCTCGCGCTGCGCATCCCCGTCCCACCAGATTGCGAAATTGGCGACCTTGGGCTTGGGACCCGGAATGATCTGTCCCTTGGCGGTGTAGAGATAGGGCGTGCTGGAGTTCCAATTCTCCTCACCCGGATAGCGCGGATCGATATCGGCGGACAGGCCGCGTCCGGTATCTTTCGTCGCGGGGGTCGTCCACAGGATCGCGCCGGTCCGCGCATCGAGCATCGCCGATCCGATCCCTCCGTTCCGCGGTACCTCCTCATGCACGCCGAATTTCTCGAGCCCCGGCCGATCGGGATCGAGATCGCCGACATGCATCGTGTCGCCATGGCCGAGGCCCGCACTCCACAGCCCCCTGCCATTGTCGTCGATCGCCATCGAACCGTAGATAATTTCGTCGCGACCATCGTCATCGACATCGGCGACCGACAGGTTGTGGTTGCCTTGCCCTCCGAACTTCGCATTGCCCGGCACCGCGCTGTCGAACAGCCAGCGCTGCGTCAGCTTGCCGTCGCGCCAGTCCCATGCCGCGACCGTCGATCGCGCATAATAGCCGCGCCCGAAAATGCCACTCGGCCGCTTCCCGTCAAGATAGGCGACCCCGGCCAGAAACCGGTCGGAGCGGTTGCCATAGCCGTCGCTCCACAGCGCCTGCAGCCCCTCGGGCGTGTCGCTGCCTCGCGACGGGGCATAGGGCTGCGTCGCCAGCGCCCGCCCGGTCGTCCCTTCGAACACGGTTAGATATTCGGGTCCGGACAGAATGCGTCCCTGCACCCGCGCGACCTTGCGCCCGTCGGGCAGGGTGGTGGCACCGGTCCGGTCGGCCTGTGGTATCTCGCCGTCCTTCGCCCGCCAGTCGGCTTGGCGATCGCCCAGCACGCGGCCGGTCCCGTCGACCGTACCGTCGGCGGTCTTGACCATGATCTCGGCCCGGCCATCGCCATCGAAGTCATAAACCATGAACTGGGTATAATGCGCGCCCGATCGGATGTTGCGCCCCAGATCGATCCGCCACAACCGCTTCCCCTCCAGCGTATAGGCGTCGAGCAGCGTCTCGCCGCTATAGCCGCCGAACGCATTATCCTTCGAAACGGTCGGGTCCCATTTCACGACGATCTCGTACTGCCCGTCGCCATCGAGATCGCCGACGCTGGCATCGTTGGCGGTATAGCCATAGTGCTCGCCCGCAGGCGTCGCCCGATCGGCGGGCAGATCGAGCGGGATCGACCAAAAGCCCTTCGACCAGACCGCTGCGGTCCCCGCCGGTTCACGCATCCCGATCGTTTCGAGCCGATAGCGGGCAGCAGACGTACCGGCCCGGTCGTGGAAGCTCGACGCTCCGGTCACGCGCGCTGCGATGACCTTGCCATCGCGCAGCAGGCGGAAGGCGGTTCCCGGCCGGTCGGTCGCGAGCAATCGCCACGACACGTGATTGCCGCCGCCCTTCGCCGGAACCGCGACTAGTCCCCGACCGAGTCGTTCGAATTGGCGACCATCGGTCGCGGCACTCGGCGCGGCAAGGGCGCCTGCCGACACGTTCGCCGCCAGCATCGCCAGTATCAATCCGCGCATAACCCACTCTCCCAATGACCATATTGTTTCACCATATGGACACAAATATCATATTGCGAAGATTGTGCTTTGCAACCCGCTCGTTCCACGATAGGTCCATCGTCGAGCCAAGCGATTTTGATCGGCGACTGGGAACACCCACGCGCCGTCCCGGACATGAGGAGGGGTTTGCATGACGTCGTTCGCCAACATCCGTGGAGCAAGGCTACGCGCCGCCGCATCGGGCTTGGCCCTGATCGTGGCGATGGGCAGCGCTCCGGCCTTTGCGCAGATCGCGCCGGAAGAGGGCAACGTCGCGACCACCGATCAGGTCCGCACGTCGCCGACAGACCCGCTGGCCGAAGAAGGCGAAATCATCGTCACCGGCACGCGGGCATCGCTGCAATCGGCGATCGCCCGCAAGAAGAATGCCGATACCGTCGTCGACAGCATCGTCGCCGACGACATCGCCAGCTTCCCCGACAAGAATGTCGGCGAAGCGCTGGCACGCGTCACCGGCGTACAGTTGCAACGCGATTTCGGCGAAGGATCGAAGGTTTCGATCCGCGGCGTCGAACCCGATCTCAACCGTATCGAAATCAACGGCGTGAGCCAGCAAAGCGCCGGCGGCGACCGCAGCGGCGACTTCCGCGAACTCGCCGTCGAACTGGTCAAGTCGATCGACGTGTACAAGGGCTATACCGTCGACCTTACCGAAGGTGGCATCGGCGGAACGGTCAAGGTCGAAACCCGCCGTCCGCTCGAGCTCGTCAAGCCGATCTTCAGCATCACGGCGTCGGCACAGCGGCTGAACCTGGTCGAGAAATGGCGCCCCCGGCTGAACCTGATCGCCGGCCGATCGGACCTGCTCGACGGCAAGCTGGGCGTCCTGTTCAACGTCACCCACAGTGTCGTCGATACCCGTGGCGATTCGGTCGCTAACACTAACTGGCAGCGAATTCTCGATTTCGATCGGTCGGCCGAAAAGACCGTCGCGGACCCGAATTATGCCTCGTTCGGCACCTATGAGAGCTGCGCGAACACCACCGGCACCTCGGCGGCGAATGCGACCGCAAACCGGCTAGCCTGCGAAACGCAATTCTTCGACTGGTCACCCGGATCGGTGCGCTATCGTAATCAGGAGCGGACCGACGCCCGCACCACGCTCGACTTCCAGCTTCAGTATCAGTTCTTCGACAACTTTTCCGCTTGGGGACAGGCGCAGTTGAACCTGCGCAATCAGGAACTGCGCGACACCAACTATGCGGTGAACCTCGGCGGTGGCTCGGGCAGTTCGATCGATCTGACGCGCTTCAATCTCGATGCGCCGCTCGCCGCCAATGCGCGCGGCGGCACGTCACGCGCGCGTCCCACACTCAGCACCGTCACGACCGAGGGTCATGTCCTGACCAGCTGGACGACGGCGCTGAACGGAGCGACGACCGGCGCCAGCGGCGCAATCGTCAATTCGGCGGGCGCAAGCAACATCGTCGGCGTGCAGCGTCGCGACTTTTCCTATGACGAGGAGTCGCGCTATTATCAAACGGGGTTCAAATGGGACCTCGACCGCATGAACATGGTTTTCCTAGCCTCGCGGTCGGAAGCGAAGCGGCAGAACGAGACGAACCTCGTTGCGATTACCACCGGTGTGTCGGGCATCACCGTGGATCGTCGCAACGCCGACGGGCTGCCGGTCATCACCTTCCCCAGCAGCTTCGATCCCGCCAACATCGCCAACTATGGTGATTTCACTCGGCGCGGCGCGAACGGGCAGCTGCTGGTACAGCTAGGGCCGTCGGTACAATATCGCCCCAGCCAGAGCGACGTCGGCGAGGATCAACTGAAGCTGGACGTCGACTATGATCTCGATTTCGGCCTGTTGAAGAGCTTCGAATTCGGCGGTCAGTATCGCGATCAGAACCTGACCTTCTACAACAACGGCGGTGCGCGCCTGTTGCGGCCGGAGGTACGGGCGCCCAACGGCACGATCACGCAAAGTGCCCTCTACCAGTATAACAACAACGTCTCGCTTAACACCGTGATCGGCTCGCCTCCTGCGGCTGGCCCGGCTCCGAACACCTATTACTTCACCCAGGCGCAATATCAGGAATTCCTGCAACTAAATGGCGGCGTGACCGGCGGTGCGCCACTGTTCGGCGGCATCAAGGGGCTTGACGGAGCACCCGAGCGACTGGCGCAGCCGCTCTTCGATTATGGCAACCTGTCGCGGTATTATGATTTGTCGGGGTTCAATCAGTCGCGGGTACGCTTCGCCGATGGACTGCCGCAGATTCCCGGATACATCATCAACGAAAAGATCGTCGCCGGTTATCTGAAGTTCAACATGGCGACCGAAGTGTTCGGCATGCCGCTGACCGGTAATGCCGGTATCCGCTACACTTACACCCGGGACGCCTCGCAAAGCGCGAACACCCGGCGCGAAAACCGGGTCCGTCCGGGAACCGGGGTGAACGGCATCGCGCCGGTCATCGAAACGGTGACGACCGCGGTACAGGAAGTCACGCTGACCAACGATTATCACGACTGGTTGCCGGCGGTGAACTTGTCGCTGGAGGCGCAGCCCAACCTGTTCATCCGGGCCACCTATGCCAAGAACCTTGCCCGACCAAAACCAGGCGATCTGTCGCCGGCGATCAACTGCGTCATCGATACGGCGGATACGATCCCGGGTGCCGATGCCTGCTCGGCCGGCAATCCGTTCCTGCAACCATATCGCGCCGATCAATATGACCTGAACGCCGCATGGTATCCGAATTCCGATACGATCGTCAGCATCGGCTACTATTATAAGGATATTAAAAGTTTCGTCCTGTCGCCGACCACGCGCGAGAATGTCGATCTGTTCGGCGACGGCCTGCTCTATACGGTTCGTCAGCCGATCAACGGCTTCGGTGCGAAGCTCGACGGGTTCGAACTGAGCGCGCAGACGGCGTTCACCTTCCTGCCGGCGCCATTCGACGGCTTTGGCGCGACGGGCAATTTCACCTTCAGCCGTTCGCTGAACAACGTCCTGACCAACCAGGCGACCGGGCAGCCGCTCGACGCCTTCCCCGGCCTTTCGAAGTTCACCTACAATGCCAGCTTCTATTACGACAAGAACTGGCTGAATGCGCGCGTGAACTATAATCGGCGGACTGGCTGGCTGTTGACGGCATCGGATACCGCGGTCGGCAACAATCCGGTGTTCCGCGAAGGTGAATCCTACGTCGATGCGAAGGTGACGTTCCGCATCACACCGCAATACAGCATCTGGTTCGAGGCACTGAACCTGACGAACGAACTGTCCCGCTTCTATGTCGATCGCGCTCGCCCGATCGAATATAGCGATTTCGGTCGGCGCATCTTTATCGGCGCACAGTTCAAGCTGTGACGAACTCGGTCAGCCGCGTCGACGAACCTCGCGGCCGGCCGGCATGGATGGCACTGGCGGTATTGGTCGCAAGTTGCACCCATTCCGCCGACCGGTCGCTGGTATGGCGCACCGAAGCGGAATCGCCACAAGCGAAGGTCCGTTACCTGCCCGGCGGCGTGATCGATATCGACACGCCGCGCGGACTAACGCTCTGGTATCCCGATCGGCTCGATGGTCCGGTGCGGATCGCGTTCGATGCCATGGCGGTGTCCGCGGGTGGGCCGAACGATCAGGTCAGCGATCTCAATGCGTTCTGGATGGCGACCGATCCGGCGGCACCGGACGGCTCGGTGTTTGCTCGACCGCGCGATGGGCGGTTCGAGGCTTATGACACGCTGACCACCTATTATGTCGGAATCGGCGGTAACCGGAACACGACCACGCGGATGCGGCGCTACACCGGGCGTCCGGGGGACCGGCCGCTGCTCCCCCAACATGACCGGAGTGACACGCTCGCGTTGTTGCAAGCCAATCGCTGGACCCGCATCGCCTTGATCGCCGATGGTGGTCGCATCGCGGTGGAGCGCGACGGGCGCGTGCTGTTCAAGATGAACGACACCACACCCTATCGCAGCGGCTGGTTCGCGCTGCGCACGACGCAGAGCCATTTGCGCATTCGCCGGGTCACAATTTCCCGGCCCTGACCATCGGAGACACGACCATGCCGATCACCCGCCGCGGACTGATGGGTGCGACCATGTTGGCGGCCGGTTTGCGCAGCCTGCCGACCTTCGCGACCCCTACTGACCGGCGGCGGCCGGTCGAGGCGCACGCCGGCTGGGTCGAAGGGAAAGCACCCGCCGTCCATGTCGGGCAGACGTTCGGCATGGCGTGGCCGCGCGGACGGATGTCGGCGCGACAGAGTTGGGCAGTGCGCGACACGGCAGGGCGGCCTATGCCCGCGCAAAGCTGGGTCACGGCGACTTGGCCCGATGGCAGCGTGAAATGGACCGCGCATGCGCTGCCGGCCGATAGCGCCCCGGGCTCACGGGTCATGGTCGAGCCGGGCAGGGCGACGGCGCCCGACGCACCGGTGCGGGTCGAGGAACGGACGGACACCATAATGATCGCGACCGGCGAGCGGCGCTGGGAGATCGCGCGCAGCGGCGACGCCTTGGTTCGCCGGGCGACCTGTGGCGACCGCACGGTGCTGCGCGACGCGGCGCTGGTCGCCGAACTTCGGCAGGGTGCGGCCGAAGGCCCGCGCCTGTCGCTCAAGGGGCGGATCGATCGCGTGACCGTCGAGCAACGCGGGCCGGTGCGTGCGGTCGTGAAGGTCGAGGGATATCATGTCGGTGCGGGACAGCGGGTGCTGCCGTTCGTCGTCCGCCTCTATGCCTATGCCGGATCGCAGGGGCTGCGGATCGTCCACAGCTTCGTCCATGACCTCGATCCGGCGGCATGGTTCGTGTCGGGGATCGGGTTGACCACCGCCGTGCCGATGGCGGCGGCGTTGCACGACCGTCATGTCCGCATCGCGCTGGACGACGGGGCGATGTTCGTCGAGGCGGTGCGGCCGCTGACCGGGCTACGGCGCGATCCCGGCGAGGCGACGCGCGCGGCGCAGATCGCCGGTCGGGCGACGCCGCCCCCGTCGTCAATGGCGAAACCGGTTGGCGATCTGTTGGAGCGGATTCCGGCTTGGGGCGAGCTGTCGTTGGCGCAGTTCTCGGCGCAGGGCTTCACACTGCGCAAGCGGACCGGGCCGGACCATGGCTGGATCGATGCGGGCGAGGGCGGTCGTGCGCCAGGCTTCGCCTATGTCGGCTCGCCGCAGGGTGGTGCCGCGATCGGTGCGCGCTGGTTCTGGCAGCGGCATCCTGGCGAGATCGCGGTGGCCAACGCGACCGGCAACAGCGCCGATCTGACGCTGTGGCTATGGTCGCCGCGTGCGGCGGCGATGGACCTGCGGCCCTATCGCGGCGTGATGTGGATGGAGGGGTATGATGCCCAGAATGAAGGGTTGGCGATAACGTACGAGGATTACGAGCCGGGCTGGGACAGCGCGACCGGCATCGCCCGCACCAGCGAGTTGATGCTGTGGGCGTTCGACGCGACCCCGCCGACCGAACGGTTGCAGGCGCTGGCGACGATCACTGCCGATGCGCCGCAACTGGTCGCCGATCCCGCCGGACTGCACGCCGCCGGGGTGTTCGGCCATTGGAGCCTACCCGATCGATCGACGCCCAACCGGACGGCGATCGAGAACCAACTGACCAATTCGGTCGATTTTTATTCCGGAGAGGTCGACCGCCGTCACTGGTATGGTTTCTGGAACCATGGCGACGTCATGCACAGCTATGATGCCGACCGGCATCAATGGCGCTACGATATCGGCGGCTTCGCCTGGGCCAACAGCGAATTGTCGCCCGATCTGTGGCTATGGATGCAGGCGCTGCGCACTGGCGGCGGCCAGGCCTATCGACTGGCGGAGGCGATGACCCGTCATACCGGCGAGGTCGACGTGTATCATCTCGGCCGATTCCGCGGCATGGGCACCCGCCACGGCGTCCAGCACTTCAGTGACAGCTCCAAACAACCCCGCGTCAGCAACGCCATGTATCGCCGAATCTATTATTATCTGACCGCCGATGAACGGGTTGGCGACCTGATGCGCGACCTGCTGACGTCGGACCGGACGCTGACGACCGTCGAAATCGGACGCAAGGTCCCTGGTGGCGAGCGACCTGCCTTGCCGGCGGAGGTGGTAGAGATGTCGTTCGGGACGGTGTGGTGTTCGCTCGCCGCCGCATGGTTGACCGAGTGGGAACGCACCGGCGATCGCCGTTGGCGCGACCGGCTGATCGCCGGCATGGACAGTATCGGCCGCCTGAAGAATGGGTGGATGGCGGGCAGCGCGCCCTATGATCTGGCTAGCGGACGCTTCGTCGGGCCGGGCGACAGGGTATCGATCTCGCATCTCAACGCGGTCTTCGGCGCGGTCGAGATCAACGCGGAACTGCTGCAACTGTTCGACGTGCCGCGCTATCGGCAGGCGTGGCTTGATTATTGCCGCTATTACAACGCGCCGCGTGCCGTATTCGAGGCGCGCTACGGACCGCGCAAGGGATCGGAGAACCTTGCCGAGGCGCATTCGCGCCTTACCGCCTTCGCGGCATGGGCCGAAGCCGACGCCGCGCTCGCGACGCGCGCGTCGACCGAATTCTTCGGCGGCAGGGCGGGGCTAGGCACGCAGGCCAACGATCCCAGACGGACGCTGGGCAGCGGCATCGTCGAATGGCCCGGCATCAGTACCAATGCCGCGTCGCAATGGGGGCTGGCTGCCATCGAAAATCTGGCGCTGATCCCGACCGCGATCGACACCGGCCGGCTGCGCGCTTGACACCGGAGCGATTCGGAACGCCGTTCATCGAAGGTGCAGGTATCGACGTCCATCACCGGCCGTTGCGCGGTCATGGTGCGCGTGCTAACGGCCCGCGCTCAAACCATTGGGACGCGGTCGACATGACCAACCTCGTTGCCACTCCGGCGCGGTCCCCGCGCCCGTGAACTTTTCTCGAGAGGCTTCCGGCGAAGCCACCGACCTTCCCGCCGAGGGACCGGGCCATCACGGTCCCGCGCAGTCGCTTGCCAAATTGTCGCTCGGTGCGCTCGGTATCGTTTACGGTGATATCGGCACCTCGCCGCTGTATGCGATGAAGGAGACGTTCGTCGGGCACCACCGGCTGCCGGTCGATCAGATCAACATCTTCGGCGTGGTCAGCCTGGTCTTCTGGTCGCTGATGCTGATCGTGACGGTGAAATACGTCTTCATCATCATGCGCGCCGACAATAATGGCGAGGGCGGCAGCCTGGCGCTGCTGGCGCTGATCCAGCGCAAGACCGGTGGCGGCCGCTGGACGTCGAGCCTCGTCATTCTCGGGGTGTTGGCGACGGCGCTGTTCTTCGGCGACTGCATGATTACTCCGGCCGTGTCGGTGCTGTCGGCGGTCGAAGGGTTGGCGACGGTCAACGCCGCGTTCGACCCGTTCGTGATCCCGATCGCGGTGGTCATCATGATCGCCCTGTTCTGGTTGCAGGCGGTCGGGACGGCCGGGGTCGGACGGCTGTTCGGGCCGATCATGATTGCCTATTTCGTGACGCTGACCGGGCTCGGCGTCCTGAACATTCTGGCGCGGCCCGACATCATTCAGGCACTGAATCCGATCTGGGCCGTCCGTTTCTTTGCGCAGGACGGTGTGCTAGCCTTTCTCGCGCTCGGGTCGGTTGTGCTGTCGGTCACCGGCGCAGAGGCGCTCTACGCCGATATGGGTCATTTTGGGCGGCGCCCGATCTCGATCGCGTGGCTTTACTGCGTGTTCCCGGCGCTGATGCTGAACTATCTGGGGCAGGGTGCGCTGCTGCTCGAGAACCCGGATGCGGCGTCGAACCCATTCTTCTTCATGGCATCCGAAGATTTTCGTTTGCCGCTGGTCATCCTTGCGACGCTTGCGACGATCATCGCCAGCCAGGCGGTCATCACCGGCGCCTTCTCGGTGGTTCAGCAGGCCGTGCAGCTCGGGTTGATGCCGCGCCTGCGCATCGAGCATACCAGCGCCGATGCCGCCGGGCAGATCTACATCCCAGCCGTCAACTGGGCGCTGCTCATCATGGTACTGCTGCTAATCTTCGGGTTCCAGGAATCATCGAACCTCGCTGCCGCCTATGGCATTGCGGTAACCGGCACGATGTTCATCAGCACCTGCATGATCGCGGTGCTCGTCAAGCGCGTCTGGAACTGGCCGGTCGCCGCAGTTGCGGGCTTCATGTTCGTCTTCCTATGCATCGATGGCGCCTATTTCGCGTCGAACCTGACCAAGGTTCCGGACGGCGGCTGGTTCCCGCTGTTGGTCGGCATCGTCGTCTTCGTCCTGCTCACGACCTGGGCGAAAGGGCGCAAGCTGATGATCGAGCGGATGCGCGAGGCAGCGATGCCGATCAAGGTGTTCATCCAGTCGGCGGCGAGCTCGGCCACCCGCGTGCCTGGAACCGCCGTGTTCATGACCTCGACGCCGGAGGGCGTGCCGCACGCGCTGCTCCACAATCTGAAGCACAACAAGGTGCTGCACGAGCGGGTCATCCTGCTGACCGTCAAGATCGCCGATACGCCCTATGTCGACCCGGAGGTGCGGACCAAGACCGAGGATCTGGGGCAGGGCTTCCACCGCATGATCCTGAAGTTCGGGTTCATGCAGGATCCCGACGTGCCGGGCGCGCTGAAGGTTGTCGGGTGCTGCGGAGGCGATTTCCGGATGATGGACACGAGCTTCTTCCTTGCAAGGCAGACGCTGTTGCCATCGTCGCGACCGGGCATGATGATTTGGCGCGAAAAGCTGTTCGCGTGGATGCTGCAGAATTCTGAAAGCGCGATGGAATTCTTCCGCCTGCCGACAAACCGCGTCGTCGAGCTGGGCAGTCAGGTGGAGATTTGACCGACGGTCCCGGCCCCGCCCCGATCATCGTGACCGCGCTGTTCGGGCATGAGGATCAGGCATGGTTCGATCGCCAGCGGCGCGCCTATTTCCCGCCTGAGCGCAACGTGCTGGCGGCGCATTGCACGATGTTCCATCACCTCGCTCCGGAACTGGCCGCCGAACTCAAGCAGCGGCTGAACGCGGCGACGCGGGGACAGCCCGCGCCGATCGCACGGGTCGGCGGGTTGATGAACCTGGGTCGCGGCGTCGCCTATCGGATTGAGTCACCCGAACTCGAGGCGATCCGCGCCGAGCTGGCTGATGCCTTTGCCTCGATGCTGGTGCCGCAGGACCGCAGCGGATGGCGTCCGCACGTCACCGTCCAGAACAAGGTCGAACCCGCCGAAGTGAAGGCATTGCTGGCGACGTTGTCGGCGGGTTTCTCGTCGCGGCCGGTGAAAATCGCGGGTCTGGCAAGCTGGTGGTATCGCGGCGGTCCATGGGAAGCATTTTCTCGTCACATGTTCGCTTGACCGGCGCGATTCCGGTTCGTATAGGGCCGCCTCCCGACGGGAAGTGGCGGGGCGAAGTAGCTCAGTTGGTTAGAGCACGGGAATCATAATCCTGGGGTCGGGGGTTCAAATCCCTCCTTCGCTACCATCATAACCGAGCGGGACGAACGTCCCCTCGGTTTGTCAGTCGCCAGAGCGACTACTGCGCCGAACGACGACAATACCTCGATATCGAAGCCGTCGTGATTGTTTGGGGTGACCCGGACGCCATCGATCATGTCGCGCAGGCGAGCCTTTATCTCGTCATTGGTCGCACTGCTGCCGTCCAGCGTTGTCGCTAGGACACGGACGCGCTTGCGATAGTCCTCGACGATTGACGGGTTCATGGCGATCACCGGCACCGCGTCGACCTCCTGCCGTTCCCGTTGCAGATCGAGCAGCTCGGCCTTCCGTGCCGCGAGGGCTTCGCGCACATCGGCGAAATCGGCGGCACCGTCGGCGATCGCGCTGATGAGCCGCTCGATCTGACCTTGGGTCTTCTTGATTCGTCGGTCGACGTCGCCCGCATCGCGGACCCGCTCCGCGCGCCGGCTCTCTACCTCGGCATGGTATTCGCGAACCAAGAGCGAAACGGCGTCCGATTCGAGCAGCTTTTCCGTCACCCCGCGTAGAACGCGGCCCTCGATGGTGGAACGAGCAACCGTCCGTTGCACGTCGCACGTGCCGGCCTCCCGTGCCCGGGTGCAACCCATGCGACCACCGCCGATCATCGCGTAGGCCCCACCACAGCGCCCGCACCGCACTAGGCCGGATAAAAGGTGCTTCGGCCGCCGGCGCTGGTTCAGCGGTCCGTTGGACCGATCCGCGGCCATATCCTGAACCTGCTGCCACAAGTCCTGTGGAACGATTCGCAGCTCGGGCATCTCGACCGAGACGCGTTCCTCCGCAGGATTGACGCGGGAGATACGTCGCCGGGTCTCCGGATCGCGCCGCATGTGCAGGCGGTTGTACAGGTACCGCCCGGCGTAGATGGGATTGTGGAGCACGCCCAAACCGCGGGCGCGCGATCCGGCAATGGCGGAAGCCCGCCAGTCGCCACCACGCGGCGCCGGAATACCATCGGCGTTCAGGCCCTTGGCAATCGCCTTCGGGCCCCGGCCGCTGGCATATTCCCGATAGATGCGCAGAATGACGTCAGCCTGTTCGGGCACGATGCGTCGGATACCGCGATCGAGTTCGCCATCCGGGCGGATCGCAGGTACCACTTCATAACCGTAGGCCAGCCCGCCGGGCACCCGGCCGCGTGAGACCGTTCCGCGCTGACCGCGCCGAATCTTTTCCGCAAGCTCTTTCAGGAACAGCGCTGACATCGTGCCCTTCAGCCCGATGTGGAGCTCCGACACGTCGCCCTCGGTCAGCGTGTGAATGCGGACGTTCGCAAATTCGAGCCGCTGGTAGATCATCGCGATGTCGGCTTGGTTCCGCGCGATCCGATCGATCGCTTCGGCACAGACGATATCGAACGAGCCTGTGGCGGCGTCGGCCAGCATTGCGGTCATGCCGGGTCGCCGATTGGAGGCCCCGGAGATCGCGATGTCGGTATATACGCCAACGACTTCCCACCCTTCGCGCCCTGCACGTGCCGAGCAGCTGGCAATCTGGTCTTCGGCCGAATGGGCGGACTGAAGTTCGGTCGAAAAGCGGGCGTAGATGGCACAGCGGGGCATGGGCGACTCCGGGGAGGATAGGCGCGCGCAACATCCTCGGCGGCCATGTCAGCGGCAATGGCGCGTATGAGCGCAGCCAGCGGGGGTGGGACCGTCATGCGTCCGCTCGTTCTGACTGCATTGGCGCAGCTGGCGGGCCGGACAGTGGAGCGGTCTTTGCGCCGGTAGCGACGATCGTCACCTCCCGTTTGGCGCGCAGCGTCACGACGGCAATTACGCCGATGCGTCGTAAATCGGCGAACGCCTTTGCCGCGTCGGACGTGTCCGCGCCGATGCTTTCGGCTAGGGCGGCGTTGGTCGGGCAAGCCGCACCGTCGTTGGCGAGCCTTTCCAGCACGTTGAACACCCGCCGTTGGTTGATGGTCAGCTTCATGCGCATACCTCGTCAGCCAACTCGCGCAGTTGCCATTGGTCGAGCGTTTCCGGCATTCGATCGGGCACATGCCACCGCTGCTGGTCGGACCCATCGTCAGCATTGATCTGGCGTATGCCGACGCGGCGAGCCTTCAGAGCGTTGATCGTCGCGCCGATCGATGGCCAGCGATCGAGCAGATCAGCACGACGCACGGCGTCGCAATCCGCCGAGGCAGCGGGCCGCCGCCCAGCAGAACGGTCGCGCTCGGCCGCAAGACGGGTAGCGTCGTCGAAGGCGCGCCGCTTCGCGGCGTAGATCGTCTCATCCTGCGCTGCGCCGAGATCATCCGCCCAGCGCTGTCGCGTCGCCGCTGCATCGCGCAAGGCATCGCGCAATTGTTGCTCGGTCTGGTCACGGCCGGGAATCTTGAACAGCTCCAACCGTAGGCCGGCCTTCTTGGCGACAGCGGTCCCGCGGGAAATCGCCGCATCGCGCTCGGCGGGGAACGGCGTCGACCAAGCCATTTCAAAGCATTTCGCCGCGAGGCGGACCGCACGGAGAAGATCGGACCGCACCGGTTCCGGCGGCGGGGTGTCGTCACCCAAGCCCACCTGTGCGCTTCCCACGGTCATAGCCCTACCATGATTTGCAGGCCGGGGCCGTCGAGTGCCCAATCGGTCAGCCATGCAGCGATATAGCCGACAGCGAAGATCGCGACGGTCTCGACCGCCGCCCGGACATGATAGTCGCGGTCGGACGGCGCGGGGCGATCGCATTCCCGACAGTCGCAGTCGATGAGATGAATGATCCGGTGCCGAGGTGCGGGATCGGAGGTCGAGAGCAAAGGACGAACGCGCGACATCAGCGATCTCCATGTCGGGTGAGGATGCGGAAAGCGGTCAGCGCCAGCAGGCAGGCTAGGGCGGCAGCGAAGATCGCCAGCGACTCGCGGCCGAGCATGCCGAACCCGGCGGCGACGCCGGTGAGTAGGGTCGAAGCGCGACTTAGGTTGCGGTTCAGGCGGGAAAGGGGACGCATCAGGAGGCGCTGGCGCAGCCGATGCAGAGATCGGTCTGGTCCCATGCCCATGGCTGTAGCGCCGCGCCGGCAGGTCCGGACTCACCCGCTCGGCAGATCCGGCAGAGGCGTGGTGCCGGAAGGTCGGCACCGTCATGGATCAGTGACAGCCTTTCAAGCACCGTGAGGTCGAACGGGAATGTCTGTCGCAACGCGATGATGGTCGACCAGCGTACCGCGACCAGATCTGCCTCGATCATCCGCACCCATTCGACCCGTTCGGCGAGCGACATGGACGGATCGGTCTCGATCGCGCGAACGACGTCCTCGACCGCCAGACCGGACGCGGTCCTACGGCATTTCAGATACGCTCCGGGCGTCGGGGGCACAGGTATCTCCGGGCAGCAGAAAGCCGCTTCGCGAACCAAGATGGTCGCGAACGGGTCGGGCAAATTGGGATTGGGCAGCGCTAGTGGAGGGGCATCATGGCGCTTGCGGCTGTCGCCGGATCATCTGGCGCAGAATCGGCGCAATCCGGTTCTTGGCCTGGACGGACTGCATCAAGCCGCGCAGCGCAGCTTTCAGCACGGAGGGGGACGGATTGGCGGTCGCGGCGATCAGCGCGGCATGCGCGCCGCCGGCCTCGCGGACCGAATCCATAGTTGCCTCCAGCAGCGCCTGCTGGTCGAAGGTGATGTGCAAGCGCTGCGCGTCGAGCTTGACCTTCATCGTCTCGTGGATCGGGCGTCCGCCGACCGTCGCATCATACTCGGCGTCGAGCAGCAGCGCGTCGTGACAGGTCAATGCGTCGCGGCGAGCCGGATCGGTCACCCGGCGAAGGTACGATTGGCGACGGCCGGTAACCTCCGCGGCCCGGGACAAGCCGATCGCGTCGATCACGTCGCATAGCGCCTGCTCGATCGAAAGGGGCTGGCGGACCTTCGTCACGCGTGCGTCCCGAAAAGCGGAGCCGATTGTGACATACAACCGGCCCCGCCCGCGCATAGGGAGACGCTGCGCAACACCTGCGCCCGGCCGGTACGACACAGATCGACCGGGCGCAGTTTCCGGCCGTTGCTCGGGCGGCCGAAAGGGGGAAAGGGATGGGACGCGCTCACTGGCGGGCTGCCGTCTTGAAGTCGGGACAGCCGTTCGACCGATCGGCGACAGACACCGGTACAGGCCCGCGCTGTACTGCCCACCAAGCGTCGGCCGTATGTTGAACGACATACGTCAGCCGAGTGCAGCAGTCAGGGCAGGCGCAGTCGGCGTTGCAAAACGTGCGGTCGCGGAAGCAGATCATGCGCGATGCCCTCCGGCACGATCGCCGGTCTTGATTGGCGGCGCACCCGGGGCAGTCGCCTCAACTTTGATCCCCAATGCAACCGCGATGCGATGCGATTCACCCCGAATGCATCGACGCCGGCCACTGAGAACCTGATGGACGAGCGTCAGCGAAAAGCCGCGCTCGCGCGCCCATTCGGAGACGTTGGTCCCGGACGCTGTGAACTGCTCGCGGGCCGTGAGGGCGCGCGCGGGCATATCACCGTCAATATTGGCGACTACGTTCGGCATGTGTCATGTATCAGTTTGTAGAAACTGGTCCAAAAATGCGCAGGATTATGTGAAAGAGCAAGCGGAATTTCCAAATATGGCGAATTTCGCGTCACGGCTCAGAGAGGCGCGGAAGGCAAGTCGTTGCAATCAGACCGACTTTGCCGCCATTGGTGGGGTCGGGTTGGGTTCGCAAAGCCGGTATGAAAAGGGCGAAACTGAGCCCGGCGCGAATTATTTGATGCTGCTCGGCGCCAGTGGGATCGACGTTGGCTATCTTCTGACTGGCCGAATCACCGCTGATTCGTTTGACGCGGAAACGAGCGCGATCCTCAGTGTCGTCATGAGGTTGTCGGACGACCAACGGCGAAGCCTACTGACCTTCCTGACAACGATCGCGCCGAACACGTCCGACCCGGAGTGACACGGCGACGAACAGTTCAGAACCGCGGATACGGGATGGGTATCAGCACCACTGTTGAGCTTCGCGTTGCCACCCCCGTCACAAGACAGCGGCGGAGCGTGTGTCCGCCTCCAGATGTAACGGATCGTCCCAATCTGGGAGTGGTAGCACAACACCACAACGGTGCTGAACAAAGCCGCGGTTGAGTGGATACTTTATCGGCACTAGCGAAGCCTTAACTGAGAAGGCTTATGCAACGTGTCTGTGGAATATCGAGAGGTCGAACGGCAACGCCGTATTGACGATCGGAGCAAGATTGTAGCGGACGTTGCTGAAGAATTGCTGGGTTCCGACGCGGGCGCTGGCTGCATTCAAGCCGCGCTACTGTGTTGGGATCGCCAATATGGTAAGGAAGCTGCTTCGATACTCGCGCGCACGGCCCTAATGGCGGTTTGCGGCGAATTGGACCTTGGCGGCAAGCGACCCGATTAAGTCACAGCGCGCGGGGCAGATCTTTGCTTCCTGCGTTGTTTGGTGGACTGGGCCTATCTACGCGATAAGGCTTTCAACGCTCGAGGGGGATACTGCGAGCGCCGCCGGTGTCGAGGTGGCGCCGCGTCATACGGCCAGCGGCCTTGGAGTTCGCCAGTACGGCTCTTCTGGGCGTCCATGAGCAGCTCAGTGGCGGTCACCAGCGCCA
>NZ_JBQCMO010000004.1:0-434421 GCF_051965015.1 Sphingomonas sp. SAFR-052 | reverse complement strand
TCACCAAGATCTGGACGTCAGAGCCAGACCGGTTCATCGTAAATCCGATCCACCAGATGCCGGGACTGAACACCTAGGCGACCATAACCGATTGTCCATGATGGATTTCTGCTGTGGCGCATGATCCGTCAAACATGCACATCGATATATCCGAACGAACGTCCGAAAATGGAGTTTGCCGCGCTCGCGCTGAGGGGCGGCTTATGGGTCATTCTGCTTGTGCGGTGACAAACGCCAGCGGAGCGCCTCATTCGGCGCAACCACCGCGATGAATCATTGCTAGCGTCGGTCAACATCAGAGGGCGATCCCCGCCGAAGGGACGGCGTGCAGCCGTTCGATGTCCTGACGCGGCGGTGCGCCGAACAGGCGGCGATATTCGCGGCTGAACTGCGACGGGCTTTCATAGCCGACCGCGAACCCCGCTGTGCCCGCCGTCGCGCCGCCGACCAGCATCAGCCTGCGCGCTTCCTGCAAGCGCAACTGCTTTTGATATTCGAGCGGCGTCATACGCGTGATCGCCTTGAAATGCGCATGGAGCGAGGAGGGGCTCATGCCCGCCTCGGCGGCGACCTCGTCGATGCGGATCGGCGCGTCGAACCGGCGGCGGATCGCGGCGATAGCGCGGCTGATCTGGTTGAGGTGACTACCTGCTGTCACGAGGTGGCGAAGCATCGGTCCGTGCGGCCCCGTGAGCAGCCGGTAGAGGATTTCCCGCTCGATCAGGGGCGCCAGGGCGCGGATCGTGTCCGGCCGGTCGAGCAGTCCGACCAGCCGGCATGCGGCGTCGATCAGGTTGGGGTCGCTGGGATAGACGCCTAGGACCGGCAGGTCGGTGTGTGGCACAGCGCCGCCCTCCGCCACCATCAGGTCGGACAGCATCGCGGGATCGAGGTCGATCTTGCAGCAGAGATACGGTCGGTCGGGGCTGGCATCGATCACATGGCCGACCAGCGGGAGGTCGACGGAGACCAGGAGATAATGCGCGGCGTCGTAGACGACGCTATGGTCGCCGATCGAGACGCGCTTCGATCCCTGGGCTATCAGGCAAAGCGATGCCTCGTAGACGGCCGGCGTCGGGGTGCTCGGTTGATCGGCCCGGATCAGGGACACATGCGGCATCGCGGTCGTGCAAATGCCTGAGCTGGTGACATGGCGATCGATGACGGCAGCAAGTTCGGTGATCCGGTCCATGCCGATCGTCATCCGTCAGCCCATCGACATGCGCAAGCGAGTAGAGCGGGTTCTGGAGGATCGTGCAAAGCGTTAGGACGATCGCTTTACCGCTGCCCGACGCTGCGGCATCATCTTGCTGGCTGTCACTTCAAGGCAAGGATAGCATCATGACAGCCAGCATCGACAAGGTCGTCCTCATCACCGGGGCTTCCAGCGGAATCGGCGAGGCGACGGCGCGCGAACTGACCGCGGCCGGGGCGCGCCTCTTCATCGGCGCGCGGCGCGGGGATCGTTTGCAGGCACTGGCCGAGGAACTGGGCGAAACCGTCGCGTGGCGCACGCTCGACGTGACGGACGGCGCCGACTTCGACGCCTTCGTGGAAGCCGCCGAAGCGCGGTTCGGGCGCGTCGACGTGCTGGTTAACAACGCCGGCGTGATGCCGCTGTCGCCGCTCGCCGCGCTGAAGCGGGACGAGTGGAAACGGATGGTCGACGTCAATATTCACGGCGTCCTCAACGGCATCGCCGCCGTATTGCCCCGGTTTGTGGCGCAGAAGGGCGGCCATATCGTCAACGTCGCTTCGGTCGCCGCGCACATGGTGATGCCGACCGCCGCGGTCTATTGCGGCACCAAGCATGCGGTGCGCGCCATCACCGAGGGGTTGCGGCAGGAGCATGACGAGATCCGGTCGACGCTGATCTCTCCGGGTGTCGTCGCAACCGAACTGGGCCACGACATCACCGATCCGGCAGTGGCCACGGCGCTGACGGGATGGCGGAAGAAGGCGCTGACCCCGGATGCGATCGCGCGGGCGGTCCGCTACGCGTTGGAGCAGCCCGAGGGCGTCGACATCAACGAGGTGATCGTCCGCCCGACCGCAGCGGACATGTAACGCCGTCGGCGTGCCGGCTCTTGCGGCCGGCACGCCCTCGCTGTCGTCAGGCCGTCGCGCCGCCATCGATGTTGAGCGTGGTGCCGGTGATGTAGCTCGCATCGGGGCCAGCGAGGAACGCCACTGCCCCCGCAATCTCCTCGACCTTGCCGTAGCGGCCGAGCGGGATCGCTTGCAGCACCTGTCCGGCGAATTCGCTATCCGCGGGGTTCATGTCGGTGTCGATCGGCCCCGGCTGGACGGTGTTCACCAGGATATTGCGCGAGGCGAGATCCTTGGCCCAGCCTCGCGCCAACGCTGCCACGGCGGCCTTAGTCGCGCTGTAGACCGTGGTCGCCGGGAAGGCCGTCTCCCCCGAGATGCTGCCGATCAGGATGATCCGCCCGCCGTCGCGGAGATGCGGCAGGGCGGCGCGGGTGCCGACGTGGAGCCCCTTCACGTTGACGCCGAACTGGCGATCGTAGGTGTCGTCGGTATCCTCAGAGAGCGTGGAGAATTCGGCCACCCCGGCATTGTGGACCAGGATGTCGATCCCGCCCAGGGCAGCGGCGGCCTGTTCGACGCCCGCGCGCTGCGAGGCGGGATCGGCAGCATCGGCCTGGAAGGCGAAGGCGGTGCCGCCGGCGCTCTCGATCGCTGCCACGGTGGCGTCGGCGGCGGCCTTATTGCCGGCATAGGTGATCGCCACCGCCGAGCCATCGGCCGCCAGCCGCTTGGCGATGGCCGAGCCGATGCCGCGCGATCCGCCGGTGACGAGCGCTGTCTTGCCCTGAACTGACATGTGCATTCTCCAAAAATCAGGCCCGCGATCACGGCATCGTGCGCTGTCGGCAGACGGGGAGATGGGAGCACGGTTCGATAGTTCAACAATTCCGAACTATTAAATTTACTGTGAAGCCCTATATGTGTCGCATGCCTCGCTTCACCCATCCCCGGTTGGAGGACGTTCCGCTCGATCTGGCGCTGCACGCGCTGGCCGATCCCAATCGGCTGGCCATGGTGGCGCGGCTCGCCGCGACCGAGCGGCTGAGCTGCACCGATGCCGCGCCGTGCGAGTCCATTCCGAAGAGCACGCTGTCCAACCATTTGAAGCTGTTGCGCGCGGCCGGGCTGATCGAGACCACGCAGGCCGGCCGCGAGATGATCAACACGCTGCGCCGCGCCGAATTCGACCAGCGCTTTCCCGGCCTGCTCGACGCGGTGCTTGCCAACCGGACGGCCTGATTACCCGCCGATCGCGTCGAGCTCGGCCACGGCGCCGTCAGACAGTGTCAGCGAGGCTGCGGCGAGGTTTTCGTGGAGGTGCGCGACCGACGAGGTGCCGGGGATCAACAGGATGTTGGGCGATCGCTGGAGCAGCCAGGCGAGCGCCACCTGCATCGGCGTCGCGTCCAGCCGTGTCGCCACGTCAGACAGCGCCGCGGACTGGAGCGGGCTGAACCCGCCGAGCGGGAAGAAGGGGACGTAGGCGATGCCCTCCGCCGCCAGCGTGTCGATGAAGGCATCGTCGTCGCGGTGGGCGAGGTTATACTGGTTCTGGACGCAGACGATCTCGGCGATGTCGCGGGCTTCCTCGAACTGGGTCGGCGTCACGTTGCTGAGCCCGATGTGGCGCACCAGCCCCTGCCGCTGCAGGCCCGCCACCGCCGTCAGCGGCGCGGCGAGCGATCCTTCCGCCGGGCCGTGCACGTCGAACATCAGCCGCAGGTTGACGACGTCGAGCGTCTCCAGCCCGAGGTTCGTCAGATTGTCCTCGACCGCGCGGGCCAGCTCGTCCACCGCGAACGCGGGCAGCCAAGATGCATCGTCACCGCGCCGCGCGCCGATCTTGGTCACGATCAACAGGTCGTCGGGGTAGGGGGCCAGCGCTTCGCGGATCAGCCGGTTGGTGACGTGCGGGCCGTAAAAGTCGCTGGTGTCGATGTGGTTGACGCCCGCCTCGACAGCGGCGCGCAGGACGGCGAGCGCCGCATCATGGTCGCGCGGCTCGCCGAACACGCCGGGGCCGGCGAGTTGCATCGCGCCATAGCCGAGCCGCTTCACGGCGCGTCCAGCGAAGGAATAGGTGCCTGCCTGATCGATCGTCATCGTCATTCTCCTGAGCTGGCCCCGAGATACGGCTTGCCGATCATCGCGATAAGCCGGAGTGATCCGTACGGGTTGTACGGAAAACCGAACGATGAAGGCTGATCTTGCCGATCTGAACGCGTTCCTGGCGGTCGCGCAGGCACGCGGGTTTCGCGATGCGGCGCGCACCGTCGGGTCGAGCGCCTCGACGCTCAGCGAAGCGGTACGGCGGTTGGAAGCGCGGCTGGGCGTCCGGCTGCTTCATCGCACCACCCGCAGCGTTGTGCCGACCGAGGCGGGGACGCGGCTGATAGAGCGGCTGGCGCCCGCGCTGGTCGAGGTGGAGGCGGCGCTCGACGTCGTGAACCTGTTCCGGGACACACCGGCGGGCACGCTCAAGCTCAATGTGCCGGTCAGCGCGGCGCGGCTGGTGCTGCCAGCGATCCTGCCCGGCTTCCTCGCCGCCTATCCCGATATCCAGGTCGAGATCGTCGCCGAAGACGGCTTTGTGGATATGGTGGCGTCGGGCTGTGACGCGGGCATCCGTTATGACGAGCGGCTGGAGCAGGACATGATCGCGGTGCCGATCGGCCCGCGCATCCAGTGCTTCGCAACGGCCGCGTCGCCGGCCTATCTCGACGCACGCGGACGGCCCGACCATCCGCGCGACCTGCTCGACCACGCCTGTCTACGCGGCCGGTTCACCAGTGGCGCGCTCACCAGCCCTTGGGAGTTCGAGCGTTCGGGCGAGATCGTGCGGATCGAGCCACAGGGGCCGCTGATCGCCAGCGTGTCCGGTGCGGCGGACCTGCTGGTCGATATCGCCGTCGCGGGCGGCGGGATCATCCACCTGTTCGAGGATTGGCTCCGGCCGATGCTCGCCAGCGGCGCGCTGGAATCGGTGCTGCCCGACTGGTGGCAGTCCTTCTCCGGCCCGTTCCTCTATTATTCTGGCCGCCGTCTGGTGCCGCCGCCGCTGCGCGCGTTCGTCGATTACATTCGCGCCTAAAGCATCGCGAGCGGCTCGAGGCCGCGTGGCGGCGAAAACAGGTCGTCGAGGCGTCGTAGCTCGGCTTCGGACAGCGTGAGGTCCAACGCCGCCCGGTTGTCTCGAACATGGGCAATAGACCCGGCCTTGGGGATGGGGAGGATGCCGTCTCGCGCCAGCAACCAAGCGAGAGCGAGTTGCGCGGGCGTGGCGTCGCGTTCGGCAGCCATCTGGGTAAGGCCGCGATGCGCGACCAGGCGGCCTTGCTCGACTGGGCTGTAGGCCATGACCGGCACCCGATGACGCACAAGCCACGGTATCAGATCGTATTCAGGGCCACGCCGGGTCAGGTTGTAGAGGATCTGGTCGGTCTGACAGCCTTCGCCGCCGCTCGCGACGAGTTCCTCCATGTCGTCGGTGTCGAGATTGCTGACGCCCCAGCGCAGGATCTTGCCCGCCACGACCAGCCGCTCCATCGCCTCGACCGTCTCGGCGAGCGGAACATTGCCGCGCCAATGCAGCAGGTACAGGTCGAGCCGGTCGGTGCCGAGCCGTTTGAGGCTCGCCTCGCACGCCCGCGGCAGCCGGTCGCGCGAGGCATTCTGGGGATAGGCCTTGCTGACGAGGAACACCTCATCGCGGACACCCGCGATCGCCTCGCCGACGAGCCGCTCGGACTCGCCATCGGCATACATCTCGGCGGTATCGATCAGGGTCAGCCCGAGCGACAGCCCTTCGCGCAGCGCGGCTATCTCGTCCGATCGGCGGGCAGGGTCTTCCGCCATCATCCAAGTGCCCTGGCCGAGCGCGGGGACGGTCGTGCCGTCGGGAAAGCGGATCGTCTTCATGCGGCGGTCAACGCCCGACGCCGCGGATCGGCACAAGTCCGGCTCGGTGGCGTTGAGCCGCCGGAGGTATGAATGACCGAAGACGATGAACGCTGGATGCGCCGCGCGATCGAGGTGGCGCGATCGAAGGGAACGGACCCCTCGACGTCGCCGCTTGGGTCGGTGATCGTGCTCGGCGGCAAGGAGATCGCGGCCGAGCGCAACCAGACCGAAGAATTGCCCGACGCGACCGCCCATGCCGAGATGATGGCGATCCGCCGCGCGTGCGAAGGGATCGGCGAACTGGAGCTGCGGGGGGCAACGCTCTACTCGACGCTTCAGCCGTGCGGCATGTGCACCATGGCCTCGATCTGGTCCAAGGTCGGCCGGGTCGTCTATGGTGCCGAGCGCGAAGATGTGCACCCGATGTATTTCGAGGCACGCCATGTTGATACGCTGGCGTTCATCGCCGACGCCTATCGCGACGACATCGTGATCGAGGGCGGCTGCCTGCGCGCGGAATGCGCCAGCCTCTATTACCCGCCCGACGCCGATCTGCCGCGCGAAGAGCAGGCGAACCTGTGACGGAACCCGAGATGTTGACACTCGGCCCGAACGGCGGGATGCCCAACAACCCGGCATTGCCGGTGCTGATGTATCGCGGCGTCGTCCCCAAGGGCGACCCTGACGCGATCGAGGGCACACTCCGTGGGAATGGCTGGCGCCCGGATTGGCGCGATAGCGTCTATCCGTATCACCATTATCATTCGTCCGCGCATGAGGCGCTCGCCTGTGTCGACGGCTCGGCCGACGTGATGCTGGGCGGGGAAGATGGGCACATGGTGCCCATCGCCGCGGGCGATCTGCTCGTGCTGCCGGCGGGGACCGGGCATTGCCGGATCACCGCCAGCACCGACTTCCTGCTGGTCGGTGCCTATCCTGATGGGCAGGTGTGGGATGTCTGCCGCGAAGCCGCCGATGCGCCGACACTGGCGCGCATCGCCGCCGTACCGGTTCCCGCCGCCGATCCGATCGGGGGCCGAGACGGTCTTCTTCCTCATCGGTGGAGCGACAAGTCATGATCGACATCAACACGGCATCGGCGGACGAGATCGACGCCGTGCCGCAGCTCAAGGGACATGGGTTCGAGATCGTCCGCTACCGCGAGGAGCGCGGTCGTTTCGAAGCCGTCCGGCAACTCGAAGAAGTGCCGGGCCTCGCCGGTAAGATCGACGGCCTGAATGGGTCCGTGCGCGCCGGCTGATCGCAAATCGTCGGTATCGGTCCAAGTGCGAAGTGCATCATCTCCGCACGCGGAAAGGACAGCCCAAACACGCGTTGCAAATTGTGCCAATGCACTGTAGCAACGTGCTGTGCAGGCGGTACCTGCACGCTAGTGGAATCAAGTACTTAGCTAGCAGCTTTGCTGGGATGGGAATCCTGCCGCCCCAGCCAATTTTATGAAGTTGAGTAATAACAACATTTAGGCTGCGAAAGTTCGCCTTAGTGGCGAAGGTCTGGGTTCTCCGGCATTTAAAGTGGGTGACGTCTACGCGGCTATCTTTGGTACCGGCCGGGGTCTTGACGATTGCTGTCGTCTTCGCGTTGGAAGGGTGACCTGTAATTCTTCCGCAGTCTTATACCTAAGAGGGCGTTCGAGGTTGCTCGAAAGCGCCTAATGACGTCCGATACGTCGACCGCTGACGACATTAACCAAATTAATTGATCTGAAGCGGGTCGACATTCACCGTAGCCAGATCATGGCAGCGGCGAAGCGGCGGAAGTGCGTGGGGTGGCTGAAGCATCGCTCGATCTGGTTGGGGGGCTTTTAGATGCGGCCCTTGTGCGGGACGGCGGGCTTGCGGTTGCACCTAGACGGAATCACTGCTTCCGCGTGCCTCGCAGCGATCTAGCTGCGTACGTCGATGCCGTCATATGCTTTGTCGGCGAGTGCTGCTCCGCCGGGGCTGACCTTCGAGCAGACCGGGTGTCGAAGCGATGCCGCTGGCTTGCCTAGGCGTCTTGCTCAGCCGCAAGGGGCGACCGAACCGCCGTCACCGCCCTCCGGACGGGCCGTCGAGCGGGGGTGGGGGGCCGTCCTTCGGTGAACCGGCGATGGCCCCGCCGGATCATTTCGAAGGAGCGGCGCCGGGATAGGCGATGCCGAGTTGCTGGAGATAGGTCGGGTATTTGCCGGCGTCGTAGTAATATTTCTCCATCTCGGGACGCATTTCGCGCATCAGCTTTTCGTTCAGCCAGATGGCGGGTTTGTCGTCCGGGCCGATTAACGGCGCGTAGCGGTCGGTCTTGAGCTGGACGTCGCGGAAATAGGTCTTGGCGGCGCTCACCAGCTTTGGCGTGGTCATCAGGTCGAGAACGGTCATCGCCACCGCCTTGGCACCCGCCTCGACACCCTTGTGTGCGATCGGTGTCGCCATCGCCATCGCCGAGGTGATGTGGTGGCCGATCATGTTGGGAATGTTCGACGGGAAGCGGATGGTAATGGTCGGCACGGTCCACATGATGTCGCCGATATCGTCCGACCCGCCCCCGAACACGGCGGTGCGGTTCTCCGGCGTGCTGAGCGGGGCGGGGACGCTGCGCAGCGGCTCGACCTTGCGGCCGTTGGCTTCCTGTACCGCCTTGGCGAAGCTCTGGTCGGCGGGGGTCCATTTAGGCATGCCGACCGCGGTGATGTTGGCATAGGCGACCTCGGCCAACGGCTTGTTGCCGAAATTGGGGGCGGCATAGCCGAGGATCTGGCGGGTAACCGTCGTGCCGCTGGCGCGCGCGGCGCCCTCGGCGATCTCGTTGCCGGTGTCGAACAGCGTCTTGACCCCGGCAAAGGTGCGGTCGCGGAAATAATACCATACCGACGCGGTGTCGGGGACGATATTGGGTTGCCCGCTGCCATTGGTGATGACGTAATGCGACCGCTGCGTGACCGGCAGATGCTCGCGCCGGAAATTCCACGCCGTATCCATCAGTTCGACGCCGTCGAGCGCCGAGCGGCCCTCCCACGGCATGCCGCCGGCATGGGCGGTCTTGCCATGGAACGTATATTCGACCGACACCATGCCGTTCATTCCGAGTTCGCCGTACGCGGTGCCGAAATCGCTGCTGACGTGCGAGAAGATCGAGGCGTCGACATCCTTGAACACGCCGGCGCGGACATAATAGGCCTTCGTCGCCAGCAATTCCTCGGCGACGCCGGGCCACAGCATCAGCCGGCCGGGGATCTTGTTCTTTTCCATCACCTGCTTGGCAGCAATGGCGGCGGCGATCATCATCGGCATGCCCGAATTATGGCCCTCGCCATGGCCAGGCGCTCCTGCCACCAGCGGCTTCTGCTGCGCCACGCCGGGCGTCTGCGACAGGCCAAGCAAGCCGTCGATATCGCTGCCGAGCGCGATCAGCGGCCCGCCCGAACCCCAGGTCGCGACGAAGGCGGTCGGCATGCCCGCCACGCCGCGTTCGACCTTGAACCCGTTCTTTTCGAGGATATCGGCCAGATAGGCCGAGGTCCGCACCTCCTGAAAACCCGGTTCGGCAAAGCTGAACACGGTGTCGACCATCACCTGAATATCCTTGGCCTGCGCGTCGACGGCGGCGGCGGCCTCGGTCTTCAACGGCTTGGACGCCTGTGCCATGGCCGGGGTCAGGGCGGTGCCGGCCATGGCGGCGATCATCAGCGCGGCCGCGCCCTTGTGCAGATAGGTCATGTCGTCATTCCCCTGTGAAATTTAGAATTTGATGGTGAAGGCGACGCGGAACGTCCGTCCGATCACGTCGTACATCGACCGTGCGGTCTGCGGATAAGCGGGCACGTTGTTGCCGTCCGGCCCGTTGCCGACCAGAACCGGATCGCGGTTGGTCAGATTGTTGACGATGAAGTTCAGGCTGCCCTGATGTCCGGCGGCGTTCAGCTTCACCCCGACCGAAGCGTCGAGGTACAGCATGCCGGGAATGTTATTCTCGTTGATCGTCCGCGCGCGCGTCGTCGAGGTCGGACAGCCGCTGGTGCATTCGACATAGTCGTTGCCATAGACGCCGTTGCCGAAGCCGCGCGCGACGAGGTTCAGACTGACCGGATCGAGTTCGTAGAAGGCGCCGACCCGGTAGCGCCATTTGGGCACCGAGAAGCCGCCCGATAGGCTGCCGCCATTCACCCCGGCATAGTCGATCGGGAAGATCCCGTTGTCGATCACGTTCGAGATGTAATGCGTCGCCGCGCCATGGATACTGATCCGGCCGGGCAACGATCCGCTGATCGCCGACAAGTCGGTGCGATAGCTCGCCTCGATATCGAAGCCGCGCTCATGCTGGCTGGCGAAGTTGAACGGCTGGATGATGATCCGCTGCAACGTGCCGCCGGTATAGACGATGTTGCTGCAATATTGGTTCGACCCGGTATAGCAGAAATCGACCGTATTCTGCGACGTGATCGATCCGATCGCATCGTCGATGGTGATGTCGAAATAGTCGAACGAGGCGGTGAAGCCGGGCATGAAGCCGGGGCTGACTACCGCGCCCAGCGTCCAGGTCTTGGCCCGTTCGGGGTCGAGGCTGGTATTGCCGATCGTGGTTTCGAGGAATTGCTGCGACCCGGTCAGCGGCGCGTTCGACGGCAGGATGACCGTATTCGTCCGTGCCGTGCCGGCGGCGAACAGTTCCTGAAGATTGGGGGCGCGGATGTCGCGGCTATAGGTGCCACGCAGCTTGATGTCGGGGATCGGCTGCCATGTCGCGCCCGCTTTCCATGTCTGGACGGTGCCAGAGGTGGAATAATCGGTATAGCGCCCGGCGGCGTTCAGGTTCAGCCCCGGCAGCACCGGCAGGTCGACTTCGAGAAAGCCTTCCTTCACCGAATATTCGCCGCGATTGACCAGATAGTTGCCGTACAGCCAGCCCGAAGAGAATTGCGGGTCGACGGTACCGTCAATCTGTTCCTTGCGCCATTCGCCGCCGAACGCGATCGCCGCGACCCCGCCGGGCAGTTTGAACAGTGCGCCGTTGACGCTGGCGGCGGCGACATCCTGTTGGATCGTCTGGTCGCGTTGTGGCTGCGCGGCGCCATAGATATAATTGAGTGCCGCCGCCGACACGCCGCCAGTGCCCAGCCGATCGATCGGTACGCAGCCATTGGTCGGGTTGGTCAGCGTCGAGCGGCAGACGATCTGGCCGCCTGACAGCACCGCATCCTGCGCCAGCGCCATGCGGGCGTTGTTCCAGGTATTGGTCAGTTCCTCGTGCGACTTGGTGGCGCCATGCTGATAATAGCTGTCCCACGTCCATCGTTGCCCGAACAGCTCGAACTTGCCCTTGGCACCCAGCACGTAACGATAGACTTCGCGGGTATTGTCGCTACCCGGTACCGGCAGGCCGAAGTTCGACGTGCCGATCGCGATCGAGGCGAGCCCGTTGGCGCGCATCGCCGCGGCGACGGTCGGATATTGGGTCAGCAAATACGCGTTGTCGGCACGGATGGTGACGCCGGTGCTGGGCGTCTGCTGGTAGAAGCTCTGCCCGCGATAGCGGTTGTACGACGCCTGCCCATAGACCTGCAGCGCGTCGCTGACGTCGAAGGCGATCCGGTCGAAGAAGCTGATCCGTTCCTCGTGCGGGATCAGCGAGTTGGTGCCGACATGCCCCTCCAGCGTCGTGCGCCAGTCGCCGCCGATCATCCATGGCGACGAGGTGGCGTTGGTCGTGCCGAACGCCAGTTGCGCCGTCTGTCCGTCGCCGAGGAAATAGGTGCCTCGCAGCGGCCCGGCGGTGATAAGGCCGCCCTTGGTATAGCCCGCCGGCCCGAAGCCCGCGCCGACCAGCCGCTGCGGCAGGCCGTTGGTCGCGGTATAAGCGGGGTTGTTGATCTGGAAATAGCCATTGTCGTTCCAGTCGCGCGCGATCGTGTCGACGCCCTCCTGCCGGAAATATTCGCCGCTCAGCAGGACGTGCAGGCGGTCGTCGAACCCCGAGACGCCGACCGTCGCAGCCAACCGATAGTTGCGCCCGTCGCCATAGGTAGAGATGCCCTGATCGGCCGAAAGCTTCAGTCCCTTGAACCGTTCGTCGAGGATGAAGTTGACGACGCCGCCGACGGCGTCCGAACCATATTGCGCCGATGCGCCGCCGGTGACGACCTCGACCCGCTCGACCAGGTCCTGGGGAAAGGTGTTGATGTCGACCACGCCGTTGACCGCCGACGCGACCGAGCGCTGCCCATTGAGCAGCACCAGCGTGCGCCCAGCGCCCAGCCCGCGCAGATTGACCGAAGCGATCCCGGCGATGCCGTTCGACAGCGATCCCGAACTATTGCCCGACGTGCTGCCCTGTCCGATGGCGGGCAACTGATTGACGAAGTCGGAGATGTTGGCGGGTTTCTGCGCCTGGATATCGGCGGCGCCGAGCACCGTTACCGGCGTGGGCGCGCTGTAGCCGTCGCGGACGATGCGGCTGCCGGTGACGACGATGTCGTTGTCGCCCCCTTCCTCGTCCGCCATGTCCTGCGGCGGGTCCGATGCCTCTATGGGCGTGGCGGAGGTAGCGGGCGGTGCCGTCCCGGTGGTGTCGGCAACCTGCGTCACCTGTCGCGCCAGCCCTGGCGTCGGTGCGACCAGCGCCGCCGCGACCGTTGCCAGCAATGCCGCGCGCAGGCTGAGGGCATGGCCCGCATCCCGCCCGTTCGCGTCCGTAAGCGTCTGTGTCCCCGCCATGTCGACTCCCCGAAGCTCTTTCAAAAGCCTTCGGGCATCGCTCTCCCCGACATTTTTCGGCGGCGTCTGCGAAAGGGTCGAACGTCGGCATCGACGTCCGACTGATTTCACGAAGTCCGCTGCCTAAGACAGGATGTTTCCCCCTGATCCATCTCGTGAAGCGAATATTGCACGAACCGGCACGCATGATCTTCGCAAAATGTCACGCATATTGCACCAAAGCCGACGATAAGCTGCGTCGATCGTCGCTACTGCGCTGGATTCCGTCGTACCATCTGGGCAGGTTTGGTGTGATCCGGCGTTCATCCCTACTGATTCGCGAAGACGACCGGCGGTGCGTTGCGGTCCGCGACCTGCCGCATCACGAAACTGCTGCGGATGCGCGCGACGTGCGGCAGCTTCGATAGCTCGCTGCGATAGACGCGGTCGTAATCGCCGAACGATCGGACATGGACCATCATCACGAAATCGGTGTCGCCTGACACGAAACTGCAAAAGCTCATCGAGGGGCAGCGCACCACCGCTTCCTCGAACTCGTTCAATACGTCCTCCGCCTGTGACCGCAGCTCGATCGAAACCAGCACGGTGACGCCGAAGCCCAGCCGTTCCATATGGAGATTGGCGGTATAGCGTTCGATCGCGCCGCGCTCCTCGAGGAACTTGCGACGGCGCGCCGCCGCCGTGCTCGACAGGTGAACCCGTTCGCCCAGCGCGACGTCGGATATGCGTCCGTCGGCGACGATTTCCTGCAGCAGCCGATAATCGGTCTGATCGAGCGAGAGTGATTCCTCCATCGTGCAAACGGCCTCCGGCTGGGTTGTTGTGCAACGCACAAGAATCTGCGCAGACCGTCAATCCGGAAAATGCAGCCGATCGTCGGGGACGGACGGCGTGGCATGCGCCGCCGTGCGATCGCGCCTTACGGCAGGTTCAGCTGGGTGAGGATCTGCTGAAAGCGTGGCAGCGACCGCAGCGGCGCGAACAACGGATCGGCCTTGATCGCCGGGATATCGGGGCTGCGCCGCGCCAGCACGGTTTCGATGATCGCCATCGCCTTGTCGCGCTCGCCGCGCTGCGCGTGGACGGCGCCGATCACGATCGCCTGATCGTCTGCCACCTTCAGCGCTTCCTGCAACTCCGCGTCGGATGTCGCACGATCGCCGCGGCGTGCGGCGAGCACCGCCTCGCCCACGTTGCGGAACATGTCGTCGGCCGGCATCGCCTGAAACTCGGCCAGCGCCGCATCGGTTCGCCCCAGCCACATGAGCGAAAGGCCGATGTAATAGCGCGCGTAGAACCGCTCGGGTGCCGCCCGCAGCATACGCCGCAGCGCCGTGATCGCCGCTTCATAGTCGCCACCCAGATAATAGGCATTGCCCTGCGCGGATATGGCGCTGGCGTTGAGCGGGTCGAGCGCAACCGCCTGGTTGGCCTTTGCAAGCGCGTCGCGCGCATGGCCAATTTCGGCAAGGAAGAAGCTGTAGCCGATCAGTGCCCCGGCATCGCCACCAAGGGCATTGGCGCGGCGATAGGCGGTAAGGGCGTCGGTGAAGCGAAGCTGGTTTTTGAGCAGGAATCCGAGCACCCGGTACGCGCTCGGCAGGTCCGGGTTCAGGGCGATCGCGCGGCGCGCCACGGCGATCGCCGCGTTCATCGCCGCCGGCTGCTTTTCGGCGGTGGTGTAGAAGGTGGCGATATTGGCCATCGCCCCCGCTTTGGCGGCGAGCGCCTCGGCATAGTCGGGGTCCAGCGCCAGCGCGGCGTCGAGCAGGCCGCGCACCTTGCGAGACACCGCCTCGCCGTCCTGATTCCTGCCCAGTTCGTTGGCCCGCAGCACCAGGTCGTGCGCCTTGACGTTGGTCGTGCCGACATTGGCGACCGCCGCCAGTTGGGCGGGGGCCAGCGAATTGCGCAGCGCCGTCGCGACCCGCGTGGCGATATCCGACTGCACCGACAGGACGTCCTGATTCTGACGGTCGTAGCTTTCCGACCAGCGTTCGACTCCGGTACGGCCGTTGATGAGCTGCGCCGTCACGCGCACGACGTCCGCCGATCGCCGGATGCTGCCCGCCAGGATGTCGCTGACGTCCAGCCGGGCCGCCGCCGCCCCGGCGTCGAGGTCGCGGACGGTTTCGGACGACAGTCGTGATACGATCTGGAAACCGGGAATGCGCGACAGCGCAGTGCGCACCTCCTCTGCCATCCCGTCGCCCAGATACGCCTGCGCCGGATCGCCCGACAGGTTGGCGAAGGGCAGTACCGCCATCCGGTTGTCCCCGGCATCGGTGCCGCGCATCCACCACCAGCCGCCCGCACCGGCCGCCGCCACCGCAGCCGTGCCACCGCCGATCAGCAGGCGGCGGTCGATCCCGCGTCTGGGCAGCTGTACCGGCGGGGCGGGCCGTTCCCTGCCAGCGAGCACCGCCTGCACCGCCGCCAGCACCGCGACATAGCGCGGATCGTTGCGATTGCCCTTCCACCCGATCAGCGGCAGCGCCTGGGTTTCGCCGAAGCCGAGCGGGGGTTCCACCGGATCGATGCAGACCGGCATATACGCCCCGCGCCGGAGCGCGCGCGTCGCCTCGTCACGGACGAAGCTGCCCTCCGGTCCGGTCGAACGGTTGCTCCACACCACCAGCACGCACCGCGCGGCGGCCAGTTCGCGTCCGATCGTCTCGCGCCATTCGGTGCCGCCGCCGATATGTGCGTCCTACCACACGCCGATCCCGTCGGCTTCGAGCGCCGCGACCAAGGGCGCGACCCGCGGCCGGTCTTCCGACTTGTACGACACGAACAGATCGGTCACGGCCTGAACCCCCAAATGCCCCGCACATCTTTTACCGGTATATTTCGTTAAGCATAAGCGTCTTGTTGTACACGCGTACTTGGCGGGTGTCGGGAACAACTCTACCATTCTGCGACGGGCATGGACGTAAGGGGCGGCGGATGAATGGCCAGGACGTACGAACGCGCGTGGTGCCGGAGCCTGCCGGCGGCGCGCCGATCGATCGACATCCGCGATCCGATGCCACGTCCGGCATCGAAACCATCGACGGCGCGCCGATCGCGGTCGGCGTTACCGGGCATCGTCCGGGCCGACTGAGCGGGGTCGACCCCGCCATGTTGCGCGCCCGGATCGACGCGACACTGGCGGCGCTGGCCGCCGCCGCGCCGAACGATCGTTTCCGCCTGGTCGGCAGCCTTGCCGAAGGGGCCGACACGCTGGCCGCCGATGCCGCGCTTGCCCTGGGGTGGCAGCTCGACACGGTCCTGCCCTTCGCGCACGAGGAATATGCGCAGGACTTCGCCGGAGCCAAGGCGAGCGAACTGACCGCGCGGATCGATCGTTCGGCCAATGTGCTGGAACTGCCCGGACGGCGCGACGGTCCGGGCGGCGCGGCTGCCGCCTATGAACGGGCGGGCCGGGTCGTTCTCACGCAAAGCGATATCCTGCTGGCGATATGGGACGGCGAACCGGCGCGCGGACGCGGCGGCGCGGCGCAGATCGTTGCCGAGGCCGTCGCCCATTCGATCCCGGTCGTGGTGCTCGATCCCGATGCGTCCCGGTCGCCGGTGCTGCTGTGGAGCGGCCTGAACGACCATGATGCGGGACCGGAGGCGGTGGACAGCGTCGCGCGCGGCGGGCTGGACGACCTGCCGCGGCTGATGGTCCGGCTGGCTTCGAGCCCGCCGAACGGCGAGGGGGATCGGCGACGGCGTACCGGGGGAAGGACGCCGCCGCTGTTCGCGATCGCCTATCCGCTGCTGCTGGCCTGCACCGGCGTCCGCAAGTTTCGCTTGGCCGATCTGCGCCGGCCTTGCCCGCTACCCCGCGCAGCGCAGGACGGCCCGGCGACGACGTTGCGGATGCGGATCGATGGCCTGCTATGGCCGCGTTTCGATCAGGCGGATTGCGAAGCGAGCCTTGCCGCGCAACTGTTTCGCAGCGCCTTCGTCAGCAGCTTTGCGCTAACGGCGCTGGCCGTCGTGCTGGCGCTGTTCGCCCTGATCGTGCCGGTTGCGGTCAAACCGCTGCTGGCGGCGGGCGAATTCGTGTCGATCGCCACGATCCTGTTCGTCATCCGCTGGGGATCGCGGGCGGGGTGGCACAATCGCTGGCTCAGTCAGCGGACGCTTGCCGAGGAACTGCGCTGCCTTGCGGTATCGGCATCGCTCGGCGACCTGTTCCTGCGCGGGGTGCGCGCGGAGAATGGTGATGTCGCCGGACGCGAGCGGCGCGACCTCGCACGTCGCATTGGTTTGCCCTCGACACGGATCGATGCCGCCTACCTCGCCGAAACTCATGCGAACCTCGTCGCGCTGCTCGACGACCAGATCGGCTATGTCCGCCGCGAGGCCGGTCGGATGCACAAGCTCGAACACCGGTTGCACCGCGTGGGCGGCGCCTTGTTCGCGATCACCGCCATCGTCTGCGCCGGTGTGCTCGGGATCGAACTGGTCTGGACGTTCCTCTCGCATGGGGAGGGCGGCGGCGATCATCACATGCCGGTCGGCGTGACGATCGTCAGCGCCGCGCTGCCGGCGATTGGTGCCGCCATCTACGGCATCCGCATGCAGGGCGACTTTGCGGGCTCGGCTGAGCGCAACGGCGCGCTTGCCCTCCACCTGACCGAACTGCGCCGGATCGTGCAGGACGAGGCGCCGGGGTTCGACGGATTGCGCCGCCTGATCCGACGCACCGCGGAACTGCTCACCAGCGACGTTTCGCAATGGTCGAGGGCCACGCGCGCGCGTCCGTTGAGCCTGCCGGGGTGACGCCGGCACGCAGCGATCAGCGGGCTCGCCGTTTCACGGTCTGACCCTGGTTGCGGAGCGATGCGGCGGATCGGCACCACAGTCAGTCGATAATGCTTCTCCGGCTGCGGGAACCGACAGCGGATCGTCTGTCCGCCGAACGCGCGCCCGCGGAGCGGATGCCTGATCGCCGCCTGGTTTGACAGGCACTGATGGTAGGCTCCGCCGAGCCAGCTTTCATGTCGACCCTGCAATACACGCCGTCCAAGACGATCCGGTCGTGGCACACGGCCGCGGCCTGAAGTTCCGGTACCCGTCGCGACGTTCAGCATGAATGAACGTCCGAAGTCGGTAAGCGAGTAACGAGCTTCGAATGACCGTAGGTGGCTCGAGGCCTTCACCAGCATTGATGTACATCTGCTCCACGGCGTATCGATTTTCGACTGTGCCTCGCTTGACGCGGGATTAGGGAAGCTGACAGGACAAGGGCGTGACGACCGCCAAACCGACCAAACGCGCTTCTCGCAAGGCCGAGCAACGCGCCGATATGATCGAACAGATCCTCGATGTCGCCGAGGCACTGTTCTCGAAGCATGGCTTGTACGGCGTGACGTTGGCCGATGTCGCGCAGCAGGTGGGCGTTCACCGCACGTTGCTGAGCTATTATTTCCGCGACAAGAAGGAACTGTTCGATCAAGTGTTCGCCCGCCGTGCTGTCGTAACCAGTGAAACGCGGATGCGCGCGCTCGACGATTACGAACGCGCCGCTGGCGACGCCCCGACCGTCGAGGGTGTGTTGCAGGCGTTTCTCGACACCGACCTCGATCTCTACATTCAGGGTGGGGAGGGCTGGAAAAACTATGCGGCGCTCGGCGCGCAGGTTGCCAATACCCCCGAATGGGGCGCGGAGATGATGGACGATTATTTCGATCCGGTCGTGCTGCGGCTGATCGACATCCTGCAACGCGCCATGCCCGAATGCAGTCGGACCGATATCTTCTGGGGATATCACTTCGTTACCGGCGCGCTGATGCTGACGCTGGCGCGGACCGGGCGAATCGACAAATTGTCGGGCGGATTGTGCCGGTCCGAGGATTTCGTTGCGGTGAAGCAGCGCATGGCGCGGTTCATGGCGGCAGGGTTTCGTTCGATTTGCGATGAACACAAGGCACTTTAAATAAGCGTAAAAACGACCCATCCCGCTGCCTTGGAATAATACTAACGGTCGCGATAGTGAATGTTGACTTTGGCGTGGGACCTGCGATGATTGACTGATCGAGGACCGGCGCGAACAGCCGGCTTCGCTCAGGAGAGTGAGCATGCGGGTTGCCCTGTATGCGTCGGCGTGTGCCGGCGCCCTTGCGGTTATGTCTGTATCGTCGGCTTTTGCGCAGGAGGCGGCGCCGCCGGCCGAACAGACGTCCGACCAGTCGGGACAGGTCGCTCGTAGCGACCGCGCCGAAGCAGACGACTCCTCTGCCGAGATCGTCGTCACCGCGACCCGCCGCGAGGAACGCATCCAGGACGTGCCGATCAGCGTCACCGCGTTCCAGCAGGGCGAACTGACCCGCGAAGGGATCGTCGGGTTCGAAGGGATTGCGCGTGAAACGCCGGGCGTGGTGCTCAATCGCCCGACCCAGAATTTCAACAACTTCACGGTGCGCGGCATCGCCACCAACGGCTATGGCGCGAACCTGCAAAGCACGGTCGCGGTCTATATCGACGAATTGCCGGTCTCGACGATCGGCAACACCACGGTCGTCGACCCCAATCTGTTCGACGTCGAGCGCGTCGAGTTCCTGCGTGGGCCACAGGGGACGCTGTTCGGATCGGGTTCGCTGTCTGGCGCGATGCGCATCCTGACCAAGAGCCCCGACCTGAACGACGTCCGGACCGCCGCCGTGGTCGATCTGGGGCTGACCGGCAAGGACAGTTTCCGTCAGCGCTATAACGCGATGGTCAACGTGCCGATCGTCGAGGACAAGTTGGCGCTGCGGGCGGTCGGTTTCTATCGCAACGAGGAAGGTTATCTCGACAATGTCGGGACGGGCGTGAAGAATTCGAACACGCTGATCGATTATGGCGGCCGCGCAATACTGCTGGCCAAGCCGACCAACCGCTTGTCGGTGCGGTTGCTGGCGTCGTACGAGAACAGCGATCCCAAGGATTCGTCGCTGACCAGCCCGTCGCTGGGCCGCGAAAAGCGCGTGTCGGATCAGCCCGATCGCTTCACCGGCAAGCAGACGATCCTGAACGCGACGATCGATTACGACTTCGATTTCGCGCGGCTGACCAGCAGCAGCACCTATTCGGATTTCGACCAGCGCTTCTATGCCGATCTCGCCAACACCTTTGGCGGGGCGATCGCCTTCGGGCTGGATGCCGATGCGTTCGACAAGGTGTTCGTGCAGGAAACGCGCCTCGCCTCGACGTTCGACGGACCGCTCCAGTTCGTGGTCGGCGGCTTCTATCTCGACCGGCGGCGCGACGTGGACTTCAAATACCGCTCGTCGCTGCCGTTCCTGCAGGCGCGCGGGATCACCGGGCTGCCCGACCAATATTATCAGAAGCAGTTCACCCACCAGTATAACCGCGAACTGGCCGGGTTCGGCGAGGTCACTTATCGCTTCTCGCCGCAATTCTGGCTGACCGGCGGTTTGCGCTACGGCCGGATCACCGCGCAGGCGTTCACCGAGGCGGGCGGGTATAACAGCAACTATTTCGTCGCGGCGCTGACCGGGCGGCGTGGGCCCCTGACGCTGACCCCCTATGCCGCCGCCGAAGGGCGCGAGGCGCGCGGGTCGAAACCGTCGTACAAGGCGAGCGCGAGCTTCAAGCCGGTCGATCACATCACGACCTATGCGACGTTTGCGACCGGCTATCGCGGACCCGTGGTCAACGCCTTTGCGGGCCGGGTCAGCACGGTCAATCCGGCCGATCTGGTGATCCCCGACGGGGCATCGTCGGACGATCTGAAAAGTTACGAAGTTGGCGCGAAGGGGCGTTGGCTGGATGGGCGGGTGACGATCAATGCCGCCGCCTATGTAATCGATTGGAGCAACATCCAGGTCCAGGCCAATCGCATATCGGATTCGGTGCAGTTCGCGACCAATGTTGGCGCGGCGCGCAGCAAGGGGTTCGAGGTCGAGATGGCGGTCATCCCGACCACCGGCCTCGTCCTCGGCCTCAACGCCGCCTATAACGATGCCAAGATCACCGAACTGACCGCGGCGGAGGCGGCGATTTCGGGGGCGGTGCTCGGCCACCGGCTGTCGGCGCCGCGGTTGCAGGGATCGACGTCGATCACCTATGGCTTCGATCTGAAGCCCGACTGGAACGCCAACTTCGCGGTCAACGCGCAATATGTCGGGTCGTACAACAGCTCGTTCCCCAACGTTCCCGGCAATCCGCGCGCGCGCCTGCCGACCTTTGGCGAGACCGACGAATATGTGAACCTGAACGCCAGTGTCGGGCTGCGCCATGGCGAGTGGTTCGGGCAGTTATATGTCGAGAACCTGACCGATGATCATTCGATCACCTACATCCACCCCGAAGCATTCTTCGCCAGCCGGTTCGGGACGCTGCGTCCGCGGACGATCGGCATCCGCCTGGCCAAGGGGATCTGAGGCGTGGCGACGATCGCCCCGGTCGGCGTCGGCGCCGCCCATCCATCCGCGAGCCGCCGTGCGTGGTTCGTCCTCGCCATCCTCTGCTTCGTCTATGTCCTGAACTTCCTCGACCGGCAGCTGCTGGCGATCCTCGCCAAGCCGATCCGCGACGAACTGGGCCTGACTCATGGCCAGATCGGGCTAATCAGCGGCCTGTATTTCGCGCTGTTCTACTGTGTGTTGTCGGTGCCGGTCGCGTGGTTCGCCGATCGCAGCAACCGGGTGCGGGTCGTCGCCTTTGCCTGTGGATTGTGGAGCGCGGCGACCGCCGCCTGCGGGCTTGCCGGCAATTACGGGCAGTTGGCCGGCGCGCGGATGATGGTCGGGGTCGGGGAGGCGGGCGGCGTGCCGCCATCCTATGCGATCATCTCCGATTACTTCCGTCCCGGCACACGCGGTACCGCGCTCGGCCTTTACAATCTGGGGCCACCGATCGGCAACGCGCTGGGCGTGGCGTTCGGCGCGTCGATCGCCGCTGCCTATAGCTGGCGCGACGCGTTCATGGCGCTTGGGCTAGTCGGTGTCGCGACCGCGGTCATCGTGTTCGTGACGGTGCGTGAGCCCAAGCGCGGCGGTCTGGATGTCGCCGACCCCGGTGCGGTCGCAGCACCCGTCGAGCGCGCGCCGTTCTGGCCGACCTTCCGCATGTTCTTCACGCGTCGGGTCCTGTTGCTGACCGCGCTGGCGACCGGTGCGAACCAGTTCATCACCTATGCCGCCGCCAATTTCACCACCCTGTTCCTGATGGAGGAAAAGGGGATGACGCTGAACCAGGTCGCGATCTGGTATGCGCTGCTGGTGCTGGTTTCGATGGGCGGCGGCATCTTCATTGCCGGGCGGATGGTCGATCGCTTCGTACCGCGCGACCGGCGCGCCTATGCCTATATCCCCGCCTTCGCCCTGATCGCAGCCGCGCCGTTCTTCGCCGGGTTCATCGCCGCGCCGGGCTGGCAATTGGCGATGGTGTTGCTGGTGCTGCCGATGGGGCTGAATTACTTCTACCTCTCGCCCGCCGTCGCGCTGGTGCAGGAGGCGGTGCCGCCCGCACAACGGGTGATGGCTGGCGCGTTGCTGCTGCTGGTCATGAACCTGATCGGGCTGGGCCTGGGTCCGACCTATCTGGGCGCGGCGAGCGACTGGTTCGCGAGCGCCGGCCATACCCGGCCGCTGCAAATGGCGTTCTACACGCTGCTGCCCTTCTATGTGGTCGCGGTGCTGCTGTTCCTGGCGCTCGCCCGTGCGATCGCCAAGGAAGCGGGAGAAAGGCAATGAATCGCGCTTTGGCGTTCAGCGCGGCACTGGCGGTGCTCTCGGCGGGCGCGGCACATGCTGCCCCTGGCCCGGTAGCGACGCTGCCGGTCGGCAAGGTCGAGGGTGTCCGGCTGGGCAAGACCGATGTGTTTCGGGGCATTCCCTTTGCCCAGGCGCCGGTCGGCGATCTGCGCTGGAAACCGCCGGTCCCGGCCGCCGACTGGACCGATACCCGCAAGGCGACCGAGTTCGCCGATGCCTGTGTCCAGCCGGCGCCGCGCGCGGGCAGCATCTATGCCGATCCGCCGCGCCGGATGAGCGAGGATTGTCTTGCACTCAACGTCTGGCGGCCGCGCAAGCCGGGTAGCTATCCGGTGTTCGTGTGGGTGCATGGCGGATCGCTGATCGCCGGGTACGGCCATGAATCGATGTTCGACGGGCGGCGGCTGGCCGAACAGGGGATGGTGGTCGTGTCGATCAACTATCGCCTCGGCGTGCTTGGTTACCTCGCGCATCCGGCATTGAGTGCCGAGAACGACCAGCGCGTCTCCGGCAATTACGGGCTGATGGATCAGGTCGCGGCGCTGCGCTGGGTCCAGCGCAACATTGCCGGCTTCGGCGGCGATCCGGGCAATGTGACGCTGGCGGGTGAATCGGCGGGGGCGCTCAGCACCGTGTATCTGATGGCGTCGCCGCAAGCCCGCGGCCTGTTCCACAAGGCGATTGCGCAGAGCGCCTATATGATCTCCACCCCCGAACTGCGCACGACCGCCCATGGCACGCCGTCGGCCGAAGCGGAGGGCGTGCGGGTCGCGGCGGCGGTCGGTGCCGGCGACGTGGCGGCACTACGGGCGATGCCGGCGGCGACGCTGGTGCAGAAGGCGGCGGCATCGGGCTATATCCCGTGGGGTAGCGTCGACGGGGTGTGGTTGCGGCGGCAACTGGTCGACACCTTCGATCGCGGCGAACAGGCGCGGGTGCCGATCCTGACCGGGTTCAATGCCGGCGAGATCCGCTCGCTGCGCTTCCTGTTGCCGCCGGCGCCCGCCGACGCGCAAAGCTATGTCGCGACGATCAGCGCGCGTTATGGCGACCTCGCCCCGACCTTCCTGAAACTTTATCCCGCGGAGATGATGGCGGAATCGATGCTCGCGACCACGCGCGACGCAATGTATGGCTGGACATCGACCCGTTTGGCGCTGCGCCAGACGGCGGTTGGGCAGAATGCCTATCTCTATTATTTCGACCATGGTTATCCAGCGGCGGACGACAAGGGCTTGCACGCCTTCCACGCCGCCGAAATTCCCTATGTCTTCGGCACCGCGCGCGACATGCCGCCGGCCTGGCCGACCGTCCCCGACAGCCAGCGCGAACGGGCGCTGTCGGAGGCGATGATCGGATATTGGGCGTCGTTCGCCAAGACCGGGGTGCCGCGTGCGAAGGGCGCACCAGCATGGCCGGCATATGGCGAGGACGCGCATTACATGGCCTTTGCCGGCACGCCGCGGCCCGGCACCTATTTGCTGCCCAACATGTATGCGCTGCACGAGGCCGCGACCTGTCGTCGTCGCGCGGCAGGCGATGAGCCATGGAACTGGAATGTCGGCGTCGCTTCGCCGGTGCTCGCCAAGCGGGGAGGGTGCCAATGAGCAACGACGTGATCCCCGGCGCGATGCAGGATTTCGCGCTGACGCTCGACCGGTTCCTGACTCATGCCGGCAAATGGCACCCGATGGTGGGGGTGGTGACCGCCATGCCCGACGGCACGACGCAGCGGATCGGCTATGCCGAACTGGAGGCGCGGGCGCGGGCGATATCTGCGGCGTTGGTCGCGCAGGGTATCGGCGTCGGCGATCATGTCGCAACGCTGGCATGGAACAGCCAGGCGCATGTCGAAACCTGGTATGCGATCATGGGAATTGGCGCGGCGTGCCATACGCTCAACCCGCGACTGACGGCCGCGCAACTGGCCGACATGCTGGCGCAGTCGCGGGCGCGGATCGTGGTGGCGAGTGCCGATCTGGTGCCGTTGGCGCAGGACGTGCTGGTGCTGCTCGATCAGCCGCCGTTGCTGCTGGCGATCGACGGGGCGGCGGGGGTCGAAGCGCTCGATACGCTGGTCGAACCGGGCGCCTTTGCGGCATGGGGCGGGTTCGACGAACGCACGCCGTCGGGGCTGTGCTTCACCTCCGGCACGACCGGACGGCCCAAGGGGGTGACCTATACCCATCGCGCCTGTTTCCTCCACACGTTGCGCAGTTTGCAGGCGGATGTGATGGCGATCACGGCCAGCGACCGGGTGCTGGCGGCGGTGCCGATGTTCCATGCCAATGCGTGGGGGCTGCCGTTCGCGGTGCCGGCGGCCGGGGCGACGCTGGTGCTGCCCGGACGCAGCACCGACGGCGCGAGCCTTGCCCGGTTGATCGCGGACGAAGGGGTAACGATCGCGGTCGGCGTGCCGACGGTGTGGCTGGGGCTGGTCGAATATCTCGATCAGACCGGCGGCGAGGTGCCGAGCCTGCAGCGGATCATCGTCGGCGGGGCGCCGATGCCGCCGGCATTGATGGAGCGCCTCGAACGGCGGCTCGGCGTGACGGTGCAGACTAGCTGGGGCATGACCGAGCTGTCGCCCGCCGGGACGTTTGCCCCGCCGGGCCTGCGCGATCAGCCGGCGTCGTCTTCGGGACGCCCGGCGATCGGCATCGACCTGCTGCTGACCGACGCCGATGGCACCCCGCTTCCCGAACAGCACGAGGTCGAGGGGCATTTGCGGGTGCGCGGCGCGGCGGTGGTCGAACGCTATTTCGGACAGACGGAGCCGGCGACCGATACGGCGGGATGGTTCGCGACCGGCGATCTGGCGCGGATCGGCCGTGATGGCAGCCTGTCGATTACCGGCCGCGCCAAGGACCTCATCAAGTCGGGCGGCGAATGGATCAACCCGGCGGAGATCGAAGGGGTGGTCGGCGCACTGCCGCAGGTATCGATGGCAGCGGTGATCGGGCGCAGCGACGTCAAATGGGGCGAACGGCCGATCCTGGTCGTCGAACTGCGCGATGGCGAGGATATCCGCGACGAAGCGCTGCTGGCGGCGCTCTGTGGGCGGGTGGCGCCGTGGTGGATTCCCGATGCGGTCGTGCGCCTGCCCGCCATGCCGCTCGCCGCGACGGGCAAGATCGACAAGCTGCGGCTGCGCGCCGAGCATGGACAATGAGTTTCAGGAAGGAAGAACGCATGCAGCTACAGGATCGGGTCGCGATCGTTACCGGGGCCGGCGGGGGATTGGGGCGGACCCACGCACTGTTCCTTGCGAGCCATGGCGCGCGGGTCGTCGTCAATGACGTTTCGGCGGCGCAGGCGGAGGCGGTTGCGCAGGAAATTCGCGACGCTGGCGGCGTGGCGATGACGCTGCCCGGATCGGTGACCGACGAGGGGGCGATCGGTGCGGGCGTGGCGGCGGTGCTGTCGGAATGGGGACGGGTCGACATTCTCATCAACAATGCCGGCATCCTGCGCGACAAGAGCTTTGCCAAGATGACGATGGCGGATTTCCGGACCGTGGTCGACGTGCATCTGATGGGGGCGGCGATCTGTTCGCATGCGGTTTGGGAACCGATGCGCGAACAGCGCCATGGTCGGATCGTGATGACGACGTCCTCGTCGGGTCTGTACGGCAATTTCGGGCAGGCCAATTACGGCGCGGCGAAGATGGCGCTGGTCGGGCTGATGCAGACGTTGGCGATCGAGGGCGCGAAATACGGCATCCGCGTCAATGCGCTGGCCCCGACCGCCGCGACGCAGATGACCCACGGCGTGCTCCCCGACGACAGCCTGTCGCGGCTCGACCCGGCACTGGTCAGCAACGGGTTGCTGGCGCTGACCGGCGATGCGGCACCGACCCGCGCGATCCTGTGCGCCGGGGGCGGGCATTTCGCCGTCGCGAACGTGACGCTGACCGAGGGCACCTATATCGGCGACGGGACGGATGCGGCCGAGCGGTTGATCGAGCGATGGGATGATGTTTGCGACCGGCGTGGCGACGTGGTGCCCGAATACGGGTTCTTCCAGGCGGAGCGGGAGGTAACGAGCGCGCAGCATGCGGCGCGGCGGGACGAAGCAGCGAAGTCGGCTGCCTGATCTGGGCTGCATCGAGGTGAAGGCATGGCCGGTTAGCGCGCGGATCATCGGTGCGACGGCAGAGCCGCAAGCCTGACGACCGGAATCTTCCGCAGGGTGATGCAGGGGATGCTCGGGAAGCCACGATGCTGCGGCGCGAACCCGAATAGCCGCCGCCGGGCATGGAGGAATGTCCAACTCTATGCCAGCACTATGCGAAACCCCGAAACCGCTCTCGAATCGCTACGCCATCCGCGCCTAATCGCACGTCCCTGAAAGGCACCCCGACGCTCGGCGGTCGCCTGTCCGACAAGGGGACTTGGGATGAAGTGGTTGGGTCCGGCGGTTGCCGGGATGCTGTCGGCATTGCCGGTGACCGCGCACGCGCAGGACGGTACGAGCGGGAACGACCCCGCGCCGGCGGTGACGGTCGGCGGATCGGCAGCGGTCGTGTCCGATTACCGGTTTCGCGGCGTATCGCAATCGGACGGCAACGTCGCGGTGCAGGGCGGCGTGACGGTGGCGCAGGACAGCGGCATCTATGCCGGCTTCTGGGGATCGAACCTGGCCGGATGGGGAACGTTCGGCGGCGCAAACCTCGAACTCGATCTGATCGGCGGCTATCGCACGCCGGTCGCCGGCGGCACGCTCGATGTCGGGCTGACCTGGTACATGTATCCGGGCGGCGCCGACCGGACCGATTTCGCCGAACCCTATGCCAAGCTGTCGGGCACCGCCGGTTCGGCCAGCCTGACCGCCGGCGTCGCCTATGCGCCGCGGCAGCAGGCGCTCGGCCGCTGGTACCGCACCGGTGCCGATGCCGCCGCCGGCGTCTATACCGGGCCGGGGGCGAAGGGCGACAATCTGTATCTCTGGGGTGACGGGGCGCTGGCCATCGCCGGCACGCCGCTGACCGCCAAGGCCCATATCGGGCACAGCCGGGGACAGGACGGGCTCGGCCCGAACGCCACCGCGGTCGCTCCCACCGGCAGCTATTGGGACTGGTCGCTGGGCGCGGATGCGACGTGGCACGGCCTGACGCTCGGCATCGCCTATGTCGACACCGACATTTCCGATCGCGACGCCGCCTATCTGCGGCCGTCCTTCAGCAAGGGGCAGGACGGCACCGGCAACATCGCCGGCGGCACGGTTCTGGTCTCGCTGACCGCCGCATTCTGAAGGAAGTTCCGATGGAAGACCTGTTGTGGATTACCGTCCTGCTCGGGCTGGTCGCGCTGACGCTCGCCTATGCTCGCCTGTGCGACGCGGCGTGAGAGGGGGCGCACGATGACCATCGACCTCGTGCTCGCCGCGATCGCCGCGCTCGGGCTGCTTGTCTATCTGGTGGCGGTGCTGATCCGCCCCGAACGTTTCTGAAGGGGGTGTCGTCATGACCGTACAGGGCTGGATGCTGATCCTCCTGTTCGTCGGCGTGCTGATCGCGCTGACCAAACCCGTCGGCCTGTGGCTGTTCGCGCTGTATGAAGGACGGCGGACGCCGCTGCACGGCGTGCTCGGCCCCGTCGAACGCGGTTTCTATCGCCTCGCCGGGATCGATCCGGCGGTTGAGCAGGGGTGGCGGCGCTATGCGTTGCAGATGCTGATGTTCAACGTGGCGCTGCTGGCGCTGACCTATGCGGTGCTGCGCCTGCAAGGCATGCTGCCGGGCAATCCGCAGGGTTTGCCGGGACTTGCGCCGCATCTGGCGTTCGATACCGCGATCAGTTTCACCACCAACACCAACTGGCAGAGCTATGGCGGGGAATCGACCATGTCGAACCTCAGCCAGATGCTGGGGCTGACCATCCACAATTTCCTGTCGGCCGCGACCGGCATCGCGCTCGCCTTCGCCCTGTTCCGCGGGTTCGCGCGGCGCGAGGCGAAGGCGATCGGCAATTTCTGGGCCGATGTCACGCGCGTCACGCTGTACCTGCTGCTGCCGGTATCGATCGTCTATGCCGTGTTCTTGATCGCGAGCGGCGTGCCGCAGACCATGGCCGGCGTCGTCGACGTCTCGACGCTGGAGGGCGCACGCCAGTCGATCCTGCTGGGACCGGTCGCCAGCCAGGAAGCGATCAAGATGCTGGGCACCAATGGCGGCGGCTTCTACAACGCCAATTCGGCACACCCGTTCGAAAACCCGACCGCGCTGACGAACTTCGTGCAGATGCTGTCGATCTTCGTCATCGGCTTCGGCCTGACATGGACCTTCGGCAAGGCGGTCGGCAACCCGCGACAGGGCTGGGCGATCCTCGCCGCCATGCTGCTGCTGTTCGTGGGCGGCGTGGCCGTGACCTATGCACAGGAAGCCGCGGGCAATCCGCTGCTCCACAGCCTGGGCGTCGCCGGCGGCAACATGGAGGGCAAGGAGGTCCGCTTCGGCATCGCCGCTTCCGCGCTGTTCTCGGTCGTGACCACGGCCGCATCATGCGGCGCGGTCAATGCGATGCATGATAGCTTCACGCCGCTGGGCGGCATGATCCCGCTGTTCAACATGCAATTGGGCGAGGTCGTGATCGGCGGCGTGGGCGCGGGTATCTATGGTTTCCTGCTGTTCGCGATCCTTGCCGTATTCGTCGCTGGGCTGATGGTCGGCCGCACCCCCGAATATGTCGGCAAGAAGATCGAGGCGCGCGAGGTCAAGCTGGCGGTGCTCGCCATCGCGGTGCTGCCGCTCGCGATCCTCGGCATGACCGCGCTGTCGGCGGTCCTCGAACCGGGGCTGGCCGGGCCGTTGAACAAGGGGCCGCACGGCTTTTCCGAAATCCTCTATGCCTTCACCAGCGCGGTCGGGAACAACGGGTCGGCCTTTGCCGGGCTTACCGCCAACACCCCCTATTATAACGGGCTGCTGGGGGTCGCGATGTGGCTGGGTCGGTTCTTCGTGATCGTGCCGATGCTGGCGATCGCCGGCTCGCTCGCCGCCAAGAAGGTCGTGCCCGCCAGTGCCGGGTCGTTCCCGACGACCGGCGCGCTGTGGATCGGCCTGCTGGTCGGGATCATCCTGATCCTGGGCGGCCTCACCTTCCTGCCGAGCCTCGCGCTCGGTCCCATCGCCGATCATCTCGCGATGATCCGCGGCCAGACCTTCTGACGGGGGCCATCATGGCAAAGACCCACAATAACAGCCTGTTCACCGCCGAGCTGATCGTACCGGCGATCCGCGAATCGTTCGTAAAGCTCGACCCGCGCGCGCTGGTCCGCAATCCGGTGATGTTCGTGACCGCGGTGGTCGCCGCGCTGCTGACGATCCTGCTGATCGTCGGACAGGACCCGATCGGCATCGCGTTCAAGGCGCAACTGGCCCTGTGGCTGTGGCTGACGGTGCTGTTCGGCACCTTTGCCGAAGCGCTGGCGGAGGGGCGGGGCAAGGCGCAGGCGGCATCGCTGCGCGCGACCAAGGCGGAACTGACCGCCAAGCGCATGACCGAGGGTGGCCGCACGCAACAGGTCGCCGCCAGCGAATTGCGCGCGGGCGATCTGGTGCTGGTCGAGACCGGTGACCTGATCCCGGCCGATGGCGAGGTGATCGCCGGCGTCGCATCGGTCAACGAAGCCGCGATCACCGGCGAAAGCGCGCCGGTGATCCGCGAGGCCGGCGGCGACCGGTCGGCGGTGACCGCCGGCACCCGCGTCATTTCCGACCAAATCCGCGTGCGGGTGACCGCCGATCCGGGGCAGGGGTTCCTCGACCGGATGATCGCGCTGGTCGAAGGGGCCGAGCGGCAGAAGACGCCGAACGAGGTCGCGCTGACCATCCTGCTGGTCGGTCTGACCGTCATCTTCCTGATCGCGGTCGCCACCATTCCGGGGTTCGCCGCCTATGCGGGCGGCGGCATTCCGGTGGCGATCCTCGCGGCGCTGCTCATCACACTGATCCCGACGACGATCGCGGCGCTGCTGTCGGCGATCGGCATCGCCGGCATGGACCGGCTGATGCGGTTCAACGTCCTCGCCAAATCGGGCCGCGCGGTGGAGGCGGCGGGCGATGTCGACGTGCTGCTGCTCGACAAGACCGGTACGATCACCATCGGCGACCGGCAGGCGAGCGAGTTTCGCAGCGTCGGCGGGGCGAGCGCCGCCGAACTGGCCGAAGCCGCGCTGCTCGTTAGCCTGGCCGACGAAACGCCCGAGGGACGTTCGATCGTGGTGCTGGCCCGCGATCGGCACGGCCTGACCCAGACCCTGCCGCCGGGGGCGGAGGTGATCCCGTTCACCGCCCAGACGCGCGTATCGGGCATCCGCTTCGGTGCGACGCTGATCCAGAAGGGCGCGGTCGATTCGATCCTGCGCGCCAATGCCGGATCGGGCGAGACCGCGGCGGCAACCGAACTGCGCCGCATCACCGACGAGATCGCCCGCGCCGGCGGCACCCCGCTAGCGGTGGCGAAGGACGGGCGGCTGCTCGGCGCGATCTTCCTGAAGGACGTGGTGAAGGCCGGGATACGCGAGCGGTTCGGCGAATTGCGGGCAATGGGTATCCGCACGGTGATGATTACCGGCGACAACCCGCTGACCGCCGCCGCGATCGCCGCCGAAGCCGGGGTCGACGATTTCCTGGCGCAGGCCACGCCCGAGGACAAGTTGGCGCTGATCCGCAAGGAACAGGCGGGCGGCAAGCTGGTCGCGATGTGCGGCGACGGCACCAACGATGCGCCCGCGCTGGCCCAGGCCGATGTCGGCGTCGCGATGAATACCGGCACGCAGGCCGCGCGCGAGGCGGGCAACATGGTCGATCTCGACAGCGATCCGACCAAGCTGATCGAGGTAGTGGGTCTAGGCAAGCAATTGCTGATGACGCGGGGCAGCCTAACGACCTTTTCGGTGGCCAACGACGTCGCCAAATATTTCGCGATCATCCCGGCGATGTTCGTAGCGCTCTATCCGGGGCTGGGCGTGCTGAACGTCATGGGGCTGGCGACGCCCGAAAGCGCGATCCTGTCGGCGATCATCTTCAACGCGCTCATCATCCCGCTGCTGGTGCCGCTGGCGCTGAAGGGCGTGGCGTATCGGCCGATGCCCGCCGGCCAGCTGCTGGCGCGCAACCTCGGCATCTATGGCCTTGGCGGCCTGATCGCGCCGTTCATCGGCATCAAGGCGATCGACCTGTTGGTCGCCGGCCTCAACCTCGCCTAAAGGAAGTTCGACCATGGGCAATGACCTGACCTCCGCGCTGCGCCCGGCATTGGTGCTGACCATCCTGTTCGCACTGCTGCTCGGCCTCGCCTATCCGCTGGCGGTCACCGGCATCGGGCAGGCGCTGTTCCCGGCCCAGGCCAATGGTAGCCTGATCCGCGATGGCGGCGGCCGCGTGATCGGTTCGACCGTCGTCGGACAGGCGTTCACCAGCGCGCGTTATTTCCAGACGCGCCCGTCGGCGGCGGGCAAGGGCTATGACGGCCTCGCTTCGTCGGGATCGAACCTCGGCCCGACGTCGCAGGCGCTGATCGACCGGGTGAAGGACGATGTCGCCGTACGGCATTCGGACGGCCTTGCCGGGGCGGTCCCCGCCGATCTGGTCACCGCCAGCGGATCGGGCCTCGACCCCGATCTGTCGCCGGCCGCCGCGCTGGCGCAGGTGGCGCGGATCGCCCGCGTGCGGAACCTGCCCGAAGCGCGGCTGCGCACGCTGGTCGCGGCCGAGACCGAAACCTCGCCGTTCGGCGACCCGCACGTCAACGTGCTGGCGCTCAACCGCGCGCTGGACGCCCTGCCGCGCTGATGGCGGCGGCGCGACCCGATCCCGACGCCCTGCTGCGCGCCGCCGCGCAGGAAGGGCGCGGCCGGCTGAAGATATTCCTCGGCGCCGCGCCCGGCGTCGGCAAGACGTTCGAGATGCTGTCCGAGGGACTGGCGCGGCGGCGCGACGGCGTCGACACCGTCGTCGGTGTGGTCGAGACGCATGGCCGCGCCGAGACCGAGGCGCTGACGCGCGGGCACGAGATCGTGCCGCGCCGTACCGTCGCCTATGAAGGGCGCACGCTGCACGAAATGGACCTCGACGCGGTGCTGGCGCGCGCGCCGCGACTGGTGCTGGTCGACGAACTCGCCCATACCAACGCCCCCGGCAGCCGCCATCCCAAACGCTATCAGGATGTCGAGGAACTGCTGGGCGCCGGGATCGACGTCTACTCGACGGTCAATATTCAGCACGTCGAAAGCCTGAACGACGTCGTCGCCAGCTTCACCCGCGTCCGCGTGCGCGAGACGGTGCCCGACAGCATCCTCGAAGCGGCCGAGATCGAAGTCGTCGACATTCCGCCCGACGAACTGATCGAGCGGCTGAAGGCGGGCAAGGTCTATCTGCCCGACGAAGCGACGCGCGCGCTCGACCATTTCTTTTCCCGATCCAACCTGTCGGCGTTGCGCGAACTGGCACTTCGCCGTGCGGCGCAGGCGGTCGATGCGCGGATGCTGGAGGATGTCCGCGCGCTGGGGCTGGGCGGTACCTGGGCGGGCAGCGACCGGATCGTCGTCGCGATCAACGAACTGCCCGGCTGCGACGCGCTGGTCCGTGCCGCCAAGCGTGTCGCCGACGGGCTGCGCGCGCCCTGGACCGCGCTGTTCGTCGAAACCCCGCGGGCCGCGACGTTCGGCGATGCCCAGCATGGGCGGGTGGCGGCGGCGATGACGCTGGCGACGCAGCTGGGCGGCATGGTCGCGACCGTGCCCGCGCGCAACGTGGTCGAGGGCATCCGCTCGTTCCTGGCCGATGCCCGCGCGACGCAGCTGGTGGTCGGCAAGTCGCGCCGATCGCGCTGGTTCGAACTGTGGCACGGATCGATCGTCGACCGGTTGGTGCGCGACACCCCCGACGTCACCGTCCACGTCCTGCCGATGCCGTCCGCGCCGCAGGGCGAGCGGCGCGGCGGGCGCCCGGCCGGGTCGTGGGGATCGCCGGTCGGCTATGCGATGACGACGGCGCTGGTCGCGGCGGTGACCGCGCTTGCGACCGCGCTGTTCCAGATACTGAACCTCGGCAATGTCGCGCTGCTCTACCTGTTGCCGGTGATGGCTGCGGCCAGCCTGTTCGGACTGCGCACCGGGCTCTATGCCGGGATCGCGTCGAGCCTCGCCTACAACTTCTTCTTCCTGCCGCCGACCGGCACGCTGACCGTCAGCGACCCCGAAAACCTGGTGTCGATCGTCGTCCTGCTGGGCATCGCGGTCGCCACCAGCCAGTTGACCGCGCGGGTTCGGGCGCAGGCCGATCTCGCCGCGCACAGCGCGCGGACCAACGCGACGCTCGCGGGCTTCCTGCGCCAGATCGCGGGGGTGACCGATCCGAATGTCGCGGCGCAGATGATCTGCGACGATGTCCGCCGGTTGCTCGACGTCGACGTCGTACTACTGGCGCCGGGCGCGGGGACGCAGATGGCGATCCTGTCGGCCAGCGATCCCGATTACCGGCTGGAGACGATGGACCTCGCCGCCGCACGCTGGGCGGCGGATACCGGTGCGGCGGCGGGCAAGGGGTCGGGCACGCTGACCGCGTCCGAATGGCTGTTCCAGCCGCTGCGCACCGGCGATCGGGTGCTGGCCGTCCTGGGCGTCGCCAGCGAACGGCCGGGCAATCCGGTGCGGGCCGATCAGTTGCCGTTGCTCAGCAGCCTGATCGATCAGGCGGCGCTGGTGCTCGAACGCCTGCGGCTGCAGGCGGAGATGCGCGACATCGATGCGGTGCGCACGCGCGACCGGCTGCGCAGCGCATTGCTCTCGTCGGTCAGCCACGACCTGCGCACGCCGTTGACCGCGGTCATCGCCGCCGCCGCGCAACTGCACCATGGCGCCACCCCCGACCTGATCGCGACGATTGAGGGGGAGGCGGCGCGACTGAACCGCTTCGTCGCCAACCTGCTCGACATGGCGCGGGTGGAGGCGGGGGCGCTGAAACTCGCGATCGAGCCGATCGACCTGAGCGATGCGGTCGCCGGTGCGGCGCAGGATGCGCGCCGCGCGCTGGAGGGGCATGCGGTGCAACTGGACGTGCCGCCCGACCTGCCGCTGGTGCGCGCCGATCCGCAGTTGCTGCATCACTGCCTGCTCAACCTGCTCGACAATGCCGGCCGCTATGGCGCAGCGGGCAGCGCGGTGGTGGTGACCGGGCGCAACCATTATGGCGAGATCCGCCTGTCGGTGATCGATCACGGTACCGGCCTGCCCCCGGGGCGCGAGGCGGAGGTGTTCGAAACCTTTCGCCGGCTGGCGGGATCGGACCGGGTCGCGGGCGGAACCGGCCTCGGCCTCGCGATCGTGAAGGCCTTTGCCGAGGCGATGGGCATGGCGGTGACCGCCGCCAACCGCCCCGATGGCAACGGTGCGATGTTCACCCTGACCTTTCCCCCCGCGCTGGTCGTGCGCGACCCGTCGCCCGAAAGCCTGATGTGATGCCGAAGATACTGGTCGTCGACGACGATGCCGCCATCCGCCGCCTGCTGCGCAACACACTGGTCCGCGCCGACTATGCGGTGGTCGAGGCGGCGAACGGGCGCGAGGCGCTGGCACAGGCGGGGGCGGAGCATCCCGATGCGGTGCTGCTCGACCTGGGCCTGCCCGACCGCGACGGCCTTGCGCTGATCCCGTTGCTCGCGGCCGGGCGGGTGATCCTGGTCGTATCGGCGCGCGATGCGACCGATGAAAAGGTCGCGGCGCTCGATCTGGGTGCCGACGATTATGTCACGAAACCGTTCGACAGCGAGGAACTGCTCGCCCGGCTGCGGGTGGCGCTGCGCCATCGCCGCGATGCGGACGCGGTGCAAAGCGTCGTGACGCGCGGCGACCTGACCATCGATCTCGACCGGCGAAGCGTGCGGCGCGGCGACGCGGAGGTGCACCTGACCCGCAAGGAATATGAGGTACTGGCCGTACTCGCGCGGCAGCAGGGGCGGGTGGTGCTGCACAAGCAGATGATCGCCGCCGCCTGGTCGGGCGACGAGGATCCGCGCATCGAATATCTGCGCATCCTGATCCGCAACCTGCGCCAGAAGCTCGAGGCGCCCGGCCCGATCGGCAGCGTGATCGCCAACGAACTGGGGGTGGGTTACAGGCTGCTCGGCGCATAGCGATCGACACGGGCGGCGACGGGCATCGGGGCCGCCACCGCTTCGCCGATTAGCAGCAGCGCGGGATCGCTGTCGCTGATCGCCTCGACCAGAAAGGCGAGTGCCGACAGGCGACCACGGATGATCCGCTCGCTCGGCAGCGACACGTTGACCGCGACCATCACCGGCGTGTCGGCGGCGCGGCCGGCGGCGATCAGTTCGCGCGCGACCTCCTGCGCGGCGGCACGGCCCATATAGACGGCCAGCGTCGCGTCGGGCGCGGCGAGGGTGTGCCAGTCGAGGTCGAGCGCTTCGCCCGCGCGCGCATGGGCGGTGACGAAGGTCAGCTTGCGGGCGAGGCCGCGCAGCGTCAGCGAAACGCCGCCCGATGCCGCCGCTGCGCTGGCGGCGGTGATGCCGGGACAGATGCGGGTGACGACGCCGTGTGCCGCCAGATGCTCGATCTCTTCGGTCGACCGGCCGAAGATCGATGCGTCGCCGCCCTTCAAGCGGACCACACGCTTGCCGGCCAGCGCGGCGTCGGCGAGCAGATCGTTGATCGATCGCTGCTCCTTCGAATGCCGGCCCGATCGCTTGCCGACCGATATCCGTTCGGTCTGGGGGCTGATCAGGTCGAGCACGCCGGGGCCGACCAGCGCGTCGTAGAAGACGATGTCGGCGGCGGCGATCAGCCGTTCGGCCTTGCGGGTCAGCAGGTCGGGATCGCCGGGACCGGCCCCGACCAGCCAGACCATGCCGGGCGTGAAATCATGCGGCATGGGTCGTTCCTTTCGTGGCGAGGAGTTTGGCAAGCGCCGGGCGGCACGACCCGCAATTGGTGCCGGCGCCGATCGCCTTGCCGATCGCAGCGACGTCGGTCAGCCGTTGGTCGGCGATGGTGCTCAGGATGGTGTTGAGGCCGATATCGAAACAGGCGCAGACGATCGGGCCGCGATCGACCTGCACCCCCGGCGCGCGACCGGCGAGCAGGGTCGGCGCCGCGCTCGCCTCGGCCAATTGCGCGACCAGCCAGTCGCGCGGTGGCAGCGATCCGTCGCGGGTGACGAACAGCGCGGCGGCCAGTCTCCCTTCACGGAGGATCGCGATGCGGCGGGTGCCGCGCGCGGCGTCGATGGCCTCGATCCGCTCGCCGCGTGGCAGGAGCGCGTCGAGCTTCGCCGCATCGCCGTTACCCGCCAGATCCCAGACGGTGCCGCACGGCACCGCCACGCGCGTCGCCCACAGGCAGTTAGGACGAGGGGTTTCGTCGCGCACGATCAGGAAGCCGCGCCAGTCGCTCGCCACCGCTGCAATCCGCGCCGGGGTCGCCTTGAAGCCCGGCTGGCCCGATATCGGGTCGGTCAGCGGGCGGGGCAGGCGGCCCGAGCGGCCACCGGTCGCATTGCGGTCGGTCCAGTGGATCGGCACGAACAATTCGCCCGGCCGCTGGGTCGGCGTGACCCGCGCCCGGTACAGGCTGTCACCCTGCGGCGTCGCGACGCGGGCAAGGCCGCTATCGGTTATGCCCAGACGGGCGGCGTCGTCGGGATGGACCTCGACCAGCGGTTCCTCGCGGTGGCGGGCCAATTTGGGGCTCAGGCCGGTGCGGGTCATGGTGTGCCACTGATCGCGATAGCGCCCGGTGTTGAGCGTCATCGGCCAGGCGTCGAGCGTGCCCGCGACCGGCTTTTGCGTAACCGACACCATGCGCGCGCGGCCATCGGGAGTCGAGAAACGGTCATCGGCGAACGGCGTCTCGTCCCAGCGGAACGGCTGCATCGCATCATATTCGGCGTTGCCACGCGCGGCGTGCCCCGGCAGCGCGAAGCGCCGCGCGCCGTCATTCTGATAGGTCGACAGCCGGCAATGCTCGCGCCAGATATCGGCCGGCCGGTCATAGGCGAAGGCGCTGCGCCAGCCCATGCGCTGCGCGACTTGGGCGATAATCCACCAGTCGGGTTTGGCTTCGCCGGGCAGGGCCATGAAGGCGCGCTGGCGGCTGATGACGCGTTCCGAATTAGTCACCGTGCCGTCCTTTTCCCCCCATGCGGCGGCGGGCAGGCGGACATGCGCGTAAGCCGACGTGTCGGTGTCGGCGATCACGTCGGACACGACGACGAACGGACAATCGGCCAGCGCGGCGCGGACGCGGTCGGCATCGGGCATCGACACGGCGGGGTTGGTCGCCATGATCCACACCGCCTTGACCCGGCCTTCGCCGACGGCGCGAAACAGGTCGACCGCCTTCAGCCCCGGTGCGGACGCCATGGTCGGTGCGGCCCAGAAACGGCCAACCCGTGCCACGTCGTCGGGCGCGAACCCCATATGCGCGGCGAGCGTGGTGGCAAGGCCGCCGACCTCGCGCCCGCCCATCGCATTGGGCTGGCCGGTGATCGAGAAGGGCGCGGCGCCAGGCTTGCCGATGCGACCGGTGGCGAGGTGGACGTTGACGATCGCATTGACCTGATCGGTGCCGGTCAGCGACTGGTTGATGCCCTGGCTGAACATGGTGACGGTGCGGGGCGTTGTGGCGAACAGTTCGTAGAAGCGGCGCAGATCGGCAACGGGCAGGTCGCAGGTCTTGGCAACCGACCACAGGTCATAGCCCTCGGCCAGATGGTCCCAAAAGCCTTCGGGCGCCGCGACATGCGCGTCCAGATAGGCCTGGTCCAGCGCACCGGCGTCGCGGCACCACGCCAGCAACCCGTTCATCAGCGCGACGTCGGTACCGGGCTTTACGGGCAGATGCAGGTCGGCTTCGTCGGCGGTCTCGGTGCGGCGTGGATCGATCACGACCAGCTTCGCCCCGGCGTCGCAGCGGGCCCGGATGCGCTGGTAGACGATCGGATGGCACCATGCGGTGTTCGACCCGACCAGCACGATCAGGTCGGCGGCGTCGAGGTCGCTGTAATTGGCGGGCACGACATCCTCACCGAACGCGCGCAGATGCCCCGCGACCGCGCTCGACATGCACAGGCGCGAATTGGTGTCGATGTTCGCCGATCCGATGAACCCCTTCATCAGCTTGTTGGCGACATAATAGTCCTCGGTCAGCAACTGGCCGGAGACGTAGAAGGCGACGCTGTCGGGGCCGTGCTGGGCGATGGTGTCGCGGAAGCGTTTGGCGACGAGGTCGAGTGCCTTGTCCCACGTCGCCTGCTTGCGGCCGATCATGGGGTGGAGCAGGCGGCCGTCGAGGCCGATCGTTTCGCCGAGATGGGTGCCTTTCGAGCAGAGGCGGCCGTTGTTGGCGGGGTGGTCGGGGTCGCCGGCGATGGTCGCGGTGCGCGGGCCGGTCGGGGTGGCGACGATGCCGCACCCGACCCCGCAATAAGCGCAGGTGGTTTTAACACTCATAGCCCTCTCCCCCCTGGGGGAGAGGGTTGGGAGAGGGGGAGTACGAGACGACCGCGATTAAGCGACTCCCCCTCTCCCCGACCCTCTCCCCCAAGGGGGAGAGGGAGATTCATGCCGCCACCTTCAGCGCGCCGGCGCGGCAGATCAGGACGCGGCCGGCGTCGATCTTGACCGGCACCGTCGGGGTGCAGCCCTTGTCTTCGCCCATCGCCTCGCCGGTCGCGAGCGCGATGCGCCAGTTGTGCAGCGGGCAGGCGACCGCGCGGCCATGGACGATGCCCTGGCTCAATCGCCCGCCCTTGTGCGGGCAGCGATCGGCCAGCGCGAACACCGCACCCTCGCCGGTGCGGAACACGGCGATGTCGTCGCCGCCGGTGACCTGTACCGTGCGGCTGCCGCGCAACGGGATTTCATCGACCCAGCCGATGTCGAGCCATTCGCCGGTCATGCCAGCACCTCCTGCTTCGGGGTGAAAGTCGCCATCGGCGCGTGCTGTTCACGGTCGGCCCCCGCGACCCGTGCTGCCCAGGGATCGTCCTGCATGAATTGCTGCGAGAACAGGAAGCGTTCGGCCAGCGCGTCGCGGCCCGCCGCATCGTCGACGATCCGCGACCGGACATAGTCGACGCCGACGCGTTCGATCCATGGCGCGGTCCGCTCGAGATAGCGCGCTTCCTCGCGGTACAACTGGATGAAGGCGGCGCAGTAGTGCATCGCCTCTTCCTCGGTCGCGACCTTGCAGAGGAAATCGGTGGCGCGGACCTTGATACCGCCATTGCCGCCGACCGACAGTTCGTATCCGCTGTCGACGCAGACCACGCCGAAGTCCTTGATGGTCGCCTCGGCGCAATTGCGGGGGCAGCCGCTGACCGCAATCTTGAACTTGTGGGGCATCCACGATCCCCAGGTCATGCGTTCGACCTTGACCCCCAACCCGGTTGAATCCTGCGTGCCGAAGCGGCACCATTCGGACCCGACACAGGTTTTCACCGTGCGGAGCGACTTGCCATAGGCGTGGCCGCTGACCATGCCGGCGGCGTTCAGATCGGCCCAGACGGCGGGCAAATCCTCGCGCTTGATGCCGAAGATGTCGAGCCGCTGGCCGCCGGTGACCTTCACCATCGGCGCGTCGTACTTCTCGACGACATCGGCGATCGCACGCAGCTCGCGGGGGTTGGTCAGGCCGCCCCACATGCGCGGCACGACCGAATAGGTGCCGTCCTTCTGGATGTTGGCGTGGAGGCGTTCGTTGACGAAGCGGCTCTGCTGGTCGTCCGTGTACACGCCGGGCAGCGCGCAGAGCAGATAATAGTTGAGCGCGGGGCGGCACGACGAACAGCCATCGGGCGTCGACCAGTGCAGCTTCTGCATGACCTCGGGGATCGAGCGCATGTCCTGGGCCACGATCTCGCGGCGGACATCGTCGTGGCCGAAGCTGGTGCACTTGCACATCGTCTTAGGCCCGGCCTCGACCTCGCCGCCCAGCCGCAGCGCGAGCAGCGTCTCGACGATGCCGGTGCATGACCCGCAACTCGCCGACGCCTTGCAGCCCGACCGGACCGCATCGAGGCTGTGCGCCCCGCCGTCGATGCACGCCAACACCTTGCCCTTGGTCACGCCGTTGCAGCCGCAAATCTCCGCATCGTCGGAGAGCGCCGCAACGGCGGACTTAGGGTCCGCCTGGGCCCCTCCCGAAGCGAAGGCCTGTCCGAAGATCAGCAGGTCGCGAATGTCGGCGACGCTTTCGCCCTTCTTGAGCAGGTCGAAATACCAGTTGCCGTCGGCGGTATCGCCGTACAGCACCGCGCCGACGATGCGGTCGTCCTTGACCACGACGCGCTTGTAGATGCCGCGGCTGGCGTCGCGCAGAACGATGTCCTCCGCGCCGTCGCCGCCGGAGAAATCGCCGGCCGAAAAGACGTCGAGCCCGGCGACCTTCAATTTGGTCGAGGTGACCGATCCGCGATAGCCGGTGTGTGCGTCGGTCAGCCCATCGGCCAGCGCACGGCACATGTCCCAGAGCGGTGCTACGAGGCCATAGACATTGCCGTCATGCTCGACGCATTCGCCGACCGCGAGGATGGCGGGATCGCTGGTGACCATATGATCGTCGACCTGGATGCCGCGCCCGACCGCAAGGCCGGCGTCGCGCGCCAGTGCCACCGACGGGCGGATGCCGACCGCCATCACCACCAGCGACGCGGGGATCAGCGTCCCGTCCTTCAGCCGCACGCCCTCGACATGCTCGCTGCCGACGATCTCGGCGGTATCGGCGCCGGTCAGGATCGTCTGTCCGCGCGCTTCGAGTGCCGACTTGAGCAGCCAGCCCGCCGCTTCGTCCAACTGCCGCTCCATCAGCGTCGGCATGATGTGCAGCACGGTGACCTTCATGCCGCGCAGCGACAGGCCATGCGCCGCCTCCAGCCCCAGCAGGCCGCCACCGATCACCACCGCATCGCCACCGCGCTCGGCGGCGGCGAGCATATGGTCGACATCCTTCATGTCGCGGAACCCGATCACGCCCGGCAGGTCCTTGCCCGGCACCGGGATGATGAACGGATCGGACCCGGTTGCGATCAGCAGCCGGTCATAGCCGGTGACCCAGCCCGACCGCGCGGTGACAGTCCTGGCCGCGCGGTCGATGGCGACGACCGGATCGCCGGACACCAGCTCGATCGCGTTCTGCGCGTACCAGTCGGCGTCGTTGATGACGATCTGTTCGAACGTCTTCTCTCCGGCAAGTACCGGCGACAGCATGATCCGGTTATAGTTCACATGCGGTTCGGCGCCGAAGATGGTGACCCGGTACCGATGGGGATCGCGCGCCAGCAGTTCCTCGACCGCGCGGCACCCGGCCATGCCGTTGCCGATCACGACCAGATGGTCGCGGGTGTCGACGCCGGGGGTGAGAGGTTCGTGTTTCATGGCTAGGGTCCGTGACAGGGGGATGGGGTTCAGATCCGGACGCCGTCGGCGGCGGTCCATTCGCGGCGCCAGCGGCCCTTGACGACGGTCAGCGCGGCGAAGGCGATCAGCGCGAGGCTGGCGAAGATCAGGAACCCGCTCTGGAAGCTGCCGGTCAGCTGCTTGGCGAGGCCGAGCGAGGAGGCGAGGTAGAAGCCGCCGATGCCGCCGGCCATGCCGACCAGCCCGGTCATCACCCCGATTTCCGCCGAGAAACGCTGCGGCACCAGCTGGAACACTGCGCCGTTGCCGGTGCCGAGCGCCAGCATGGCGAGGACGAACAGGGTCAGCGCCGCCTCGACGCTGTTCGCCTGTCCGACGCCGGCAAGGGCTGCCGCGGCGACCACGAACACCGCCGACAGCGCCTTCACGCCGCCGATCTTGTCGGCGAGCGCCCCGCCCATCGGCCGCACCAGCGACCCGGCGAACACGCAGGCGGCGGTGCAGTAACCGGCGGTGATGGTCGTCAGCCCGAACCGGTCGGTGAAGTAGATCGGCAGCGACGCGGCCAACCCCACGAACCCGCCGAAGGTGACGGCATAGAAGCCCATCAGCCACCACGCGTCGCCCTGCTTGAGCGGGCTGAAATATTCGGTCAGCTTGCGCGCCGGCGGTGCGTTCGGCGCGTCCTTGGCCATCACCATATAGGCGAGGAAGACCAGCGTCAGCGGGATGCAAGCGAGGCCCAGCACCGCGTTCCAGCCGAACAGCTTCGCCAGCGTCGGCGCGAACAGCGCGGCCAGCACCGTGCCTGAATTGCCCATGCCGGCAAGGCCCATCGCCTTGCCCTGATGCTCGGGCGGATACCAGCGGCTGGCAAGCGGCAATGCGATCGCGAAGCTGGCTCCGGCGAACCCCAGGATGACGCCCAGCGCCAGCGTGCCGGCAAAGCTGTTCACCCCCAGCGCCCATGCGCAGAACAGCCCGGCGATGACGATGATCTGACTGATCGCGCCGGCCCGCTTCGGTCCGATGCGGTCGACCAGCAGGCCGTTGACCACGCGCAGCAGCGCGCCTGCCAGCGTCGGCACCGCGACCATCAGTCCCTTTTGCGCCGGCGTCAGGCTCAGCGTCGCGGCGATATCGGGCGCGAGCGGCCCGAGCAGCACCCACACCATGAAGGCGAGGTCGAAATACAGGAATGCCGCGATCAGCGTCGGCGTATGGCCGCTCGACCAGAAGCTGTCCGGTTTGGCGGCGGCGGTATCGTCTTTCCAATAGGCGGTAGCCATGGCAGTTCCCCGAATGCGATGGACAAAGAAAAAGCCGCCCCGACGCGGCCCTGTTCGGGCGCATCGGGGCGGCTTCGTTGCCGTGTGGCGATCATCGATCGCCCGACGCTATCGGTCCCGCCGTTGGAACCGCATCGCGCTTATCTCGTGCCCGACGCCATTGCCGGACACAGGGAAGATGACTGATTCGCAGCCGCCGTGCAAGATGGTTTCGCAGTGCAGCACATTTTGCGACGAATGGAGTGGCCGGAGAACCGTTCGATCGCCCCGCCGGGTGTTCGACAGGCTACCCCCCACTGTGCATCAAGGTACATCAACGTGATGTAATCCAGTAGGCGTCGTCAGCAACAGCGTCGGCCACGACTCTGACACCGTTGCGGGTAGCTTCTTCGTAGCTTTTGCCGTCAACGCGCCGAAAATTACCGGTGACGCAAATACGGCCGGCGATGATGTCCGGATCGACATCAGGCGATATGATTACCGCAACTTCGCCATAAGGATTTTTGTCGAAGAGAAGTATTCTTCCGTTGTATGTACTTAGCTTTTCGCCACAGGCACGGACCGCCATCCCGATATGATTTTCGGGCATACTCCGGAGGGTGCTCACGCTCGGTTCCGTAATCTGCGTCGCGAACATAACTGCTACAATCATGCCCGTCGATATCTTCACGGCCATCCTCCTTCGACTCAAAGACAGTCGGGCAGTTGCGTTTATGGCCGCCCTGCCAGATACCCGGCAATATCATCGGGATCGAACGACCGTCCATCGAAGAATGGATCGCTGCCTAGCAACAGCCGCCCCTGCGTTGAACCGGCCGCCACTGTCCCGCCGATCGCGCCTTCCAGCTTCGAACTGGCGCCGGGCAGGGGCGCGTCCGATCCGGCCAGCGCCGCGCGGTACAGGTCGGGGCGGAACGTCGCTTGCGCGATGCGGGCCGCTTCGGCGTCGAACGGGGTCCCGTCCCAGCGGACCATCTGTGAATAGAGCCATGCCGCCTGGCTGCGCCATGGGAAGTTGGCGGCCTCGCGATACTGGAACATGAAGTCGGGGACGTGGAGCGGTTCGGCACCCGGAACGATCCGCACCCGGTCGCCGATCGCACGGGCGATCGGGTCGACCGGCGCGTCGAGATAGTCGGGGCGGGCGAGGATCGCGGCGCTGGCATCGCGTGTCGCGGGATCGATGAAATGCGCAGCGGCGGCGTGCAGCGCGCGGATCAGCCGCTGCACGACGTCGCCGCGCTCGACCACCGTTTGCTCACGCAGCACCAGCACCTTCTCGACGCCGCGCCGCCAGATCTGCGCGGTGACCAGTGCGATCCGCCCGACACCGCGATCGACCGCGACGCTGTTCCATGGTTCGCCGACGCAGATGCCGTCGACCTCGCCCACCGCCAGTGCATCGGCGGCGAAGGTCGGGCTGGTCGTTACGATCTCCACGTCATGGTCGGGACGGATGCCGACCGCCGCCAGCCAGTAGCGCAGCATATAATTGTGGCTCGAATAGCGATGGACGACGCCGAAGCGCAGCGGTCGCCCCGCCGCTGCCCGTGCCTGCGCCACCGCCTTTAAACGCGCGCCGAGCGTCACCGGATCGCCGAGGCCCTCGCCGTCGAGCACCTGTTGCGCCAGCGGCAGTGCCAGCGTGATCGCATTGCCGTTCAGTCCCAGTACGAACGGCACTGCGATCGGCACCGCCGGCCGTCCGCGACCTAGCGCGGTGGCGATGGCGAGCGGGGCGACCATGTGCGCGGCGTCGGTATGGCCATAAAGCAGCCGGTCGCGCACCGTCGCCCAGGTCATGTCGCGGACCAGTTCGATCTCCAGCCCCTCGGCCTCCGCAAATCCCTGTTCGCGGGCGAGGATGGGCAGGGCGGCATCGACCAGCGGCAGGAAACCGATGCGGACCTTGTCGTTGGCCATCACAGCCCTCCCATCAATGCGTCACTGGTCAGGATCGCATCGGCGATCTCGACGATCCGCCGGTTCGACCGCATCGCCTGTGCGCGCAGCAGCGCATAGGCGGCGGGTTCGTCGATCCCGCGCCTTTTCATCAGGATCGCCTTCGCCTTGTCGATCGTGGTGCGGTCGGCCAGCGCGCTCTTCGCCTCGACCAGTTCGGCCTGCAGCCGGGCGAATGCCTGAAACCGGCGGATGGCCAGGTCGAGGACCGGCTTGATCCGCTGTTTGGCGAGGCCGTCGACGATATAGGCCGAGACGCCGGCATCGACGGCGGCGGCGGTCGCCTCGGCATCGCTCTGATCGACGAACATCGCGATCGGGCGGGCGAGCGCGCGCGATACGGCGAAGAATTCCTCCAGCTCGTCGCGACTGGGATTTTCGAGGTTGATCAGGATCACCTCGGGCGCGGCCGCCTCGACATCGGCGACCAGCCGGCGGGTGCCGTCGATAACGACGATATCGTCGAGCCCCGCCTCGCGCAGCCCGTCCGAAATGATCGCGGCGCGTGTGGTGCTGGTGTCGATGATCGCGATCCGCATGATCCCGCTACCCCCCGGCTGTCGGTCCGATACGGCTGTGCCCCGCCATGCTGCGGTGCGTCAAGCTATAGCGCGGTGAAGCGGAAATCGCGGAAGCGCGCGGTGCCCTGTCCCGCCGAATATAGGCCGGGACGAAGCATCAGGAACCCGCCGCGGACATTGTGGTGATAGCCCGACACCTCCATCCCGCGATCGAAGCGCTGCCACGTCCGCCCGTCATCGCCGCTGGTGTGGTACGACACGATATGCCGGTCGTTCGTGACGCGCATCCGCATCCGAATTCCATGCGGATTAACGGGACGCCCGCGTTCGATGCCATATTGATGGGTGACGAAGCGCTGCGCGTCGAACCCCAGCCCGCAGTAGAGCTTGTCGTCGTAGAACAGGATAAGCCCTGCGGTCCCGCCGGGCGCGATTTCTATATCGCATTCGAAGCGATAGCCGGTATCGCCCGCGATCAGCAGCAGCGGCGCACCGTCCGACGGCGCCTTGCCCTTCGCATCCAGCAGCAGCGCGCCGTCCCGCACGCGCACCCGCGCCCGGTCGTCGGGCGCGGGGCGGAAGAAATTCCATTTGGTGCCGAGCGCCAGCGTCGTGAAATCGTCCGACAGTGCCTGCCCATGCCGCAGCGCCTGTCCGCCCTTCGGCTTGGCGATCGGTTGCGACAAGTCGCCGCCGGTCATGCGGAACCAGCCATCGGGCGTCCATTCGACGGGGTCGAGCAACGCCTGTCGCCCCAGCGTCCAAAAGCCATTCTCATAGCCATGATAGACCGACCACCAGCTGCCATCCGGTCCCTCGACCAAAGTCGCATGGCCGCGCGACCACCATCTTTCGGCGAGCGAGGTGGTGCGGACGATCGGGTTACCGGGATGATGCTGCCACGGGCCGTGGATCGATTTCGACCGCGCGGCGATTACCATATGCCCGGTCGGCGGTCCCGCGGTGCCGCCCACCGCGGTGACCAGATAGAAATAGTCGCCGTGGCGCGTGACCTTCGGTCCCTCGGGGCTGAACCCCTCGACATCCCAGCTGTCGGGATAGCGCCATGGATCATAAACATGCTCGACCTTGCCGACCGTTCTCAGTCCGTCGTCGGACAGGCGGATCCGGTCGCCGCCCGACAGGAACAGCCAGCGCGATCCGTCCTCGCCGACCGCATGGCCCGGATCGATATGGTCGGGCAGTTTCAGGTCGATCGGTTCCGACCATGGCCCGTCGATATGATCGGCCCAGATCACCCAGCTGGTCGTCGGGTTCTTGGTCGGGATGTATAGGTAATAGCGCCCCTTGTGCTTCGTCAGTTCGGGCGCCCACACCGCCCCGATATTTGTCGTCAGTGCGGCGGTGCGCGGCGTCCAGTTCACCAGATCGCGCGAATGCCAAATGACCAGCCCCGGATAGGAATCGAAGGTCGAGAAGGTCATGTAGTAATCGCGACCATCCTTCAGGATCGTCGGATCGGGATGATCCCCCGCCATCAGCGGGTTGAGGAACCGCCCGTCGCCCAGATCGGCAACACGCTGGTTGTCATAGCCGCGCCGATAGGACGGGGCGGGGGCAGATGCCGGAGCACCCGCTACGGGCAGGGCGGCGAGCGCGCCACCCAGCGCCGCGCCCGCCATCACCCCCCGCCGCGAGACGCCGCTCACATCTTCACCCGCGCGCCGACCAGCAGCGTGCGCCCGAAATGATTGTTCTCGTAATTGCGCCGCGCATCGACGTCGACGATGCGGCGGCGATAGGCGTCGGTCAGGTTCGTCCCCTCCAGCGACAGTTCGAGGAAGTCGGTCAGCTTGTAGCGGATCGACGCATCGACGTTCGCGATCGAGTCATAGCCTTCGAAGATATTGCCGGTCCCCGACCCGCCATCGACATAGGGTCCGCGATAGGCGACCGAGGTGCGCGCGCTGAACCGGTCGTCCTCGTAATAGAGCGTCGCGTTGAACTGGCGCTTCGACACATTGTAGAGCGTCTCGGTCCGCGTGACGGTCGGCAGCGCGCCGCCGGGCGTCGTCGCCGGACCCTGTTGCGTATAATCGGCTTCCGACCGGACGAAGGTCGCGTTCACAATCCCGCCGAAATTGCGCAGCATGCCCGGCAGGAAGCGGAACGGCGCCTGCAACGCGATTTCAATCCCGTCGAGCGACGCGCCCTGCCCGTTGCCGGTGGTCGAGATCGTCCAGATATCCTGCGATTGCAGCGCGGGGTTCAGTGCGGCGGGCGACGACGACACCAGCACCGATGGCGACAGACCGGTTTCGGTGAAGGTCCCGCTGCGCGCGACCGCGACCGGGAAGCTCGCGACGTCCTTGCGGAACAGCGCGACCGAGAAGGCCGATTGCGGGGCGAAATACCATTCGGCGGCCAGATCGTAATTGGTCGCGCGGAACGGGTCGAGGAACGGGTTGCCGGTCGTAACCCGGAAATTGAAGCCGTCCGCCGATCCCCCCGGCGTCAGATTGCCGAGCGACGGGCGGGTGATGACCTTCGCGATCGCACCGCGCACGATGATGTCGTTGGTCGGATACAGCGCGACGTTCATCGAGGGCAACCAATCCTCGTAATTGCGCTTCACCGTCACGTTGACGCCGCTGTTGATGCCGTAGGACGACTGGTTGGTGCGGACGTAGCGGATACCGGCATTGGCGGCATATTCGAGACCGAACACAGTGCCCTTGGCATCGAATTGCAGATAGCCGCCCTTCGTCTCCTCGACCACGCCGCGATTATTGCCGACGTCGAGCGCGAGCGGGCGGTCGTATAGGCCGGTAAAGTCGGTCACCGCATCGAAATTGGGAATCAGCCATTGCAGCGAGGTGCCCGATGGTGCGTTCGATCCCTTGAGGGTGAACAGTTCCGACAGCGCGTTGGTCGCCTGGAAGCCATAGATGGCGGTCGGGCCGAAGGCGGTGCTCGCCGAACAGGTGATGGTGCCGAGTACCAGATCGCGCCCGCCATTGCCGCACACCGCCGTGTCGCGGGTGAAGGCGGTGATATCATAGTCGTAGCGCCGCCACATGCCGCCGGCACGGACCTGGAACCCCTCTGCCACGTCCCATTCGGTGCGTAGCTGTGCCGTCTTGAACTGGTTCACCACGTCCGAGGGCCGGTCGCGGATTTCCGCGAGCTGGAAATTGGCGGGATCGGTGACGCTGGTGCCAAACGCTAGCAGCGGTGAGTTCTTGTCGCTGTAGTCGTAGCGATAGCCCTGCGCATCGCGATCGTCGAACACCAACGTCGTTTCGACCGGCACGCTGGCATCCGATTTGGAAACACCGCCGAGCAGGGTAAAACGGAACTTGTCGCTGACGTCCTGATCCCAGGTACCGCCGATCTGGTAGAATTCGGTCTGCGACTGGCGGAAATAATGTTCGGTGCGGACCCAGGCATCGTTCAGCGTCGCCGACACCATGTTGTTATTGTCGTCATAGGTCGGGTTGAGCACGTCGATCTGCCGCTCGTTCGATCGCAGCAGCACCTCGCCCCATTTCTCGCGACGATCGGCGCGGAAGCGCGAATAGAGACCGTCGATCGACACCTTGGTCGCATCGGTCGGCGACCATTGCACGCTGCCGGTCAGGCCCAGCCGTTCGCGGCTGTGCTCGACCTCGCCATAGCGCGGGATGCGCGGGTGGAAGGATAGGGCGGCTTGGTCGCAAGCGGCGCTGGCAATATAGGTGCCGCCCCGGTTCGGTGCGGTCCAACAGCGGGTGCCGTCGACCGAATCGAAGCGCGCCTGTGCCCAGCGGACGGTGTTGTTGCCGATCTCCTTGGTACGTGTGTCCTGATAGGCGGCCGAGATCGACGCGCCGAGCGTGCCGTCGGGCGACTTCCACCCGATCAGCCCGGCGAAGCGCGGACCGACCGTTTTCGACAGGTCGTTGTAATTGGCGACGGCGGACGCGGCGACGGTCAGGCCGGTCTTGCCCGCCAGCGGATTGCCGGTGTTGAGGTCGACGACCGCCCCCAGCGATCCTTCGTCCAGATCGGCCGACGCCGTCTTGTGCACGACGATCGAGCTGAACAGTTCGGATGCGAATACGTTGAAATCGAACGACCGGTCGCGATTGGCCGAGGCGCCATCGCTCGATGTCGTGACGGTTTCCAGCCCGTTGACCCGGACGCGGGTGAATTGCGCGCCGAGACCGCGCACGGTGATCGCGCGCCCTTCGCCGCCATCGCGCTGGATGGCGATGCCGGGAATGCGTTGCAGCGATTCGGCAAGGTTCTGGTCGGGGAACTTTGCGATATCTTCGGCGACGATCGCGTCGACCGCACCGACCGACTGGCGCTTCACGTTGAGCGCGGCGTTGAGCGACGCGCGAAAGCCGGTGACGACGATCTCCGCCTCGGCATCCTCGGTGGCCGTCGGTGCCGGATCGGTCCCGGTCGGCGCGGCGTCCTGCGCGTGGGCGGTGCCGGCCAGCGTGACCAGCGACGTGGCAGCCAGCAGTACGCAGACGATATGGCGGCGGTGACGAAATTGCATTGCAAACCCTCTCCCTGTCATGATGACACCGGGCGCATTCTGCTGGCGCCTGACCCCATCAACTGGTCGGCAAGGCGGAGAAAACCCCCCGCGCCACCGTCGAACCTTCTCCAGAACCACATTTCGGTCCCAAGAATCCGGTTTTGCCGTTTTCGGCTTGAGAAACCGGTGTCAAAGCGACATTGTGCCGTCACGACGAAGCTGTCAAGAAGCGCGCGGAGAGGAAATTTATGAACCGACTGACCTGCTTGGCCGTAATTGGCCTGCTGTCGATCGCGGGCACCGTGCTGTCGGCGTCGGCGCAGACGGCCCCGACTTCCACCACCGCAACCGCCTTCCCCGGCGCACAGGGCTGGGCGGCGGTGACGCCTGGCGGACGCGGCGGGCGCATCCTTCGCGTGACGACGCTGGCCGCTGATGGCGCCGGATCGCTCAAGGCCGCGCTGGAGGCGAAGGGGCCGCGCATCGTCGTGTTCGAGGTCGGTGGGGTGATCGATCTCGGTCGATCGACGCTGACCATCACCGAACCGTTCCTGACCATCGCCGGGCAGACCGCGCCGTCGCCCGGCATCACCCTGATCCGCGGTGGCATCGACATTCGCGCGCATGACGTGATCGTCCGCCACTTGCGCGTGCGCCCGGGCCTCGACGGGCAACCCAAGCGATCGGGGTGGGAGGTCGATGCGATGAACACCGTTTCGGCCCACAATGTCATCGTCGACCATTGCACGATGACGTGGGCGCTCGACGAAAACCTGTCCGCTTCCGGCCCGCGTTTCGACGGGGCGACGCCCGACGACTGGAGGCGCGGCACCAGCCACGACATCACCTTCAGCTACAATCTGCTGGCGGAAGGGTTGGCCGATGCCAGCCATCCCAAGGGCGAACATAGCAAGGGGTCGCTGATCCACGACAACGCGACCGGCATCCTGATCTGGCGCAACGTCTACGCGCATAATGTCGAGCGCAGCCCGTTGCTGAAGGGCGGGGTGCAGGCGGCGGTGGTCAACAACCTGATCTACGATCCGGCCAAGCGCGCGGTGCACTACAACCTGATGGCGCTCGAATGGGCGGGGCATGAATATCAGGAAGGCAAGCTGTCGGCGGTCGGCAACGTCATGCGCGGCGGGCCGTCAACCGATGCCGGGCTGCCGTTCCTGATGCTCGGCGGTGATGGCGACCTGCGCTATCACGGGCGCGACAATGTCGCGGTCGACCAGCATGGCAATCCGCTGCCGATGTTCGGGCGTTATGGCGTGACCCGCGCGAAATTGATCGAAGCGAAGACGCCGCCGGTCTGGCCGACGGGGCTGCCGGTGCTGCCAACGCAGGATGTCGAAACGCACGTGCTGGCCAATGCCGGGGCGCGGCCATGGGACCGCGACGCCGACGATATCCGCGTGCTGTTTTTCGTGGCCGAGGGTCGCGGAAAGGTGATCGACGACGAGCGCGAAGTAAGTGAATATCCGCATCCGGTGCCGACCACGGCACCTTTTGTCGATGCGGAATGGGATCTTACCACGATGGAGCCGAAATCGGGACGCTATCCGGGACAGAAGGGGCCGATCCAGGAATCGCTGTCGGCGCGCGACCGGGCGATGCGGCAATGATCCGGCGGATCGTCGTCGCGCTGGTGGCGCTGCTGTGTGCGGTGCCGGCGGTCGCAGCGCCGCGGGTGCTGCTGTTCCACCGCGCGACCGGGTTCGTACATGACTCGATTCCGACCGCCGTGGCGGCGCTTGACCGGTTGGCACGCGAGCGCGGGCTGGAACCGGTGGCGAGCGACGATCCGGCGGTGTTCGACGAGCCGATGGACTATGCCGCGATCGTGCTGGTGTCGACGACGACCGATCCCAAACGTGCCGAGAGTGAATGGTTCGTGGGGCCGCGCCGGGACGCGCTGCAACGCTATGTCGAGGGCGGCGGCGGGGTGGTCGCGATCCACGCGGCGGCGGACTCGCATTACAACTGGCCATGGTATGCGAAGATGATCGGCGGCCGCTTCGCCCAGCATCCCCCGGGCGTGCCGGAGGCGGAGGTGACGCGGTCGGCTGAGCGCCATCCGGCGATCGACACGCTGCCTGACAAGTTTCGTATCCCCGACGAATGGTATGGCTTTCGCGACCTGTCGACCGGTCTAGATTCGCTGCTAACCTTTGACCCACAGTCGATCGGGGCGAGCGACGTGAACCCCAAGCCGCTGGCGTGGGCGCACCGTGTCGGACAGGGGCGCGTCTTCTATACCGGGCTGGGCCATCGTAAGGAGAATTGGGCCGATCCGCGGCTGTTGGCGCATGTCGGCGGGGCGCTCGACTGGGCGACGGGACGGGCGAAGGCGCCGGCGATGGTCGTGATCGATGAGGCATCGACGCGGGTGGCGGAAGCGCCGCCGCATGGGCAGATCGGTTCGGGGACGGCGTGGCGGATCACCGACCGGGTGCCGGGCCGGACGATGGAGTTCCGCCGCCGGACGCTCGACCGGGGTGCCGCGATCGGGCTGCACCGGATCGACCATGACGAGGTGTATCAGGTCGTGGCCGGCGAGGGCGAGGTGACCAGCGACGGCGCCACCCGGCGCATCGGCGCGGGGACGACGGTGTATCTGTACAGCGGCGCCACGGTCGGGATCGCGCAGCGGGGGACGAAGCCGCTGGCGCTGGTCGTCGCCTACCCGATGGCCGCACCGGTGCGTTAGGTCCCGGGCTGGATATAGGGGAAGCGGGCGAAGAGTTCGCGTTCCCAGCCGCGGGGGTTGTCGGCGACGCGGCTGACGGTGTCGAAGAGCATCGTCTGGCGGCGGGGCAGGGTGTAGCGCGGCCAGTTTCCGCCGGGATTGCCGTGCCTTGCCAGCGAGACGAAGGCGGCCTGCATACGCTGCGACACTGCGCGGGCGGCGGGGCCGGTGCCGCAGACGGCGCCGGGGGCGTCGAGCGTGCCGAAGACCAGCGGGATGTCGTCGGTATGCGCGGCGCCGCCGCCGGGACGGATGGGCGAGCTGTAGTCGAGCTGATAGACCCAGGCGGGGACACCGGCGTCGGCACGCTGCTCCGCCTCGATCACCTGCCCCCGCCAGCTGCGCGCGGCTGTGGTCGCGGCGTAGAACAGGTCGTTGGGGGACAGGGTCGGGAAGCGTTGGCGATACTGGGCGACGACCCATTCGGGCGGGGCGTCGATCCGCAGCTGCGGGGCCATGCGGACGGCGAGATTGTCCCAGTTCAGCCCGCGCAGCACCGGGCCGTCGAGGGGGAGGAAGGCGCGGGTTTCGTCGCGGGTATTGCCGAGAATCAGCGGAATTGCGCGGCCTTGCGGGTGTGCGTCGGGCCAAAAGGGATGGCGATCGAGCGACCGCATGTCGAGGACCGGACCCATATAGACGCCGCCGCCGAGGATCGGGTCTTCGGCGTCGAGCGCGTCGATCAGGCGGGCGACGGGGAGGGTGGCGGCTTCGGCCGGGGTCGCTTTCAGGCGGGTCAGGAAGGCCTCTGCGCGGCGGGTGGCGTTTAGGGGGCCGGAAGCGGTGACCTGTTGGCCGCTCATCGTCGCGGCGGCGTGGAACAGCCCGCGGGCGGCGGGCATGGCCATGAGGGTCGCGATCTTCGCGCCGCCGCCCGATTGGCCGAACAGCATGATGCGGTTCGGGTCGCCGCCGAAGTTGACGATGTTACCACGTATCCATGCCAGTGCGAGCAGTTGATCGCGTTGTCCGACATTGCCGCTGTCGGGAAAGCGCGGGTCGAGCCGGGCGAGATAGAGATAGCCGAGCGCGTTCAGCCGGTGGTTGACGGTCACCACCACGACATCGCCCGAGGCGGCGAGATGATGGCCGAAAACCTGCGGTTCGACGACGGTGCCGTTCGAGTAGGCGCCGCCATGGAGATAGACCATGACCGGGCGGTCGGCCCCGGCGCGGGCCTCGGGCGTCCAGACGTTGAGGAACAGGCAGTCCTCGTCCTGGTTGCCGATGTTGGCACGTTGCGGACAGGAGGGGCCGAATTCGGTCGCAGCCTGTATCTCGCGCGATGGGGCGGGAGCGCCAACCGGTTGAAAACGCTGGCGGCTGGGGTCGGTGCCGTAGCGGATGCCGCGAAAGACGTGGATGCCAGCTTCGGTGGTGCCCCGCCAGCGGCCGGCAGGCGCGGTGACGACCGGGTCGGCGGGCGCGGCGCGGGCGGGGCGGACCAGCGCGAGGGCGGCGGCGCCGGCGATCACGTCGCGGCGGGTGGTCGATGGGGTCATGGGGCCTCTCCCTTACGTCCGAAGCCCGCGACCGATCGTGGGTGCTTCGATACGGGTCTTCGACTGCGCTCAGCCCCTACTCAGCACGAACGGGGGGTGGCGTTTGGGAGAAGGGTAATCGGTGTCATCCGCGCCCGCAAGTCATGCCTGCGGCTTGGCGACCGAGGCTCTGCGGATCAATGTCGAGACGAACATCGTCGGTTCGGCGGGCTCGGTGGCGTCGTCGTCATCCTCCTCGCCGATCAGTTTCAGCGCGGCGGCGCGGGCCATGGTCGCGATCGGCCAGCGGACGGTGGTGAGCGGCGGCCACAGGTGCGAGGCGATCGAGGTGTCGTCGAAGCCGACGATCGAGAGGTCCTCGGGCACGTCGAGCCCGCGCTGGCGGGCGATGTGCAACGCGCCCGCCGCCATTTCGTCGTTCGAGGAAAAGATCGCGGTCGGGCGCGGTGACAGGTCGAGCAGGCGTTCGGCGGCGCGCATCCCCGATTCGAACTGGTAATTGCCCTGCGCGATCCACGTCCGCTGCACGCCGAGACCGGCGGCCTCCATCGCCTCCTCATAGCCCTGTTGCCGTTCGAACGCCGAGCGAAAGCCGTGCGGGCCGGCGATCATGCAGATGCGGCGATGCCCGGCGGCGAGCAGATGGTCGATCGCGCCGCGCACCGCCTCGCGATCGTTCGACGATACCATGTGGGCGGGATCGTCGAACGCGGCCGAGCCCATGCGGACGTAGCGACAGCCGATCTGCGCACACAGATCGGCGAGCAGGTCGTTTTCGGAGATCGGCGGCAACAGCATGACGCCGTAGGGTCGCTGGCGTTCGAGGAAGCGGCGGATTTCGTCGCGCATGTCGGGCGCGCCGCGATCGACCGGGTGGACCAGCAGTTCGAATTCGGTGTCGCGCAATACCTCCAGCAAGCCCTGCTGCACGCGCAAGACCATCTGCGCATTGGGATTGTCGTGGATCAGCGCGATCAGGAAGTTGCGGCGCAACGCCAGTGCCCGCGCTTGCGGATTGGGGATATAGCCCAGCTCGGCGATGACCGCCTGTACCTTTTCCCGGGTGTCGTTGTTCAGCAACGGCGACTGGTTGATGACGCGGCTGACCGTCTTTTTCGAGACGCCGGCAAGTCGGGCGACGTCGTTGATCGTCGGTTGGCCGCTTTTCTTCATGGATCAGCGATAGCTTGGGGCGCGGCATCCGCCAATGTCCCACCCGGACGATTTTGTACCCTTGTTACTGACACCGGTTTCCGTTAGCCAATGCAGGACTATGGAGCGAGGCAGGGGCATGGATAATCGCGATCGGATCGCGCACGCATTCGTCGGTGCGCGGCAGCAGGCACGCGGACTGCCGGCCTATCCGGGCGAGCCGCCGACGACACTCACGGAAGCCTATGCGATTCAGGACCGGGCGATCGCGATCGACGGCCGGCAGGTGGTCGGGTGGAAGGTCGGGCGGATCAACGCACCGCTGGACGCTACGCTCGGCAGCAACCGGCTGGCCGGGCCGATCTTCGTCGATCAGGTCGTCGGGGTCGAGACCGAGGACTTGCCGGTGATCGCCGACGGGTTCGCCGCGGCCGAGGCGGAATATTGCGTACGGATCGGGCGGTCGTCGGGCGGGCTGTCCTCCCTGACGCTCGATCAGGCACTTGACCTGGTCGATGCGGTGCATGTCGGGGTCGAGATCGCCAGTTCGCCCTATCCGGGGATCAACGCCGACGGGCCGGTGGTGACGATCAGCGATTACGGCAATAATTTCGGGTTGTTGATCGGTGAGGAAGTGCCGGGTTGGCGCGACCTGACGTTCCTGGACTGGCCGGTGGAGGCGCGGATCGACGGCTCGGTCGTCGGCCGGGCAAGCGCACGGACGATGCTCGACGGGCCGATCGGCGCGGTGGCGTTTCTGGTCGATTGTCTGGCGGTGCGCGGGCGGACGCTGGAGCCGGGGCAGTGGGTGTCGTCGGGCGCGGTGACGGGGGTGCACCAGATCGCGCCGGGGCAGCGGTTCGAGGCGGAGTTCGGGGATATGCGGGTCGCGTGCGGGATCGTGGCGGCGGGGGAGCGGGTTGCGGGGTGAGGTTGGTTGGTTTTGTCCCGAACGAAAAGCGTGCCGATTTAGGCCCTGTCCGTTCGTGCTGAGTAGGGGCTGAGCGAAGTCGAAGACCCGTATCGAAGCACTCGTGGCGGTCCTTCGATACGCCCTTTCGACTTCGCTCAATGGCTACTCAGGACGAACGGTTACCTGCTCCATCGCGCTTGGGTGGCTCCTGATGCGCCGGACCAGGCAAGTTCCCGGTCTTCGCCGGACGATGCGAGGCGGGATGGGAAGGAAGACACACGAGATCCCCGGCCAACGGGGGCGCGAAAGAAGCGATCGGTAATCGTCCGATCGCAACGCAAGTGGAGGCGAGGCATGGAAGGTGACGGGATCGAGCGCGCGGCAGGCCGGGCGGGGCGGTATCGCTGGGGGATCGTCGCGCTGCTGTTCATGGCGACGGTCATCAACTACGTCGACCGCCAGATGATTGGCGTGCTGAAACCCACGCTGTCCAAGGATCTCGGCTGGACCGAGACCGACTTCGCCAACGTCATCTTCTTTTTCCAGCTGGCCTATGCGATCGGCTATATCGGGTTCGGGCGGATCGTCGACGTGATCGGCGCGCGCATGGGCTATGCGGTCGCCTTCGTCATCTGGCAGGTCGCGCATATCGCCCATGGCGGCGCGTATAGCGTGACGCAGTTCGCGCTGGCGCGCTTTGGCCTGGGCATCGGTGAGGCGGGCAATTTCCCGGCCGGCATCAAGGCGGTGACCGAATGGTTTCCGGCCAAGGAGCGGGCGTTCGCGATCGGCGTGTTCAATGCCGGGGCCAATGTCGGTGCGATCATCACGCCGCTGGCGGTGCCGTTGCTGACCGTCGCCTATGGCTGGCGGATGGCGTTCGTGGTGACGGGCGTGGTCAGCCTCGTGTGGCTGGTCGCGTGGCTGATCTTCTATCGTAGCCCACGCGAGCATCGGAAGGTGTCGTCGGGTGAGCTGGCGTGGATCGAACAGGACCCCGCCGATCCGGTGCAGCCGCTGCCGTGGCGGCGGCTGATCGCGAAGCGCGAGACCTGGGCCTATGCGCTCGGCAAATTCTGTATCGATCCGATCTGGTGGTTCTTCCTGTTCTGGCTGCCGGGCTATCTGGGCGACCGTTATGATCTCGACCTGTTGAGTTTCGGGCCGCCGTTGGTCGTGATCTATCTGTTGTCCGATCTGGGCAGCGTCGCCGGCGGGTGGCTGTCGTCGCGGCTGATCGCGCGGGGGCGGACCGTCAATTATGCGCGCAAGGTAACGATGCTGGTCTGCGCGATCGCGGTGCTGCCGGTGTTGTTCGCGCAGTCGATCGACAATCTGTGGGTGGCGGTGCTGGTGATCGGGATCGCGACCGCGGCGCATCAGGCATTTTCGGCGAACCTTTATACGTTGCCGTCGGACCTGTTCCCGCGCGCGGCGGTGGGATCGGTGGTCGGGATCGGCGGGACGGTCGGTGCGGTCGGCGGCATGTTGATGGCGAAATATGCCGGCTATGTGCTGGATAGCATCGGCAGTTACGCGCCGTTGTTCTTTGTCGCGGGGTCGGCGTATTTCGTGGCGTTGGCGTTGGTGCATGTGTTGTCGCCGCGGTTGGCGCGGGTGGAGGGGGCGTAAGGCCGTCCAGTATCATTCCGTTCGGTTCGAGCAGCTTCGAGCGAAGTCGAGAAGTGACCGTCGAGAACGGGTTGCCCCAAACGGCGGGTTCTCGACAGACGCTTCTCGACAGGCTCGAAGCTGCTCGAACCGAACGGGGTTGTCCGGGGAATGGGTTGGAAAATGGCGCGGTCAGCCCTTTGCCAACCCCATCACCACGTCCCATTCCGCTTCCGTCACCGGCGACACCGACAGCCGCGACTGGCGGAGCATTGCCATGTCTTGCAACCCGTCCGCGTCCTTCATAGCCTTGAGCGTCACCGGGCGGGGCAAAGGCCGGTCGGGTTCGACGCGGACCGATACCCAGCCTTCGTCGCCATCCGCCTGCGCCGTTCGCGCGATGCGGGCGATGCCGACCGCGGCCTTGTCCTTGCCCGAATGATAGAAGAGCGCGCGGTCGCCGGCCGCCATTGCGCGCAGGTGCTTGGCGGCGGCATGGTTGCGTACGCCGTCCCATTCGGTGCCGCCGTCGCGGACCAGATCGTCCCAGCCATAGCTGTCGGGTTCCGATTTCAGCAGCCAGTACGCCATTGCCATGCCCCTCCACGATAAACCGCCGGTGAATATAGCATTCCGCGTGCGTTCAGTCGCTTCCTGCCATCACCCGACCATCGGCGCAGGTGCGTCGACGTGAGACGGGGCGGCACGGCCCCCACGCATGTTGAGGAGATTGGCATGAAGACCTTGCTGACCAAGGCGGGTTTGGGGCTGTCGCTGGCGGCGACCGCGCTGACCGCCGCCGCCCCGGCCGAGGCGCAGTGGCGTCGCGGTTATGACCGTGGCTGGGACCGGGGCTATGATCGCGGTTGGGACCGCGGCTGGCACCGCAATCGCGGCAATGGCGGCGCGGCCGTCGTGGCGGGCATCGCCGGCCTGGCGATCGGTGCGGCGCTGGCGTCGAGCGCGAACGACCGGCGCTATCGCGACCGCTATTATCGCGATCGCGGCTACGCCTATGATTATGACGATCGTTTCTATCGCCAGCGCGGCTTCTATCCGAACGACGGCTATTACGCCTATCGCTACAATGATTACCGGCGTTGCTGGGTCGAACGGCGCTACGATCCCTATTACGACCAGACGGTGCGCGTCCGGGTGTGTAATTGATAGCTGGGGCGGGGGACGGTTCCCCCGCCCTTTGCACTTGGCGGGCGGGCCGTTTTGCGGCATGGGCCGCGCCCATGACTGATACGCCCCCCGATCGCCTCTCGATCAATCCGCGCAGCCCGCATTTCGACCAGCCCGTGCTGGAACGCGGCATCGGCATCCGCTTCAAGGGTGTCGAGCGCAACGATGTCGAGGAATATTCGATCTCCGAAGGCTGGATCCGCGTCGCGCTCGGCAAGAAGGTCGACCGCAAGGGGCAGCCGCTGACCATCAAGCTGACCGGGCCGGTCGAGGCCTATTTCCAGACGCCGGCCGAAGGTGCGGAAGCTGCCGACGAGGCGAAGGCGGACGACGCCGAGTAAGCCGCTTCGGTAGGGGCGTCGCCCCAGCGCAGGCTGGGGCCTCGTGCGGCTTGGAGCGCGCTCAATTACCGGGAGATCCCAGCCTGCGCTGGGATGACGCTATTTTTCTTCCCGCTCCATCCGCTTGCCGACATGTTGTTCGCCGCGTTTGGCGGCGAGCGTGACCTGCCGGTGGCGCTCCGCCTTTGCCGCGAGCGTTGCTGCGTCGCGGGTACCGGCGCAGGCGGGGCATTGGACGCCCTCTTCGAACAACGGCGAGGCGCGGTCGTTGCCGTTGATCGGCATGCGACAGCCGCGGCACAGATCGTGGGTGCCCTGCGCCAGCCCATGACCGATGGCGACGCGTTCGTCGAACACGAAACATTCGCCCTGCCACGCGCTTTGCTCGGCCGGCACTTCCTCCAGATATTTCAGGATGCCGCCGTCGAGGTGGTAGACCGCGTCGACGCCCTCGCTCTTCAGGAAGGCGGTCGATTTTTCGCAGCGTATGCCGCCAGTGCAGAACATCGCGACCTGTTTCTTGCCGGCGAGCAGGGTTTCGCGGTTGGCGCGGAACCAGTCGGGAAAGTCGCGGAAGCTGTCGGTCTGCGGATCGACCGCGCCCGCGAAGGTACCGACCTTCACTTCATACGCATTGCGGGTGTCGATCACGACGGTCTCCGGATCGGCGATCAGCGCGTTCCAGTCGGCGGGCGCGACATAGGTGCCGACGATCGCCGTCGGATCGGTGCCGGGCACGCCCATCGTCACGATCTCGCGCTTCACCCGCACCTTCAGCCGGTGGAACGGCATGGTGTCGGCGGTGCTGAACTTCGGCGTCAGGTCTTCGCAGCCGGGCAGGGCGCGGATCGCGGCCAGCGCGGTGGCGATGCCGTCGGCGCTGCCGGCGATGGTGCCGTTGATCCCTTCGGAGGCGATCAGCAGCGTGCCGCGAATGCCGGCGCGAACAAGAACCGCCTCCATCGCGTCGCGAATGTCCTGCGGATCGGCTACGCCCGTGAAGCGGTATAGCGCCGCGACTTGAATGTCGGTCATCAGTGGACGAAGCGCGCCACCACGTCGCGATACGAGCGGCTGACCTTCACCTGCGCGCCCGATTCGAGGATCAGGAAACATTCGCCATTGGTGTGCGGCTTGACCTGCTTGACGAGGTCGAGGTTGACGATGGTCGAGCGATGGACGCGCTGGAACCGGCGCGGATCGAGGCGCTTTTCGAGGTCCTTCATGGTTTCGCGCAGCACCAGCGAATTGTCGCCGGTGTTGATTACCATGTAATCGCCCGCCGCCTCGATCATCTCGATCGTGTCGACGTCGACACGGAAGATCTGGCCGCGATCCTTGATGTTGATGAGCTTTTCGAAGCGGTTGGCGCCGTGCGCGTCGTCGCCGCCGCCATCAGCCGCCTCCATCTCCGCCGCGGTGTCGGGGGCGACCTCGGCGAGCACTTCCTTAAGCTTCTCGACCTCGGCCTGCCCCCGCTTTTCGGACAGGCGCTGACGTACGCGGTCGAGCGTGTCGGCGAGGCGCGATTCCTCAACCGGCTTCATCAGATAATCGACCGCCTGCGCCTCGAACGCGCGGATCGCGTGGTCGCTGTACGCGGTCACGAACACCACCAGCGGCGGTTCGACCTCCATCAGTCCCTGCACGACCGAGAAGCCGTCGAACCCGGGCATCTGGATGTCGAGGAAGACGAGGTCGGGCTTGTGGGTCTTGATCGAACGGATCGCTTCGCGGCCGTTCTGGCATTTGTCGATGATCTCGACATCCTCATGCGCCTGCAACCGCAGTTCGAGGCCCTGAATCGCCAACGATTCGTCGTCGACAAGGATGGTACGGATGGTCATGCAGCCTCTTTGGTAACGTCTTGCGTCTGGAACGGCAGTTCGATCTCGACCACGAACCCACCCCCGCTGCCCGAACGGGTGTCGAACCGATGGTCGGGGCCATAGGCCTGCGCCAGCCGGTCCCGGATATTCTGAATGCCGACACCGGTGGAAAGCGTCGGCCGCTTCGGTCCGTCGATCAAGCCGGGGCCGGTATCGGACACGGCGATCTGCACCCGATCCCCGGCCAGTCGAGCGGTGATCGCGATATCGGCGCCATCCTCCTGCGGCGTCACCGCATATTTGATCGCGTTTTCGACCAAGGGCTGGAGCAGGAGCGAGGGCAGCCGCGCATGCGCGACGCGGGCGTCGATATCGAAACTGGTACGCAGGCGATCTTCGAACCGCATCTTTTCGATATCGAGATACAGTTTCAGCGTTTCAACCTCCTGCTCGAGCGTGACGTGCGCGGTCGGTTCGTTGGCGAGGGTATAGCGCAGGAACGACGACAGGCGGCTGAGCATCACATTCGCCTTCTCGGTCTGTTTGAGCAGTACCAAGGTCGAGATCGAATTGAGCGTGTTGAACAGGAAATGGGGGTTCAACTGATAGCGCAGCATGGCGAGCTGCGCGGTCGATGCCTGCATCTCCAGCATCCGCATCTCGTCGACCTGTTGTTCGACGACCAGATAGAAATTGATGCCGAAATAGGCCGCCGACCAGCCGGCCAGCACGGTGAAGTTGATGAACAGCGTGCCGAGCACCAGCGAGAAGCTGACATCGGGCGATACGTTGCGGATGAAGGTGAAGACGAACGCGTCGATCAGCGAATAGGCGAAGGTCGCCGCCGACAGGGTGCACAGCGTCAGGAAGATCGCCGGCACGCGCGGCAGCGAGCGGTAATAGCCGTAGAGCACGCTCATCAGCAGCGTCAGGCAATAGCCGACGATGACCTCGACGATATTGGCCAGCACGCTCTTGAGCGACGCGGCATTCGACAGCGTCGAGACGGAGCGCAGGATCAGATAGCCGGTCCAGCCGGCGGCCTGCAGCAGCCAGAAGGCGCGGTTCTTCTGTTCGAAGAAGGGGCGCGAGAAAATGGCGGGCTTAAGCGTCATGCGCTCCGTCGCAAGTGTGGCCCCCGGCTGCCGTCATATCGCGGCGGGGGCGGGATGGGAACCGGGCTTTAGCGGAAGCGCCCCCGAAACGAAAACCGCCGCCCCGTTGCCGGGACGGCGGTTTCGCGTCGATTGGTTCGGGTAGGGCTTAGAAGCCGAACTTGACCGAACCGATGACGGTACGCGGGAAGCCGACCGAGAAGTTCGGGTTGCCCGAGCGCGCATCGACCTGCGTGCTGATGTTGCCGAAATAGCGTTCGTCGAACAGGTTGCGGACGTTCAGCGCAAGGCTGGTCTTCGGCAGGCCATAGTCTTCGAGGCTGAAGCGGGCGTCGAGGTCGACCAGCGTATAGGCGCCGACTACGACGTCGTTCAGGTCGGTGGCGAAGCGTTCGTCGACCCACTTGCCCTGCACGCCGAGGTTCACCGGACCGTAGTTGAACTCGGCACGACCGCCGAACTGCCATTCGGGAGTTTCGGTGACCTTCTTGCCCCGGGTCGCGACGACCGTGGTGCCGGTGGTCTGCACGTTCGAGAGCAGTTCGGTGTGGGTGTACGACGCGATCGCCGTCAGCCCGACCCAGCTCGCCGGACGCACGGTGACGGTGCCGTCGAAGCCATAGCTTTCCACCGCACCGATGTTGCGGTCGAACGAAATGCCCTGTTCGAAGTCGAACGAGGTCACGATGCGGTTCTTGTACCCGATGTACCAGCCCGTCAGCTGCGACTGCACGACGCGGCTGTTGTAGCGGAGGCCGAGGTCGAACGAGTCGGTCTTTTCCGGCTGCACGTCGATGAACGGCGCGCGGTACAGGTTGTCGGTACGCGGCGCCGAGAGACCCTTGGCGTAGCTGCCGAACATGCTGAGGTTGGTGTCGACGAAATTGTAGGTGAAGCCGACGTTCGGCAGGATCGCGTCGTACTTATAGTTCTGCGCATAGGGTGCGTAGAGCGGCTGCGGATTGCCCGTGCTGGTGAACGTGCTGCCCGGCTGAATAATGACATAGGGCTGCGTGCCGGTGACGGTCGGGTTCGGAATCGGCTGGCTGGAGCAATAGGCGAAGCCGTCGCGTGCCTGGATCGGGCAATAGGTTTCCAGATCACGCTTGAAGAACGGCACGCGCACACCGGCCTGGATGGTAAAGGCGCGATCGAAGAAGCGGCCGATATATTCGCCCGAAATCTGGTTCAGCAGGGCGACCGACTTGCGGTCGCGCTGGGTGATCTGGAACCCGTCGGCGGCGAGCACCGGGCGACCGTTCCGACCCGAGAACGGGTTTTCCGGCATACCGTTCGAATAGAGATAGCCCCATTCGCCGGTCTGACGATGCTGGGCATTGTCATAGGTATAGGCGACGCGGACGCGCTGATCTTCGGTAATGTCGTACCGCAGCGACGCGATGCCGGTATAGCGGTTGGTGTTGGTGATGTTCGGCGAGAAGAAGCGCACGGTGTCGCGGAAATCGCCGTCTCCGTTGAAGTCGACGCCCTGCGAGCCGGTCAGGCTACCCTTGGCGCGCGCATCGTTTTCGGCCAGCGTCGACGTACCGCCGCCATGGGCGAGGACATACTGGTACGACCCGTCGAGGGTCAGCGTCAGCCGGTCGGTCAGCGAGAAGCGCGAATTGGCGCGGACGTTGCCGGTGTTCGACGGGTTGATGCGGACGCCGTAATAGTTCGAACAGTTCGCGGCGGCCTGCGCCGTGCCGTTCACCGGGGTCGGTACCGTGCAGAACGCATCGTTTTCGATATTGTTGACCGTTTCGAACTGGCTGTTGTTCAGGTCGAGGCGGATCGGGTTGTCCGGGGTCGCCGCTGCGTTGGCGGCGATGACACCGGCGGGTAGGGCGTTGCGGATATCGCTGAGCGTCGGGTTGCGATACTGGTTGTTCCGGTTCTCGTTATAGTGACCCGAGACGCGGATGAAGTCGCCGTTGTCGCCCAGCGGCTGATAGATGCCGGCGTTGAACTGCTGCTTGCGGATTTCGCCCGGACCGCGGAACTTGTCGTTCGACGCCTTCGACGCCGACAGGAAGGCGCGGGTGCCGAACGAGGTCAGGTTGCCGGTTTCGATCAGGCCGAACACGCGGTGGAAATCGAAATCGCCGTACGATGCGACCATCGTCGCCGACAGCTTTTCCGACGGGATCAGCGTGCGATAGTTGATCGTGCCGCCCGACGACGACGCGGTCGGGCTGTCGATGTCGGTGGCGCCGAGATTGACGTTGATCTCGTCGACCAGCTCGGGGTCGAGCTGCTGGTTCGAATAGATGGCATAGTTGCCCGAATCGTTCAGCGGGAAACCGTCGAACGTCAGCGAGACGCGGTTGCCGTCGAAGCCGCGGATACGGATGTTGCCGCCCGACGAACCGAACGGATCGCTCTGGGTGAAGTTGACGCCGGGAACGATGTTCAGCGCGTCGAGGACCGTGTTGCCCGGTGCCTGCTTGGCGAGGAATTCCTGATCCAGCACGACCCGTGCCTTCGGACCGTCAGGGATCTTGATGCCGTCGACGCCATTGTCGGCGCGCGTGCCGGTGACGACGATATCTTCCGATTCGAAATCGGTCGAACCGGTCGACTGCGCAAAGGCCGAGGCCGGGAGCAGGAGCGCGGCAAAGGCCACGCCGGCATAGAGCTTGGTGTTCATAGGTCCCCTTGGGTCGCTAATGGGTGGCGCGACTCGGTACGCTGGTTCAGGCGGTGTCGTTCACCGTCCCGGCGCCAATGGACGCCCCATATTTCTATTTTGCGACAACCGGAAGCGGGGGCGTCAGTCTCTTTTGATGCGTTGCAAAAACGTCACGTCGTCGCGGCGGATACGATCTGCGCCCATGCCGCTTCGTCGATGACGCGGATGCCCAGTTCCTCGGCCTTCGCCCGTTTCGAACCGGCATCGGCACCGACCACGACGAGGTCGGTCTTCTTCGATACCGACCCGGCAACGCGGGCGCCGAGCGCGTCGGCCTGCGCTTTCGCCTCGTCGCGGCTGAGCGTTTCGAGCTTGCCGGTGAAGACCACGGTCTTGCCGGTCAGTTCGCTCTGCGTGGTCGTGTGGACGATGTCTTCCGGCCTTACCTCGCGCAGCAGGTCGGCGACGACGTCGCGATTGTGCTTTTCGGCGAAGAAGGCGAGCAGCGCGTCGGCGACTTCGGGGCCGATGCCCGCCGTCTCGACCGCCGCGACCAGCGCGCGGCCGCGCCGCAGCGCGAACTTGCGGTCGTCCTCGCCGATGGCGGGCAGGGTCGTGCGGCGGACGTGCAGCGCGCGGCGGATCATCGCCGCGAAGTCCCTGGCCGAGGTCCAGCGGCGGGCGAGGTCGCGCGCGGTCACTTCGCCGACATGGCGGATGCCGAGCGCGAACAGGAAGCGGTCGAGACCGATGGTGCGGCGGGCATCGATCGCCGCCAGCAACTTGTCGACGACGAGGTCGGACATGCGCTCGCGTTGGACCAGCGCCGTGCGGTGGGTGTGCAGGCGGAAGATGTCGGCGGGCGAGCCGATCAGTCCGTCGCGAAAGAATTCCTCGACCCGCACCAGCCCCAGCCCGGCAATGTCGAAGGCGTGGCGCGAGACGAAATGGATCAGCCGCTCGACCCGCTGCGCCGGGCAGACGAGCCCGCCGGTACAGCGCACCACGACTTCGCCTTCGCCGCGTTCGGCGAGCGAGCCGCAGTCGGGGCATTCGGTCGGGAAGGTCCAGGGCGCGCGGGCTTCGTCGCGGGTCAGGTTGTCGACGATCTGCGGGATGACGTCGCCGGCGCGCTGCACGACGACGCGGTCGCCGGGACGCACGCCGAGCCGCTCGATCTCGTCGGCATTGTGCAGCGTGGCGTTGGTGACGACGACGCCGCCGACCGTCACCGGCTCCAGCCGTGCGACCGGGGTGAGGGCGCCGGTGCGGCCGACCTGAATGTCGATCGCCTTCAGTGTCGTCTGGGCGCGTTCGGCGGGGAATTTGTGGGCGATCGCCCAGCGCGGCGCACGACCGACAAAGCCGAGCCGCTCCTGCCAGTCGAGCCGGTCGAGCTTGTAGACGACGCCGTCGATATCGAAGGGCAGGTCGGCGCGTGCCGCCTCGATCGTGCGATAGACGGCGAGCGCCTCGGCCGTACCGTCGCAGCGTTGAAAGGCGTCGGCGATCGGGAAGCCCCAGTCCTTCAGCGCGGCGACGACGCCGCCCTGGGTATCGGCGGGGAGCGCCGCGACCTCGCCCCAGCCATGCGCCAGGAATTTGAGCGGGCGCGACGCGGTGACGGCGGCGTCCTTCTGTCGCAGCGAGCCGGCGGCGGCGTTGCGCGGGTTGGCGAACTGGCGCGCCTTGGCCGGGTCGACGGCGTCGGTGAGCAGCCGGGCGTTCAAGGCAGCGAAATCGTCCTTCGCCATATAGACCTCGCCGCGGACCTCGAACACGTCAGGCGCGGCGGCGGGCAGGGTCTGAGGAATGTCGGCGATGGTCGCGACATTGGCGGTGACGTCCTCGCCCACCGCGCCGTCGCCGCGGGTCAGCGCGCGGACCAGCCGGCGCCCTTCATAGCGGAGCGAACAGGACAGGCCGTCGATCTTCGGCTCGGCGGTCAGCGCCACCGCCGCGTCGTCGGACAGGCGCAGGAAGCGGCGGATGCTGGCGACGAATTCGGCGACATCCTCGTCGGCGAAGGCGTTGTTGAGGCTGAGCATCGGCCGGGCATGCGCGACCTTCGCCAGATGCCCCGACGGGGCGGTGCCGACGCGCAGTGAGGGGGAGTCGGTGCGGACCAGCGCCGGAAACGCCGCCTCGACCGCGCGATTGCGGCGGACCAGCGCGTCATAGTCGGCATCGGTCAGGACCGGCGCATCCGCCCCGTGATAGGCGGCATCGGCCTCGGCGATCCGTTCGGCCAGTTCAGCCAGTTCGGCGGCGGCTTCGGCGTCGGTGGCGGGCAGGGGCGCGGTGGTCATGGCCGATCGCTACCCGCTGTGCGGGCGGGCGATCAAGGGGAAGGGCTATTCCTTGCGGCGGATGGTCATGCGCCGTTCGACGACGATCGGGCGGTCGAAATGCAGCCCGGCGCGGCCGTCCTCCGCCCAGCGGACGGTGGCGGCGGTCCAGTGGCCGCCGCCGGTGTCGATGCGGATGACCGATCCGATCGCGCTCTCGCCAAAATCGACGAGGTCGATCAGCGCGCCGGTGGTCGACAGATCGCGGATACGCGCCGGGCGGCGGCGGCCATCGACCTCGATCGTGGTCGAGCGCAGCATCCGCGTCCGCGCGGCGCGTTCGGCCTTGGGCCCCTGCGGGCTGAGCGCGCCGCCCTCGCCCAGCAGCCGTGCGGCGGCGGCCGCCCCGTCGAGCGGTGCGCCATAGACCGGTCCGGCGACGTCGGTGCAGCCCAGATCGCGCAGCACCGCCAGTTCGTCATGATATTCGACGCCCTTGGCCGTGGTTGCGATGCCGAGCAGGTCGGCGAGCGTCACGATCGATCGGACCACGGCGGCGTTGCGCCCCTCGGGATCGCTGACCCCGCGCACGAACGAGCGGTCGAGCTTGATCCGGTCGAAGGGCAGGCGGCGCAGGCACGACATCGACGCCTGTCCCGCCCCGAAATCGTCGAGTGCCAGGCCGACTCCGACCCCCTGCAACGCGGCGAAGGTCGCGACGGCGCCGCGCATGTCGCGCAGCACGCTCGCCTCGGCGATGCTCAGTTCCAGCCGCCCGGCGGGCAGGCCCGAGCGCGCGACGGCATTGGTCAGGATCGCGGGCAGCGCCGGATTGGCGAGTTGCGCCCCCGACAGATGGATCGACAGCCGCGTATCGCCGGCCCATTTCGCCGCATCGTGACAGGCGGTGCGCAGGACCCATTCGCCGATCGCCTCGATCAGCTTGCATTCCTCCGCTACGCCGAGGAACGCGTGCGCCGGCAACGTGCCGCGCGTCGGATGTTCCCAGCGGACCAGTGCCTCGAACCCGGTGATCCGGCCGCCGTCAAGCGTCACGACCGGTTGGTAGACGAGGCGCAACTGGTCGAGTGATAGAGCGAGGCGCAGGTCCTCCTCCATCTGCTGGCGCGAACGTGCACCCTCCAGCAGCGTGTCGTGAAAGAAGCGGTGGACGCCGCGCCCGGCATCCTTGGCGGCATAGAGCGCGAGGTCGGCATGGCTGACCAGCACGTCGGGCGTTGCGCCGTCGTCGGGCGCCACAGCGATGCCGACCGAACAGCCGATCGACACGGTATTGCCGTCGATGAAATAGGGTTGCGACAGCGACGCGATGATCCCTTGCGCCAGCGATGCCATCTGCGTCCGGTTGCCCATGCGCGGCAGGATTACCTGAAACTCGTCGCCGCCCAGCCGCCCGACCAGCCCGGCATTATCGACGATGCGCAGCAACCGCTCGGCAACCTGTTTGAGCAGCGCGTCGCCGACCGGATGGCCGAGCGTGTCGTTCACCGCCTTGAACCGGTCGAGGTCGAGCAGGAACAGCCCGGCGCCGTCATAGCCCAACTGGGCCAGCGTCTGGTCGAGCGAAATGCGCATCCGCTGCCGGTTGGCGAGTCCGGTCAGGCTGTCGAACAGCGCAAGGCGGGTGATTTCCGCGTCCGACTGGCGCACCGCCGCCATGTCGGTGCCGGTGCCGACGAACCCCTCGAACCGGCCATACGGGTCGGTGAACGGGCTGCCGGACACGCTCCAGCTGCGCTCCTGCTCGCCGGCGATGGCGGGGGTGACCGCATAATCGGTGAAGGCGGTACGCGCCGAAAGGTGAAAGGCGATGGTACGTTCCGAATCATCGGGTCCAGGTTCGGCCCCGGCGATGCGCAGCAGATCGGTCAGCGCGGCACCGAGCGGATCGACGTCGCCGGCGACGAATATGTCGGCGATCTTGTCGCTGAGATAGACGACCCGGCCATGGCGATCGGTCTGCCAGAACCAGTTGGGGCCGTGATCCTCCGCCTCGCGGATCAGCCGCGCGGCGCGGTCGTCGGGCAGGCGCACCGAATCGTCGGGGCGCTGAACCCACGATCGCAACGCCGCCTTCATTCCACCGATCGCCAACTGCCCGCCCCTTCGCTTGTGGGGTGTAGGATAGCGGCGCATCGTGAACGAATTCTTTGCATGGCGCGGCTTCCTGCCTGTAGGGCAGTACGGAAAATGACCGATATGGACCCGCAGATGACCGTCACCATCACCGAAGCCGATCTGATCGACAGCGTCGCCGATGCGCTGCAATTCATCAGCTATTACCACCCGATGGATTATATCCGCGCGCTGGGCGAAGCCTATGCTGCCGAAACTTCACCGGCGGCCAAGGACGCGATTGCGCAAATTCTGACGAACAGCCGGATGTGTGCCGAGGGGCATCGCCCGATCTGTCAGGACACCGGCATCGTCACGGTGTTCGTGAAGTGGGGCCAGAATTGCCGCCTCGACAGCGAGCGGTCGTTGCAGGAGGTCGTCGACGAGGGTGTGCGCCGCGCGTACCTGCACCCCGAAAACAAGCTGCGCGCCTCGATCCTCGCCGATCCGGCGTTCACCCGTCGCAATACCAAGGACAATACGCCGTCGGTGCTGCACGTCGAAATGGTGCCCGGCGACAAGGTGCATGTCGATGTCGCGGCCAAGGGCGGCGGGTCGGAGAACAAGTCGAAGTTCAAGATGATGAACCCCAGCGATTCGATCGTCGACTGGGTGCTGGAGATGATCCCGCAAATGGGCGCCGGCTGGTGCCCGCCGGGCATGATCGGCATCGGCATCGGCGGCACCGCCGAAAAGGCGATGCTGCTCGCCAAGGAATCGCTGATGGCGCCGATCGACATGGGCCAGTTGAAGGCGCGCGGGCCCCAGACCGATGTCGAGGCGCTGCGCATCGAACTGATGGACAAGGTCAATGCGCTCGGCATCGGTGCCCAGGGCTTGGGCGGGCTGTCGACCGTGCTCGACGTGAAGATCCTCGACTGGCCGACCCATGCCGCGTCGAAGCCGGTGGCGATGATCCCGAACTGCGCCGCGACCCGCCACGCACATTTCACCCTCGACGGCTCCGGTCCGGCCTATCTCGAACAGCCGAACCTTGCCGACTGGCCCGAGGTCCACTGGACGCCGGACAAGGCGGCGATCCGCGTCGATCTCGACACGCTGACGCCCGAGGTTGTCGCGACGTGGAAGCATGGCGACCGGCTGCTGCTCAACGGCAAGATGCTGACCGGCCGTGACGCCGCGCACAAGCGGATCGCCGACATGCTGTCGAAGGGCGAGGAACTGCCCGTCGATTTCCGCGGCCGTGTGATCTATTATGTCGGGCCGGTCGATCCGGTGGGCGAGGAAGTGGTCGGGCCGGCCGGCCCCACCACCGCTACTCGCATGGACAAGTTCACGCGCATGATGCTCGATCAGGGCCTGCTGGCGATGGTCGGCAAGGCCGAACGCGGCGCGGATGCGACGAAGGCGATCGCCGACGCCAAATCGGCCTATCTGATGGCGGTCGGCGGCGCGGCGTATCTCGTCGCGCGGGCGATCAAGGGCTCGAAGGTCGTCGGCTTCGAAGATCTCGGCATGGAAGCGATCTACGAGTTCGAGGTGCAGGACTTCCCCGTAACCGTTGCGGTCGACAGCGAAGGGCAGAATGTCCACCACCTCGCGCCCTTGGTGTGGCGCGAGAAGATCGCGAAGGAACGGTTGCTCGAGGGGGCATGAGGCTCGCCGTCGTCCTTCCCGCCGGTGCGAGAAGGACGATGGGGCAGGGGTGCGCCTGCCCCGGCGAAGGCGAGACTTGCCCAAGAAGCCAATCCGCCGTGTCCCCGCGAAGGCGGGGACCCAGGGCCACATTCGCAAGCCGTTGTTTTGCTCGGCTCTGGACCCCCGCTTCCGCGGGGGTACGGCGGACTCGGCAGTATAGGTAGCGAACGTCCGCAAAGGGCTCGCCTCCGCTGGAGGGCGCCTCTGTCGGCCGGGCGCTACACCGGGTTCGTCTCCGCCGTCAGCGCATCGATGAACCGCTTGCGCCACCAGATCACGTCCTCGTCGACGACATTGTCGATCATCGCCTGCCAGCGCTCGATCCGTTCGGCGCGCGGCATGCGCAATGCCTTGTCGATCGCGTCGGCCATGTCCTCGGCACTGTACGGGTTCACCATCAGGGCGCCGACCGACAACTGTTGCGCCGCCCCGGCGAAGCGCGACAGGATCAGCACGCCCGGATCGCGCGGGTCCTGTGCCGCGACATATTCCTTCGCGACCAGGTTCATGCCGTCGCGTAAGGGAGTCACCAACCCGATCCGCGCCGCGCGGTAGATGCCGGCCAGCACCTCGCGCGGATAGCCCTTGTTCACATAGCGGATCGGCACCCAGTCGGTATCGGCGTACGCGCCGTTGATCCGGCCCGACAGCTGCTCCAGCGTGTTGCGGATGTCGCGGTACGTCTGCACCGCAGTGCGCGACGGCGGCGCGATCTGCAACAGATAGACCAGCGCCCGCCGGTCGGGATGGTTCTGCAGGAAGCGTTCGTAGCCGGCGAAGCGTTCGGGCAGCCCCTTCGAATAATCCAGCCGGTCGACGCCGACGATCAGACTGCGGCCGACCGCGCTTTCGAGCTGGTTGAGCTGTGCCGCGCGCGCGACCGGACCGGCGGCCCCGGCGATGAAGTCCTTCGCCTCGATCCCGATCGGGCAGCTGATCGCGCAGATGGTGCGACCGCCGACGGTGACCGAATTGCCGTCGATCGTCCCGTCCATCTCTTCGCGGACATAGTTGAAGAAGCTGTCGAGCCATTCCTCGTTCTGGAACCCGACCACGTCATAGGCGAACAGCGCCTCCACCATGCGGCGGTGATCGGGCAGCGCGGTCAGCAGCCGGCGCGGCGGCCACGGAATGTGCAGGAAGAAGCCGATGCGGTTGGTGATCCCCTGTTGCCGGAGCACCCAGCCGAGCGGGATCATGTGATAGTCATGGACCCAGATCAGGTCGTCGGGTTCGATATGCGGGCCGATGCGTTCGCCGAACACCCGGTTGACGCGCTCATAGCCGCCCTGGAAATCGCGTTCGAACTCGGTCAGGTCGAGCCGGTAGTGGAAAAGCGGCCACAAGGTGCGGTTGGCGTACCCGTCATAATATTCCTCGACGTCCTGTTCGGACAGATCCATCACCGCGCTGGTGACGCCGCCATAGGTCTGGAACCGGAGGTCGCGATTGTCGCCGGTCTCGCCCGACCAGCCGAACCAGATACCGTCCTCTTCCGCCAGCGCGGCGTTGAGTGCGACGGCCAGCCCACCCTGCGCCCCGCCGCCGGTGCCGGGCTGGGGAGCCTGCACCCGGTTCGAGATGACGATCAATCGACTCATCGTACGACATTCCATGACTTGCTCAGCAGGACGGCGGAATTGATCATGCCGACCAGCGAGTAGGTTTGGGGATAATTGCCCCAGAGTTCCCCGGTTTCGGGGTCGATATCCTCGGACAGAAGCCCGGCGGGCGTGCAGCGCGACAGCATCTCCTCGAGCAATTCGCGCGCATCCTCGTCGCGGCCGGTCGCGTGCAGCGCCTCGATCAGCCAGAAGGTGCAGACGTTGAACGCGGTATGCGGCAGTCCGAAATCATCCTCGATCGCATAGCGCAGCATGTGGCTGCCGCGCCGCAGCCCCTTTTCCACCGCATCGAGCGTGCCGATGAAGCGCGGGTCGTCGGGGTCGAGGAAGCGCAGGTCGAGCAGCTGGATGATGCTTGCGTCGAGATCGTCGCCGCCGAAGGTCGCCGACATCCGGTTGGTCTCCGGCCGCCACGCCTCGCGCTCGATCTTGGTGCGCATCGCGGTCGCCCGGTCGCGCCAGAAGGTCTCGCGCTCGGTGAGGCCGAGCGTGCCGGCGACATTGGCCAGCCGGTCGCACGCCGCCCAGCACATCGCCGCGCTATAGGTATGGACATGGCTCTTGGTGCGCAATTCCCACAGGCCGGCATCGGGCTTGTCATATGCCTGCCAGGCCCGCTCGCCGATCGGCTCCAGCGCCTCGAAATCGGCCTGCTTGCCGACACGGAACAGCCGCTGGTCGAAGAAGCCCTGCGCATTGGACAGGATGATCTGGCCGTACGCGTCGTGCTGGACCTGTTCATACGCCTGGTTGCCGACGCGCACCGGGCCCATGCCGCGATATCCGTCGAGCCCCTCCGCCTCGCGCTCAACCAGCGTCGCCTCGCCACCGACGCCATAGAGCGGCTGGATCTGCCCATCGGCGGCATTGTCGACGATGTTGCGGAGATATTCGAGATACCCCTCCAGCACGTCGAGCGCGCCCAAGCGGTTCAGCGCCTGCACCGTATAATAGGCGTCACGAATCCAGCAGTAGCGATAGTCCCAGTTGCGCCCGCTATCGGCATGTTCGGGGATCGAGGTGGTCAGTGCGGCGACGATCGCGCCGGTTTCCTCATGCTGGCACAGCTTCAGCGTGATCGCGCTGCGGATCACCGCCTGCTGCCATTCGACCGGCGTGGCGAGGCCGCGAACCCAGTGACGCCACTCGTCGATCGTGTTCTTCAGCATCCGTTCGATCGATGCCGGAATTTCGTCCGAAAAACTCTCGTCCGGTCCGAGAAAGAAATGCAGCGTGCGTTCGACCCGGAACAGCCGCTCGTCCTCGATCCAGCCGACCGGTGCGCTGGTCGAAAGGCGGATCGCCTCGCCATCCAGCAGATAGCGGATATGGTTCGACCCGCGGGTGCGCGGGGCGGGGGCGCTGCCCCAGTCGATCGACGGGCGCAGCCGCATGCGGATGCGCGGGGAACCGGACAGCGGCCGGACGATCCGGCAGAACGCGACCGGTCGATACATGCGGTCGTGCCGTTTGAAGCGCGGGCAGAAGTCGACGACCTCGATCGCATTGCCCGCGGCATCGACATGGCGCGTGACCAGCACCGGCGTGTTGCGGATATAGCTTTGCTGCGTCTCGACACAGCCGTCGAGGTCGATCTCCCAGAAGCCATAGGCGCCGTCCGAACCGCGCCGCCGGTCGTCGAGCAGCGACGAAAACGCCGGGTCGCCATCGACCCGCGGCAGGCATCCCCACACGAACCGGCCGTTGCGGTCGACCAAAGCCGACACTTGGCAATTCCCGATCGGCCACAGGTCCATCGTCGCGGTCATGCGTTCGTCTCCAGCCAGCCCAGAAAGGATGCGACATCGTCGAGGCGATAGGTCGCAGCGGTATCGCGCATCGGCCCGATCAATATGCCGGCCCCGCCATGATGCGCCGCAACGATCATGCCCGGTTCGTCGGTCAGATCATCGCCGACGAAGATCGGCGGATGCCCGGCAAAGGGGGCGCTTTCGCACAGCGTCGCGATCGCCGTGCCCTTGTCATGGCCGTCCATGCGCAACTCGATCATCATCTTGCCAGCCTGCGTCGTCAGCCCGTCGCGCTGCGCGAAGGCATCGACCAGGGCGTGCGCCTCCTGTTCGACCTCAGGAGCGCCGCGATAATGGATCGCGACGCCCAATGTCTTGATCTCGATCACAATGCGCGGATCGTCGCCGAACCGGTCCTCGAACGCGCGTTCGGCGGCGGTCAGGCTGGCGGGGCGATCGGGCAGCAGCGTGGTACCCCCGGCAGGGCGGATCTCCGCGCCATGGCTGCCGACCACTGCGTAACCAGCGATCGTCTGTCCCAGGAACCCGTCAATCTGTTCGATCGACCGCCCGCTGACGATCGCCACCCGCCCGTCCAGTCGCTCCGCCAGCCGATGCAGCAGCGAGCGCAATGCGTCGCCGACCACCACGCCATCGGGGCGTTCGGCCAGTTCGACCAGCGTGCCGTCGAAATCGAGGAACAGGCCGGCATCGTCGAGCAGGCCGGCGGGCGGAGCGGGAAGGTCTGGGTACGCCATCGGTCCGATGAACGCGGCGCGGGTCGGAATCGTTTCGCAGGTGCAGTGTATTTTGGTGAACGGTCTTCGGCGCGTACGGTCGCTCGAGGGTTTTGATCCGGGGACCTGCTGTCTGACCGAAGGACCAGCCGAAGACGTAGGTGACCGCCAATCCGGGGGTGGCGAACCCGGCGTGCAGCCAGTATGCACGGGCGCATGACAGCCCGGATCATCGACGGAAAAGCCTTTGCCGCCCGATTGCGCGCGCGGGTCGCCACCCACGCCGCCGCCTTTGCCGAAGCCGCCGGCCGTCCTGCCGGCCTCGCCGTCGTGCTGGTCGGCGAGGATGCTGCGTCGGCGGTCTATGTCCGGTCGAAGGGGAAGGCGACGCGCGAGGCCGGCATGGCCAGCTTCGAACATCGCCTGTCGGCCGACGTGTCGCAGGACGTGCTGATCGCGCTGGTCGAGCAGTTGAACGCCGATCCCGCGGTCGACGGCATCCTCGTGCAACTGCCGCTGCCGAACCATCTCGACAGCGATGCGGTGCTGCTGACCATCGATCCCGACAAGGATGTCGACGGCTTCCACCCGGTCAATGCCGGGCGGCTGGCGACCGGGCTGCCGGGGATGGTGCCGTGCACGCCCTATGGCTGCCTGTTGCTGCTGCGCGACGAACTTGGCGACCTGTCGGGCAAGGATGCGGTGGTGGTTGGCCGCTCGAACATCGTCGGCAAGCCGATGGCGGCATTGTTGACCGCCGAGAGCTGCACCGTCACCATCGCCCATTCGCGGACCCACGACCTGCCCGGCCATGTCGTGCGTGCCGATATCGTCGTCGCCGCGGTCGGGCGGGCGAATTTCGTGAAGGGCGAATGGCTGAAGCCCGGCGCGACCGTCATCGATGTCGGCATCAACCGTACCGATGTCGGGCTGGTCGGCGATGTCGATTTCGCCTCCGCCGTGCCGGTCGCGGGCGCAATCACCCCGGTGCCGGGCGGGGTCGGGCCGATGACCATCGCCTGCCTGCTGCGCAACACGCTGGTCGCGGCGCATCGGCGCGAAGGACTCTCGTTCGACGATAGCGCGCTGTGATCGAGCTGTTCGTCTCGTCGCTCATCACCTTCTTCGTGGTGATCGATCCGCCGGGCTGCGCGCCGATTTATGCCGGGTTGACGACCGGCGCGTCCGACGTGCAGCGTCGGTCGATGGCGATCCGCGCGGTCGGCATCGCCACCGCTATCCTCGTCGTCTTCGCGCTGTTCGGGCAGGCGCTGCTCAAGGCGCTGGGCATCAGTCTCGACAGTTTCCGCATCGCCGGCGGCATCATGCTGTTCCTGATCGCGCTCGAAATGGTGTTCGAAAAGCGCACCCAGCGCCGCGAGGATCGCGCGCAGAAGATCATCGAGACGCATGAGGTCGAGGACGTGTCGACCTTTCCGATGGCGATGCCGATGATCGCCGGGCCGGGATCGATCGCATCGGTGATGCTGCTCATGAGCCAGGTCGGCGACTGGAGCGCGCGTGCCGTGGTGCTGGGCGCGCTGGCGTCGATCCTGCTGCTGACGCTGCTCGCACTCCTCGCGGCGGGGCCGCTGATGAAACTGCTCGGTGCGCGGATCGAGGCGGTGATTACCCGCCTGCTCGGCGTGCTGCTGGCGGCATTGGCGGCGCAGTTCGTGATCGACGGGCTGCGCGCGAGTTTTCTCTAGACATTGCGATGTGTTGCTGATTGGTTACAGCCAGCAGGTAATTTTAATAATACGTTCACCCGTATTTACAAATCCCCTTGTATCGACGGATACTTGCCGCCGTTCGAGCCGCCCGATGCGCGGCCCGACTGCTTGGAACGCCCGCCAGGGTTAAAGGGGATTGCTGCTTCCATGATTGCTTTCTCGATGCGCACGTCGTTGCGCCGCGGAACCGCTTTGTCCGCGCTTGCCGCAGCCAGCACCGGTCTGTTCGCCGTGCCGGTATCGGCGCAGGAAGTCGCGCCGGCCGGCACCACCGTGCCCGTGCCCGCGACCCCGGCAGACGATACGTCGCAGGACATCATCGTCACCGGATCGATTTTGCGCGGCACCGATAGCGGCATCTCGCCGGTCACGACGCTGACCGCCGAAAATCTCGACGCGCGCGGCATCAACACGGTGCAGGACGCGATCCAGCTGCTGTCGTCAAACAACGGCCCGGCGCTGACCAACTCGTTCACCGCCAACGGCGCGTTCGCCGGCGGTGCGTCGGCGGTGTCGCTGCGCGGCCTGTCGACCAGCTCGACGCTGGTGCTGTTCGACGGCCTGCGCGCCGCCTATTATCCGCTTGCCGATGACGGTTCGCGCAACTTCGTCGACCTGAACACCATCCCCGACGACATCGTCGAGCGCGTCGATGTGCTGCGCGACGGCGCCTCGTCGAGCTACGGCGCCGATGCGATCGCGGGCGTGGTCAACATCATCACCAAGCGTTCGTTCAAGGGCATTGGCGGCCGGGTCGAAGCCGGCATTTCGGAAGACGGCGTCGCCGCCAACCAGCGCCTGACGCTGACCGCCGGCACCGGCGATCTCGATGAGCAGGGCTACAACGCGTACATCAGCGGCTTCTATTTCCGCAGCGAAGGCGTCGCCAACAAGGACCTGCCCGGTATCTTCGCCACCGATGACCAGCGCAGCATCGGCGGTCCGAACGGCATTCTGAACGGTCAGAATGCCGCCGGTGAAATCAACGGTTTCAACGTTGGCAGCACCTTTTACGTGCGCCCGGGCACGACCGGCCGCTATCAGATCCTGAACCCGACGGCTGGCTGCTACGCTGGTCCTTCCGTCACGCCGACCCAGGCCGATCTGACACGGACCAACTCGAATGGGCAGCTCGTCAACGGAACGCTGCCGGTTTCGAACGTCTGTCAGGAGGACCTGACCTACAATTACGGCAACGTGACCCCGGACATCGAACGCTTCGGCGGTTCGGCCCGCTTCACCGCGAAGGTGGGCGATACGTCGGAAGCGTATCTGTCGGTCAACTTCCAGCAGACGCGGTCGAGCTATTACGGCCTGACCGGCGTGATCCGCGGCAATGCCCCGACCGGCATCCTGTTCCCGCAATTCTCGACCTCGTCGGGCGCGGCGACCTTTGCACCGGGTTCGGCGGTTCTGACGCTGCCGGTCTATGTCTGCGCGGCACGCGTCAATTGCACCGCGGCCAACGGCACGCTCAACCCGAACAACCCGTTCGCGGCGTCGGGCCAGACCGCGCAGATCCTCGGCCGCAACCAGGAGCGTACCTATAACGAGACGCGCAGCCGCGTATATCGTGCGGCGTTCGGCCTGAACGGCACGATCTTCGACGATATCGACTATAACTTCAGTGCGACCGCGATGCACACCGACCTGCGTCGTCTGCAGGATGGCTATGTCTATATCCAGAACCTGCTGAACGTCATCGCTGACGGTTCGTACAACTTCGTGAACCCCGGCCAGAACACGCAGGCGGTTCGCGACTATCTGACTCCGGTCAACATCACCGACACCTCGTCGGATCTGTACCAGACGCAGGTCACCTTCTCGAAGGAACTGTTCAACCTGCCGGGTGGTCCGGTCCAGCTCGGCGTCGGCGGCTCGATCTTCTACGAAGCGGTCAACGCGCCCAGCGCCAATCCGGACAACAACGGCCCGACGCAGCGTTACTTCACGATCAACGCGTTCGGCACCGAAGGCAACCGTACCGTCAGCTCGGCCTTTGCCGAAATCCAGGCGCCGGTCTTCGATCAGTTGGACGTCAACGTGTCGGGCCGTTACGATCACTATTCGACCGGGCAGAGCAACTTCTCGCCGAAGGTCGGTGCGCGCTTCACCCCGATCCGGCAGCTGTCGGTACGTGGTACCTGGTCGCGCGGTTTCCGTATCCCGAGCTTTGCGGAAGCCAATGCGCTGCCGACGACTGGCTATGTCAGCCAGTCGATCACCAACGTGCCGGCCAGCTTCCGTGCGCAATATGGCGCGGCCTGCGCCGACGACGCGACGGCAGCCACTGCCTGCCCGACCTATCTGACCAGCTATTCGATCGGGTCGACCACGCTCGCCTCGCCGAACCTGCAGCCCGAAAAGTCGCGCAGCTACACCGCCGGTATCCAGTTCTCGCCGGTGCCGAACTTCACCTTCACCGCCGACTATTTCAACATCAAGAAGACCGGCGCGATCACTTCGCCGTCGAACGCCGCCGCGATCGCCGCCTATTATGCGGGCCAGCCGATCCCGGCCGGGTTTAACGTCATTCCGGACGCGCCCGACGTCAACCTGCAGAACGGCCGCCCGCGCATCGGCTTCGTCGAATCGCAGCTCATCAACTCCGACACGATCTTCTCGGAAGGTATCGATTTCGGTCTGACGGGTCGCGTCGATTTCGGCGGCTTCCAGTGGCGCACCGCCGCCAATGTCAGCTGGCTGATCGAACTGAGCACGACCTTCCCGGACGGTACGAAGGAAACCTATGTCGACACGCTCGGCAACTTCAACCTGACGGCGGGCAACGGCACCTTCCGCTGGCGCGGCAACTGGTCGAACACCTTCTCGTTCGACAAGGTCGACGTGACCGGCACCGTCAACTACGTGTCGGGCTACGACCTGTCGGCCGAGGACCAGGGCGGCGATTACGGCGACTGCTCGCTCAACCCCGGCTATGTCGATTGCCGTGTGAAGAGCTATCTGACTGCCGATCTGAACGTCAGCTTCAACGTCAACGACAACGTCACCTTCTACGTCAACGCGCTGAACGTGTTCGATCGCCTGCCGCCGATCGACCCGGTCACCTATGGCGCCCACCTCTACAACCCGGTGCAGGGCGGCAACGGCATCTTCGGCCGCAGCTTCCGTGCGGGTGCGAAGTTCGGCTTCTAGTCGCTTCGACAGATACACAGCCTGCGGAAAGGGCCGCTTCCCGATGGGAGGCGGCCCTTTTTGCGTTCCAGTTCGATCAAGGTCGAGCTCTGCTGCGCCGGGCTATGTTGCTGGGCGGCGCCACGCGCAGTGCCGTAACACCAGCGCGAATTACAGTTGTAATACAGTAATTCTCCAAAAGTCGAAGGTTTGGTACTTATCGATCTTCGATCAATGGTCCTGAGCTACCAGAGAAATAAATACATAAGGATTTCTTATCGGCATTATTTTTCAACGGCTTGAATGTCCGTGGACCGAAACTCCCTTCAAACGTAGCGACTGTTACCAAAAAACCACGTGGGCGTGATTTCTATTCTAGGACTGCGTTGCCAGATTGCGCCAAAACTTAAACGCCTCCTAATCTTCATATGTTGCATCGTGTTGACGATGTGCGGAAGCAACAGGGGTAAATATGAAGACAAACATGCGGACGGCGTTGCTCGCATCCACGCTGTTGATGGGGGTCGCGGCACCCGCGGCGGCACAGGTTGCGCAGGGTCCGGAGAGCCCGACCAGCCAGACGACCGGCGAACCGGAAGCCGATGCCGACGTCATCACCGTTACCGGTTCGCGCATCGCGCGCCCCGACCTTGACGCACCCAGCCCAGTGACCACCGTCACGGCCGAACAGTTCAATCTGACCGGCACCGTCACCGTTGAAACGCTGCTCAACGAACTGCCGCAGTTGATCCCGGGCAACACCCGCGTGTCGAACAACCAGGGCGGTGAAAGCTTCTCGACGCTCGATCTGCGCGGCCTCGGTCCGCAGCGCACGCTGATCCTGATCGACGGCGAACGCGTTTCGGCTTCGTCGGTCAGCGGCGTCGTCGACATCAACAGCATCCCGACCGGCCTGATCGAACGCGTGGACGTCGTTACCGGCGGTGCCTCGGCGGTCTATGGTTCGGACGCGATCGCCGGCGTCGTCAACTTCGTGCTCAAGGATCGCTACGACGGCGCGGAACTGACCGCGCAATACGGCATCAACGAACAGGGCGATGGCGCGACCTTCAACATCCAGGGTCTGATCGGCGGTAACTTCAACGACGATCGCGGTAACCTGACGCTGTTCGGCGGCTATTCGACCCGTGCGGCGATCGGGCAGGGTTCGCGCCGCATCACGACGCCTGCTTCGGTTCTGATCTATAACGATGCCGGCACCGACAGCGAGGAAGACGATCGCATCCGCGTCGCCAATCCGCTCGAGCTGATTTCTGCGGGCAACAACGACTCGCTCTACGCCAATGGCGGTTCGGCTACCCCGCCCTGGGGTCAGGTGTCGAACAACGCCAGCAACCCGTTCCGGAACCTTTCGACGCTGCTGCCCGGCACGTTCGCAGGGGCGAATACCGATTGTAATCCGGCGACGGCAGGCGTGAACGTCAACAGCGGCACGCTGTCGTTCAACGATGCGGGCCAGCTCTCGCCTTACTTCGGCAGCGGTCTGTGCGGCTATGCCGTCCGCTCGACGGGTTCGAGCCGTTACAACTTCAACCCGGCTAACCTGTTGCAGACGCCGCTCAACCGCCTGCTGCTATCGTCGACCGCACGGTACGAAGTCACCGATGATATCGTACTGAAGGTGCTGGCGAACTATGTCGATACGCAGCAGACCGTGAATCTGGCGCCGACCCCGGCGACCGGCATCAGCGTGCCGTATAACAGCCCGCTGCTGCCCGCCGATCTGCGCACCGCGCTCGCCAGCCGACCGAACCCGACCGCGCCCTTCACCTATGCGCGTCGGTTCAGCGAAACCGGTCCGCGTGTCGGCATCTACGATTCGACCACGTTCAACATCCGCGGCACGCTGTCGGGCAAGATCGACGACAATTTCCGCTGGGATGCGACGCTCAGCTACGGCAAGGTCGATTCGCTGGCGACCTCGCTCGGCAACATCAACCGGACGGCGGTTGCGCAGGGCCTGAACGGCTGCCCCACGGGCTCGCTGCCGGGCTGCGTACCGGTCAACATCTTCGGGGCGAACACGCTGACCCCGGCGATGCTGTCGTTCGTGCGCATCGATACGAAGGAAGCGCGGACCTTCGAACAGGTTCGTGCGGCCGCCAACGTCTCGGGTTCGCTGTTCAAGCTGCCCTATGGCGACGTGCAGATCGCGCTGGGCGGCGAAGTCCGCACCGATCGTGGCGCTATCAACGTCGATGATGCGCAGCGGACCGGCAACATCTACGGCTTCAACGCGGTGCAGAGCCAGGCCGGTACGATCAACGTGAAGGAAGGCTACGGCGAAATCCGCGTGCCGCTGCTCGCAGAAATCCCGTTCTTCCACGACTTGTCGCTCGAAGCGGGTGCGCGCTACTCGGACTATTCGACGATCGGCAACCTCTTCAACTGGAAGGCCGGCGCGCAATGGGCCCCGATCAGCTGGATGCGGTTCCGCGGTATCTATAACAAGGCGGCGCGCGCTCCGGCGATCGTCGAACTGTTCCAGAACGGCGACCAGGGCTTTCCGAGCTATGTCGATCCCTGCAACGCCGGCGCCAGCCGGACCGCGCAGGCGCTCGCCATCTGTCAGGGCCAGACCCCGGCCTTCGCTGCGGCGGGCGGCTATGCCGACTTCCAGCAGCTCAACAGCCAGGTCGAAGCCTTCGCGTTCGGCAACCCGAACCTGCGCGAGGAACGTGCCGAGACCTATACGCTGGGTACGGTGCTGACCCCGAAGATCGGCTTCGGTACGCTGTCGATGACCGTCGACTATTACAACATCAAGATCGAGAACCTCATCACCACGCTCGGTGCCGGGTTCTTTATCAACCAGTGCTATGTGCAGAATGTCTCGACGGCGTGCGACCGCATCCGTCGTAACACCGGTACCGGCCAGATCGACGCGATCAACACGGCGACCGGCAACCAGGGCACCCGCCGTACCGATGGTATCGACACGGCCGTCAACCTGACGCTGCCGTTCGATCAGTTCGGTGCGGACGGCCGTCTGCGCGTGCAGGAGGTCTTCTCCTGGACCCGCAGCTACAAGCTCGACGATACCGAGTTTGCCGGTCGTTCGAGCGGCGGTAACGGCGGGGCGATCCCGGCGTACAAGTCGACGCTGACCGTTGGCTACGACCTTGATCGGTTCTCGATTCAGGGTCGCTGGAACTTCGTGTCGCGCGTGATCGAAGACTTCGGTCTGCCGGTGAACCCGGTGACACCGACGCTCAGCTACTATGACATGACCATTCGTCAGGGCATCAATGACAAGTTCGACCTGACGCTGATCGTCAACAACCTGCTCGATGCCAAGGCGAAGCGTACGCCGAACGGCTATTTCGATCAGGGTGGTGTCGACACCACTTGGTATGGCCCGATCATCTTCGGCCGGTCGTACACGGTACAGGCGCGCGTCGTCTTCTAAACGCGCGTTCCGGTTCGGACGCACAGGGCGGCGGGGAGCGATCCCCGCCGCCTTTTCGTTTACCCTACGCTGAGCGTCAGCGCGCCATCGCCCTCATCGACCCGCACCGTCGACCCGTCCTTCACGCTGCCGCGCAGGATCAGGTCGGCCAGCGGATCTTGTAGATATCGCTGAACCGCGCGCTTCAATGGCCGGGCGCCATAGACCGGGTCGTAGCCGACGCGACCGAGCCAAGCCCGAGCGGCGTCGGTCAGTTCGACCTTCACTTTGCGATCCGCCAGCAACCGCCCGACGCGGCCGACCTGGATGTCGACGATCGGCGCCATGTGATCCGCCGCCAGCCGGTGGAACAGGATGATCTCGTCCAGCCGGTTGAGGAATTCCGGGCGGAAATGGGCACGGACCACGTCCATCACCTGCGGCTCGACCGTCTCGACGCCTGCGCCATCGGGCAGGTTGGTCAGATATTGCGAGCCGAGGTTCGACGTCAGGATCACGATCGTGTTCGAGAAATCGACCGTGCGCCCCTGTCCATCGGTCAGGCGACCGTCGTCGAGTACCTGGAGCAGGATGTTGAAGACGTCGCCATGCGCCTTCTCCACCTCGTCGAACAGCACGACCTGATAGGGGCGGCGGCGCACCGCTTCGGTCAGCTTGCCGCCTTCCTCATAGCCGACATAGCCGGGGGGGGCGCCGATCAGCCGTGCGACCGCGTGCTTTTCCATGAACTCGCTCATGTCGATGCGCACCATGGCGTTGGGATCGTCGAACAGGAATTCGGCGAGCGCCTTGGTCAGCTCGGTCTTGCCCACACCCGTCGGCCCGAGGAACAGGAAGCTGCCCAGCGGCCGGTTCGGGTCCTGCAGCCCGGCACGCGAACGGCGGACAGCGGTGGCGACGGCGCGCACCGCCTCGCTCTGGCCGATCACCCGCTTGCCGAGCGCATCCTCCATATTCAGCAGCTTCTCGCGCTCGCCCTCCAGCATCCGATCGACCGGCACCCCGGTCCAGCGGCTGACGACGCCGGCGATATCGTCGGCGGTCACTTCCTCGCGCAGCATCGCACCGCCGGCATCCTGTTGCGCCTCGACCAACCGCTTTTCGAGCGTCGGGATCGTGCCATAAGTCAGTTCGGACATGCGGGCGAGGTCGCCAGAGCGCTGCGCCTGTTCGAGCGCGACGCGCGCGGCGTCGAGCTGTTCCTTGAGCTTGGCTTCCGACGCGATCTTGTCGCGCTCGCCCTGCCAGCGGGTGGTCAGTTCGGACAATTGCTGTTCGAGATTGGCCAGTTCCTCCTCCAGCGTGTCGAGCCGGTCGATGCTCGCCGCGTCGCTCTCGCGGCGCAGCGCCTCGCGCTCGATCTTCATGCGCAGGATGCGGCGGTCGAGGCTTTCGATTTCCTCGGGCTTGCTCTCCACCTCCATGCGGATGCGGCTGGCGGCCTCGTCCATCAGGTCGATCGCCTTGTCGGGCAGGAAGCGGTCGGTGATGTAGCGGTTCGACAGCGTCGCCGCCGATACCAGCGCACCATCGGTGATCCGCACGCCGTGATGGAGTTCGTATTTCTCCTTCAGGCCGCGCAGGATGCTGATCGTATCCTCGACGGTCGGCTCGCCGACGAACACCGGCTGGAACCGCCGCTGGAGCGCCGGGTCCTTTTCGACATGCTTGCGATATTCGTCGAGCGTCGTCGCGCCGATGCAGTGCAGCTCGCCGCGGGCCAGCGCAGGTTTCAGCAGATTGCCGGCATCCATCGCCCCTTCGGATTTGCCCGCACCGATCAGCGTGTGCATCTCGTCGATGAACAGGATGATCTGCCCGTCGCCGGCCTTCACTTCGTCGAGCACGCCCTTCAGCCGCTCCTCGAACTCGCCGCGATATTTCGCGCCCGCGATCAGCGAGCCCATGTCGAGCGACATCAGGCTGCGGTCCTTCAGGCCGTCGGGCACGTCGCCATTGGCGATGCGCAGCGCGAGGCCTTCGGCGATCGCGGTCTTGCCGACGCCCGGCTCGCCGATCAGCACCGGATTGTTCTTGGTCCGACGCGCAAGGATCTGGATCGTGCGGCGGATTTCCTCGTCGCGGCCGATGACGGGGTCGAGCTTGCCGTCGCGCGCCGCCGCGGTCAGGTCGCGGGCGAATTTCTTGAGCGCGTCATAGCGGTCCTCGGCCCCGGCGGTATCGGCGGTGCGGCCGCCGCGCAGCTTGTCGATCGCGGCGTTCAGATTCTGCGGCGTGACGCCGGCAGCGGTCAGCGCCTTGCCCGCCGGCCCCTGCGACATGGCGAGTGCCAGCAGCATGCGCTCGACGGTGACGAAGCTGTCGCCCGCCTTGGTCGCGATCTGTTCGGCCTGGTCGAGCAGGCGGACGCTGTCATTGTCGAGGCCGGGATTCTGCTGTGCGCCCGACCCGGATACCGCCGGCATCTTGGCCAGCGCCGCATCGACATCGGCGATCGCGCGGCGCGCATCGCCGCCCGCGGTGGTGATAAGGCCCGCAGCCATGCCCTGCTCGTCGTCGAGCAGCGCCTTCAGGATATGTTCGGGCGTGATCCGCTGGTGCGAATTGCGGATCGCCACCGTCTGTGCCGCCTGCAAAAAGCCCTTTGCGCGGTCGGTGAATTTTTCGAGGTTCATGTTGCTCCCCTGTGGTGTTGCCGGCGATATGGTGTGGTAAAAGGGCAACACAAGAGGGCGTGCATCGTTTGGCACGGCACGGCGTTGGAGGCGCGATGGCACGTGGCGTTCGCATCCTTGGCTGGGCATTGGTGTGGATCGGCGCGGTCCTGTGCCTTGCCGTGACGGTCGTGCCGCGCTTCCTCGACCGTATCTATTATCGCGGCGTCGCGGGCGACCATTTCGACGGCGCGCGCTTCTTCAACCCCGATGGCGACGATACCTCGGCCCCGCCGGGTGGCAGCCGCAGCGGCTTTTTTTGGCGACAGGCGACGGGCAGCGACGGCCGCCCGCCCTGGCCCACACAGGTGCCGGTCCAGCCCGCACGGCCCGCCGAACTGCTGCCCGCCGCGACGCCCCCGGCGAGCGATCCCGCGCAGACGCCGTTGCGGGTGACATGGGTCGGCCATGCATCGGTGCTGGTGCAGACGCCCGGCCTCAACATCCTGACCGATCCGGTGTGGAGCGAGCGCGCCGGTCCGTTCGGCTTCGGCCCGAAACGGGTCGCGGCTCCCGGCATCGCGCTCAACGACCTGCCGAAGATCGACCTGATCGTCATCAGCCACAATCATTACGACCACCTCGACCTCGCGACGCTCAAGACGCTGGTCGACCGCGACCGTCCGGCGATCGTCACGTCGCTCGGCAACGATGCGATTCTGCGCAGCGCCGGTATCGCCGCGACCGCGCTCGATTGGCGACAGGTGCAGCGGGTGGCGGGCGCCAACGTTCATGTCGTGCGCAACCATCACTGGTCGAGCCGCTGGTTCGTCGACCGCAACCGCGCGTTGTGGTCGGCGTTCGTCGTCGAATTGCCCGGCGGCAATCTGTTCTTCGCGGGCGATACCGGCATGGGCGACGGCGCATGGGTGGAGGAGGCAAGGGCGCTTGGCCCGATCCGCCTTGCCCTGATCCCCATCGGCGCCTTCCGTTTCCAGCCCGGACAGATGGCCAGCGGCGCGCATATCGGACCAGTCGATGCGCTCGACGTGTTCCGGCGGCTGGGCGCGTCGCACGGGGCGGCGATCCATTGGGGCACGTTCCGCCTGTCGTACGAAGGCTATGCGACCCCGCCGAAACTGCTGAGCGCGGCGAAGGGCTGTGCGGGGATCACCGATCGCCGCTTCGGAGCGATATTGATCGGCCGCCCGGTCGATATCGCGCCGATGCGCGCGCCAACGGCGGCGTCGTTCGACCGGGCGGCCGTGCTGCGCTGTCTGGAAGGCCCGGCGGGCAACGGCTTGCGGTGATCGGAGAAGCCCAGCGGCAACGCACTGAACCAGTAGCGTACCCCCGCGCAGGCGGGGGTCCAGGGTCCCAAGTGCAAACCGTTGTTTTGCTTGGCTCTGGGCCCCCGCCTGCGCGGGGGTGCGGTGTGTTCGTGGCGCGGCTCGCGACGTTCGCCGAAGCCGCGCCAGTCGACGGCGACGAACCCCAGCTTGCGCTGACGACCCCATCCGCCCTATTGGTCACAACAGATACGATCCGGCACAGACCGGACCACAGGAGAGAGACATGCTCGATTTCGCGCTCGGCGAGATGGCCGACGCCATTCGCGAGACTACGCAGCGCTTCGCCGCCGACCGCATCGCGCCGATCGCCGCGGCGGTCGATGCCGAGGATCGCTTTCCGCAAGAGCTCTGGCCCGAAATGGGCGCGCTCGGCCTGCACGGCATCACCGTCAGCGAGGAAGATGGCGGCCTGGGTCTCGGCTATCTCGAACATGTCGTCGCCTGCGAGGAAGTGGCGCGCGCCTCCGCCTCGGTCGGCCTGTCCTATGGCGCCCACTCCAACCTGTGCGTCAACCAGATCGCGCGCTGGGGATCGCCTGAGCAGAAGGCGAAGTATCTCCCCAAACTCATCAGCGGCGACCATGTCGGCTCGCTCGCCATGTCGGAGGCGGGGGCGGGGTCCGACGTCGTCTCGATGAAGCTGCGCGCCGACAAGGTCGATGGCGGCTACCGCCTGAACGGTACGAAGTTCTGGATCACCAACGCCCCCTATGCCGCGACTTTGGTCGTCTATGCTAAGACCGATCCGCAAGCGGGATCGAAGGGGATCACCGCCTTCCTGATCGAACGCGATTTCGCCGGTTTCTCGATCGGGCAGAAGATCGACAAGATGGGCATGCGCGGATCGCCCACCGCCGAGCTGGTCTTCGACGACTGTTTCGTGCCGGACGATAACGTCATGGGTCCGCTGAACGGTGGCGTCGGCGTGCTGATGTCGGGCCTCGATTACGAGCGCGTCGTGCTGTCGGGCATCCAACTCGGCATCATGCAGGCGTGCCTCGAGACCGTCCTGCCGTACGTCGCCGAGCGCAAGCAGTTCGGCAAGCCGATCGGTGCGTTCCAGCTGATGCAGGGCAAGATCGCCGACATGTCGGTCGCCCTCAACAGCGCGCGGGCCTATGTCTATGCGGTCGCCCGTGCCTGCGACGCCGGCCGCACCACGCGGCATGACGCGGCGGGCGCGATCCTGCTGGCGTCGGAAAATGCGGTGAAGGTCGCCAATGACGCGATCCAGGCGCTGGGCGGCGCGGGCTATACGAAGGACTGGCCGGTCGAACGCTATTTCCGCGATGCGAAGCTGCTCGACATCGGCGCGGGGACCAACGAAGTTCGCCGGATGCTGATCGGCCGCGAATTGCTGGGTGAGGGAACGCGCGCACAATGACGGTGCTGCCGACACTGGTCGATCGCGGCTCCGAAGCGTTCGCCGCCAATGCTGCGCATAACGAAGCGTTGGCCGACGAACTGCGCACCCGGACGGCCACTACCGCACGCGGCGGACCCGAGCGCAGCCGTGAACGCCATGTCGCGCGCGGCAAGCTGTTGCCGCGCGACCGCATCCACCGCCTGCTCGACGCCGGATCGCCCTTCCTCGAAATCGGCGCGCTGGCAGCGGGCGGCATGTATGATGACGAGGCCCCGGCGGCAGGCGTGATCGCCGGCATCGGTCGGGTGCATGGCCGGCAGGTGATGGTCGTCGCCAACGACCCGACCGTAAAGGGCGGCGCGTACTTCCCGATGACGGTCAAGAAGCATCTCCGCGCACAGGAGATCGCATCGGAAAACCATCTACCGTGCATCTATCTGGTCGACAGCGGCGGCGCGAACCTGCCGCACCAGGCGGAGGTGTTCCCCGACCGCGACCATTTCGGCCGCATCTTCTTCAACCAGGCGCAGATGTCGGCCAAGGGCATTGCCCAGATCGCTTGTGTGCTCGGCAGTTGCACCGCCGGCGGCGCATACGTCCCCGCCATGTCCGACGAAACGGTCATCGTGCGCGGGCAGGGGACGATCTTCCTCGCTGGCCCGCCCCTCGTGAAAGCCGCGACCGGCGAGGTCATCAGCGCCGAGGAACTGGGCGGCGCCGACACCCATGGCCGCAAATCGGGCGTGGTCGATCATGTCGCGGAGGATGATGAGCAGGCGCTGCTGATCGTCCGCGACATCGTCGCGACCTTGCCCCCGCCGCGTCGTGCGGAACTGGCGCTGGCCGAACCGCGTGCCCCGCTCCACGATCCCGCCGACCTGGCGGGGATCGTCCCCACCGACGTCCGCGCGCCGTACGATGTGCGCGAGGTGATCGGCCGCATCGTCGACGGCTCGGAACTGCACGAATTCAAGCCGCTCTACGGCACGACGTTGGTCTGCGGTTTCGCCCGCATCTGGGGCATGCCGGTCGCTATCCTCGCCAACAACGGCGTGCTGTTCTCCGAAAGCGCGCAGAAGGGCGCGCATTTCATCGAACTCGCCTGTCAGCGGCGCACGCCCTTGCTGTTCCTCCAGAACATCTCGGGCTTCATGGTCGGCGGCAAGTACGAGGCGGAGGGGATCGCCAAGCATGGCGCGAAGCTGGTCACTGCCGTCGCCACCGCACAGGTGCCGAAGCTGACCGTGCTGATCGGCGGCAGCTTCGGTGCCGGCAATTACGGCATGTGCGGCCGCGCCTATTCGCCCCGCTTCCTGTTCACCTGGCCCAACAGCCGCATCTCGGTGATGGGCGGTGAACAGGCAGCGAGCGTGCTGGCGACCGTCCACCGCGATGCGGAAACGTGGACGCCGGAGGAAGCCGAAGCGTTCAAGACCCCGATCCGCGAACGCTACGAGGCGGAGGGAAGTCCGTATTACGCCACCGCCCGGCTATGGGACGACGGCGTGATCCTACCCGAACAGACCCGCGACGTGCTCGGCCTCGCCTTGTCGGCGACGCTGAACGCGCCTATCGCCGACCGTGCGCAGTTCGGCATCTTCCGGATGTGATGAGGTGCGATCCGCCCCCCATCCGTATCCCCGCGCAGGCGGGGATCCAGAGCCAAGCCGACGGACGTCGGTTACGGGTAACCCTGGACCCCCGCCTGCGCGGAGGTGCAACCATAAGTGGATGGGGCGGACCGCATGACCACCATCTCCAACCTCTCCCCGATCCGCCCGACCAAACTCACCGAACCGGCCTTCACCCCGGCCAAGACCCCGGCCGGCCCGGCACCCGGCTTCACCCCCGGCCCCAATACCGGGCTCGACAGCGTTGCCTATGACGCGATCCTCGCCATGGTCACCCGCGCCATCGCCAGCCTGCCGCCCGGCACCGCGCTGTCGAGCTTTCTCCACACCGTCGCCCGCGTGACGGCGGAGGTCGAGGCGCAACTCGCCGCGTCCCCCGCGGCGCGCGACGGCGGCACCCTGTCGCCCGAAGCGCGCACGACCACCGCCCAGGCCGAGGCGATCGCCCAGCGCCTCGCCGCCGCCTTCGCCCCCGATCCGGTCACCGCCCGCGCCGCGATCGCCGATGCGTTTCGGCCCGATGTTCACACCGGCCCGGAAGTCAGCGCCCGCGATCTCGCACTTGCCGCCGCGGCGATGCTCGGCACCCGCGCCGACTTCACGCCACAGCCGCCCGCCTCCTCCCCGACCGCGGTCGATCCCGACACCGACCCCATGCCCCCGGAACAGCCCATGCGCGACCGCCTTTATCTGCTCGACCCGCAGTTCGACGACCCTGCCTATCCCGGCCGCAGCTTCTATTGCCGCGACTGTGTCACCATCGACGGCCTGCTCGCCCGTTTCCCCGCCAAGGCGTCGGAGCTGGAGGTGATCCGCATCCCCTATCCGCGCCCGCGCGACGCCGTGATCGCATTGGTCGGGGAGGCGCACCAGAACCTGCCGCTGCTGGTACTCGCGCCCCATGCCGATGCGTCGCTGGCGGACGGCCGCCATGGCGGCACCCGCTTCGTCAGCGACTTCAAGGGGCTGCTCCACGCGCTCCATATCCGCCACGGTTTCCCGGAGGCGCATCCATGACGCTTTCCTATCCGATCCACGCGACCTATCCTGTCCCGCCCGCCGGGCGCATTGCCGCCGGGCTCCGCGAAACGCTTATACGTGGCACCTTCGCCAACTTCGGGGCGGGCAAATGATCGAATCGCTCCTGATCGCGAATCGCGGCGAAATCGCCCGCCGCATCCTGCGGACCGCCCGCCGCCTGGGCATCCGCACCATCGCCGTCCATAGCGACGTCGACGCCAACCTGCCCTTCGTCACCGAAGCCGACCAGGCCGTCTGCATCGGCCCGGCCCCGGCGCGCGAAAGCTATCTCGACGGCGCCAAAATCCTTGCGGCCGCCCGCCAAACCGGCGCAGCGGCGATCCATCCCGGCTATGGCTTCCTGTCCGAAAATGCCGTGTTTGCCGAAGCCGTTACCGCCGCCGGCCTGATCTGGGTCGGCGCCCCTGCCTCCGCCATCCGGGCAATGGGCCTAAAGGACGCGGCCAAGTCGCGGATGATCGCCGCCGGCGTCCCCGTCACCCCCGGCTATCTCGGCGAGGACCAGTCGCCCGACCGGTTGCGGGCGGAGGCCGACGCGATCGGCTATCCCGTGCTCATCAAGGCGGTAGCCGGCGGCGGCGGCAAGGGCATGCGCCGCGTCGACGCCCCCGCCGCCTTCCTCGAAGCGCTCGACAGTTGCCGCCGCGAAGCCGCCGCCGCGTTCGGCGACGACCGGGTGCTGATCGAGAAATACATTCTTTCTCCGCGGCATATCGAGGTGCAGGTCTTCGGCGACACGCATGGCAACGCCGTCCACCTGTTCGAACGCGACTGCTCGCTGCAACGCCGCCACCAGAAGGTGATCGAGGAAGCCCCCGCGCCCGGCATGGACGCGGCGACCCGTGCCGCCGTCTGCGACGCCGCCGTCCGCGCCGCCCGCGCGGTCGACTATGTTGGGGCGGGGACGATCGAATTCATCGCCGACGGATCGCAGGGACTTAGCGCCGACCGCATCTGGTTCATGGAAATGAACACCCGGCTGCAGGTCGAACACCCGGTGACCGAGGCGATTACCGGCACCGACCTCGTCGAATGGCAGCTCCGCGTCGCATCGGGCGAACCACTGCCGCTGCGGCAGGACCAACTGTCGATCAATGGCTGGGCGATGGAGGCGCGCCTCTATGCCGAAAACCCGACGACCGGCTTCCTGCCCTCTACGGGCACGCTGACCCACCTCAAGCTCCCCGACGATATCCGCGTCGATGCCGGGGTGCGGCAGGGCGATGCGGTGACGCCGCATTACGACCCGATGATCGCCAAGCTGATCGTCCACCGCCCGACCCGCACCGCCGCCGCCGCCGCGCTGGCGAAGGCCGCCGCATCGGTGCAGGTCTGGCCGGTCCGCACCAACGCCGCCTTTCTCGCCCGCTGTGCCGGCCATGCGGATTTCGTCGCCGCGCGGATCGATACCGGCTTCATCGAACGCCATCTGGACGCGCTGGTCCCGACCGGCACTCCGCCCGAAACGGTAATCGGTGGCGCAGCGGCGGCGCTGGTCGCGACCGATCGTGGCGACCCGTGGCAGGCGCTGGCCGGCTTCCGCCTCAACGCCGCCGCCGACCGGAATGTCGCGGTGGCGATTGGCGGCACGACTCATCTCGCCGAAGCCAATCCGGCGGGCGAGATCGCGCAGGTCGCCCATGAACGCGTCCTGTTCGCCGACGGCGAAGCCTTCCCCTTCGCCGCGCCGGTCGCGGGGCAGGGCGGGGCGGCGAGTGCCGGTGACGGCGCGATCCTCTCCCCCATGCCCGGCCGCATCGTCGCGGTTGCGGTTTCCGCCGGCGACCGCGTCACCGCCGGGCAGCGGCTGGTGGTACTGGAGGCGATGAAGATGGAGCAAGCCCTGCTCAGCCCGTTCGACGGCACCGTCGCCGACCTGTCCGCCCGCGAAGGGGCGCAGGTCGCCGAAGGAATTTTGCTCGCCCGAATCGTGAAGGACGACGCATGACCGGCCGCTTCTACGACGAATGGCGGATCGGCGAACGGATCGAGCATCCGATCCGCCGCACGGTAACCGAAACCGACAATCTGCTGTTCTCGGCGATGACCCACAACCCGCAGCCGCTGCACATCGATGCCGAGGCGGCGAGGGCGTCGGAGTTCGGGCAGATCCTCGTCAACGGCACCTTTACCTTCGCGTTGATGGTCGGGCTGTCGGTGGGCGAAACGACACTCGGCACGCTGGTCGCCAATCTAGGCTACGACCAGTTGGTGATGCCCAGGCCGGTCTTTCTCGGCGACACGCTGCGTGCCACGACCGAGGTCACTGCGCTCAAAGACAGCCGCTCGCGCTCCGATGCCGGGATCGTGACCTTCACCCACGAACTGCACAATCAGCGGGACGAAATCGTCTGTCGCTGCCTGCGCAGTGCCTTGCTGAAGCGCCGGACATGACGCTGCGTTCGCTGCTGTTCGTGCCGGGCGATCGGCCCGACCGCTTCGCCAAGGCGGCGGCGAGCGGGGCGGACGCGCTGATCCTCGATCTGGAGGACGCGGTTGCTGCTGCGAACAAGGACGTTGCCCGCGCCGCGGTCGCCGATTGGCTCCGCGAACCGGCGGCGGTCCCACGTTTCGTGCGGATCAATCCGGTCGGCGGTCCGCTCGCGATCGGCGATCTCGACGCGCTGGCCGGTACCCGCCCCGACGGCATCATGGTGCCCAAGGCCGAGGGGGCGGCCACGATCGGCCGTATCGATGCGCTGCTTGCCGAGCGTGGCCTCGGGCATATCCGGCTACTGCCGATCGCGACCGAGACTCCCTCGGCGATCTTCCAGATCGGCAGCTATGCAACGGTCGCAAACCGGCTCGTCGGTCTGACCTGGGGGGCGGAGGACCTGCCCGCGTCGATCGGTGCAGCAAGCTCGCGCGAGGCGGACGGCGGCTATACCGCGCCCTATGAACTCGCCCGCTCGCTGACCCTGTTCGGCGCGCATGCCGCCGGGGTGGCGGCGATCGACACCGTCTATCCGGCGATCCGCGACGAAGCCGGGCTAGCCGCCTATGCCGCCCGCGCCGCGCGCGACGGTTTCACGGCGATGATGGCGATCCACCCGGCACAGGTCGCCGCGATCAACGCCGCCTTCACGCCGACGGCGGAGGCGGTGGCGCGGGCGCAGGCGATTATCGACGCCTTCGCCGCGCAGCCCGATGCCGGCGCGTTGCAGGTCGATGGCCGGATGGTCGACGCGCCGCACCTGAAACAGGCGCGGCGGGTCCTGGGGTTGGGGTAACAGGTCCTTATTCGAACGGGATCGCGGGCGGCGGCGCGGCCAGCTTGCGAAGCGCCGCGCGCCGCTCGCGCTCGACCAGCGCCCGGTCGGCGGTCAGCCGCTTGCGGACCGCCAGATAATGGAGCGCGGCGCGGCGGTCGTCCTCCGACAGCGGCGTCGCCGGCAGATCGGCGGCGGCTTCCTCCAGCGCGGTCGCGCTCGGCGTCGGCGTGGCATGGGGCAGGCCGGCATGGCCCTGCGACGCGATGTCGTACCAATAGGCGGCCGAGCGGGAGAAACCGGGCAGCGCCTCCGCCACGGCGGTAAACTGCTCGACCGCCATCGCATGTCGGACTAGTTCGGCCTCGATCGGGATCAGCGCGCGTTCGGCCAGCAACATGCGCAGCATCGTCGCGTCGCGATCGAATCGGCCCCATGCCGCCTGGTTGAAATTCTGTTGCGCATTCTGCAGCGTCAGCGCCTGCAGGATCTCACGCCGGTCGGGGCGCCGCCACAGCCAGCCGATGCCCTGGATCGCGAACCAGCCCCAACCGATCAGCGCGAACCCGGCCATCGCCAGCAACAGCACGCGCCACAGCGGTTCGGCGGTCGATCCGGCCGCGATGCCGACCGCGACGGCCGCGATCGTCGCCAGCGCCAGGCCCAATCGCGGGTCGCGATACCATGTCTCGCGCAAACCGCGCCTCCTCTGCTCACCCAAGGTCGTCGAGTCTAGCATCAATCGCGCCGCCATCGCCACCGGGCCGTCATGCCGCCAGTTGCAGCCGGTCGCGGCCCTCCGCCTTTGCGGCGTATAGCGCACGGTCGGCCGCGCGCAGCACCGCGGCAGCGCTGCCCCCGGAATCGATCGACGCGATGCCGGCGCTGACGGTCAGCAGGACCGTCGCCTCCCCATGGCGCAGCTGCGTTGCCGCCAGCGTCGCGCGCAGCCGCTCGCCCAGATGTCGGGCCTGTTCGACGGTGGCGCCGGGGAACAGGATGCCGAATTCCTCGCCGCCCAACCGCGCGACGACGTCCTCCTCGCGCACCACTCTGCGCGCGATCCGGGCGAAGGATTGCAGGACATGATCGCCGACCGCATGGCCGAACCGGTCGTTGACCGCCTTGAAATGGTCGAGGTCGAATACGGCGACGCTGCCGGCCCGCCCGCCCTCGGCCGCGACCGCGATCCGGGCGGCAAGCGCCGCGTCGAACACCCGCCGGTTGGCGAGGCCGGTCAACGGATCGGTCGAAGCGGCACGCGACAATTCGGCCTCCAGCGACTTGCGATGCGAAACGTCGCGGATCATCGATACGGTGCCGGTGACCGCGCCGTCCTCATCGGTCACCGCACGGGTATGTGCTTCGAACCAGCTGAGCGCCCCGCCGGCGACGCGAGCGCGATATTCGACGATCTGAGTGCCGGTCGGTGCACGAATGGCGTCGCGGTGCGCCACCAGCACGAGATCGCGGTCGGTCGGATGCACCAGTTCGAGTGCGCGGCTGCCGAGCAACTGGCTCGGCGACTTGCCAATGACCGGTTCGATCGATGGCGACAGATAGACGATGCGCCCGCCCCGGTCGATGCTGAGGACGATGTCGCTCGAATGATCGGCCAGCAGGCGATAGCGGGCCTCGCTCTCGCGCAACCGGCGGTAGAGCGATTGCCGCCGGCTGAGATCGGCAGCGACCGGAAAGGCGGTCAGCACGGTACTGGCGATATAGAGTTGCAGGAATTCGAGCCGGATATGGACGTCGCCGCCGAGGAAATTGGCCGGTCCCATGCCGTGCAGTGTCGCATAGCTGCCGACGGCGGCCAGCACCATCGTCGACGTTGCGGCGCCGATCAGTCCTAGCCGGAAGGTGGTGAGCATGACGGGCAGGATCGGCAAGAACAGCAGCGGCAGGCGATCCTGCCCGAATACGCCGGCCGCAACGATCGTGGTCGTGACGAGCAGGACCGTGCCTTCGACCCGCGTCGGCCCAGCGGCGCTCCGCCACCACCGGGGGATCACGCCGGAGAACAGCATCGCGAACAGTGGCGTCAGCGCGATCATCCCCAGCCCATGGCCGACGAACCATGTCCGCCACTGCCCGGTAAAGGGCTGGTCGTATTGCAGCGCGGCGACGGTGGCCGCGATCGTCGCGCCCAGCGCCGGTGCGACGATCCCGATCGCCACGACATAGCGGCCGATCCGCGCCAGCGTGCCAAGGAAACCGCGGCGCATCTTCATACGGTGAAACAGCCACATGGCGACCACGACCTCGCCGATCTTGGCGATGGCCATCGGCACGGCGGCCACCATGGCGAAATCGAGCACGACCGAAGCCGCCAGGCTGGCGATCGTCGCGCCGATCAGGATCGCCGCCCATTCCCGGCGCGACCGCACGATCAGCAGCGCGAGGAGGGCAGGGGAGGCGAGCCACATCGTCGCGACGCCCTTGTTCAGCACCGGGTCGATCGCCAGCATTGCCGACAAGAAATAGACCAGTCCCGAAAACAGCCCGATCCCGATCCTGCGATTTCGCTTCGACATGGTGCCGATCGTGACGAGGATCGGTTAATTCGCCGTATAAACTATGGTCAATTCAATCCATTACGGTCAAATTTGTCACGTTTGCGCTGGCCGAACAGTAATTTGCGCTCGAGATGGCGGCGAAGGTCGCCATAATAGGCTTCGAGGAAGGCGAGGTCGGCGCCGTCGTCGGCCCGGCCCAGCTTGCGCCGGATCGCGCCGGCGACCGCGAACAGGTCGGCACGATCGTTGCGGCGGAGCACGTCCTCCAGCCGCTGCAATTCGAACGCGCCATAGGCGTCGAGTTCGGCGGCGGTGAACGGCACGATCCGGGCACGGTCCTTTTCGTGCGCGGTCTGGATCAGCAGGTCCTCGCCCAGCTTGCGCACTTCGCGCTCGACGACCCAGGTGCCGGCGATCAGGTCGCCGGCGCGCAGCCGGTCGCGATTGAACAGCGGCAGAAACAACAGGATCAGCGCCCAGCCGAGCGCCAGCACTGCCGTCCATCGCGACGCCATCCCCTCGGCAAAGGCGAAGCCGAGAAAGGCAAGCGGCAGGAACACTTCTATCTCGCGCATCAGGTTGCGGGCCAGCACCGCCGCGCCGGTCAGCCGCGCGCCGTCACGCGACACGACGCGCAGCTTCATCAGCCGCTTGCCCGGCGTCGCCGCCCGCCGTCCGGCTTCGTGTAGGACGAAATAGAAGTTGCGCAGCACGAAGAAGCCGAGCAGCCAGACGATCGCATAGAGCGATTGCGCTCCCTTCGGCCCGCCGATCGCCAGTGCGGCGATCAGCAGCGTGGTGCCGATCAGGATGGCGAGCATGATGATCGCATCGATCGTGAACGCGCCCGCGCGTGCCCCGGCCGAACCGAGCCGCAGGTTGAGCGGCACCCCTTCGGGCGTCACCAGTTGCCGGTCGAGCGTGCGCGGCGCGCGGGGCTTGCGCGCTCGCCTAGCCACGCCGGCCGCCGAAGCTGAAATAGGCGATCCACAGCGCGAGCATCCCGCCGCCGATCGCGAGGCGCGCGCTGTCGTCGTTGACCAGTTGCCGCGCGAACCCTTCGAGCAACCCTGCGATCAACAGCATCAGGATGACGCCGATCATCACGATCGCGCCGCGCCGCCCGGCCTGCGCCGCCGCGGCCATGCGCGATCGGTCGCCGGGAAAGGCGACGGCCCGGCCGATATGGATGCCGGCGGCGCTGGCGATGGCGATCGCGGCGATCTCGGTCGTGCCGTGGATCATCAGCCAGGCGAACAGCCCCCAGCCAAGGCCGTGCGGCACGAAGGCGGCAAACATCGCGCCGCCCATCGCGCCATTCTGTACGGCGAGGATGATCGTCGGGATGGCGAACAGGAAGCCGAGGGCGAAGGCGAGGATCGCGACTTGCGAATTATGGGTGAACAGCGAGGTCGCGAAGATTTCCAGCGGCGTCTCGCCCGGCTTGCCGTAGAGCGATTCGCGCAGCGTCGCGGGCGTCGCGTTCATATCGCGGCCGTTGGCGAGTTCGGGGGAGATCATCGCCGAATACCATGCCGGATCGGTGCGGACGAGGTGGTAGGCGGCGACCGCGCTGAGCAGGAGCAGCGCCGTCGACAGCAGCAATTCCCACGCGATCGCGCGGACGGCGCGTGGCCAATGCGTTGTGAAAAAAGCCTTTACCTGCCGGCCCCAGGGTTCGCGGGCGGAATAGAGCGCGAAATAGGCGCGGGTCGACAGCGCCTCGAGATAGCCGACCAGCGACGCGTCGAGTGAGGTGGCGCGGGCGATCGAAAGTGACGAAAGTGTCGCGCGGTAGAGTCTTGGGAGGTCGATCAGGTCGTCATCGGACAGGCGGCGGGGGGACTTTGCCTCTAGCTTGTCGAGGAGTTCCTCCAGACGCGCCCAGTCGGCCTCGCGTTCGTGGCGGAAATGATGGGCGCCGAAGTTGACACTCATCGGCCGCGCTCCCGGTGGTTTACATAGCGTTCGACCAGCGCGAGCGGCATCGCGTCCGCCGCGGCCTCGATCACGTCGATGCCCATGCGCCGCAGCCGTTCGACGACGATCGCCCGCTCGCGCAACAACATTTGGGCGACATTGGCGCGGACCAGATCGTCGGCGGTATCGGGCACGGCATCGCGCAGCCCCTCCAGTTCGAGGTCGCGGAAGAGGACGAACAGCACGCGGTGCCGCTTCAACATCCGCTGCGCCGCCGCCAGCAGCAGCTCGGCGCTGGTCGTGTCGGTAAATTCGGTGAACAGCACCACCAGCGCGCGCCGGTCGAGCTTCTGGTCGAGCGTGACGAGGCCGAGCGTGTAATTGCTCTCCTCCACGCCGTAATCGATGTCGGCGGCGGCGTGGTGCAACCGGGCGAAGCCGCGCGTGCCGCCCGATATGCTGCCGCTGTCGACCTGCGGCCGGGCGGCAAAGGAATAGAGCCGCACCCGGTCGCCCGATTTCAGCGCGACGAACGCCGCGAGCAGCGCCGACGACACCGCGCGGTCGATGCGCGGCACATCGCCGACCGGATCGGTCATCGCGCGGCCGGCATCGACCGCGAACACGATCATATTGTCGCGTTCGGTATGGAATTCGCGCGCCAGAAGCGATGCGTGGCGGGCCGATGCCTTCCAGTCGATCGAGCGGCGCTCCATGCCCGCCTGGAAATCGGTCAGGACCTGGAAATCCTGCCCGTCGCCATGGTCGCGGCGCAGGCGGTTACCCGCCGACACGCTGTTGAGATACTGGCGCATCCCCTGATCGCGGACCGGGCGGATGTCGGGCAGGATGGCGATGGTGCGGTCGGTTTTGCGGCTGGCCTGTCGCCAAGCCAGCCCCAAGGGACCGATGCTGCGCGTCCACAGCCGGTGCAGCCGCGCCCGGCCGCGCCGGACCGCGCGATATTCGCCGGGGGCGGAGCGTTCGACCGGACCGTCGATCGCGGCGGCGAGGTCGGCGCCACCCAGCCGGAAGGTCTCGCCGATGTTGAGCGTCGGTGGAAGGTTGGGCAGCGCGGTCGCCGGCTGCTTCGCCAGCATGGCATCGGCGACGATCAGCGCCACCATGCCTGCGATCCAGATCGGCGCGGCGATCCACGCCGCCGGGGCCAGCACCCCCAGCGCGAGCCCGACCGGCGCGGCGAGCGCGGTCAGCTGGATCGCACGGGGGCTGGGAACGATCATCGCGGTGCTTCGACCGATGCGATCAGACCGGCGACGACATCGTCGATGCGGCGGCCATCGATCTCCGCGCTGGGCGACAGGATCAGCCGGTGGCGCAGCAGCGCGGGGACGAGCGCTTTCACATCGTCGGGCAGGACATAATCGCGTCCGTCGAGCGCCGCGCCGGCCCGCGCCGCCGCCGCCAGCGCCGATGCCGCGCGCGGCGAGGCACCCGAGGACAGGTCGCCATGTTCGCGGGTCGCGCGGATCAGGCGGACGATATAGTCGATGACCTCGTCGACCAGCCGCACCTGTCCGACCGCGTCGATCGCGGCGGCGATCGCACCGGCATCGGCGACCTGTTCCACGCCCGAATCCTGCGGGGCGGGGGTGCCGGTGCGGGTGCCATATTGCGCGACGATGGCGCGTTCGGCGTCGAGATCGGGCCAGCCGATCGCGATCTTGAACAGGAACCGGTCGAGCTGCGCCTCAGGCAGGGGATAGACGCCCTGTTGTTCGATCGGGTTCTGCGTCGCAACGACGGTGAAGCGGTCCGACAGTTGTTCGGTGCGGCCGTCGATGGTGATGCGGCGTTCCTGCATCGCCTCCAGCAGCGCCGCCTGCGTCTTGGGCGGGGTGCGGTTGATTTCGTCGGCCAGCAGCAATTCGCAGAACACCGGCCCGCGGGTCAGCGCGAATTGCGACGTTTGGAAATTGAACAGGTTGGAGCCGATGATGTCCCCGGGCATCAGGTCGGGCGTGAACTGAATGCGCCCGAAATCGAGGCCCAGGGTCCGGGCGAAGCTCTGCGCGAGCAGCGTCTTGGCGGTGCCCGGCGGTCCTTCGAGCAGGACGTGACCGGCCGAGAACAAGGCGATGGTGAGCAGCCGGACGGCGTCCGCCTGTCCCACCACCGCCTTGCTGATCTCCCGGTCGATCGCCGATCCCAGCGACCGTACCTCGTCGAGCGTCATGCGCCTGTTTCCTTCTTCCATGCGTGCAGGTCTTTCGCCGCGGCCAATGCCTCGCTTTCGGTGTCGGCATTGCGCAGGCGGCGGTCGATGTCGGAATAGCCGGGATGGATGCGGTCGAGCCGTTCGGGCGAGGGGACCTCCCCCGCCAGCAGCCGCCGCGACGTCACCTCCAGCATCGTATCGGCATAGCGTTCACCGGATCGCGCCGTGCGCCGCGCCAGCCGGGTCAGCGCGACGATGTTGTCGATCAGCGCGCGCTTGCCGAGCGCCACCCCGCGCGGATCGGCGACCGGCGGGCCGAAGCGCCCGGCGGCGGCGATGCCGGCAAGGATGGCGGCGGCGATCAGCGCGAGCGTCACGCCGAGGAACGGCGGCAGGAACAGCAGCTTGACCAGATTGCGGTCGCCGCGCGTGTAATGGAGCGAGCGGTCGAATACCGCGCGCCCGTCATGTTCGGGATCGATCGCGCGCAGCATGGCCAGCGCAGCCTTCGCATTGCGTTCGTCCGCCATGGCGCGGTTGTTGGCCAGATCGGGGTCGACCAGGACGAACGTGTCGCTGCTGCCGATCTGTCCCAGCACCGCCGCACCGTCGCGGGCGACGATCAGCGGTTCGACGGTATCGCCCTTCACCGCATAGAGTGGCCGGTCGGGGACGGCGAAGGGGCGGATTTCGGGATAATCGGCGCTGACGCCGACATTCTCGCGATCTTCGTGATGCCATTCGACGTCGGCGGGGACCAGTTTCTCGACACGATTGAGGTTCACGACGCCGGTACGGCGGACCTTTCCCCCTCCCAGCGGAATTGCCTCGGTCTGCCATTTGGGCAGGATGATGAGGGTAGGATAGCGGTCGGACTTCGCGTCGTCCTGCCCATCCTGCATCGCTTCGTTGGCGAGCGAGATGCGACGTGCGACGATCGCCTTGACGTCCTCGGGCCGGGTGGTTTCGGTCGGGGTGAGGATGACGATCGCCGGATTGTCCAGCGTATCCTTGTCGTTGCGCTCGGGCGGCTGCACCGCATCGACCAGCCGGCGCAAGGCGTGATAGCCCGACCCGTCCTTGCGATCGGCAGCGGGCGCGTCGCCAACGGCGCGCGACAGTTCGTCGCCGAACCCCGACATCAGGATCGAGGCGAGCAGCAGCAGCGCCCCGCCGATCACGAGAATGAAGACGGTGCGGACCGCAAAGGGAGAGGACTGGTTCACCGCCCGCCCTTCAGCGCGAAACCGGCATAATCGGCGCGCGCGCGTTGCCAGTCGCCGTCGTCGAGCGCCCGCCGGCCGAACAGGCTGCGTTCGACCGCAGCGACGATGCCGGCGAATACGCCGCGCGCCGTCGGCGGCAGCGCGTCAGCGCGGGCGATGTCGCGGCTGGTATCGGCCGGGCGGACCACGTCGCCGCGCCATGCGACGATGTCGTCGATGCTGCGGAACAGCAGCAGATGGACCGCTTCGTCAAACCGCCCGGCGGCGGCGAGCGCGTCGGCATCCTCGAGCAGCGCGCGGGCGCGGGTTTCGGTCGGCGCCCATTGCGGTTCTTCGGTCGGGGTCTTGCCGGCGAAGCGTTCGCGCAGCCACTCGCGCAGGCCCGGGAAGAGCGCGAACAGGAGCGCGGCGGCGATGCCGATGCCGACGATCCACAGGATCAACTGCCATCCGCCACCGACCCACTGGATGAAGCTGCCGATCGCGCGCAGCACCGGTTCGAGCCAGCCGGGCGGCGGTTCACGGGGTTCGATCGGTTTGGGCGGCAGGTTGAACTGGATCGACGGATCGGCACGGATCGTCTTCCATGCGGCGGCCACGCGGTCGGAATCGAGTCCGGGTGCTGCCGACGCGGCATCGTTCACGCTGTCCGCGATCTGCCCCCGCGCCACGTCCGTCCCTTCGGTACGCCCCCGCGGCGTGTTGCCTGCTTGGAGCAAATCGCCGATTTACATGCAACGCTTTTCCACCCAGACTTTCGGCCGATGCCGGGGCAGGCATCGGGGGGAAGGGTTATGCTGGCAACGGCGTTCATGTTCGTGTTCCTGCTGGTGCCGCTGTTGTTGCTGGCGATCGCCTTAAGCGGGGCATGGATGGAGGGTCGCCGGTCGCCGTACAGTTTCGGGATCGGACGGGTCATCTCGAACGCATTCGGTGCGATCGGTGGCGCCCCGCTCGCCTTGCTGGCGGGCAGCGCGGTGCTGAACGCGCCGGCCCAGTTCGCGCTGCCGATCATGGTGCAGCGCATGGGCGACACGTCGCGGATGGAGGGGCTGATCTATTTGCTGGCGCCGCTCTGGCTGATCGGGCTGTTCCTCTATCCGTTCGTGAAGCTGTTCATGATGGGGATCGCGCTCGATACGCTTGCCGGGCGGCCGATCGAATTGGGTGCGACGCTGCGCATGGCATTGCGGCGGACACTGCCCGCGCTGGCACTGCTCATCCTGTTCGGCATTGCGCTGGTCGTCGGCTTCGCCCTGCTCGTGGTACCGGGCATCATCCTCGCGCTGACATGGTTCATCGTCCTGCCGGTGATGGTCGGCGAGGGGCGCGGCATCTTCGACTGTTTCGGGCGGAGCGCCGACTTGCTGCGCGGGATGCGGTGGCGGCTGTTGCTGCTGATCCTGATCGCGGTCGTCCTGTGGATGATGGCCAGCGGCCTGATGCAGGGGATCGCGCTGGCGGCCGGGGGCGCGCAGAATCTGTGGCTGGTGGCCGGCGTGCAGGCGGTGTTCGCCACGTTGATCGGCGTACTGACGACGACCGGCACCGCCGCCGTCTATCAAGAGGCGCGCACCGCGAAGGAGGGCATGGGCAGCCATGACCTAGAGGCGGTGTTCGCCTGAACGATATAACGAAGGGAGTAAGGCGTGATCCGAACATTGACGATGGTGGCGCTCGCCGCCGGGCTGGTCGCCTGTACCGGCGACAACAAGGAGGTTCGGTCGGCCTCGGCCGATGCGCCGAGGGGCAAGGGGCCGGGGGCGGGCAAGGGCTATGACCATGACCCGTACCCGTCGACCTATCGCGCCTATCCGGGGCGGGCGACGCTGGTGACCAACGTCACCATCTATGATGGCGAGGGCGGGCGGATCGATCGCGGATCGGTGCTGTTCCGCGACGGCAAGATCGTCGAGGTCGGACAGTCGATCGCGCCGGCCGACGGCGTGACGGTGATCGACGGGCAGGGCAAATGGGTGACGCCCGGCATCATCGACGTGCACAGCCATTTGGGCGACTATCCCAGCCCCGGCGTCGAGGCGCATAGCGACGGCAACGAGATGACCGGGCCGGTCACGGCGGACGTCTGGGCCGAACACAGCGTCTGGCCGCAGGACCCCGGTTTCTCGCGCGCGTTGACCAATGGCGGGGTGACGACGCTGCAGATTTTGCCGGGGTCGGCCAACCTGATGGGCGGACGGTCGGTGACGCTCAAGAACGTCTATGGCCGCACGATGCAGGCGATGAAGTTCCCGGGCGCGCCCTATGGCCTGAAGATGGCGTGCGGTGAGAATCCCAAGCGGGTCTATGGGTCGAAGGGGCGGATGCCCTCGACCCGGATGGGCAACCTCGCGGTCGATCGCGCGACATGGCTGCGCGCGAAGGACTATGACCGCAAGTGGGACAAGTATGAGGCCGATGGCGGGGAGGCGCCGGCGCGCGACCTCGCCATGGATACGCTGCGCGGGGTGCTCGACGGCGAGATCCTCGTCCACAACCATTGCTACCGCGCCGACGAAATGGCCATCGTCATGGATATGGCCAAGGAGATGGGGTATAAGGTCACCGCGTTCCATCACGCGGTCGAGAGCTACAAGATCGCCGACCTGCTGAAGGCGCAGGGCGTGTGTTCGGCGGTGTGGGCCGACTGGTACGGCTTCAAGATGGAAAGCTATGACGGGATCGGCGAGAACCTGCCGATCCTCGACAAGCAGGGCGCCTGCGCGATGATCCATTCGGACGACGCGAACGGTATCCAGCGGCTCAACCAGGAAGTGGCGAAGGTCATGGCTTCCGCCAAACGTGCCGGCATGCCGGTCACGCCCGAACATGCCTGGACATGGCTCGGCATCAATCCGGCGCGCGCGCTGGGCATCGACAAGGTCACGGGATCGCTCAAGGCCGGCAAGATGGCCGATGTCGTGCTGTGGAACGGCGATCCGTTCAGCGTCTATACCCGCCCGCAAATGGTGTGGGTCGATGGCGCGCTGCTCTACGACGCGAACAACCCGCGGCTGCGGCCGGTGTCCGATTTCGAACTTGGCCAGCCCGGCGAAGGGGATGTGAAGTGAAGCGCCTGATCCTTGCCGCACTGCTTGCCGGCAGCACCGCTCTTCCCGCCGCTGCGCAGGATGTGACCATCACCAATGCCCGGCTGGTGCTGGGTGACGGATCGGCACCGGTCGAGGGCGGCACCGTCGTCATTCGCGGCGGGCGGGTCGTATCCGCCGGGCGCGGCGGCGCCTCCACCGGCGGAAAGACGATCGATGCGGGCGGGCGCTATGTCACGCCGGGCATCGTCGCGGGCTTCACCCGCCTCGGCATCGTCGAGGTCGATGGCGTGGGCCCCACCAACGACGCTTCCGCGCGCGACAGCGTGTTCAATGCCGGGCTGGACGTCACCGCCGGCCTGAACCCGCGCGCGACGCCAATCGCGATCAACCGCACCGACGGCGTCACCCGCGCCGTGGTCGCGCCCGACAATGGCGGGTCGATCTTTGCCGGGCGGGGCGCGGTCATCGATCTGGGCAACGACATGGATGCGGTCACCCGCCCGCACGCCTTCCAGTTCATGGAATGGGGCGAGGCGGGCGCGCGGGCCGCGGGCGGCAGCCGTCCGGCGGCGATGGCGATGTTCCGCAACGCGCTGTTCGAGGCACAGGCCTATGGCCGCAACCCGGCGAGCTTCGCCAATCGCGGCAAGGAAGCGCTGCTGACCCGCACCGATGCACAGGCGTTGCAGGGCGTGCTGTCCGGACAGGTTCCGCTGCTGATCCATGTCGAACGCGCGTCGGACATTCTGGGCGTGCTGGCCCTGAAGCGCGAGTTTCCGGGGCTGAAGCCGGTGCTGGTCGGCGCGGCCGAGGGCTGGACCGTGGCACAGCAGATCGCGGCGGCGGGGGTGCCGGTGCTCGCCAGCGCGCTGGCCGACCTGCCCGCCAGCTTCGAGCAACTGGCCGCGACCCAGTCCAATATCGGGCGGATGAAGGCGGCGGGCGTGACCGTCGGCATCGGCATGATCGGCGACGACGAGGCGCGGCAAGCACGGCTGGTGCGGCAATATGCCGGCAATCTGGTCGCGCTGTCGAAGATTCCGGGTGCGGCCGGGCTGGATTGGGGGGCGGCGTTCGCGACGATCACCTCGCTGCCCGCCCGCGCGATCGGCATGGAAAGCGAGATCGGGACGCTCGCCGCCGGGCGGCGCGGCGACGTGGTAATCTGGGACGGCGATCCGCTGGAGATCGGATCGGTGCCGACGCAATTGTTCATCGACGGCGTCGAACAGCCGCTGACCAACCGCCAGACGCGGCTGCGCGACCGCTATCTCGTGCCCGAGGAACAGGGGCTGCCCAAGGCGTATCAGCGCTGACCTCGGGAACCGTCGGCGCGGTCGTTGATTGTCCGAAACGGATGACGGCCGCGCCGGCGGTGTTTTTGGGAGAAGGAAGCATGCGTGCGTTGCTGGTGGTGCTGGGTGGATCGCTGATGCTGGCGGCCTGCGGGCCGAGCGCCGAGCAGCAGGCGGCCGCCAATCAGGCGGCAATGGCAAATGCGCAGCAAGCGTCGGAGATGGCGGCAAAGGTCGATGCGCTGGCACCCGGACAGCGCGAGGCGGTGTTCATCCGCGCGATCCGCGATGCCGGCCTGCCGTGCCAGGGCGTGACCTCGGCCGAACGCGGCGACCAGCCGGGCAGCTGGGTCGCGACATGTCAGGAAGGATCGCGGCATGTCATCACGTTCGGGGCAAACGGCATGGCGAACGTGACCAGCTTCACACCGCAGCCGGCGGCGCAGCGGTAAGGTCGCGCGGGAGATAGCGTCCCCCCGGACCTGATCCGGGGTCACGCAAAATTCGCTTCCTCCAATGGAACGACGCCGGAACCGCGAAGGGGTGACGCGGTCCAACTCTTGGGCCTAGCGCGACGTCCCGCGACGTCGTCACCGGGATATGCCGGCCTTCGCTGGCACGGACGTTTGCGGCGTCTTCTGACCTGCTCAATTGCTTCCGCAACCCTCGATCCCATCCGCTTCGGAGGAAACGCCGCTCCGAACCGGATTCGCTTCTCCTGTTCGTTCGCTAAACACTGCGGCATCAGCGTCGCATCGCGGGGTTGGCGGGGTTGGGGCATGACGGGGTTGGTGGATTCGGCGACGGCGGTGATGCGCATGGCGCAGGCACGGCTCGATGTCGCGGCGCATAATATCGCGAACGTGGCGACGCCGGGGTATAAGCGACGGGTCGGATTTGCCGATACGGTCGCGGCGCGCAGCGAGGTTGCGCTGGCAACGCGGATCGATGCGGCGCAGGCGTCGCTGACCGAGACCGGCAATCCGTTCGACATGGCGATCAGCGGCGACGGATATTTCCGCGTCCGGGATGGCGAGCAGACGCTGTACACGCGGCAGGGACAGTTCCGCCGCGACGCCGATGGCGCACTGGTCACGCCGCAGGGCTATGTACTGCAACAGGTGGGCGGCGGCGATCTGGTGCTCGACGGCGCGACGATCGACAAGGCGCGCATCGCCATCGAACGCTGTGACGACCCCGCGGGCATGACCGCGGTCGGCGAGAGTTTCTTCGTCGGGCAGGCGATGGTCGATACCGACGCGGCCGAGGTGCGGACCGGCATGCTCGAAGCGTCGAACGTGACGCTGGGCGACGAGATGACCCAGACGATGGTCGCGATGCGGCAGGCGGAAAGCGGCGCGCGGCTGATCCAGCTGTACGACGAACTGATCGGCCGTGCCGCCGCCACCTTCGGAGGCAAGGCATGAGCGACGCCTATCAGATCGGCGCGATCGGGCTGCGTACGCAGCAACTGGCGCTGGACGCGATCGCCAACAACATCTCGAACATCAACACCGCCGGTTTCAAGCGGTCGGAGATACGCTTCGCCGACGTCGTTGCCAGCCGGCCTGATGCGACGTTGCTGCCCGCCGACCTGCAATCGGCGGCACCGACCTTGGCCGGGGTGGCGCTCGACCTTCAGTTCATGGTGAACGATCCCGGCGAGTTGCAGCGGACCGGGGCGGCGATGGACGTGGCGATCGACGGCGCGGGCTTCATCGAATTGATGGGACCGGATGGACAGAGCGTGCTGTGGCGCGGCGGTCGGTTGCTGGTCGGCGACGATGGCTTGCTGACCGGGGCGGGCGGCTTTGCGCTGAAGGCCAATATCACCGTGCCCGACGACGTGACCGCGCTGACGATCGCCGCCGATGGCGCGGTCCGGGCGCAGGGAGCCGATGGCACGGCGTCGGTCGAACTGGGGCAGATCCGGCTGGTGCGGCTGAACGATGCGGCGGAGGTGACCCGGATGGACGGTGGGCTGTACCGGGTAGCGGACGCCACGCGGCTGGAGGAACTGGTGCCCGGCGAGGACGGCACGGGCCAAGTGATTCAGGGCGCGGTCGAGCGGTCGAACGTGCAACTGACCGAGGAAATGGTGCGCATGATGCTGGTCCAGCGCGCCTATGCGGCGAATGCGCAGATATTGCAGGCGGCCGACCAGATGATGGGGATCGCGAACACGCTGCGGCGCTGACGCGGACACGGGGAAACGGACAATGCTGATGACGGTGGCGGCCGGGCTGATGCTCGTGGCCGAAGCGAAGGTGCGCGTGCGCGAGGTGACGCTGGCCGATCTGGTGCCGGGCGCGGGTGCGGCAGGTGAGCGGGTCGTGCTGCGACTGCCGGCCGGGCGGCGGCAGGTGACGTTGCCGGCGGCGACGGTCGCGGCGATGGTGCGGCGGGCGACCGGCGTGGAGGTCGGCGGGACCGGCACCGTCGCCATCACCTTCCTCGCCCCCGCGCCGGTGCGCCGCGAGTGGACGCCCGCGCCGGTGCTGCCCGGCGGTAGCGAACTGACGCTGCGCTCGGTGGCGGGTCCGGTCATGATCGAGCGGCCGGTGACGACGCTGCAACCCGGCCGGTCGGGGCGGTCGGTGTTCGTGCGCGATGGGCAGGGACAGGTGTTCGCCGTGCCGCTGGCCGTTGGCGACGACCTGTACCGGCCGGGCGGCTGGGGAGCGCTCGCCACCGATCAGCGCGCGGCGCAGGTCGGCGATGCGCTGACCATCGTCGTCTATCAAAGCGCCGATGCGAGCAATTCGGCGCAGAATGCGACGCGTAAGGCAACCGATGTGTCGGCGTCGATCGATGCCGGATCAGTCAATGAAGGCGGTCGTGCGACGCTGGGCGGCGGGTTCAGCGGGCGGGGCGAGGCACGACGCAGCGAGCGGTTGGTCACGCGGCTGAGCGCGACGGTCAGCGCGGTGCTGCCCAATGGCGACCTGATCGTAACCGGGCGGCAGCGTATGGCGATCAATGGCGAGCGGACCGAGGTCGGTGTGCGCGGACGCATTCGCGTGGCGGACATCGGACCGGACAACAGTGTGTTGTCGTCGCGCATCGCCGATGCCGAGATCGATTATGGCGGGCGTGGCTTCGTATCGCGCGGCAGCCGGCCGGGGCTGCTCAATCGCCTGTTCGGCGCGCTGGGGCTCGGCTGATGCGGTTCCTGTGTCTTCTTGCGCTGCTGCTGCTGGCCGCGCCGGCGGGGGCGCAATCGGTGCCGATCAAGGCGCTCGGCCGGTTCGACGGCTGGCGGCAGAATGCGCTGGTCGGATACGGGCTGGTCGTCGGCCTGTCGGGATCGGGCGATACGCGGCGCAGCGTGGTGACGCGGCAGGCGCTGCGCAACGTGCTCAATCGCCTCGGCACCAATGTCGCCGAGGCGGAGATCAGCAGCCGCAACGTCGCGGTGGTGATGGTAACCGGCATGTTGCCACCATCGGCCAATGTCGGCGACCGGATCGACGCCACGATCGCCTCCATCGGCGATGCGCGCAGTCTGGCCGGGGGTACGCTAGTCATGACGCCGCTCATGGGGCCGGATGGCAAGCCCTATGCGCTGGCGCAGGGGCCGCTGCTGGTCGGCGGGCATCGCTTCGACAGCGATCTGAACCGCGAGCAGCGCAACTATCCGACCTCGGCGATCCTCGAAGGCGGGGCGACGATCGAGACGGCGGTCGACAGCAACATCCTGAAACCCGGCGGGGAATTGTCGTTCCTGTTGTCCGATCCGAGTTTCGAGACTGCCGAGCGCGTCGCGGCCGGGATCGTGCGGCGCTTCGGTGCGGGCATCGCATGGGCGCGCAATGCCGATGAGGTGCGGGTGCGCTATGGCGGGGGCGCCGCGGGGCTGACCGGGTTTTTGGCGGCTCTGGAGAATGTCGGGGTCGAACCGGCCGCGACGCGGCGCGTGGTCATCAACGAACGCACCGGCACCGTCGTGGCGGGGGGCGACGTGACGCTGTCGTCGGTCGTGATCGCGCAGGGCGATATCAAAGTGTCGGTCGTCGCCGACAATTTCGCGTCGCAGCCCGATTTCTATGCCGGCTTCGCGAGCGACATCGAAGCGGGGGCGGGGGTACGCAGCCTGGTCGTCACCAATACCAAATTGGATGTGCGGCAGGGCAGCGGCGACGCGACGATCCGCTTCGGCAACACCACCATCGCCGATCTGGTGCAGGGCCTGTCGCGCGCGCGCGTCGATACCCAGCGGATGATCGGCATTTTGCAGGCCATCAAGGCTGCCGGCGCTTTGCACGCCGACCTGATCGTAAAGTGAGGAAGCTCGAATGGATGCGCTGACATCGGTCGTCATCGCCAAGGCGCTCGACGGGCTGACCGCCCGGGCCGAGGCGACCGCGGCGAATATCGCCAATGCCAATTCGCCCGGTTATCGCCCGATGCGGGTCGATTTCGAGGAAGCTCTGCGCAGCGCCGCCGGGCGCAGTGCCGCTGCGGTCGCGGGCGTCCGGCCGGCAACGTCGTGGGGCGTGACGCCTGCGTTCGGGACCGAGGCGCGGCTTGACCTCGAACTCGCGACCGCATCGGAAACCTCGCTGCGTTTCGCCGCGCTGATCGACGTGCTGGGCCGCGAAATGGGGCTGATGCGCGCCGCGATCGCGGGAGGGCGCTGATGGACGCCGCCAGGATCAGCCGTACCGGCCTCGACGTCGAATGGCAGCGGTTGCAGGTGATCGCCGCCAATATCGCAAACGCCAATACCACCGGATATCGCGCGCAGCGGCTGTTGACCCGACCGGTGGCGGGCTTCGGGTCGCTGGTGCGATCGGGTGTCGGGGTGATGGGCCTGCAACCCGTCGCGAACGGGGTGCGCCGCGTCCACGAACCCGGCCATCCGCAGGCCGATGCCGAGGGGTTCGTTGAATATCCCGACATCGACCAAGCGGGCGAAATGGCACTGATGATCCGCACCGCCCGCGCCTATGAGGCGAACCTGACCGCGATGGGGATCGCCCACCAGCTGTACGCGCGTGCGCTGGAACTGGGGAAGCAGTCGTGAGCGGCGCTATCCCGCCGCTGGCCGGCGTGACCGCCGCGCCGCTCGCGCTGCAACTGGGGCCGGTCGCGGCGCCGCCGCCCGTGCAGGGGTTCGGCGCGCTGCTGCTGTCGGGACTGCATGGGCTGGATGCGAAGCTCGATCAGGCCGATGCGCTGGTGCGGCGCTTCGCGGTCGATGACGGCATCCCCGTCCATCAGGTGACGATGGCGCTGGAGGAAGCGCGGCTGTCGGTCGAACTGGCGATGCAGGTGCGCGCCCGGCTGGTCGAAGGGTACCGCGACCTGATGAACATGCAGCTATGAGCGACGCCGTCCCTTCGCCGCGCCGGCAATGGTTGTTGATCGGCGGTGTGTTCGTGGTCGTGCTGGGGCTGCTTGGCGGGGCGTATTGGGCGTTTTTGCGCGACGGATATTCAACCTTGGCCGATCATGTCCGGCCGGGGGAGGCGGCGGCGATCGTCGCCGAACTCGACAAGCGCGGGACCCCCTATGAACTGCGCGACGGGGGCACCACGGTGCTGGTGCCGAGCGGCGAGGCGGATGCGACGCGGCTGGCGATGGTCCGGGCCGATGTGGGCGAGGTCGGGTTCGAACTGTTCAACAAGTCTGACATGGGCCTGACCAACTTCGCCCAGAAGATCAATTACCAGCGCGCGTTGCAGGGGGAACTGGTCCGCACCATCGCGCTGATGGACGGCGTGGAAAGCGCGCGCGTCCACCTCGCGCTGCCCGAACGCACGCTGTTCCGCGACGACCGGATCGAACCAAGCGCGGCGGTGACGGTGCAGATGCGGGGGGCTGCGGCGCCCGATGCGGCGAAGGTGGCCGGGATCCAGCGACTGGTCGCAGCTGCCGTGCCCGACCTGCCCGCCCAACGGGTGGTGGTGCTCGACGCCGACGGCCGGGTCGTCAGCGCCGATGCCGCACCGCAGCCGGTCGAGGGCGATGCGACGACGGCGGTCGAGAATTATTACAAGGCCCGTGCCCGCGCCGCGATCGAAGGCATCCGGCCCGGCCTGCGCCACGAACTGCGCGTCAAGGTGCTGGCGCAGGGCGATGCGATCGTCGATCCGGCGAACTGGACGCCGGGCGAGGCGGACGACGCACGCAATTTCCGGCTGCGCATCGCGCTGGTGACGCCGAAGCCGCTGGATGCGGGCGAGCAGGCGGCACTGGCGGCGGCGATCCGGCCGGCGGTCGGTCTGGACGATGCGCAGGGCGACATGCTGTCGTTCCAAACGGGCATGTCCGCGCCACCGGTCGCGCCGACGGTGCCGACCTATGTGCCACCGATCGAGGCGAGCGAGCCGGTGGCGGCGCCGGCATGGTGGCCATGGGCGCTGGCGGCATTGGGTATCTTTGCCCTGATCGCCGTGGCGCTGCGTCGGGTGCGGGCGACGCGGTTGTCGGGTGCCGAACAGGAAGCGTTCGCGGCTTTGCTGCGGCGGCGGATCGAGCCGGAGGGGGGCGAGCATGTCGCCGGCTGACGATCCGATCGCACGGTTGCGCGCGTTGCCGCCGGCCGATCGGCGCGCGGTGCTGGCGCGGCTGACTCCGGCCGAGCGGCTGCGGGTCGAGGCGGTGCCGCTGGCGACGCCGTTTGCTGCCGATATCGCGGCGCGGCTGGCCGATCCGGGCGAAGCGATGACGGCCGCCGGGCGGGTAGCGCTGGCCAAGGCGGCGGAAGCGTTCGCCACGCCGGTTCTGCCGGGACCGGGGCCGTCGCTGCTCGGCCGGTTGCGCGGCGCGATCGGGGGGCGCTGACATGGCGGTGCTCAAACCGACCGATGCTACCTCGGTTCGCGCACTCGTTGCGCCGCCGACGGTGGCGATCGACGAAGCCGAGCGTCTGCGCGCCGAACTCGCGGCATTGCGCGCGGATGCGGTCCGGGCGGCGGAGGCGGCCAGGGTCGCCATCGCCAAGGCGCGCGAGGAGGGTCTGGCGGAAGGGCGCAAGGCCGGAATCGCGTCGGTCGAACGTAGCGAGCGCGAGCGGGTCGACCTGCTGGCCAAGGGACTGGCGGCGGAAGCGAAGCGTCTGTCCGAACGGTTGCAGGCGCTCGATGGTCTCGCAGCGGCACTGGCGCGCGCCTGTCTCGACCGGGTGTTCGCCCGGCCCGAGGCGATGGCGGCAATGGTCGGAGATGCGCTCGATCACCGGCTGGCGATGTTGCGCGACCGGACCGGGCTGACGGTGCGGGTGAGCGGCAAGGATTTCACCGACGCGGCGGCACTGACGGGGCACGGCGAGGTGACGATCGATCCCGACCTGCCATCGGGTGCGTGCCGGATCGGCGTGCGGCTGGGGCAGATCGATCTCGACGTGCCCCAGCAATGGGCGGCGATCGCGCGGGCGCTGGATGAGATGGCCGGGACATGACCGTGCATCCTTACCTGACCCGGATCGCCGAACTCGACCCCGCCTTGCCCTATGGCGAGGTGCGGCGGGTGATGCCCGGCCGGATCGAGGCGAGCGGACCGATGGCGACGGTCGGCGACCTGTGTCGGGTTGGCCGGCAATTGGCCGAGGTGGCGGCGGTCGATGCCGATTCGCTGGTGCTGGTGCCCGTCGAGGACGGGATGGCGGTACCGATCGGTACACGCATCGAGCCGGTACCGCATAACGGCGTCGGGGTCGGCGACGGCTATGGCGGCCGCGCGATCGATGCGCTGGGGCGGCCGATCGACGGCGGTGCCGCGATCCGCCCCGATACGCGCGTCGCCCTGCGCGGGGTCGCGCCGGGGCCGCTCGACCGCATCGCGCCGACCACGCTGCTGGAAACCGGGGTGCGCGCGATCGACGGGCTGCTGACGCTGGGACAGGGGCAGCGCATCGGGGTGTTCGCGGCGAGCGGGGTCGGCAAGACCAGCTTGATCGAACAGATCGTCGCGCAGACCGCGGCGACGCGGCGCATCGTCTGCCTGGTCGGCGAGCGCGGGCGCGAGGTGTCGGGTTTCTGGCAGGCGCTGTCGTCGCGGGGCGAGGCGGCGACGCTGGTCGCTGCGACGTCGGACGAGAGTGCGGCGATGCGCGCGCGGGCGGTGTCGACTGCTTTGTGCTTGGCCGAATATTGGCGCGATCGGGGCGAGCATGTCCTTCTGGTCGTCGATTCGATCACCCGGTTGGCGATGGCGCTGCGCGAAATCGGGCTGGCGGCCGGCGAGCCGCCGACGGTGCGGGCCTATACGCCCAATGTCTTTGCCGCCCTGCCGCGCATCGTCGAACGGTGCGGCGCGGTGCGGGGTGGTGGCGCGATCACCGCGATCCTGACCGTGCTCAGCGAAACCGACGAGATCGACGACCCGATCGTCGAGACGATGAAGGCGTTGCTCGACGGACATATCCTGTTGTCGCGGACGCTGGCGGATCGCGGGCATTTCCCGGCGATCGATCCGATCCGCAGCATCAGCCGACAGGCAGCGCGGCTGATGAAGCCCGACCATGCGCAGGCGGCCCGGGCGGTGACGGCGCACCTCGCCACCTATGACGAAGCGCGGGTGATGGTCGACAGCGGGCTGTATCAGGCAGGCGCGAACCCCGCGATCGATGCGGCAATCGCCGCGCGCGACGGGATCAACGCGTTTCTGCGGCAGGAGCAGGGGGTGGCCGTGCCCTTTGCCGAAACGCTGCGGCATCTGTCCAGGCTAGCGCCGGGGAAACGGCATGGCTGATCGGATGGGACGCGCGTGGCAAGCGCTGCGGACGATCGCGGCATTGCGGGCCGACCGGGCACAGGCCGAGCATCGCCGGACGGTGCTGGCCGAGCGTGATGCCGCGCGGGAATTGGCGGAGGCCGATACCGCGTTGGTCGAGGCGGCGGATGCATGGCAGCGGCAGGTGGTCGAGCGGTTCGATCCGGCGCTGCGCGGTGCGTATGCCCGCGTGCTGACAGCCCGAGCCGAAGCACAGATGGCGGCAACGGATGCGCAGAGAACTGCAGCGCAGGCGGTCGAAGCGGCGGCGGCGACGACGCGGCGGGAACAGGCGCGCGCCGAGGCGGTCGCGATGCAGGCTGACGTCGCTCTCCGTCAAGCGCGACGCCATGCCGACGAACGCGTGCTGATGGCGATCGCCGATCGCGCGGCGCTGAAGTGGATGCAGCGATGATCCCGCCGTTGACCGATCTGCCGACCGGATCGAGCGGCGAGACGCCGATGGTCGCGGGCGTGCCCGTTGTCGCGGCGCCGACGCTGCGCTTTGCCGACCTGCTGGTGGCCGACCCGGCGTCGCCGGCGAAAGTCGAGGTGCAGGCCGAGCGGTTCAATCTGGACGGGTTCTTCGGCACGTCGGTCGCGATGCCGGTGGCGGCGGGGGTTGCAGTTATGCAGCCGGTGGCGCCGGTGGAGCCGGCTGGCGAGGTTTCGGTCGCGGCTCCGGTCGAGGGAACAGCCGCGTCCGTTGCTTCATCGGCCCGCATTGCCAAAGCGGCAGCGCCGGTTGTGCCGCCCATGTCGCCCGGTTTCCCGAAACCGGCCGTCTCGCAGCTGATCGCGTCCACGCCAACGACTGCGCCCATGACTGCACCGCGCGGGCCATCGTCCTGTTCGACCCCCGCCGGGCCGGTTCAGCCGCGGCCGCCGATCCGTCAGCGTCCGCTTCCGACCGGATCTTTCGTGGCGGTCGCGGTGCAGGCGGTCGCGCACGGGATCGAGGTCGTGGCGCAGGTCGCCGGCCTCGACGAACGCGACCGTGCCGCGCTGGCTGACGAGGTCGCCGCGCTGCTTGCCGCGCATGGTTACACACCCGCGCACATCATCATCACCGCCACGTCCGGCACCCGACAGGAAGCCCGCTGATGCAGACCGCCCCCGTTTCGTCCGTCACGCCCGCTAGCGAGACGAGCGCCGCCCAGACCGCGACCAGTGCCTTCGGCCTCGGCTTCGATGCGCTGCTGAAGATCATCCTGACGCAGCTGACGTATCAGGATCCGTTGAAGCCGATGGACAATTTTCAGTTCGTCTCGCAGCTCGCGCAATTCTCGCAGGTCCAGCAGGGGCAGACCGCGAACGAGCGGTTGCAGGCGCTGACGGCGATGCAGGCGACCAATCAGGCGACCGGACTGCTCGGCAAGCGGGTCGATATCGCCGCTGGTGCGGCAACGCTGTCGGGCATGGTCACCGCCATCGCGCTGTCGGGCGGGGCGCCCAGCATCACCATCGAAACCGACGACAAACGCACCATCGCCGGGCTCGCCATCGGCAATATCGTCCAGATCCGGGAGAAGAATTGATGTTCGGCGCGATCTATATCGGCCTGAGCGGCCTCAACGCCTATTCGAAGGGGTTGCAGCAGGTCAGCAACAACGTGTCGAACCTGAACACGACCGGGTTCAAGGGGTCGACGGTCAGCTTCCACAATCTGTACGCGACGCCCGATCGCGGCGGCATGTCGCTAACCGGACAGGGCGGCAGCGACGGCTATGGCGTCGAGGTCGATGACGGTACGCTGAACTTCAAACAGGGCGAGTTGCGCAGCACCGACCGCGATCTCGACCTGTCGGTCGATGGCAATGGCTTTCTCGTGCTGCTCGACGGCGATCGGACGCTGTACGCGCGGACCGGCAGTTTCGAGGTCGATCCGGCCGGGTTCATCGTGCTGAGCGGGACGAATTACCGGCTGGCGACGCTGGATGCCAACGGACGCGCGGTCAGCCTGTCGGTCGATGCGCGCCGGACCAGCGCGCCCAAGGCGACGACCGCCGTGACCTTTGCCGACAATCTGTCGTCGACCGCGACCAGCTATACCGTCAGCGACATCCGCGTGTTCGACGCGAGTGGCGCTGCGCATGTGTGGAAGGCCGGTTTTGCCAAGAGTGCCGACGGGTGGACGGTGGCGGTCACCGACGACAAGGGCGCTACTGTCGGCACGCAGATGCTCAAGTTCAACGCCGGCATCGTCGATCCGGCGACGGCGAAGCTCGACTTCACCGATGCCGCATCGGGGCTGACGGTGCAGTTCGACTTTTCGAGCGGCGTCACGTCGTTTTCGGGGGGCGAAGTGTCGACGCTGCGCGCGGCGAAGGTCGATGGCTATGCGGCGGGCACGATCACCGGCATCGCCGCCGATGGCGCGGGCAAGCTGCAACTGACCTATTCGAACGGGCAACGGCACGATGGCGGCGCGATCGCGCTGGCCGATTTCCGCGATCCGACCCGGCTGGAACAGCGCGACGGGCTGTTCGCCGAGCGTGAGCCGGGCCAGTCGATGCTGCTCGCCAGCGACGATCCGCGCGTGGGGCAGGTGCGCTCGAAACGGCTCGAGGCATCGAACGTCGACCTGTCGCAGCAATTCGGCGACCTGATCCTGATCCAGCGCGGCTTTCAGGCTTCGTCGCAGATCGTCAGCGTGTCGAACGACATGATCCAGCAGCTCTTCGGCATTCGGGGGCAGGGATGAGCGCGGTGGCGTGGCTGCCCGCCGATACGCAGCCGCCCGCGGCGCTCGACGCGCTGTTCGCGGGCGTCGTGGCGGCGTGGGAGGTGCAGTGGTTCGTGGGTGCCGCGGCGCAGGCGCCCCGGTTGCGGCGGGGTGGCGGATCGGGCTGGCGATGCAATGTGGCCGGGCTGGCGATCGGCACCGCGCCCGATACGGCGCTGCGGATCGGGGCGCGGATCGTCGGGGTGTCGGCGGAGGCGCGTGACGGTGTCGACCGGGCCGTGCTGGAAGCCGTGGCCGAACCGTGCCTGCTCGACCTGCGCGCCCGACTGATCGCCGTCGCCGGCGGCGATGACGGGTTCGTTGCCGCGGCTGGAGCGGACTGGGTCGCGACGCTCGGCGACGGGCTGGCGTTCGGCCTGTCCGATGCGCTGTTCGCGGCGCTGGTGCGGCGGGTATTGCCGGCAGTGGCGTTGCCGCGGCTGGGGTCGGGGGCACCGGCGTTGGCGGCGATCCCGGTCGCGGTCGGCGCGGCGGTGGGACGGGCGGCGATGCGGCTGGCCGACCTGCGCGCGCTGGAGGTCGGCGACGTCGTCGTGCTCGACCGGGCACTAAGCGACCCAGTGCCGATCGAACTCGACGGGCGGCCCTCGCCGCGCGGGCGGGTGCGGATCGTGCCGGCCGAGCCGATCCCGTCGCTGCAAATCGTCGATGTCGCTGCGTGAGTATGTCCATGTCCGAAACCAAAGCCGCGCGCGTCAGCACGACGTTGATCGACAGCGTCGCGGTCGAACTCGACGCCCATCTGGGGCAGGCGAAGATGACCGTAGGCGTGCTGACTGCGCTCAAACCCGGCGCCGTCGTTCCGTTGGAAGCGGCGCTGAACCGTCCGGTCGAATTGCGGCTGGGCGAAGCGATCGTCGCGCGTGGCGAGCTGGTCGCGGTCGACGACAGGTTCGGCGTGCGGCTGACGGAGATCGCGGCGTGGCCGGAATGATCCTGGCGGCCGCGCCTGCGCGGCTCGGCGGTGGTGCGGCGCTCGACATATCGCTGACGCGAATCGTCGTCGCGCTGCTGGTCTGTCTCACACTGGCCGGACTGGCGGCGCTGCTCATCAAGCGTGGCGGCGGGCGGCTGGCGCTGCCCAGTCGGGCGGAACGGCGGATCGCGGTGATCGAGAGCCGGCGGATCAGCCCGCATGCCGATCTGTGCCTGCTGCGCTGCGACGGGCAGGAATATGTGATCCTGTCGTCCGCCACCGGGCAGCAGGTGCTGCGCGAGGGGCCGGCGGCATGGACGAGATGCTGGCCGGCGGCGCGATCGGCAACGACGTCGTGCGCACCGCGCTGATCCTGACGCTGCTGGCGGTGATCCCGGCGGTGGTCATCAGCATGACCAGTTTCGTGCGCACCGTCATCGTGCTGTCGATGGTGCGCCACGCGTTCGGCATGCCCGAAACGCCGCCGACGCCGGTGCTGGTCGCGCTGTCGATGATTCTGACCGCGTTCACCATGGCGCCGACCGCGACGCGGATCAACGCCGATGCGCTGCAACCGCTGCTCGCCGGGCGGATCGGGGTGGAGGCGGCGATGAGTGCCGGCGCCGCGCCGCTCCGCCGGTTCATGCTGGCGCAGACGCGCGATGCCGATCTGGAATCGATCTACGCGATCAGCCGTACGCCGCTGCCACGCCGGGCCGAGGACGTCGAAACGCTGAAGCTCGCCCCCGCCTTCATCCTCAACGAGCTGCGCGTGTCGTTCACCATCGGCTTCGTCATCCTGCTGCCGTTCCTGCTGATCGACCTGGTGGTGGCCAGCATCCTGCTGGCGCTGGGCATGATGATGGTGCCGCCCGCGACGATCGCGCTGCCGATCAAGATATTGATGTTCGTGCTGATCGACGGCTGGGGACTGGTGCTGCAAGGGGTGCTCGGTAGTTTCCGATGATGCGGCGCGTTGGTTTCGACCTGTTGCTGGTGCCGCCGCGCGTCGAGGCGTCGCTGTGGCGGCGGCTGCGCTTCGAGAACGAGAAAAGGTGTCGCGAACAGATCTTCACCCGCTACCGCCTGCTCGCCCGCGCCATCGCCCGGCGCCAGCATGGCCGTCGCCCGAAACATGGCGCGGACTTGGGCGACATGGAGCATTTCGCGTACGAAGGGCTGTTGCAGGCGATCGACCGCTACGATCCGCTGCGCGGCATCCCGTTCGGCGCCTATGCACGGCGGCGGATCGTCGGCAGCATTGCCGACGGATCGGCCCGGATGAGCGAGAGCGACGCGACCTGGTCGCAGCGCCGCCGGGCGGAGACCGACCGTGCGCGATCGCTGTGCCATGGTGAGGAGGAGGACCCGGTCGCGGCGCTGGCGGCGTTGGTGTCGGGCCTTGCCATCGGGTTGATGCTGGAGGAAAGCGCGCTGGTGGTCGGCGCCGACGGCATCGATCCGCGTCCCAATGCGTATCAGAGCCTCGAATGGCGCGAACTTCATGCGGTGCTGGCCGGCGGCATCGCCGCATTGCCCGAGCGTGAGGCGATGATTATCCGCCAGCATTATGAGGCGGGCGTCAGTTTCGCCCAGATCGCAGACCTGCTGAACCTGTCGAAAGGGCGGGTGTCGCAACTGCATGCCGCAGCACTCGGCCGGTTGCGGCGGCGGCTGCACGGATATCGGAGATAGGATCATGTGCGACGACGATGACATCCGCCAGTTGCTGGCGGTGGCGGAAGCTTCCCCGAACGACGCGCTGCCGATGGCAGAGCGGCTGATCGCGGCGCATCCGGACGATGCGCGCCTGCATTTCTTTCGCGGGTCGCTGCTGGCCGGCAGCGCTCGCCCGATCGAGGCGCATGCATCGCTGTCGCGCGCGGTAACGCTGGCCCCGGACTTTGCGCTGGCGCGGTTCCAGCTCGGCTTTTTCGAGCTGACCTCCGGCGAGCCGGCACGGGCGCAGGCGACGTGGGAACCGTTGTCGACGCTGCCGGACGACCATTATCTGCGGCAGTTCGTGACCGGGCTGATCCACCTGATCCACGATCGTTTCGCCGACACGATCGCCGCGCTGGAAAGCGGGATCGCCGCGAATGACGAGGCGCCGCCGCTCAACCACGACATGCTGCTCATCATCGATCAGTGCCGGCCATTGCTCGACCCGGCGGTCGAGACCGAGGAGGCATCTCCGACCTCGTTCCTGTTGGGGCAGTGGGGGCGGGGCAGTCTGCATTGAAGGTTGCCGGTACCGACCATGTCCTGTTGCTGTTGCGCGCGAAGCTGGCGCGCCTGTCGCGCGAACGGGCGGACAAGGCGGGTCGGACGGCACGGAGCGGCGATCCGCGCCCGGTCGACCGGTTGCGGGCGATGGCGGGGTTCGATGCGCTCGGCGACGACGAACGCCGTCGCGCGGTGGTGCACGGGCTGTTGACCGAGGAACTGGGCGAAGCGGTCGCCAACGATGCGGCGTTCGCGGCGGTGCTCGACGAGGTACTGCGGATCGTGGGCGAGATGCCGGGGGGTGTTGCGTTGATCGACCGCGCCGCGGCGGCAATGCGGGGAGGGTTAAGTAGCTGACGAAGAATGTCCGCTTTCGTTCTATTGTGCGATGCCACAATAGATTTTGAGCGACATTTTATTTGAACAGTCATCCGAGGGATAGTGATCGGTTCTATTCGTTAGCGTTGCCGATGAATATTTGCGGGCTCCACTTGCTTTGATCGATGGCGCAGTGTTTGATGTCGATCAAAGCTGTCGAAGGCGGAGCCCCGAGCCATGTTGCGATCCCTGGTTTGCGTCCTGACCCTTGCGATTAGTCTGCCGGCGCAGGCCCAGCTTACCGGCCCGGTCAAGAATGGGGATCAGACGATCACGGTCACCGGTGCCCGCACTCGCGCAAACAAGGTCGAGTTGAGCGATTGGCGCATGGCGGAAACGCCGCATGTCGTCGTGTTCAGCCAGGGCGGCGAGAAGGAATTGCGTGAGACGGCGCATAATCTGGAAAAGCTGCACTTCCTGTTGTCAGCTCTGTTCGACCGCGTCGATAAGCCTGATGATACGATCAAGATTGCAGTGACGATGATCGGTGATGTCGGCGAGTTCGAGCAACTGCGGCTGACCGACCGGCGCTGGCAGTATGGGCCGTTCCCGGCCGCATTCACCAAATCGATCTACTACGACCCGCGCAAGGATGGATCGGTACTTGCGACGACCGAGGAAGGGGTCAACCTTATCCTACAACCCTCCGATGGTCGGCCGACGAGACGAAATTGTACCGAAAATGATGGCCCGTTGGTCGATAATTTTCTTGTAGCCGGCCCGAGCGGTGAATTGACCGCAGAAGACTTTGCCGCGCAAATACGGAAAAACGAAATCGCCGTCTGCCAGTCGGCCCAATCCCGCCTCTATGCCGGCTTCGCGCAAAACTATCTGATGACCTACTTTCCGGCGGCCTACCCTCGCTGGTTCGTGCAGGGGTTCGGCGAACTGTTCGCGCCATTGGTCGCCGACAAGGATTTCGTCGACTACGGCCAACGCCCCGAAGGCTATTTCAAGGTCCTCGACCGCTATGGCGATTATCCAGTCAAGGATGTGCTGAACGGCCGCTATCTGTCGGGCGAGGGCAAGGCATGGACGCCGTTCCACGCATGGCGGCTGGTCCATTTCTTCTACTTTTCCGATACGTGGAAACCGAAGCTAGAGAAATATCTCGCGGATATTGCGGCCGGGGTCGATCCGAAGCGCGCCGCCGCCGCTTTTGGTGACCCGCGCGCCTTGCAGCGGGCAGTCACGTTGTTTCGGGGCAGCAAGGCGCCGTATGACCGACTGAGCTTCCCCGCCGAACGGGCCCCCGAACCCAGCATCCGCCGCTTGACCCGAGCCGAAGCAGGATTGATCCGCGGTCGCCTTGAACTCGGGGCGCGGATCGAGGTGCCCGATGCCGGTCCCGATCGTGCCGCGGCACTTGCCCGGCGGACGGCATGGCTCGACCGCCTGCGTAGCAATGCGACGCGCTTTCCCGACCTGATCGAGAACCAGTTGCTGCTGGCGGAGGCCGAATGCCGCGCCGACCAGCCCGAGCAATGCCTCGCCGCCGCCGACCGGGCGCTGGCGCAGGCCCCGACCGATACCCGCGCTCTGGTGTGGAAGGGCAGCGCGTTGACCCGGTTGGCGGCACGCGCGCCTGTCGCCGAACGGCCCGCGAAACTGGCCGAGGCGCGCGGCTATCTGGTCAAGGCCAATCGGCTCGACCCCGAGGGGGTCCTGCCGCTGATCGCTTATTATGACAGCTTTGAACTGGCCGGGGACCGGGCGACCGATGCCGCGGTCGGTGGGCTGTACAAGGTGGTCCAGTCGGCGCCGGCCGCGCCGACGTCGCGGCTGTCGCTGGGCAAGGAACTGATCGCGCGCGATCTTCGCGAGGACGCGCGCGATACGCTGCTGCCGGTTGCCAGGGGCGCGTTCGACACGCCCGAGCAACCGGTCGCGGCGGCGCTGCTGCCCAAGGCGGGATAGCCGCTACCCCCGCGCACCCATCCGGGCCAGCGCCTGCGCGATGGTGGTGCCGCTATCGTCGAGCGGGGTGGACAGCGCCAGCGTCACGATCCGCTCGGCCTTGGCGGCGTCGCCGTCGCCCGCCGCCAGCATCGCCGCTGCCAGCCCGCCGGCGAAGCTTTCGCGGTCGAGCCGCAGCGCCACCGCCGTGCGTCGCCGCGCGGCGTCGAGGTCGCCGGCGAGCAGGTCGAGCACCGCCAGCGATCCATGCGCCTCGGCGAACGTGTCGTCGATCGCCAGCGCCCGCTCGAACCGCAGCCGCGCCGTCGCCGCGTCGCCGGCAAGCAGATGCGCCCAGCCGGCGGCGATCCACGATCCCAGATGCGAACCGAACCCCTCCGCCCCGCGATCGAGATCGGCGGTCGCGGCGGCGGCATCCTGTGCCGACAGCGCCAGCAGCCCGCGCCCGACCCGCGCGCGCGGATTGTCCGACTGCACTGCCAGCACCCGGTCGAACAGCGGCCCCGCCGCCGGATCGGCCGCCTCCATCGCCAGCGTCGCCTGCGTCACCAATCCCTCCGGATGATCTCCGGCGCGATCGGCAGCGGCACGGGCGAGGGCAAGGTCTTCGAGATCGATCGCCAGCGTCGAGATGGCGGCATTGACGCCGGCATGGTCGGGAAAGCGGTCGAATGCCGCGCGGGCGACCGTCTCGGCACGGTCCATCTCGCCGCGATCGTGGAGCAGGGCGATCAGCAACTGCGCCGCCTGCGGCAAATGCGCCGCGAGCTCGTCGTCGAGCAACGCCAGCGCTTCGTCGGCCTCGCCTTGCATCGTCAGCGATCGCGCCAGATTGTAGCGGACGCCGGGGGCATCGACCCCCGCCTCGGTCAGCGCGCGGAACGCGGCGGTGGCCTCCGTCCAATCCTGCGCTGCCATCGCCGCCAGCCCGGTCAGATGATCGATCGCCGGCGATGGCCCCTCGATCTCGCGCAGTCGTTCGATCAACGCCCGCGCCTCGGCCGGACGACCGGCGGCGATCGCGGCGTGCGCGGTGTCGGTCAGCAGCGCGACATTGGCGGGATCGACGGCAAGGAAGCCGGCAAGCTGGTCGTAATCGGTCATCATGTCCCCTGGTCCAACCGGACGATATCGAAGGATTTGAGCGTGATCCGCATCGGAATTTCGGCGACCGACAGGACCGACAGCGTCGGCAGGCTGCGCCTGGTCAACGCCTTCAGATGGCGGCGCAGTTCCGACCCGCACAGCAACACCGGCGCGCGACCCTGCTGGAACATCGCCTCGGTCAGCGGCATCAGCCGGCGGATAAGCTGTTCGGCGAGGCGCGGCTCGACCGCCATCGATCCGCCGCCGCTCGCCGCACCGATGCTGGCGGCCAGCTGGTTTTCGAGGCGGGGATCGAGGCTCAGCACCGCCAGATCGGCATGGCGGCCGCGCAACTGGTGGCAGATCGCGTAGCTCATCCGCTGGCGGATCAGCTCGGTCAGTTCGATCGGGTCCTTCTGCGTGCGGGCCAGGTCGGTCAGATGCTCGACGATCAGGTCGAGATTGGCAATCGACACACCCTCGGCCAGCAATGCCTGCAACACGCGCTGCACGTCGGATACCGACAGCGTCTGCGGTACCAGTTCCTCGACCAGCCCCGGCTGCCGCCGCCGGACGCCGTCGAGCAGGCCGACGACGGTGGCGCGGGTCAGCAGCGTGCCGACTTCGCCGCGCACGATCTCGCCGAAATGGGTGGCCAGCACGGTCAGCGGATCGATGATCGTGCAGCCGGCGGCCTTGGCGGCATCGGCTTGTTCGGGCGCGATCCACCACGCCGGCAAGCCAAAGGCGGGGTCGGTGGTGGCGATGCCGTCGATCGCCGGTTTCTGCCCCTGTCCGGCCGCGGCCAGCACCCGATCGGGGTGGATCTCGCTGGCGCCATAGCGGGCGCCGAACAGGCGTATTTCATAGCCGTGGCTGCCGAGGCCGGCCCCGTCCTCCAGCCGCACGGCGGGGAAGGGCAGGCCGAACTGTTCCTCATGGACCCGGCGCAGCCCCGCGATGCGGTCCATGACCAGCGCGCCTTCGCCGGCCCAGGCGCCCGACAGCGCCTCGCCCAGCCGGATTTCGAGCGGCGGCGCGGCGGTCGATTCCGCCGCGACTTCTTCGTCGACCGGTTCCGCCGGAGCGTCCGCCGCCGACTTGCGGATGCGTCGCCATGCGACGAAGGCGATGGTGCCGATCACGACGATCGGCCATTTCGGCATGCCCGGCAGCAACAACAGCGCGCCGAGCACGGCGGCGACGATCAGCGGGATGCGCGGCACCGACCCCAGCTGACGGAACACCTCGGTCGACAATTCGCGGTCGGAGGCGGAGCGGGTGACGATGATGCCGGTCGCGATCGAGATGATGAGCGCCGGCAGCTGCGTTGCGATGCCGTCGCCGATCGTCAGGAGGGTGAAGTGGCCGAGCGCCTCGCCCCATTCCATGCCCATCTGCGTCACGCCGACGATCCAGCCGGCGATGATGTTGATGAGCAGGATGATGATCCCGGCGATCGCGTCGCCCTTTACGAATTTGGACGCGCCATCCATCGCGCCGTAGAAGGATGCTTCCTTTTCCAATCCCTTTCGCCGCGCGACCGCTTCGTCGCGGTCGATCAGTCCCATGTTCAGGTCGGCGTCGATGCTCATCTGCTGACCCGGCATCGAATCCAGCGTGAATCGCGCGGCGACTTCGGACACGCGCTGCGCGCCGCTGGTGATGACGACATATTGCACGACGACGAGGATCGCGAACACGACCAGCCCGACGACGAAATTGCCCCGCACCGCAAACGCACCGATCGATCCGATCACCGCCCCGGCATCGCCGCCGGTCAGGATCAGGCGCGTGGCGGCGACGTTCAGCGACAGCCGGTACAGCGTCGCCACCAGCAACAGTGAGGGAAAGGTCGAGAATTCGACCGGCTTGCCGACATAGAAGGTCAGCAGCATGATCGTCAGCGCGAGCCCGAAATTGGCGATGATCGCGAGGTCGAGCAGCGCCGGCGGGATCGGGGCAAACAGGATGACGAGGATGCCGATCGTCGCGGCGACGAGCGCCAGATCGCGATTGGCGGCGGGAAGCGCGGAAAGGCACGGCAGGATGCCGGTCGACATGGCGGATCAATCCAGTGGAACCGCGCGGGCGCGGCGAAGGTCGATATAGAGGTCGGCGACCGCCGCATAGCGGTCGGGCGGAATGGCGCTGCCAACCGTACAGGCGCGGAACAGCGCACGGGCGAGCGGCGGGTCGGCAATGATCGGCACGCCGCGCTGCACCGCGTCCTCGCGCAGACGCAGCGCTTGGAGATTGCGGCCCTTCGCGGCGACTTCGGGCGCGATCATCGCCGCGTCGTCATAGCGCAGCGCGACCGCGAAATGTTCGGGGTTCACGACCAGCAGGTCGGCATCGTCGAGGCTGCCCTTGCCCTGCGCCGCCATTTCGCGGTGCAGCTCCTTGCGGCGCTGCTTCTGACGCGGCTCGCCCTCGCGTTCGCGCGCCTCGCGGGTGACTTCGCGACGGCTCATCCGCATCTGGCGGGTGAATTCGCCGCGGGCGAGAATCTGGTCGAGGATGGCGATGGCGACCGCGACGATCAGGAACGCGAACACCAGCCGCAGCCCGGCGGCCTGCATCGTCGCGACCAGCCGTTCGCCGTCGGTCGCGTTCTCGGCCAGATGCGTCACCGCCCAGCGGACCACCATCCAGGTCGCCGCGGCGTAGAGCGCGAATTTCAGGATGCTCTTAAGCGTCTGTTTGAGCATGAGAAGCGAGAACAACCGCTTGATGCCCTTGGCCGGGTTGAGCCGGCTCCAGTCGGGTTTGAGCGGGTGAAAGGTCAGCAGGAAGCCGCGCAACTGAATCAGTTCGAGCAGGATGACGATCCCCGCCATCGTGCCCCCCAGCAACGCGACCGGCGCGATCGCGCGGCGACCGAGCGTGCCGAGCAACTCCGCCGCACCGCCCGGCTCGCTCGCCGCCGCAAAGCCGCCCGCCAGCGCCATGCGCATCGCCTGCGCCAAAGTCGCCATCAGCGCGGGTCCGGCGATCAGCACATAGGCGGCGATCGTCAGCAGGCTGGCGAGGAAGCCCAGTTCCATGCTGCGCGCGACATTGCCCTTCTCACGCGCCTTTTGCAGCTTGAACGGGGTCGGCGCCTCGCCGCGATTCTGATCCTGTTCGGCCATCAGCCGATCCGCGCCATGGTATCGAACGCACTCGACAGGATGGTGACGAACAGCGACCCCGACAGCGCGAGTGCGATCGGCAGCACGATCATCGTCGCCAGCGTCTTCACCTGAAACCCCAGCAGCAACACGTTCATCTGCGGCAGGGTGCGCGACATGAACGCGATGGCGAGGTCGAGCACTAGGAGCACGACCAGCAACAGCCCGGCCAGCCCCAGCGCGATCAGGAAGACGCCCGACACATAGCCGATCAGCACCTGCGGATCGGTCGCGGTCAGCGCGCTGCCCATCGGCGCGCGTTCCAATGACGTGGCCCAGATCGCCAACAGCCGTGCTGGCCCCTCGGTCGCGAAGAAGATCGCGCCGCCGGCATAGGCCAGGATCGTGCCGACCAGCGGCAACTGCGCGCGCGTCGCCGGATCGACCAGCACGGCAAGGCCATAGCCCGCCTGGATATCGATCGTCCGCCCCGCCACTAGCAACGCCGCGAACGCCAGCTGCAATGCCAGCGCGAGCGCGGTGCCGAGCAGCAGCTCACCGGCCGCCAGCGCGACCCAGCCGCCGGCCGGCGGCGGCGCGGCCCAAGTCGCCGCCGGATTGCCCGCGACGAGCCATGCGGCCAGCGCGATGGCAAGGCCGACGCGGACAATCGCGGGAATGCGGATCAGCGTGAACGGCTGCGCGAACGCGAGCGTCGGCACGATGCGCAGCGACAACAGCAACGTCGCCACCGCCTGCGAAACCAGCGGCTCCATTAGTGCACCAGCGCCGGGATGGCGAGGTACAGACCGCGCGCGAAATCGGTCATCCGCGTCATCATCCAGGGTCCGAGCAGGATCAGCAGTCCCGCCGCCACCAGCAGTTTCGGCACATAGCTAAGCGTCGCTTCCTGAATCTGGGTCGCGACCTGGAACACGCTGATGACGATGCCGATCGCCAGCGTCGCGATCAGGATCGGCGCGGCGACCATCAGCGACTGCCACAGCATGTCGTCGAGCAGATTGAGCGCCCGGTCGGCTTCCATCGATCATCCCGCTGCCTGCGAAGCCCCGGCTCCGCCCCTGCCGTCCCTCTACCGTGCCGCGCCCGATCACGCCCGTCGAACTTAGTCCTAAACGAACGAAAAACCTCCCCGACAAGGATCAGGAGAGCGGCAGGGCGCAGGCGCCGGCCGCGGGATTTCTTGGGGGATATTGGACCATGGTGGCCATTTTCACGGGCGCGGGAACGGGGTTCGAGCGCGGGTCGGGCAATGTGCTGGGCGGGGCGGGAACGCTGGGGCAGGCGGCACTCGGCCGCTCGGGCGAACAGCTGTTGCTGAACGCCGCCAACGGCAATCTGATGCTGATGCAGCAGGACGAATTGCTGCTCGGCCGCGGCCCTGATGCGGCGATCAGCCGGACCTATAACAGCCAGGGCGATCTTTCCGACGAAAATGGAGACAATTGGCGCCAAAGCACCGATCGGCGGCTGTTTTCGCTTGTCGGCACCGCGAACACGTTCGGTTCGACCATCAAGCGGGTATCGTCCGACGGATCGGTCGTCACCTATGCCTATAACGGCACCAATTACCGCACCACCGACGGCGCGGGCGCGCATGACAGCCTTACCTATGCTGACGGGACCGGCTGGACTTGGACCGACGGCGATAGCCAGGTCGTTGAGCGCTATGGCTATCAATTCGCCGGGCAATCCTACATCACCGAACAGCGCGACCCGAGCGGCAATGCGCTGACCTTCACCTATGCCAATGGCAAGCTGACCGAGCTTCGCACCGCGAACGGCGAACGCATCCAATATGGATGGAGTGGCAGTGCGATCACCGACATCCGCACCTTCACGCTGCAAGGCGGTGCGGAGCGGATGCAGACGCGGACCCGCTATGCCTATGACAGTCTCGGCCGGTTGAGCCATGCAACCGTCGACCTGACGCCCGCCGACAACAGCATCGCCGATGGCAAGAGCTATGGCAGCGCCTACACCTATGTCGGCGACACCCGCCTGATCGCGTCGGTCGCGCAGACCGACGGCACGCGCGTCGATTTCGAATATGACGCGCACAACCGGGTGACCTCGGTCACTCAGACGGTCGACGGGTCGACGACGCGGGTGACGCGGCTGAGCTATGGCGCTGACTTTACGTCGATCACCGATCCGGCAGGACAGGTAACACGGCTGGATTTCGCGCCCGGCGATTTCGCGATCGATGAGAAGGCGTGGGGCAGCGCCAATCTTGCCCGACAGGCTGCGACGATCAACGGCGCAGCGGCGGTCCGCTATACCGTGCAGACCGGGGGCAGCTGGGCAGGCTCCTCCCAAACCTTTGCCGTGACGGCCGGCGAGACGATCAGCTTCGGCATCGATCTGCAAGCGGTCGGCGACCTAACCACGCAGGACCTTGGCCTGTATTCGGAACAGACCGGCTGGGGCGGGCCCGGCGTCTCGACGGCGCGGATCGTGTCGGGTCCGGGGACCATCGAACATCTGGGCGGCGGCTTCTGGCGTGTCGTCGGTCTCTCGACGACCACCGGTACGCGCGTCGAGATCACCCGCACCTATGACAAGACCGGTTCGGGCGGCGCCTATTTCTACGTCGATCAGGGCAGCAACTTCCGCGCCGGCACTTCGCTGATCGCCGGCGGACAGACGCTGGTCCGCAGCAGCGACGCATCGTCGCTCGACCGGATGAACGCGACCAAGTGGAGCGCGAGCAACCTGAACCGCGCGACCGACAGCGCGATCGGCGGCGTGCCCGCCTATAAATTCACGGTCAAGACCGCGAACACCGCCGCGAACCTGCAACGCACCTTCACCGCCAGGGCGGGCGAGACCTACAGCTTCCTCATCACGCTGAAGGCGACCGGCTTCGACCAGGGCCACCATCTGGGGCTGGGCGGTTCGGCATCGGGCTGGGGCCCGGACGACCTGGCCAGTGCGCGGGTCCTGTCGGGGCCGGGCGCCATCGATCCGCTGTCGGGCGGCTTCTATTCGGTACGCGGCCTGTCGACGACCGAGGCGACCACCATCCTCGTTACCCGCACCTATGCCCGCGACGATTCCGCCTTTGCGCGGCTGTTCGTAGCGCTGGGCGCCGACGAACCGGCCGGGGCGGGCGTCATCGTCGCCGGCATGAACCTGATCGGTCCGGTCGACGAACCCGAAACGTCGCGGCTGCTGACCAAGATCACCGCGCCCGCAAGCGAGGCGGGCGGCGTGCAGCAGGTGACGCAATTCACCTACAGCACCACCGGCAACGTCGCGACCGTCACCGACCCGACCGGCGGCGTGACGAAGATGACCTATGACTCGGCCGGCAACCTGCTGACCACGACCGACCGGCTCGGCAACGTCGTCACCCGCACCTATGATGCGAAGAACCAGTTGCTGCGCACCTCCGCCACCGCGGTATCGACGGGTGCTGCCGAGACGATTGCCAGCAACAATATCTACGACAGCGCCGGCCGCCTGCGCTACGCAATCTCCGCCGACCGGCGGGTGACGCGCTACACCTACAACGCCAACGGCCTGCTGGTCCGAACCGACAGCTTCACCGCCGATACGCTCGGCACCTCGGTATCGCTGACCGAAACCGCGCTGAACAACTGGGTCGGCGGACTGGCCGACAAATCGGCGCGGATGATCGTCCGCTACGAATATGATGCCCGCGGCGAAGTCTCGCGCATCCTGCGCGACGGGGCGGCGGATGCCAGCGGCGAGCCTTCGACGGCGCAGGGCTATGCCGAGACCGTGTTCGTCCGCGACGCATCGGGCCGGTTGCTCGAACGGGTGACCGGCGGGCAGCGCGAGTTGTTCGTCTATGACGGCATGGGCCGGATGATCGGGTCGACCGACGTGCGCGGCGGCCAGACGACGATCGCCTTCAACGACACGGGTGCGCAGACGGTGGTGACGCTGGCCAGCGGCGCCGTGCAGACCTCGACCTACAACCGCGCCGGCGATCTGGTGTCGAGCAGCGAGGCAGGCAGCTATAGCGGCACCGGCAGCGCCAGCTATCGCTACGACCGGGTCGGCCGCGTCCGCATCGCCACCGACAGCTTCGGCAAGAACCGCTATGTCGTCTACGACCCGACCGGACGAAAGACCGGCGAGGTCGATCCACTCGGCCGGCTGACCGAATATCGCTACGACCGCAACGACCGGCTGGTCGCGACGATCGGTTGGAGCACGGCGTTGTCCGCCGAACAGATGACGCGACTGGGCGACCCGGCGGTCGATATCGATATCGCCACGCTGCGCCCGGCCGCGTCGGCGGCCGACCGCTGGAACTGGACCGTCTATGACCGCGAAGGCCGCGTCGTGCAGCGGATCGACGCGACCGGCGCCAGCGTCACCTACGACTATGACGCGTCCGGCCGCCTACTGAAGGAAACCGCCTATGCCAACCGGCTGGCGGTGGAGGGGCTGAAGACGACGCTGCCGACCGCCGTCACTCGTCCGACGGTCGACAGCGCCCGCGACAATGTCAGCCGCAGCTTCTACGACCGCGACGGCAATCTGGTCGGCATGCTCGACGGGGAGGGGTATCTCAGCCGGTCGGCCTATGACGCGGCGGGCAACCGCGTGTCGGCGACCAGCTTCGCCAAGCGCACCACCGATACGTTGCCCGCCTCGGCCAGCTTCGCCGCGCTGCTGTCCGACGTCGGCAGCAGCGCGAACGATCGCATCGTCCGCTCGGTCTATGACGGGCAGGGGTTGCTGCGCTTCACCATCGATACCGTCAACCGCGTCACCGAATATGTCTATGCCGGGCCGCGGGCCGGCGATGCGACCGGCACGGTGCGCCAGACGATCGCCTATGCCCGCCCGATCGCGGCGCTCGGCAGCTACAATGTCGCCACCGTCACGCAGGGGTTGGCCAATGCCGGCGCGACGAACGATCCGGCCAACCGTCGCAGCTTCGCGGTGTATGATGGCAAGGGCAATCTGACCTTCGCGATCGACGCCGCCGGTTCGGTCACCGGTTACGGCTATGACGCCGCCGGCAATGTCGTGAAGACGACGCGCTTCGCCACCGCCTATGCGACCACCGTCCTGCCGACGCACGAGACGATGGCGGCATGGGGCAGCGCCAATGGCGGCCATGCCGACAACCGCATCACCCGCAGCTATTATGCGGCCCGCGGCGAACTGCGCTTCACCATCGACCCGATGGGTTATGTCAGCCGCTATGATTACGACGCCGCCGGGCGGGTCGTCGCGGTCGTCCGGTTCGATACGGCGATGGCCAATGCCAGCGACGCCACCACCATCGCCGGCGTCGCCGCATGGCAGACCGGCAGCTCCGTCACCACCGCGACCAGCTATGACGCCGCCGGGCGGGTGTTCGAGACCACCGACCCCGCCGGCACCGTCACCCGCTACAGCTACAACGTCAACGGCACCGTCCAGTCGACGACGGTCGCCTTTGACACCGTCGATCAGGTCCGCACCCAACTCGGCTATGATGCCGCCGGTCGCGTCGTTACCCGGATCGAGGATGCCGACGGGCTCCAGTCGACTACCCGCTACAGCTATGACGGCCTCGGCAATCTGCTGAGCCAGATCGCGCCCGACGGTACCAGCACGACCCGCTTCACCTATGACCGCGAAGGGCGGATGCTGACGCGCACCGATGCGCTCGGGCAGGTCCAGTCCTACGACTATGACTCGTTCGGACAGCGGGTGCGGATCGTCGACGAGGCCGGTCGCGCGACCTACAGCCATTATGACGCCGCCGGTCGCGTCATCGCCGTGCGCGATGCCGAGGATTACGTCACCGAAACCAGCTATACCGCGTTCGACCAGATCGCGACCGTCACCCGGCGCAGCCAGCGCGCGACCAACGCCGCCGCGATCGGGACCCTGCCGACCGTCACAGCGGGTCCGAAGGACGCCGTCACCCAGTTTTTCTACGACAAGCTCGGCCGCGTCGTGCGCACCGTCGATGCCGAAGGCCATAGCGAGAACAGCCGCTACAACAGCTTCGGCGAAGTTGCGCAGGCGACCAACAAGCTGGGCGGCGTCACCAGCCGCCGCTATGACCGCCGGGGGCAGGTGGTTGCCGAAACGGTCGCCAAATCGGTCTTCAACGCCGCCGGCGACCGCATCGTCGCGCCGGTCGCGGTCGGCAGCTTTGACCCGGTCTATTATGCCGCGACCTATTCCGACCTTGCCAGCAAGGCCGGCGATACCGTGTGGCTCACCTGGCATTGGGAGAATTACGGCTGGCGCGAACGCCGCAATCCCAATGCGGTATTCGATACCAATTTCTACCTGTCGGCCTATTCCGACATCGTCGCCGCCGACGTCAATCCACTCAACCACTACGCCACCTGGGGATGGAGCGAGGGGCGCAGCGTTAACGCCCAGACCGTCGACGGCGCGACCGAGACCGGCGGCGTCAGCACCCGGTACGAATATGACGCGCGCGGCAACCGTACCCGCATGGTCGAAGCTGCCGGCCTGACCGAACAGCGGGTCACCGACTATAGCTATGACGCGCTCAACCGGCTGGTCGAAAAGCGGGGCGAGGCGATCGATTACGGCGTTCCCGGCTCCAGCGTGAACGCGGGCAATGCGCAACCGACCGAGAAATATCTCTACGATCGCCACGGCAACCTGACCCGGCGCACCGACGCCAATGGTCGTCACACCTGGTATTATTACGACGCGCTCGACCGCAAGAATGGCGAGGTCGATGCGACCGGCGCCTATGTCACCTATGGCTATGACAAGAACGGCGGCCTGATCCGCAGCCGCGCCTATGCGACCGCGGTCAGCACATCGCAGCTGACGACCGACAGCCGTCCGGCCGCCACCGGCGACTATCGCGAAACGACCTACGTCAACGACGCGCTCGGTCGCCGCGTGTCGACCAGCATCGCCGGAATCCGTACCGGCGGGTGGGACGTGGCGAGCAGCAGCTATGTCTATGGCACCGGCACGCTGACCGACAGCGTCGCCTATGACGCGGTCGGCAATGTCATACGCACCACCGATGCCACCGGCGCGTCGGTCCTGTCCTATTACGACAAGCTGGGCCGAAAGGTCGCGCAGGTCGATCAGGAAGGATTTCTGACCGACTGGACCCGCGACGCCGAAGGCAACGCCTTGACCGAGCGTCGCTATGCGCTTGCGGTCGCCAATGCGACCGCCGGCGAACGCCCGGCCGGCACTGCCCATGCCGATGATCGGGTGACCGACTTCACCTATGACCGCAACGGCCGCCGCCTGACTGAAACACGCCGCGACGTGGTCGCGTGGAGCGTCGATCCGACCAGCGGCGCGCTGACCAACGTGACCGGCGATGCGCGCATCACCTACACCTATAACGGCCTTGGCCTCGTCACCTCGAAGCGGGAAGCGACCGGCGATACCACGCTCTATGCTTATGACCGCGCCGGACGGCTGGTCGGCGAACAGCGCCCGAACCTGATCAACAGCACCACCGACGATGCGATCCCGCAGGTCGCCTATCAGTATGACGGCAACGACAATCTGGTCCGTACCGTCGAGGGCGCCGACCGCGTCACAACCCATCGCTATGACGAACTGGGTCGCAAGGTCGCGATGACCGATGCGATGGGCTCGACCCGTTTCTACTTCTACGACCGCGTCGGCAACATGGTGGCGGAGGCGTATTCACGCCGCAACAGCGCCAATACGACCGTGCGCGAAGGCGCGATCTATCGCTACGACCCGGTCGGGCGACTGCGCGGACAAACCTCCGCCACGAACTGGACGCAGTCGAACGGCAAGCTCACCAGCCTCACCACCTCCGGCGCACCGCCTGAAGTTGCCTTCACCTACAACGTCTTCGGCGAGCTTGTTTCCCGTTCGATCGGCGGGCTGGTGCAGGAACAGCATGAATATGACGATACCGGCCGCATGTGGCGCAGCACCGGCGGCGACGGGACGTGGCGCTATTTCCTGTATGACGGAGCCGGTCGCCAGACGCTGACGCTCGAGAGCGATGGCGCCACCAACGTCCAGAACTCCTCGCTCGGCAACGTCCTGCGCCTTGCCACGCTCGACGGGCGGGTGCTCGGCGATCCCGCCAACGGCATCGCCGTCACCGCCACCCAATATGACCGCCGCGGACAGGTCACGCGCGTCCACAGCCTGCAACGCGAATTGGCCAGCGGCGTAACCGGGGGCAGCGACCTGCGCACGTCGCGGAGCTACACCGCCTTTGGCGAGGTCGCGACCGAAACCGATGCGCGCGGTGCCACCACCTACTACGCCTACAACCGGATGGGCCGGGTGACGTCGATCGCGCGACCCGTGGTGCTGGGTGCCGATATCGGCGAGACCGGCATCGCCGAAACCCGCTATTACGATATTTCGGGACGGTTGGCCGGGACCAAGGACGGGAACGGCAATATCACCACCCGGCGGCTGGCGGGCGGTACCGGCTATGGCGGGGCGGCCGAACTGGTCACCGCCGAATATCATGCTGATGGCGGCCGCGTGTTCCAGCGCTACGACGATGCCGGCAATCTGGTGACGCGCACCGACGAACTCGGCCGCGCCACCTATTCGACCTATGACAAGCTCGGCCGGCTGCTGACCACCAGCAACGTCAACAGCCGCGACGTCGCGCACAGCTACACCTATGACTCGCTCGGCCGGCGGCTGACCCATAGCCAGACCGGGCGCGCCGCGACCGACCGCGAGACCACCGACTACGATGTCGCCGGCCGCGTCACGACCAGCCGTGCCTTCGGTGGCGAGGTGACAACCAATGCCTATGCCTGGGACAGCGCCATCAACAGCGGCCTCGGCGCCACCGGGGGCTGGCGGCAGACCACGACCTACGCCAATGGCAAGCAGACGGTGGAGGCCAAGGACACGTTCGGCCGCCTGACCAGCCGCACCGACATGGGCGGCAACGTCGCCACCACCAGCTATGACCAGGCGGGGCGGGTGGCGACCATCGCCGGCCTCGAAACCCAGAACTTCACCTGGCTGAACTCCGGCCTGCTCGCGACCCAGACCAGCGACCTCGGCTCGGGCACGGTCCGTTCGGTCGCGACCTTCGGCTATGACCAGGTCGGCAACCGCACGACCGAGACCTTCACCCGCGACGGCGTTGTCTATCGTCGTACCGAAGCGGTCTTCGACATGCAGAACCGGATGCGCACCTGGGCCGATACCGGCGATGCGGTACCCGCCGCGTCGATGGGTTGGACCTATGACGCCAACGGCAACATCACTCGGACGATCGCGACCCGCGCCTCGCTGACCGCCGCCGGCGGCGTCGCATCGACCAACACCGAGGAACGCTGGTTCCGCTACGATTCGATGAATCGGGTAACGCTCGACGGTGGTCGCATGGGCGCCAACGGGGTCGAGCGCGGCAGTGGTACGGAAATCACCTATCGCGTCGACGGCAGCCGGGCGAGGGCGCTGACCAGCTTTACGGCCTATGCATGGGTCGAGAACCCGAACTACGGCGATGGTGAGATCAATCCCCGCTTCCGGCCATCGGCAGCGCCCGACGATGGCGCCGGCGAAGGGTCGACCCGACCCTCCGCACCCGGGAACGGCGATCGGATGATTCAAGTTGCCTATGCCGCCGAACGTCGGGAAACCTATGCATGGCGCGACGACGGCCAGCTTTCGACCGTCCTGTCCGAACAGACCGGCTATTACGACAATTACGACGGCACGGTCATATCGGACGGGATCTTTGCCGTCGTGGGATCGGGCACTTACGAATATGACGCGCTCGGCCGGGTAACCCGTCAGACCGACCGGGATAGTGGCAACGCGGCGGTCTACGACCGTGTCGTTACCTATGACGGCAATGGCCGGGGCCAGATCGTCGCCGAAACGACCGTGACCAAGCAGGGCACGGACACGATCAACACGACGACCACCAACGACTACGGCACCGGCACCGACTATGCGCTGGGCGCGGTTAGGAAGGTGACGTCGACCACCACCGTCAACGGCGGCAGCAGCACGACGACCACCAGCACCAACAGCTATGAATGGCGCGACGCCGCGCAGCTGACCGGTACGGTGACGACGAAGACGAACGCCAACACCGCCTACACCAATTACTATTACAGCGGCGTCGGCCAGCTCGATAGCGTATCGATCGGCGGCGATCGGCCGCGGACCGTGACCTTCATCAACGACCTGTCCGGTCAAGTCATTCGCCGTGACGAGGCGGACAACAAATACGATACCGGCGATCCGCACGAAATCTGGTACCGCCATGGCGGTCGCGAGATCGGCTATGTCGGCAATAACGGCAGCGCATCGGACAGCTATGCCGAATCGATCCGCCGCCGCGCGACCAAGCCCAGCGACACATCGACCTTCGCGCCGCTCGGCGGCCAATCGCGCGGATCGCATTTCGCCGAGACGATCGATCGCATCAACAGCTTCGAAACCGGCAGCGCCGGGCGCAGCTACACCGTGCAGGCCGGCGACACGTTGAGCGGTATCGCCGAGCAAGTCTGGGGCGACGCCTCGCTCTGGTACAAGCTCGCGACCGCCAACGGCCTCGGCGCCGACAGCATGTTGGCGGCGGGCCAGGTCCTGACCATACCCGCCGGCGTCGTCCGCTCGACCTACAATGCCGACACGTACAAACCCTATGACCCGACCGACGTCCTCGGCGACGTCAACCCGAACCCGAAGGCGAAGCGCGGGAACAAGTGCGGCGGGTTTGGGCGGATATTGGTAGCCGCGGTGGCGATCGCGGTAGCCGCCGTCGCTACCGCCGGTATCGGCGCGCTTGCGACGGGTGCTTCGTTCGCCGGCTCGTTGAGCGCGCTCGGTACCGGCAGTCTGGCCACGTTCGCTGCGTCGAGTGGCGCGACGCTGGGGGTGACCGGTACCATCGCTGCCGGCGTAGCGGGGGCGATGGTCGGCTCGGCGGCGAGCCAGGGCCTCGCCATCGGCATGGGAATGCAGGACAAGTTCAGCTGGGGCGGGGTCGCCATGGCTGGCTTGAGCGCAGCGGTCGGCGGCACGCTGGGCACGCTTCCACTCGGAAGCGGGGTGCAGGGGGCGGTCGTTCGGGGCGTCCTGGGCAACGTCGTAACGCAGGGCGTTGCCATCGCGACGAAGCAGCAAAGCCGGTTCGACTGGGCCGGGCTTGCAGCGGCGGCAGTAACTGCCGGGGTCGGCCAGGCGGTTGCGGGTAACGGTACGTCGGGTTGGCGACAGGAGGCTGCGGGCTTTGCGTCCGGGCTTGCTGGCGCAGCAACGCGTAGCATCCTTACCCGAACGAGCTTCGGCGATAACCTCCTGGCGGTATTGCCTGACGTGATCGGCGCCACGGTCGGCCGAATGGTGGCGAGGGGCATAGAAACTGCAACGTCGCCGCAGCTTTCGATCGACGTCGGGGCGCTACTCGCAGATGACAACGTGACCGGTGGCGGCTCCGGTTCGCCGGTCCGGCCGGCAAGTCCGGCGACCGTGGCAATACTGTCTTCAGCGACTCCGATGGGTACCAGCGCCGCGATGGAAAATGAGGCCGCCGCCAAGCCTAGTATCTTACCCCGCGGAAGAGTGACCGTTCAGGAAGTGCCAACGTACCAGGGCGGTCCAGCGAGCGGAAACGCGGCGATCAATGCCGGTTATGTCGATCATTACGATCCTTACGTCGCAACTGACCCAGCAGGTCGGATGCTGTTTGGGCGGTACGAAGGTTTGCCAAACCAGGATCCTGTTTGGCGCGATTACGGCAGTCCTGAACAGTATAACACGCTGCTTCGCGAACGGGCGATCACAACGGCGGTCGACGGCTACGTAAACCTCGGTACGGATATCGCAGGCGGCCTGAAAGATTTGGTCATGGCACCGTTTGCGGCGGGGCTTTACGTCTCTGACATCGTGCATGGAGGTCAGGCTACTGCTGACCGGATAGCGCAGGCCGTACGGTTCCAGCGGGCCGTATCCAACGATCCAATGTTGTTAGTGCGCGGCGCGCTCGAGCCTCTCAGACAAATGTTTGATGAGGGCAGTGTCAGGGGCATTACCACTTATGTTTCCGGCGCAGCTGTTGCCGGTGGCGCAAGTACGATAGCTTCTTTAGCGAAGAATTTTGGAAGGATATCCGCCCCAGAAAGTATGGTAGCGGGGCCGATCAACACTCGGCTCGCTCTGCAGGGCGTCACCGATCGGGCTGTGGCGGATCTAGCGGCCAACCCTGGGCTGGCTCGCGACTTGATGAGTCCGGGCAGCTATCAGCATCTTGTTGATGGAACCAGCCTAGCACCGGCAAGCTACGGCAAAGCCATAGAGCGGTTGTCAGCGCGCTACATCCAGGCCGATCCTGAGCTTAGCCAAATTCTTTCTTATCAATCTCGTCCCTTCGTTTCGACGCCGGACTTCTTCGGGTATGAAGGTTATAATCTCAGGGTTCTCGACATCACCACCGAGGCGTCGCGAGCGAGCCATTCGGCAAGGCGGTATGGAGCATACACAGAGTATGCTATACATCCTGGTCTGCCTTCTAATTTGGTGTTCCCACGATGAAAGAGTTCAAAAACGAGACGTTCTCTCGACTGTTCGATCGCGGTGATCGCCGTCGGATAGAGGACATGGCTTTCCACGAATGCCAATTCGAAAACTGCGCGCTCTCGCTGACCGAGGATATTGCGCAGATGTCCGAGGTGCGCAGAGTGGAGATGGTGGATTGTGCTATAAACGGCTGCCATACGGGGCCGATGGTCGCATCAGAGGTAACGATATCTGGCCTTAAAACGAATGACCTACTTATTTTCTGGAGTCCGTTTCTAGATCGCGTCGTATTGTCCGGCGAGATTGGAAAAATAAAAATCAATGCTAATGGGGGAACATCTACCGTCAGTCGTAGGCAGCAACAGTTTTTTGATGAATATAGGGCCAAGTTTTACGCAGGAGTCGAATGGGCGCTTGACATCAGCAAGGCGAGTTTCAAGGAATTTGATATTCGTGGTGTTCCAGGGAAGTTGATCCGCCGCGATCCTGAGTCGCAAATACTAATCACCCGGGAGCGTGCTCTAGAATTTGCTACTCGAGGTTGGGAAAAACAGCTCGATTCGTCAAACAAAATTTGGCCATTCATGGTCAACCTCTTTCTCAGTGACGGCGATGCGGACACGGTCTTCGTTGCACCGCTTGGTGCCGCGAAGGCTAAGCGTGATGTCATGTTGAACGGGTTGCATGAGTTAAGGCGGATCGGACTTGCTGAGCCGGACTGAATCAAGCCAGCCCTACGTGGAGTCCATTCCGTTATGCCTGCCGATCGGTTGGCGGACCGTATGGTTTTGCGAATTATCTAGGGGAATATGATAAGAATCCGGGCAAGGCGATGATGTCGGCGTCATGAATTCCGAAGAATCACTTAAACGCCATCGGCTGCCTCAATGTATCGGTGCTGACGCAGATTGAGCCGGTGTTCTCTTTAAACTCTCAAACCAACCCCTTCAACCGATACAACGCCTCCATCGCCTCCCGCGGCGACATCGCATCGACGTCCATCCCCCCCAACACCTCGCGCAGCGTATCGACCGGCGTTTCCTCCACCTGCGCGACGGCGGCGAAGAGCGGCAGGTCGTCGAGGCCTGCCGCAATCCCGCCGGTCTTCGCCTTGCCGGCCTCCAGCTTCGCCAGCACCGCCTTGGCGCGCTGTAGCGTGGCGGGGGGCAGGCCCGCCAACCGCGCGACGGCGATGCCGTAGCTGCGATCCGCCGGTCCGTCGGCCAGTTCGTGGAGCAGGACCAGATCGCCCTTCCATTCGCGCGCGCGGACATGGTGGAGCGACAGCGCGTCGCAGCGCTCGGCCAGACGGGTCAGTTCGTGATAATGCGTCGCGAACAGGCAGCGGCAGCGATTATCCTCGTGGATCGCCTCGACCACTGCCCACGCGATGGCGAGCCCGTCATAGGTCGAGGTGCCGCGCCCGACCTCGTCGAGGATCACGAACGATCGCGCTGTCGCCTGCGCCAGGATCGCCGCCGTCTCGACCATTTCGACCATGAAGGTCGACCGGCCGCGCGCGAGATTGTCCGACGCGCCGACCCGGCTGAACAACCGATCGACCAGCCCCAGCGTCGCCGAGGTCGCCGGCACGAAACTACCCGCCTGCGCCAGCACGACGATCAACGCATTCTGCCGCAGGAAGGTCGATTTGCCGCCCATGTTCGGACCCGTGACCAGCCAGAGCCGCGAGCTTTCCGACAGGCGGCAGTCATTGGCCACGAACCGCCCGCCGCTCTTGGCGACCGCGCTCTCGACCACCGGGTGCCGCCCGCCGACGATCTCCAGACAGCTATGATCGACCAGGGTCGGCCGCGACCAGCCGCCCTCGGCCGCGCGTTCGGCGAGCGCCGTCGTCGCGTCGATCCGGGCCAGCGCGTCGGCGGTGGCGGCGATGCCCTCGCGATTGGCCAATGCGGCTTCGGTGAACGCCTCGAGATGCGCGGCCTCGGCGGCTAGCGCATGGGCGCCGGCCTGCGTGACCTTGAGCGCCGCTTCGTGCAGGTCGGGGGCGTTGAAGCGCACCACCCCGGCCAGCGTCTGGCGATGGGTGAAGCCGCTGTCGGCCGCCATCAGTCTGTCGGCGGAGCGCGCCGGCACTTCGACATGATAGCCGAGCACGCCGTTATGCCGGATCTTCAGCGCGGCGATGCCGGTCCGTTCGCGATATTCCGCCTCCAGCGCGGCGATCGCCCGCCGTCCGCCGGCCCCCGTATCGCGCAAGGCATCGAGTGCGGCATCGAAGCCGCTGGCGACATAGCCGCCCGCGCTCGCATCGATCGGCGGCATCGGTACGAGGCCGCGCGTCAGCAGGTCGATCAGCTCGCCATGCCCGCGCAGCCGGGGTGCCAGATCGGCGATCAGCGCCGGCACCGCCGTCAGCTTGTCGAGCCGCTGCCCCAGCGCCAAGGCCGCGCCCAACCCGTCGCGCAATTGCCCCAGATCGCGCGGGGATCCGCGCCCCGCCGCGATCCGCCCCAGCGCCCGCCCGATATCTGGCAGCGCGCGCAGCGTGGTGCGCAATTCGTCGCGCAGCCCGGGATCGTCATGCGCCCAGTTCACGGCTGCCAGCCGCGCCTCGATCGCCGCCCGGTCCATCAGCGGCGCGGCGATATCGCCCGCCAGCAACCGCGCGCCCGCGCCGGTCACCGTCCGGTCGACCTCGGCCAACAGGCTCCCGGCACGTGCTCCTGCCGCCGTCCGCGTCAGCTCGAGGCTCTCGCGCGTCGCCGCATCGATCGCCATGCACTGGCCATCGGCGGCGCAGACCGGCGGCCGCAGGAACGGCAACTGCCCGCGCGCGGTATGGTCGAGATAGGCGATCAGCCCGCCCGCCGCCGCCAGCGCCGCGCGCGAAAACTGGCCGAACCCGTCGAGCGTGGCGACGCCGTGCAGCGCCTTCAGCCGCGCCTCGCCCGCCGAACTGTCGAAGTCGCCCCGCCCACGCAGGCAGGTCGCAACCTCGGCGAAACCGCCGGCGTCGGCCGCGACGACCTCGACCGGCTGCAACCGGGCGAGCGCGGCGGTAAGCCCTGCGGCGTCGGTCTCGATCACCTCGAACTTGCCCGTAGAGACGTCGGCGGCGGCGATGGCGACCCCGCCCGCCGCCTCGCCGATGGCGACGCACCAATTGGCGGCCCGAGCGTCGAGCAGCGCTTCCTCGGTCAGCGTCCCCGCCGTCACCACCCGCACGATCGCGCGCGCGACCAGCGCCTTCGATCCGCGCGCCTTCTTGGCTTCCTCGGGGCTTTCGACCTGTTCGGCGATGGCGACGCGGTGCCCCGCCTTGATGAGCCGCGCCAGATAGCCTTCGGCCGAATGGACCGGCACGCCGCACATCGGGATCTTGGCCCCCTCATGCTCGCCCCGCGCGGTCAGCGCGATGTCGAGACAGGCGGCGGCGATCTTCGCATCGTCATGGAACAGCTCGAAGAAATCGCCCATGCGATAGAACAGCAGGCAATCGTCCGCCTCCGCCTTCAACGCCAGATATTGCTGCATCATCGGGGTGGGGGCGGGGGAATCGGTTCCCGGAGCCTTGGTTGCCATCGCGCGGCGATACCGTCCCGGCGCTCCCGCACGCAAGCGTATCAAAGCGTATTCGCTCCGAGCTTCACCCTTGCCCGATCCGCCTTCCCCTGCGTAAAGCCCCAGACAAACGGGAGAAGCGCCAGTGTCCGAAGCCACCGACCAGTTTTCCGAGCGCGAGGCGCTGCTGTTCCATTCGGAAGGGCGTCCGGGCAAGATCGAGATCATCGCATCCAAGCCGATGGCGACGCAGCGCGACCTCGCGCTCGCCTATTCGCCGGGCGTCGCGGTGCCGGTCCGCGCCATCCACGAAGATCCCGCCACCGCCTATGACTATACCGCCAAGGGCAATCTGGTCGCGGTCATCTCCAACGGCACCGCCATTCTGGGCCTCGGCAATCTCGGTGCGCTGGCGTCAAAGCCGGTGATGGAGGGCAAGGCGGTGCTATTCAAGCGCTTCGCCGACGTCGATTCGATCGATATCGAGCTGAAGACCGAGGATGTCGACCGCTTTATCGACGCGGTCGAACTGATGGAACCGAGCTTCGGCGGCATCAACCTCGAAGACATCAAGTCGCCCGAATGCTTCATCATCGAGCAGACGCTGCGCGAACGCATGAACATTCCGGTGTTCCATGACGACCAGCACGGCACCGCGATCATCTGCGCCGCCGGCCTCATCAACGCCTGCCTGCTGACCAAACGCAAGCTGTCGGAAGTGAAGGTCGTGGTCAACGGCGCAGGCGCCGCCGCCATCGCCTGCACCGAACTGATGAAGGCAATGGGCGTCGCCCACGACAATGTCATCATGTGCGACCGCACCGGCGTCATCTATCAGGGCCGCGACGATGTGAACCAGTGGCAGTCGGCGCATGCCGCCGCCACCGACCGCCGCACCCTGACCGAAGCGTTGCACGGCGCCGACGTGTTCCTGGGGCTCTCGGCCGCAGGGGCGCTGAAGCCCGAAATGGTCAAGGACATGGCCCCGTCGCCGATCATCTTCGCCATGGCGAACCCGGAGCCGGAAATCCGCCCCGAACTGGCCAAGGCCGCGCGTCCCGACGCGATCGTCGCGACCGGTCGTTCGGACTATCCGAACCAGGTCAACAACGTCATCGGCTTCCCCTTCATCTTCCGCGGGGCGCTCGATGTGCGCGCGACCGGCATCAACGACGAGATGAAGATCGCCGCCGCCACCGCCATTGCCGAACTGGCGCGCCAGCGCGTGCCGGAGGAAGTGGCGCTGGCCTATGGCACGCAGCACAGCTTCGGCCCCGAATACATCATCCCCGCGCCGTTCGATCCGCGCCTGATGGAACTGGTGCCGTCGGCGGTCGCCAAGGCGGCGATGGATTCGGGCGTGGCGACGCGCCCGATCCTCGACATGGACGCCTATCGCCAGCAGCTGCGCGCACGGCTCAATCCGACCACCTCGGTTCTGACCATGGCCTATGAGGGCGCCCGCGCGCATCCCAAGCGCGTCCTGTTCGCCGAAGGCGAAGAGGAAGTCGTGCTGCGCGCCGCGATCGCGTTCAAGGAGGGCGGTTACGGCATCCCGGTGCTGGTCGGCCGCGACGACGTCCATGACCGGCTGCGCGCGCTGGGCGTCGCCAATCCGGAGGAATATGAGGTCCACAACAGCCGCACCAGCGAGATGGTGCCGCAGATGGTCGACTTCCTCTACCAGCGCCTGCAACGCCGCGGCTTCCTGAAGCGCGATGCCGAACGGATGATCAACCAGGACCGTAACACCTTCGGCGCGGTGCTGCTGCAGCTGGGCGTCGCCGATGCGATGATTACCGGCATCACCCGCACCTATGCGCAGACCTTCCGCGACGTGCGCCGGGTGATCGATCCGGTCGGGGGCAAGGTGCCGTTCGGCATCCACCTGCTGGTCGGGCAGAGCCATACCGTGTTCATGGCCGACACCACGATCAACGAACGCCCGAGCGCCGAGGAACTGGCCGACATCGCCGAACGCACCGCCGCCGTCGCCCGCCGCATGGGCCACGAACCGCGCGTGGCGTTCCTAAGCTATTCGACCTTCGGCAATCCCTCGGGCCAGTGGATCGACAATGTCCGCGACGGCGTGGCCGCGCTCGATAAGCGGCAGGTCGGCTTCGAATATGAAGGCGAAATGGCCCCCGACGTCGCGCTCAATCCGCGCCAGATGGCGAACTTCCCCTTCGCCCGCCTGTCGGGTCCGGCCAATGTGCTGGTCATGCCGGGGCTGCAATCGGCCAATATCTCGGCCAAGCTGCTGCGCGAACTGGGCGGCGACGACGTGATCGGCCCGATGCTGATCGGCATGGAAAAGCCGGTCCAGATCGCACCGATGACCAGCACCGCCAACGAACTGGTGACGCTGGCGGTGCTGGCGGCGGGCGGCATGGTGGGGTGAGGGTAGGGGCGCTCGCCGGCCGAGCGCCCCTACCGCCGCATTGTCGTGAACCGTCGACTACACCGTATCCCCACGCAGGCGGGGATTTACGGCCTCACCCGCAAGCCGTTGTTTTGTTCGGCCTTGGCCCCCCACCTACGCGGGGTGCGGAGAGGGCCGGGGTAGGACGAAGACGTTTGCCGAGGTCCCACGACCATAAGAACCGCGAAACCGCCCGTCAAAACTCCTTAATCAGCCGCACCCCGCCGACCGGCCGCGCCGGTTCACCGCGCTGACGATCCACGCCGGCACCCAGTTGCACATTCACCTTGTCGGCCAGCGGCGCATGGAATTGCGGGATCAGCGCGATGCCGCCGTCGCGATGCGACTTGTAATTGACCTCCAGCCCGACGACCCGGTCGCGGGTAAGGTCGTAAAAGGTCGAATGATTGACCAGCAGCCCGGCATCGCTTTCCGACTGCCCCAGCCGCACGTCGCCAACCCCGACCATCGTCATCGTGCTCAACCGTTCATTGTGCCGCCGCCCCAGCATATAAAGCAGCGCTTGCGACGTCCGCCTGCTCTCGCGTTCGTATATGCCGAGAAACTGGACGCCGTGGACGATCCGCCCCTGGTCCATCGTACCGAACGTCGCCTGCGCCCCCATCTTCAGTTCCGCCAGCCGCGTCCCTTCGAACGGCAATTCGAACTCCAGCGCGAAACCATCGGCGATCGTATATTCGACCTCCGGTGCCCATTCGAGCGCGCGCTCCTGTCCCGACAGCGGAGACAGCGCGAGCACATTGGTCTCCAGCTCCCCGCGCCGTGCGCCCATCGGGCGAACCATGTCGAACACCATCGGTTCGGGAATGTCGGGATAGGCATTTGCCTCGGCACCGAATGCCGGGGCGGCGGTGGCAATGGCGAGCGTAAGCGCAGCGAGACGGCGACTAAACATCGATAGATCAAACCCTTTTCGTGAGCGGGCGGTGTAGCGCAGGATCACGGGGCCGCAAACCGCAGCGGTCCCGAACGCCGCTCGCCCGGCCGCAGGGACATCTGCGGCGCTATCGAACGTTCGTGCGATGGATCGACAGGGGAGAGGCCAATGACGACCGCGATGGTGATCGGCGCGAATGGCGGGATCGGCGCGGCATTGGTCGCGGCGCTCGCAGCCTCCGGGCGCTATGATCATGTCATTGCCGCCGCGCGACGCGAACCGGCGACGCTGCCCGCCGGGGTGACTTATGCCGCGATCGATGTCGCCGATCCGGCCTCGATAGCTGCCGCGGCCGCGCGGATCGACACGCCGCTGACCCGAGTGATCGTCGCCACCGGTATCCTGCACGACGAAGCGGGCGGACCGGAGCGCTCGCTGCGCGATCTCGACGCCGCACGCCTCGCGCATCTGTTCGCGGTCAACGCCATCGGCCCGGCGCTGGTGCTGAAGCATTTCGTGCCGCTGCTGCCCCGGGATGCGCCCGCCGCCATCGGCTGCATCTCGGCCCGGATCGGCAGCATCTCCGACAATCGCCTCGGCGGCTGGTACGGCTATCGCGCGTCGAAGGCGGCGCTCAACCAGATCGTCCGCACCGCAGCGATCGAACTCGCGCGCAGCCGGCCGCAGGCCGTATGCGTCGCGCTCCACCCCGGCACCGTCGACACGGGCCTGAGCAAACCGTTCCAGCGCGGCGTGCCGGCGCAGAAGCTGTTCACCCCCGCTTATAGTGCCGAGCAGCTCCTCGCCGTGCTCGACGGCTTGACCCCGGCACAGAGCGGTCGCATCTTCGCCTGGGACGGCAGCGAAATCGCACCATGACCTATCCGTCGATCGACCCGCCCAGCGATGCGTTCACCAATCCGCCATCGACGGTGATCGTCTCGCCCACCACATAGTCCCCGCCGCGCGACGCGAGGTAGATCGCCGCCGCCGCCATATCCTCATCGACCCCGATCCGCCCGGCAGGAATACGCTTCGCCACTCCGTCGCCATGGTCGCGCGCGGCCTTGTTCATGTCGCTGGCAAACGCCCCCGGCGCGATCGAGCTGACATGGATCGCATCGGCCACCAGCCGCGCCGCCATCCGCCGGGTCAGGTGGATCAGCGCCGCCTTCGACGCCTGATAGCTGTACGTCTCCCACGGATTGACCCGCTGTCCGTCGATCGAGGTGATGTTGATGACCTTGGCCGGCCGCGCGCGCGATGCCGCGGCCTTCAGCATCGGGTGCAGCGCCTGCGTCAGGAAGAAGGGCGATTTCACGTTCAGGTCCATGACCTTGTCCCAGCCGTTTTCGGGGAACGTCTCGAACGCCTCGCCCCATGCTGCGCCGGCATTGTTGACGAGGATGTCGAGCCGGTCGGTCTGCGCCGCCAACCGGTCGGCGAGCGCACGGCATCCCTCGACGCTCGACACGTCCTGCGGCAGCGCGGTCGCGCCGATCGCCTCCGCGGTCTCGATGCAGGCATCGGCCTTGCGCGCGGAGATGAACACGCGTGCCCCCTGCGCCACGAACCCCGCCGCGATCATCCGCCCGATGCCGCGCGATCCCCCGGTGACCAGCGCGACACGTCCGTCGAGGCGGAACAGGCTGGCAGTGTCCATAAACGCTCCTGTGGCAAACCGGATCTTCGAATCGTCCGGTTCGTCAGGATGGCAGGCGATACCCGATCACGCAATCGGGCGCGCCGCCCGCAAGCGACGCGCCCGTCCGCGCTTAGGTGGCGTGGATCAGATCCGACCGAGCCGGTGGTACAGATGGGCGAATTTGCTCGATTGCGGCTGGTCGGCGATCGTCTGGATATGCGTCGCCAGCGCTTCCTTGAGCAACCGGAAATCCTCGGTCGAGAACACGGCGCGGCTGCGGGTCGGTTCGGGCATCGTACTTCTCCTCTCTGATGGTTCAGGCGGCCCTGTCGAACTGGGCCGTTTCGGTGGATTCTTTCAGCGCAGTGGTCGAGCTGCTCCCTCCGGCCAGCGTCGTCGCGACCAGATCGAAATAGCCGGTGCCTACCTCGCGCTGGTGACGGGTCGCGGTATAGCCATTGGCCTCAGCGGCGAATTCGGCCTGTTGCAGCTCGCTATACGCCGCCATCCCCCGGTCGCGATAACCGCGCGCCAGTTCGAACATGCCGTAGTTGAGCTGGTGGAAGCCGGCCAGCGTCACGAACTGGAACTTGTACCCCATCGCCCCGATCTCGCGCTGGAAGCGGGCGATGTCGTCGCGGTCGAGATTCTTCTCCCAGTTGAACGACGGCGAACAATTATAGGCGAGCAGCTTGTTCGGATATTGCGCCCGGATCGCCTCGGCAAAGCGCCGCGCATCGGCGAGGTTCGGCTTGCTCGTCTCCCACCACAACAGGTCGGCATGTTCGGCAAAGGCGAGGCCGCGTGCGATGCAATGATCGACCCCGGTCCTGTCCTTCAGCCGGAAGAACCCCTCGGGCGTCCGCTCGCCGGTCAGGAACGGATGATCGCGCTCGTCGATGTCCGAGGTAATCAGCCGTGCGCTCTCCGCATCGGTCCGCGCACAGATGATCGTCGGCACGCCCGCCACATCCGCCGCCAGCCGCGCCGCATCGAGGTTGCGGATATGCGCCTGGGTCGGGATCAGCACCTTGCCGCCGAGGTGCCCGCACTTCTTTTCCGATGCCAGCTGGTCCTCATAATGCACGCCCGCGACGCCGGCGGCGATATAGGCCTTCATGATCTCGAAACAGTTGAGTGGTCCGCCAAAGCCAGCCTCGGCATCGGCGACGATCGGCGCATACCAGTCGCGCGTCGCACCGCCCTCCATATGCTCGATCTGGTCGGCGCGCGCGAGCGTCGCGTTGATCCGCTTCGCCAGTTCCGGCCCGGCGTTCGACGGATAGAGCGACTGGTCGGGATACATCTGCCCGGCGGTGTTGGCATCGGCCGCCACCTGCCAGCCCGACAGGTAGATCGCCTTCAGCCCCGCGCGCACCATCTGCATCGCCTGATTGCCCGACAGCGCGCCCAGCGCATGGACATAGTCCTCGCTGTGCAGCAATTCCCACAACCGGTTCGCGCCACGCCGCGCCAGCGTATGCTCGACCGCGACCGACCCGCGCAGCTTCGCGACGTCGGCGGCCGTGTAAGGGCGGGTGATCCCGTCGAAGCGGCCGGGCGGGGCGGGGACCAGATCGGCGATGTCCATTGTCATGTCCTTTACAGCGCAGGTTTTCGTTGACACCGATATGCCGCTGGCGAACCTGGTCTGTCAGTCGTGACGCACCGAAATTCCGGTTGCACTGTCGCGCACGCTGGTGTTGCTGTTGTCATAATGTAAATTCATGACAGGGGCGGCCCATGGAAACCAAGCTCTTCGCCGGCCACGCCGTCCGCCGCTTGCGCCGCGGACAGGCGCTGACGCAGGCGGCAATGGCCGACCTGCTCGGCGTCTCGCCCAGTTATCTCAACCTGATCGAGCGCAATCAGCGTCCGTTGACCGCGACGTTGCTGGTGGCGCTCGCCGAACGCTTCGGCTTCGACGCGCGCACGCTGGCTGCCAGCGAACCGGCAGGGGGCGCCGATGCGCTGCGCCGCCGCCTCGCCGACCCGATGTTCGCCGACCTCGCGCTCGACCGTGGCGACATCGCCGAGTGGCTGGCCAGCGCTCCGGGCGGTGCCGAAGCCTTTGCCCGCGCCTTCGACCGGTTGGGCGGCGGGGCAGGGGAGACGATCACCGCCGACCCCGCCGTCGAAGCCCGCGCCGCGATCGAGCGCTGGCGCAACCACTTCCCCGACCTCGACGCACAGGCCGAAGCACTCGCCGACGAGCTGCGCCAGAGCGGCGGCGATGCGGCGGCGGCGATGGCCGATCGCCTGCGCGTCCGCCATCACCTGTCGGTCCGCCTGCTGCCGGTCGAGGCGATGCCCGACCGCCTGCACCGCACCGACCTGCACGCCCGCCAGTTGCAATTGTCCGAACGCCTCGACCCCGCCTCGCGCAGCTTCGCGCTCGCCCGCGCGTTGGGTCATGCCGAGGCCCGCGCCGAAGTCGATGCGGTGGTGCGCGGTGCCGGCCTGACCGATCGTACCGCCGAACTCTGGCTGCGCCGCCATCTCCACGGCTATTTCGCCGCCGCGGTCATGATGCCCTATGCCCGCTTCCTGCGCGCGTGCGAGGCGACCGGCTACGACATCGCGCTGCTCGGCCGCCGCTTCGGGGCGGGGTTCGAACATGTCGCCCATCGCCTAACCACGCTCCACCGCGTCGGCGCGCGGGGCCTGTCCTTCTGCCTGCTCCGCCTCGACCGCGCCGGCCAGATCTCGAAGCGTTTCGCCGGCGCCAGCCAGTCGCCGCTGGTCGAAGGCGCGCCATGCCCGCTGCTCGGCGCGTTCGACGCCTTTGCCAGAAGCGGGGAAGCGATCGTGCAACTGGTCGAACCCGAAGCCGGTGGCCGCTGGCTGACCATCGCCCGCACCGTCACCCCGCCCGGTGCGCTGGCCGGCGAAGTCCGCGCGCGCTTCGTCGTCATGCTCGGCATCGCCGCCGAACAAGCCGCAGGCCTCGCCGCCGCGCGTGGCCTCGACCTGACCGCGCGCGGCGTACCCGTCGGGGCGGGGTGCCGCGCCTGCACCCGTGGCGACTGTCCGCAACGCTCCGCTCCGCCCGTCGGCCGCGCCATGCGCCTCGACGATCGCGATGGCGGCCTGACCCCCTTCGCCTTTGCCGGCGATTAGGATTATCGTGCGTTTACATCTCCGTTAACCAAGTTCTGGCAGGAACAGGCCATGCGAGTCCTCCATATCCTCGATCATGGTCTGCCGCTGCACAGTGGGTACAGCTTCCGCACCCGCGCGATCCTGACCGCGCAGATGGCGCGCGGCTGGAGCGTCGCCGCCGTCACCGGCGCACGGCAGGGCGCGCGCGACCGCGCGGCCGAGACGATCGACGGCATCGACTTCCACCGCACCGTGCCGCCGCGCAGCCTGCCGGCACCCTTGGCCGAACTCGCCGAAATCCGCGCCTTCGCCGCACGCATCGACGACGTGGTCGCGCAATTCCGCCCCGACATCCTCCACGCCCATTCGCCCGTCCTCGACGCACTCGCCGCACTGAAGGTCGCCCGCAAGCGCGCTCTGCCTTTGGTCTATGAGATCCGCGCATTTTGGGAAGACGCCGCGGTCGGCAACGGCACCGGCACCGAAGGCTCGTCCCGCTACCGCGCGACTCGCGCGCTCGAGACCTGGGCGGTGCGCCGCGCCGATGGCGTCGCGGTCATCTGCGAAGGATTGCGCGGCGACCTGATCGCGCGCGGCATCGATCCGGCCAAGATCATGGTCTCGCCCAATGGCGTCGACCTGACCCTGTTCGGCGATCCGCCCGTGCCCGACGCCGCGCTCGCCGCCGAGCTCGATCTGACGGGCAAGGAGGTGCTGGGGTATCTCGGCAGCTTCTACGATTACGAAGGGCTCGACACGCTGATCGCGGCGATGCCCGCGCTGGTCGCCACGCGCCCGAACGTCCGCCTGCTGCTGGTCGGCGGCGGCCCGATGGAATCGGCCCTGCGCGCCCAGGCCGCAGCGTCCGACGCCGCGCACGCGATCCGCTTCATCGGCCGCGTCCCGCATCACGAAGTCGAACGCTACTATGGACTCGTCGATCTACTCGTATATCCCCGTAAAGCGATGCGCCTGACCGATCTCGTCACCCCGCTCAAACCGCTCGAGGCGATGGCACAGCGCCGGCTGGTCGCCGCGTCCGATGTCGGCGGCCATCGCGAACTGATCCGCGACGGGGACACCGGCACGCTCTTCGCCCCCGACGATCCCGCCGCGCTCGCCGCCCGCGTCGCGGCACTGCTCGCCGACCGGTCGGGTTGGGAGCCGATGCGCGACCGCGCGCGCGCCTTCGTCGAATCGGAACGCAACTGGGCGGCGAACGTCGCCCGCTACCAGCCGCTCTATCAGCGGCTGATCGGTCCTACCGCCGACGCTGCCGTCACCACCGCCCGCCCGCTGGTCGACGCATGAAGCGCGCGCAGGTCCCCGTCGTCGCGATCTTCACCGCGCTCACTGTCGCGCTGGTCATCGCGCTGCTGCCGGTCTGGCGGATCGAGGCTGCGGTGGAGGCAAGCGGCCTGCCGGCGCTGCTCCCCGCCGCCGCGCCGCCGCTGGGCATGACCGCGCGGGTCGTGCTGATGCTCGCCGCCGCGACGCTGATCGCCGGGCCGCTATGGATCGGGCTGTGGCTGTTGCTGCCCGTCAAGCGCAAGCGCCGCCCCGCCACGGCCGAACCCAGCGTCCGCCGTGCCGACGCCCATCCCGACGCCCCGCCGCGCCCGCCGGTCCGCGCGACTCGCGACCTCGGCAAGCCGTTCCTCGATCCGCTCGACCCGGTCGAGACCGAAATGGACCTGCCGCGCGACCTGAACGTGCCGATGGCGATCTTCGACCCTGCCGCCGTGCCGCCGGTCCCCGCCGCCCCGGCCCAGGCGGTCCGCCCGCTGTTCCGCCCGACGCCGGTACCTGCCGAAGAAACCACTATCGACACCGACGCCGTCTCCGCGCCCCCCGAACCGGAGGCGTCGATGCCGCCGACCCCGCTCGAAGCGCCGCCCGCCGAACCGATCGCGGCAACGCCAGAGCCTGAGCCGGAGCCCGAGGAGGTCGTGCCGCTGCTCGCCCCCGAACCGCCGGTCGCACCGGTCGTGACCGAAGCCGTCGCCGCCCCCGAAGCCGACGAACCGCCGGTCGAGGCAGCGGCCCAACCCGACATCCCGCCCGCCGAACCGGTCATCGAACCCGCGCCCTTGCCCAGCCTCGACGCGCTGCTCGACCGCCTCGACCACGGCCTGCAACGCCGCCGCTCCGCCGAGATCGAGCGTCAGGAAGCCGCCAAGGCCCAATCCACCGGCCTAGCGTCCGCCCTCGGCGCCCTCCGCCGAATGGCCGGCGGAGAGTAACGAAAGGCCCTCTCCCCGAACAGGGGAGAGGGATACCGAAGCTTGCCGGCTAAGCTGGCTAGCGCAGGTTGGGAGAGGGGCGAGCGAGCCTACCGACTCGCGCGCTCGCCCAAGCGAGCGCCCACCAACCCTCACCGCTCCTCGACCGTCAACACCTCCACCACGACCCTATCCCCCGACCGCGCCACCACCGCGACATCGGCGACCAGATGCCCGCGCAACGGCAGTTCCGCCTCGGCCAGCGCCGCGACCCACGCATCGAACGCGACGCCCGAACCGCCGATCGGCACGCGATGCCGCGCCCCGACAAAGGTCGCGCTCGCCCAGCGCGTCCAATCCGACTCGCCGACCGTCGCCGCGACCCCCGCTGCCTCCGCCGCGATCCGCAGCCGCCGTTCGAGCAGCGTCGCCGCATCTGGCCCCCGGCTCAATGCCGCTGCTCCTGCGCGTCGATATACGCCTCGATCTTCGCGATCAGCGGCGGGCGCGGCTGCCGCCCGTTGCGCAGGTCGCCGACCAGTCGCGGATCGCCCGCCGCGCGCCGCCCGAACAGCGTTTCCGGTGTACCCGTCGCCTGCAAATGCTGGCTGATCCGCTGCAATATCGTGTGCATCCATGCCTCCCGTCCGTCACTCCAACTCTGTTCCCGTTCTTGATCTGTTCCTTGAAATCCAACTTGTCTAGGAAAAATCCTATGGGTAGGATTGCACCATGGAATCGAACGATATTCGTGCCGCGATTGCGCGGCTGGCCGGGGAACGGGGCGTCAGCCTTGCCGAACTGTCGCGCGTGCTCGGCCGCAACCCGGCCTATCTCCAGCAATTCATCGAACGCGGATCGCCGCGCCGGCTGGCGGAGCGGGACCGAGCGACGCTCGCCCGCTATCTGGGCGTTGCCGAATCGCTGCTCGGCGGTCCGCCCGACAATCCGCTGATCGCAATTCCCCGTATCGACGCTGCCGCTTCGGCCGGGCCGGGGGGACTGGTCGAGGACGATCGCGGTGACGGCGCGCTCCGCATCGACGGCGCGCTGCTGCGCCAGTTGCGGGTGCGCCCCGACAACGCCTCGATGATCACCGTCGCCGGCGATTCGATGCAGCCGACCCTATCCGATGGCGACGCGATCCTAGTCGACCGCGGCGACCGGCGCGGCGTGTCGGGCGCGATCCATGTCGTGCGCCATGACGGCGTCCTGCTCGTCAAACGCCTCGCCCGCACCCGCGACGGCGTCGAACTGGTCAGCGACAACCCGGCCTATCCGCCGATCGCGGTCGCCGGCCAGCCCGATATCGTCGGCCGCGTGGTCTGGCTGGCGCGCACGCTGTAGCATTTCCTACAGCCCCGCCCTTTGCGATGGTCGCCGCGTTCCTTGAAATGTCCCGAACCGCCAGGACACCCCCGTGTCACCTTATCCGCCGAAAAATGCGCCTAAATCATTACAAAACAACAAATAATACCGCCGAACAATCTTGACGCAGTGTCAACTTCGTCAACTTTCAGACCCGGTCGCGCCGCCAGATAATCACGGCAATTCCGACGCCTAGCGCCAGCCCGACCAGCAACCCGATCGTCGCCTCGCCGAACATCGCGCCGATGATGGCACCGCCCAGCGTGCCGAGCGCGATCGGCATCCCGCCGGCCTTGGGGCTTTGCGAAGGTCTGTTCATGCCCGATCCCTTGCCACACCCGCCGCGCCCGCGCCACCGCGTCCCGTCCGTGCCACCCCGGCACGCCCCGCCGTCCCGCATCGGGATAGTCGGGGAGGCGGTAACCATCGTCTCCCGCGGCAAACGCGGTCGGTACGGTTCCGGCACGAACCGTGTTACAAGCGCCGCCATGCTCGATTCGATCGCCCTGCCGCCGTACATCTCCGACGCTTCCGATCTGGCGACGGCGCATGAGCTGATCTCCGATTTCGGCGCGCGCGCCGCCGACGAAGCCGTCGCCCGCGCCGCCGATGCCCGCGACAACGACAATGTCATCCAGTTCTGCCGCTGGCGACAGGTCGCTCGGCTCGTCAATCTGCTCGCACGGCCCGGCGTCTGGGGCACGATTCACTGACCTTGGCCCTTGGCGGGGGGCGGGCTGCTCCGCTAGGACCGCTGTCATGTCGAGCTGCCGGCTTGCCGTGCTGTTGAGCGCCGGATGGCTCGCCTTTGCGGGCCCGGCGGCGTTCGCGCAGGAAACGCCGCTCGATCCCAATGCGCCGATGGCCGATCTGCCCGACATCGGCGTCGCCTGGCCCGACCTGTCGACCGCGCCAACCGATCCCGATGCGACCGCCGGACCGCAGCGCGCCGGCGGCGAATTCCGCTATAATTACCGCATCACCGGCATCGACAGCATCAATACCGACCTGTTCCGCCAGCGGTTCAACGAACTCTCGACACTGCGCGCCAACGAAGGCGAACCCGCCAACGCCGCGCAGATCGACCGCCGCGCGCGCGAGGATGCGCGGCTGCTCGACGAACTGCTTCGCAACGAAGGCTATTTCGACGCGCGCATTTCGACCAGTGTCCGTCCCGAAGGCGAGCGGCTGATCGTCTATCTCGAGGTCGAACCCGGTCAGCTCTACCGCTTCGCGCAGGTCCGCACCCCCGGCATCGCCGCCGCGGGCGACAAGGCGCCGGAGTTGCGCGACGCTTTCCCGATCAAGCCCGAAACCCCCGTACAGGGCGACAGCGTCGTCGCCGCGCAGGACCAGCTGACCCAGACGATCGGTCGCGAAGGCTTTCCCTTCGCCAAGGTGGGCGCGCCCGAGATCACCGTCGACCATGCCACCCGCACCGCGACGCTCGACATCGCGGTCGCGCCGGGTGGCGAGCGTCGCTTCGGCCGGATCGTCACCGCGCCCAACCGCATTTTCGACGGCGACCATGCGCAGGACATCGCCCGCTTCAAACCCGGCGAGACCTATGACTCGACGCTGGTCGACGATCTACGCCGAGCCATCGTCCAGACCAGCCTCGTGTCGCAGGTCCGCCTGACCCCGGTCGAGGGGGCGACGCCCGGCACCGTCGACCTCGACCTCGCCATGGAGCCTGCCCCGCCGCGGACCATCGCCGGCGAGATCGGCTATGGCACCGGCGAAGGCGCGCGGATCGAGGCGAGCTGGACCCATCGCAACCTGTTCCCGCCCGAAGGCGCGCTGACGCTACGCGGCGTGCTCGGCACGCTCGAACAGGTCGCGGCGGTCACGTTCCGCCGCAACAATTTCCATGGCCGCGACCGGGTGCTGACCGCGCAGGTCGCTGCGACCCATCTCGTCCGCAACGCCTTCGAAGCGAACACCGTCTCGCTGTCGGCCGGGTTGGAGCGGCAGACCAATATCTTCTTTCAAAAGACCTGGACCTGGTCGCTCGGCGGCGAACTGGTCGCGACCGACGAACGCGACGTGATCGTCGCCACCGGCGAACCGCGCCGCCGCACCTATTTCATCGGCGCGCTGCCCAGCAGCCTGAATTACGACGGCTCCGACGACCTGCTCAACCCGACGAAAGGCTTCCGGCTGGGCGGGCGGATCAGCCCCGAATTGTCGCTGCAGGGGCAGGTGTTCGGCTATACCCGCGCCCAGATCGACGCGAGCGTCTACCGCCCGGTCACCGGCCGCGTCGTGCTGGCCGGGCGCACCCGCATCGGATCGATCCTCGGCGCCCCGCGCGATGCCGTCGCGCCGTCGCGGCGTTTCTATGCCGGTGGCGGCGCATCGGTGCGCGGCTATGGGTTTCAGGACATCGGCCCCCGCGATCCGAACAACGATCCGATCGGCGGCCGCAGCCTCGCCGAGTTTTCGCTCGAGGCCCGCGTCCGTGCCTTCGGCAATTTCGGGGTCGTGCCGTTCCTCGACGCCGGCAATATCTACACCTCGACGCTGCCGCGCTTCACCGGCATGCGCTTCGGCACCGGCATCGGGGTCCGCTACTACAGCAATTTTGGGCCGATCCGCGTAGATGTCGGCACCCCGATCAACCCGCAGCGCGGCGACCCGCGCGTCGCCGTCTATGTCTCGCTGGGGCAGGCCTTTTGACCGAGGCGCTAGCCGACACCGCACCTGCGCCGAAGCGCCGGATCGGTTGGGGGCGTCGCCTCGCGCAGTTGGTGGCGGCGATCGTCATCGCCATTGCCGGGCTGCTGGTCGTCATCGATACCGGCCCCGGCCACCGGCTGATCGCGAACAAGATCGCGACGCTGAAACCCGCCAACGGCATGCGCTATCGCATCGGCCGCATCGACGGGTCGATCTACACCCGCGCGCGGCTGATCGACGTGCGCATCTACGATCCCAAGGGGCTGGTGCTGCGCGCGCCGGCGGCCGATCTCGACTGGCGGCCTTGGGAATTCTGGTCGAACCGGCTGGCGATCACCAGCCTGACCATCCCGCGCGCCATCCTCGCCAAGCTCCCGCAACCCAACCCGACCGGACGCAAGGGCCCGATCCTGCCCGGTTTCGACATCCGTATCGGCCGGCTGAGCGTCGAGCGCCTCGAACTCGGCAAGGGCGTGACCGGCACCGCCCGCATCGGTCGCCTTGCCGGACAGGCCGATATCCGCTCGGGCCGGGCGCTGGTCGATCTGGCGCTCGACATCGCCAATAGCGACCGGCTGCGCCTGCGCCTCGATGCCGAACCCGATCGCGACCGGTTCGATGTCGATCTGCGCGCCCGCGGCGTCGCCGACGGCCTGCTCGCCACCGCCAGCGGTATCCGCCGGCCCCTGTCGGTCGAGGTGTCGGGTGACGGCCGCTGGTCGGCATGGGACGGTCGCGCCGTGGCCGATGCCGGCCGCGCCCGTCTGATCGACTTGACGCTCGGCGTCCGCGCCGGCCGCTATACGCTCGGCGGCACGCTCGCCCCCTCGACGCTGTTGCAGGGCAAGCTGCAACGCCTGACCGCGCCGCAGGTCCGCGTCACCGGCAGCGCGACCTTCGCCAATCGGCGCATCGGCGGCGTCCTCGCGCTGCGCAGTCCGGCGCTGGCGCTGGAAGCCGATGGCATCGTCGACCTCGGCACCAGCGCTTTCCGCGATCTGCGCCTACGCGCGCGCCTGCTGCGCCCCGCCGCGCTGTTCCCCAACATGACCGGCCGCGACATCGAACTCCGCGCGATCCTCGATGGCGAATTTTCGACCGCGCGCTTCGACTATCGCCTGCGCGCCGCCCGGCTCGCTTTCGACCAGACCGGCTTCGAGAGCGTCGTGGCCGCAGGGCAGGGGCGTTTCTCCAAGGCACCGGTGATCGTCCCGATCCGGCTGGCGGCGGCGCGGGTGACCGGGGTCGGCGATGTCGGGGGCGGCATCCTGCGCAACCTGTCGGTCACGGGCAGGCTCGCGGTCGGCACGCGTACGCTAGTCGGCAACGACCTGATCGTCCGGTCGGACAAGCTCAACGGGCGCATCATGCTGACCCTCGATCTGGCGACCGGCCGCTATGAGGTCGGGATCAGCGGCGCGCTGCAACGCTATCTGATCCCCGGCCTCGGGCTGGTCGATGTCCAGACCCGGCTGACCGCGGTGCCGATCCCCGGGGGCGGTACCCGTATCGTCGGGCGCGGACTGGCGCAGGTCCGCCGGCTCGACAACGGCTTCTTCCGTTCGCTGACGCAAGGGTTGCCGCGGATCGAAACCGCGCTGGAACGCGGCAATGACGGCATCCTCTATCTGCGCGGTCTGCGGCTGACCTCGCCCGGCCTGACCCTTAGCGGCAACGGTTATCGCCGCCGCGACGGCACCTTCCATTTCGAAGGCAGCGGGCGGCAGGCGACCTATGGTCCCGTCCAGCTTGTCCTCGACGGCAATATTTCGAAACCGACGCTCGACCTGCGTTTCGCGTCGCCCAACGTCATGCTCGGCCTTGCCGATGTCGTCGCGCATCTCGACCCGACGCCCGAAGGCTTCGCCTATCGCGCCGCCGGCGGATCGCGGCTGGGGCCGTTCACCGCCAATGGCCGCATCCTGTTGCCAAGCGGCGGCACCGCCCGCATCGCCGTCGACGAACTGGAGGTCAGCGGCACCCGCGCCAACGGCGCCGTCGATATCGTCGAGGACGGCTTTCTCGGGCAACTGAACGTCGATGGCGGCGGCATCGCCGGCACCATCGCCTTCCGTCCGCAGGGCAGCGACCAGCGCATCGACATCGCGCTCGATGTCGCCCGCGCCCGGCTGGGGGCTGCGGGCATGGTCCGGCGCGGGCGGCTGGAGGCGGGGATCGTGCTGGCGGAGGGCGGCACGACCCTCGACGCGACCGTCACCGCGCAAGGGTTCCGCCGCGGCCAATTGTCGATCGCGCGGTTGGCCGGCAGCGCGAAGCTGGTGAACGGCGTCGGCGAAGTCCGCGCAGCCATCGCCGGATCGCGCGGTCGCGCCTTCTCGATCCAAAGCGTGACGCAGGTCGCAACCGACAGCTATACGATCTCCGCCGAAGGTACGCTCGACCGCCGCCCGCTCAAACTCGAAACCCCGGCGGTCCTGCGCCGCGAAGGGGAGGGCTGGCGCCTTGCCCCGACTCGCTTCAGCTTCGCCGGCGGCACCGCCACGGTCGGCGGCGCGTTCGGCGCGACCGCCGGCGAACTGACCCTCGACGTCGCGCGCATGCCGCTGGCGGTACTCGATATCGGCTATCCGGGACTGGGCCTGGGCGGCACCGCGTCGGGCAGGATCGCCTATGCGCTGAGTGGCGATACGCCCAGCGGCCGGGTCGACATGACCGTGCGCGGCCTCAGCCGGTCGGGACTGGTCCTGTCATCGACCCCGATCGATGTCGGCATCGCCGCCGTGCTCGACGCCAACCGCGCCGGGGTGCGCGCGGTGATGGCCAGCGGCGGCAAGACGATCGGTCGCGCCCAGGCCCGCTTGGCGCCGCTGGGGCAGGGCGACCTCGCCACCCGTATCGCCAACGCGCCGCTGATCGCGCAGCTTCGCTATGGGGGCCCCGCCGATACGCTGTGGCGGCTGACCGGCATCGAATTGTTCGACCTGTCCGGCCCGGTCGCGGTCGGTGCCGACGTGTCCGGGCGCCTTGCCGACCCGCGCATCCGTGGCGTCGTCCGCTCCAGCGGCGCGCGCATCGAAAGCGCGATCACCGGCACCGTGCTGACCGGGGTCGAGGCGCAGGGCCGCTTCGACGGATCGCGGCTGGTCATCGATCGCTTCGCCGCCAGTGACGGGCGACAGGGGCGGGTGACCGGCACCGGCGCGTTCGAATTCGCATCGGTGCGCGGCTTCGGCATCGACCTGTCGCTCAACGCCGATCGCGCACGGCTCATCAATACCGATTCGATCGGCGCGACCGTTACCGGCCCGATCGCGATCCGCAGCGACGGGGCGGGCGGCACCATTTCCGGACAGGTGCGGATGGATGGCAGCCGCTATCGCCTCGGCCGTGCTACCGCCACCGCGCCGCTGCCGCGCCTCAATATCCGCGAGATCAACCGTCCCGATGGCGACGACGAAACCGCCGCTGCCGTCGTGCCGTGGAAGCTCGACCTGAAGGCGCGCGCGCCGGGCGGGCTGATCGTCACCGGCCTTGGCCTCACCAGCGAATGGTCCGCCGACCTCGCCATCACCGGCGAACCGACCAACCCGATCATCAACGGTCGTGCCGATCTGGTCCGCGGCGATTACGAATTTGCCGGCCGCGAATTCCGCGTCGATCGCGGTGTGTTGCGCTTCAACGGCGAAAGCCCTGCCGACCCCGCGCTCGATATCGTCGCCGCCGCCGACACCCAGGGGCTGAACGCCACGATCCGCGTCGCCGGCACCGCAACCCGCCCCGAAATCAGCTTCCAGAGCGTACCCGCGCTGCCCGAGGACGAATTGCTGTCGCGGCTGTTGTTCGGCACCTCGATCACCAACCTTTCGGCCCCGGAGGCGCTGCAACTCGCCGCCGCCGTCGCCGCGCTCCAAAATGGCGAGGGCGGCCTCAACCCGATCAACGCCGTCCGCCGCGCCGCCGGCCTCGACCGGCTGCGCATCCTCCCCGCCGATCCGCAGACGGGGCAGGGGACGTCGGTCGCGGCCGGCAAATATCTGACGCGGCGCTTCTATGCGGAGATCGTTACCGACGGGCAGGGCTATTCCGCCACCCGCATCGAGTTCCAGGTGACCCGCTGGCTGTCGCTGCTCGCCTCGATCTCGACGCTCGGCCGCCAGAGCACCAACGTCCGCATCTCCCGTGACTATTGACCTCCTCGGCTTACCCCGTTCGGTTCGAGCAGCTTCGAGCTTGTCGAGAAGCGTCTGTCGAGAACACGCCCCCGCCCTTTCCTACAAACCGGAAGATGGTCAGAGTGCCCGCGCTCTTTGACACGTCCAGCCCATCAACGCCTTCTCGACGGACGCTTCTCGAATTCTCTTGAAGCAAACGGGGGGTAATTGCTTACTCAGCAAAGCCACCCACCGCGCAAGACGCGAGCAAGTATGAACTTAGTGAACTTTGACCCGATCAAGCCAACGCGCGCACCGGCACGGATGCGCTGTACAGGCTCTTGCCCGCCTCGTCGCGCAGGTCGAACGACAGCAGGTCGCCCGCCACCTGCACCATGCCGAACCCCGCCGCCGCGCGGCAGAAGCGGGTGCCCTCGACCGGCGAAACCGGCCGCGCCTCCATGCCGCCGCCGCACTGGATCATGTCGATCCCGTCGCGGCGGATATGCTGCAGATCGTGGTCGTGCCCGGCGATATAGGCCTGCACCCCGTGTCGGTTTAGGATCGGCAGCACCTGCGCGATGATCTCCGGCTGATCGCCATGGCCGCTGCCGCCCGACCGGATCGGATGGTGGCCGGTGACCAGCTTCCACTTGGCGCGCGACTGCGACAGCGCGTGGTCGAGCCATGCCAGTTGCGCCTTGGTATCCTGCGACCGGGTATTGCTGCCGATCGGGCCATCGTTGCTGCGATAGCGTTCGACGAAGGGCGAGGTGTCGATCGCGAACAGATCGGCATCGGCGCGCACCAGCGCCGCATCGGCGACCTGATAATAACGCGCCGGCATCCGCCACCGCTTGCTGCGCGCCGCATAGTCGAGCTGCGCCTGCGGATTGCCGCGATAGTCGTGATTGCCAAGCAGCGCATACCACGGCACCTGCAACGCCGGGTGGGTATAGACTCCCTCGAACACCGACTGCCACAGCGGGTCATCGACCGACGCCACCCCGTCGCTGTAGAAATTGTCGCCGATCGCCAGCACGAAATCGCTCCGCGCCGCCGCCGCCGCCCGGCCCATCGCCGCCGCGACATGATGCTGTTCGGGCGTATCGCGCCCCCAGTCGCCCAGCACCGCGAAGGTGCAGCCTTTCGACGGCTTCTCCCGCGCAGCTGCCGCCGGCGGCACGGTCAGCCCGGCGGCCCCGACGGCGAACCCGCTTAGCAAGGTGCGACGGTCGAGGAGGATGGTCATGCGGGCTGGTCCTGCTGGCGGGTTGCTGGAAAGCGATAAGACACGGAGATGTGACGTTTCTGTGGCAGGCGGAGTGGTTGACGGGGGCGCCCGCTTTCTCTCTCGCGGCGGGAGAGGGACGGAGCGGCGCAGGCGCGGAAGGGCGAGGGTGCTTCTTCAGCGGCTGCCGCCGATCCCCGACCGCGAACCCGTCCGCCCCGCAAGGCCAACCTCGTGGGCTATGAAAAGGGCGCCGGGATCGCTCCCGACGCCTCCTCTCAACCCAAGCGCGACGTGGCGAAGCCAAGTCGTCGGTCCTCGCCCGTGGGCGAGGCCGGCCGACAGCGCCTGTGGTACGCTTGCGTGCCACCGGTTGCCGGCACGGCAACCTCAGGCGCTGTAGTACATATCATATTCGACCGGGCTCGGGGTCATTTCCCAGCGAGCCACTTCGCCACGCTTGATCTCGATATAGGCTTCGATCTGGTCCTTCGAGAACACGTCGCCCTTCAGCAGATAGTCGTAATCGGCTTCGAGGCTGTCGAGCGCTTCGCGCAAGCTACCGCACACGGTCGGGACCTGCGCGAGTTCTGCCGGCGGCAGGTCGTACAGGTTCTTGTCCATGGCCTCGCCCGGATGGATCTTGTTCTGGATGCCGTCGAGGCCGGCCATCATCAGCGCCGCATAGGCGAGATACGGGTTGGCCATCGCGTCGGGGAAGCGGACTTCGACGCGCTTCGACTTCGGGCCCGTGCCATACGGGATGCGGCACGATGCCGACCGGTTGCGCGCCGAATAGGCGAGCAGCACCGGCGCTTCGTAACCGGGAACCAGGCGCTTGTAGCTGTTGGTCGTCGGGTTGGTGAAGGCGTTCACCGACTTCGCATGCTTGATGATGCCGCCGATGAAATACAGGCACATGTCCGACAGGCCGGCATAGCCGTCACCCGCGAACAGCGGCGAACCACCGTTCCAGATCGAGAAGTGGGTGTGCATGCCCGAGCCGTTATCTTCCTTGATCGGCTTCGGCATGAACGTCGCGGTCTTGCCATAGGCATGGGCGACCTGATGCACGACATACTTGTAGATCTGCATGCGATCGGCAGTCGTGGTCAGCGTGCCGAAGGTCAGGCCCAGTTCGTGCTGCGCGGCGGCGACTTCGTGGTGATGCTTGTCGCAGGGCAGGCCCATTTCGAGCATGGTGCTGACCATCTCGCCACGGATGTCGACGGCGCTGTCGACCGGGGCGACCGGGAAATAGCCGCCCTTGGCACGCGGGCGGTGACCCATATTGCCGGCTTCGTACTCGCGACCCGAATTGCCCGGCAGTTCGATGTCGTCGATCTTGTAATAGCTGGTCGAATAGGTGTTTTCGAACCGGACGTCGTCGAACATGAAGAATTCGGCTTCCGGTCCGACATAGACGGTGTCGCCGATGCCGGTGGTCTTCAGATACGCCTCGGCGCGCTTCGCAGTCGAGCGCGGGTCGCGGGCATAGAGTTCACCGGTCGACGGCTCGACCACGTCGCAGAAGATGACCAGCATCGGCGTCGCCGAGAACGGATCGGTATAGACCGCGTCCAGATCGGGCTTGAGCACCATGTCGGACTCGTTGATCGCCTTCCAGCCCTCGATCGACGAACCGTCGAACATCAGGCCGTCGGTCAGCTCGTCCTCGCCCAGGATCGACGCGACCATGGTCAGGTGCTGCCACTTGCCCTTGGGATCGGTGAAGCGAAGATCGATCCATTCGATCTCCTCGTCCTTCACGCGCTTCAGGATGGTGCTGGCGGAAGTAGCCATCGAAAACTGCCCTTTCTGATTAAACCCCGCATTCCGACGCAACGTATCGTGCCGGAACGCCCCTCGATTCGAAACTTTGCTGCGTTGCGTCAGATCGCGTCGTCGTTGCGCTCACCGGTGCGGATGCGCAAGGCGGTCTCGACCGGAATGACGAAAATCTTTCCGTCGCCGATGCGGCCGGTCTGCGCGGCCGCCGCGACCGCCTCCACCACGCGCTCGGCCAGCCCGTCCTCGACCACGACTTCCAGCTTCACCTTGGGTAGGAAGTCGACGACATATTCGGCGCCGCGATACAGTTCGGTATGGCCCTTCTGCCGGCCGAAGCCCTTGGCCTCAGTCACGGTGATGCCGCTCACGCCGACTTCGTGCAGCGCCTCCTTCACCTCATCCAGCTTGAACGGCTTGATGATGGCCTCGATCTTCTTCATGCGCCTTGCCGATCCCCTCGGACACCGGCCGGTGTGGCCGTTTACGTCCCGTTAAACAAAGATTGTGCCAACCGGCGATTCGCCTCGGATACGATCATCGGGGATTTGGTCGGGGGTGTCGATATTGCCCGCAGAAGGGGCAGGGTGCCGGTTTTTCGGGCAGTAGATTTCCTCCCCGGCACGGGTAGGGCAACCGCCGCGAAGCGGTGGTGGAGAGGGGTGTCCTCCTCCACGAAGGACGCGGTTGGGGACATGCCCCTCCACCAGCCTGCGGCTGGTCCCCCTCCCCGCGAGCGGGGAGGATTTCTTACAGATACGGCGGCTTCGTGAAGCCCTTCGGACTAAGCGTAAAGATCTCGCAGCCATCCTCGGTGATGCCGATCGAATGCTCGAACTGCGCCGACAGCGACCGGTCGCGGGTCACTGCTGTCCAGCCATCGTCGAGCATCTTCACGTCGGGCCGGCCGATATTGATCATTGGCTCGATCGTGAAGAACATGCCCGGCCGCAGCTCCGGCCCGGTCCCCGGACGCCCGGCATGGATCACCTCGGGCGCGTCGTGGAACAGCCGCCCCAGCCCATGGCCGCAGAAATCGCGGACGACGCCGTAACGATGCGCCTCGGCATGGCGCTGGATCGCATGCGCCACATCGCCCATGCGGTTGCCGGGCTTCGCCTGTTCGATGCCGATCATCAGGCATTCATAGGTCACGTCGACCAGCTTGCGCGCCTTGATTGGCACATTGCCGACCAGATAGGTGCGGCTGCTGTCGCCATGCCAGCCATCGAGCAGTGGCGTGACGTCGATATTGGCGATGTCGCCGTCCTTCAGCGTCCGGTCCGACGGGATGCCGTGGCACACGACATGGTTGATCGAAATGCAGGTCGAATGGGCATAGCCGCGATAGCCGAGCGTCGCCGGCACCGCGCCGCCCTCACGCATCAGGCGATAGATGATCGCGTCGAGCTCAGCGGTGGTGACGCCGGGCACGACATGCGGCGTGATTTCGTCGAGGATGTGCGCGGCCAGCCGCCCGGCGCGACGCATCCCTTCGAATCCGGCGGCGTCGTGCAGCTTGATCGCGCCGGTCCGGGCCAGCGGCATGTCGGTGGTGACGGTCTGATATTCGGTCATGCCCCACATATAAGCGAGGAAGTGGTGCTAGGCGAGGGCGGGCGCCCACGCTATGTCCGCGCGCATGACCGACCGCATCTGGACCGCCGCTTTGATCGTCATCGGTGACGAGATCCTGTCGGGCCGGACGCAGGACCGGAATATCGCGCAACTCGCCACCTGGCTGAACGTGCAGGGCATCCGGCTGGGCGAGGTCCGGGTGGTCGCCGATCACGAGGAAGCGATCGTCGAGGCGGTCAACACCTTACGCGCACGCAACGACTATGTCTTCACCACCGGTGGCATCGGCCCGACCCATGACGACATCACCGTCGATTCGATCGCGGCGGCGCTGGGCGTGCCCGTCATCGTTCATCCCAAAGCGCGCGCGATCCTTGAATCCTATTACGAGACGCGCGGCGGCCTCACCGACGCCCGGTTGCGCATGGCCCGCGTGCCCGAGGGCGGCGATCTGATCGAGAACCGCATGTCGGGCGCCCCGGGCATCCGCATCGGCAACATCTTCATCATGGCCGGCGTGCCCCACATCGCCGCGGCGATGCTCGACAGCCTGACCGGCACGCTGGAGGGCGGGCGACCGGTCGTCTCGGCAACGCTCGGCTGCTGGGTGGGCGAAAGCGAGGTCGCCGAACTGTTGCGCGACGTCGAACGCGCCCATGATGGCGTAGCGATCGGCAGCTACCCGTTCTTCCGCGAGGGCCGCACCGGCGCGAACTTCGTCGTCCGCGCGACCGATCCGGGCGTGGTCGACGCCTGCATCGCCGATTTGGCCGATAGATTGCGCGCCGCCGGACGCGAACCGGTGACCGGCGGAATCTGAGCAAAGCGCAGTTGCAAGGCCGCGGTCCTCCCGATATGTCGGACTAATAACCTATCAGGAGAGTGACGTTGGCTAACGCCCCGACCCGCATCGCGTTGGCCGGTATCGGCAAGATCGCGCGCGACCAGCATATCCCGCACATTGCCGCCAGCCCCGATTTCGAACTCGTCGCCGCCGTCACCGGCCACACCCCGCCCGACGGCGTCCCCGGCTTCAAGACCATTGACGAGATGATGGCGGCGATGCCCGACGTGCAGGCGATCTCGATCTGCACCCCGCCGCGCGGCCGGCTGAACCTGATCCAGCAGGCGCTCGACCACGGCCTCGACGTCATGATCGAAAAGCCGCCCGCCGCGACCCTGTCCGAAGCGCAGGCGTTCGCCAAGGCCGCCGAAACCGCCGGCAAATTGCTCTTCGCCACCTGGCACTCGCGCGAAGCCGCTGCCGTCGAACCGGCCCGCGCATGGCTCGCCGAGCGCAATATCCGCCGGGTCGAGGTCAATTGGAAGGAAGACGTCCGCGTCTGGCATCCGGGACAGGCATGGATTTGGGAACCGGGCATCGGCGTGTTCGATCCGGGCATCAACGCGCTGTCGGTCATCACCCGCATCCTGCCGCGCCCGCTGCTGCTCGACACCGCCGAACTGCGTTTCCCCTCGAACCGCGACGCGCCGATCGCCGCGGATCTCGACTTCACCGACACCGCCGGGGTGCCGGTGCGCGTCGAATTCGACTTCGACCAGACCGGGCCGCAGACCTGGGACATCGATGTCGAAACCGACAACGGTCATCTGAAGCTGTCGATGGGTGCCTCGCAGATGGCGGTCGATGGCGTCGCGGTCGATGTCGGTGACGAACCCGAATATGCCCGCCTGTATCGCCGCTTCGCCGAATGCCTGCGCGACCGGGTCAGCGACGTCGACCTGTCGCCCTTCGTCCATGTCAACGACGCGTTCCTGCTGGGCCGCCGCGTGACGGTCGGCGAATTCAGCGAGTAATCTTGCCAAGCTGCCATGGTCGTGGAAGACTTCGCGACCATGGCAGCGATAACGTCCTTCCTGACGGCGGCGAGCGCGCCGCACCGTTGGGGCGGGCTCGCGCTGGCGTTGCTGGCCCATTGGCTATTCTATTGGTTCACGATCGAACCACGCTATCGTTATGTCTGCAAATGCGCCGAGGACCTGCTCGTTTTCGACGTGCCCTTGTCGAAGGACTCGGTGGCGCCGGCAATCGCTGGACGTGGCGACACGACAGTGACCGCGCCCCGTCCACTCGCTTCGAATGCATCAGCGGCCGCGCATATCCTGTCGACGCTTTCGGCCCTCGAATCCGTGAGCTTCGTCGTCGATGCGGAAGGACGCGTCCGCGACTGTACCATCGATGGCCGGACGCCGAGCGCCAACGATCGCCATTCGATCTGTCGCCGCATCCGTCCGCAGCGGTTCAGCCCGGCCTTGAATGCGGACGGCCAACCAGTGGCCTATATCTTCCCCTGAGCCATTGCCGCCGCGATCGCCTCGCGCGCGCACATCGCCACCGCCTTGCGCCCCATTCCCGCCGGATCGAACGGCGGCAGGAAATGGATGGTCAGCCCGATTTGCCCCCTCCGCGCCAGGACACGCGCGGCATTGGTCGTGCCCGGCTCGTCACCGATCCACGCGACCTCGTGCGCATCGCCATAATCGAGATAGACCGGCTGCACGCGCAATCCCGGCGGCGGCGGGTCGATCGCACCGAGCAGCGCCGCCTTGAACGGCAGCAATTCGCCCGGCCGCGCCGTGGTCCCCTCCGGAAACACCGTCACCGGGTGATCGGCGAGCAACGCCTGTCGCAGCGTATCGATCTGCCGCGCCACCCCCAGCCGATCGCCGCGATCGACGAACAGCGTGTGGTTGAGCGTGCACAGCCACCCGACCAGCGGCGCATCGCGCAACTCGCCCTTGGCGACGAACGCGCTGCCACTTGCTCCGGCAATGGCGAGGATGTCGATCCAGCTCTGATGGTTGGCGAGGTACAGCACGTCGCGCGTGACCGGCGTGCCGACCACGCTAGTCCGCACGCCCACTACCCGCGCGATCGCGCCGAGGAAGCGCGGCGGCCAGGGCGAACGCAACCGCAACAGCCGCCAACTGCCATGCAGCAGCAAATAGAAAAGCAACGTCGCCAGCATCGCCGCCGCGCGCGCCGTCAGTCGCAGGCGCGCGGCAAGCGGCATCGGCTCAGCCCTTGCGTTCGAGGCTGACGCCGTAGAGTTCCATGCGATGGTCGACAAGGCGGAAGCCGAGCCGCTCGGCAATCTGCTTCTGCAGCAGTTCCAGTTCGGGATCGACGAATTCGATTACCCGCCCGCTTTCGACATCGATCAGGTGATCGTGATGCGCCTCGGGCGCGGGCTCGTAGCGGGCGCGACCGTCGCCGAAATCATGGCGATCTAGAATGCCGGCCTCTTCGAACAGGCGCACGGTGCGATACACGGTCGCGATCGAGATGCCCGGATCGATCGCCGATGCCCGCTCATAGACCTTCTCGACATCGGGATGGTCATCGGCTTCGGACAGCACACGCGCGATCACGCGGCGCTGTTCGGTGATGCGCAGCCCTTTTTGTTGGCACAATGCTTCGAGGTCGATCTTGCGGGGCATGCGGTCCTGTACGTCCAAAGAAGGTGCGCCGACACTAACGCGCCGCGCCGCCGAGCGAAAGCCGCTAAGTGGCGCCGGGCCGCCATCGGTGCGAACCGATGCAGCCCGGTGCAGGATCAGCGCGTGCGGCGTTGCGTGCCGAGGCCGATCTTCTTGGCCAGCGTCCGGCGCTGCTCGGCATAGTTGGGCGCGACCATCGGATAGTCGGCGGGCAGGTTCCACTTGGCGCGATACTGTTCGGGCGTCAGGTTGTAATGCGTCATCAGGTGACGCTTGAGCATCTTGAGCTTCCGCCCATCCTCCAGACAGACGATGTAATCGGGCTTGACCGACGCGCGCACCGGTACTGCCGGCTCGGCGGGCGGGGCCGCGGGTTCGGCGGCGGTGCCGAGGTCGTTCAATGCGTCATGTACGCTGCGGATCAGGACGGCGATATCGCCGACTTCGACATGATTATTCCCGACATGGGCGGCCACGATATCCGCCGTCAGGGCAATGAGCGTGTCGTCGCGCTCCGCATGGATGTCCATTCTCTTCCCTCGTTACTCAACCGCACCGGCGGTTCCCGACCGCTATCGGACCAGAATGGAGGTGGTGCAACAATATTCCCGACTTTTTTGGAATGTCGCCGACGTCATTCAGCCTGTGTTTGGTTTCTGGTCAAAACGGGATTGGAAAGCGATCGGACATAGGTATGGGCGTCAAATCGCTCGCCGCCGCGACCGCCATAATAGTTGCGACGCTCGCCGCGTTTTTCGAAACCTTCACTGACATATAGCCGGGTTGCATCGTTTCCGGCCCGCATCTCCAGGCACAGGCGCACCGCACCGCGCGCCTGCGCTTCGTCGGCCGCGTGTTGCAGCAGCGCGCGTCCGATGCCGCGCCCGCGCCGCTCGGGCCGTACTGCCAACAGCAACAGTTCGGCATCGTCGGCAACCGTCCGGGTCAGCGCGAAGCCGGTGAGTCCGTCCGCATCGCGCGCCAGGGTCAGCCAGACGCCGGGCAGCGACAACATGCCCAGGCATTGCGACGCGGTCCACGCTTCGCCGAAGCGCGGATCGAACGCCGCTTGCATCACCCGGTCGACCGCATCGACATCGGCGACGCTGCCCGTCGCCAGCGCGATATCGCCGCGCACGTCGCTCATGCCCGCACGCTCGGCACCGCATCAGGGGCGCGGCCGTAGAGCGGGGCGGGGGGCAGACTGCGCTGTTCGCTGCCCAGCAGCACCGCGTCGGCGGCATCGGGCAGCCGATCGCACGCCGGAAGCGAAGGCTGAACGGTGCGCAATCGAGCCAGCCCCTGACCGACGACCCGCCGCCCCTGCAACGCCGCCACCGCGTCGGCGGGCTTGCGCGAGACGGCGGGGCCATCTGCGTTGAGCGCGGCGTCGAACCCTTGCTGGAACACCTCGCCATGGCCGCCGTCGAGCACCGCGACGATCGCGTCGCCCGGCTGTTCGGTCAGCGCGGCGGCGGCGATCGACGCCAGCGACGAATAGCCATGCACCGGCACGCCCCAGCCGATGCCGAGCCCGCGCGCTGCCGCCAGCCCGACGCGCACGCCGGTGAAGCTGCCAGGTCCGCAATCGACGAGGATCGCGTCGGCACGGCCCTGATCCGGCAGCGCGGCGATCATCGGTACCAGCCGTTCGGCATGGCCGCGCCCGACCACGACATGGTCGTGCGCAATTACCACGCCGTCCTCGATCAGCGCGACCGAACAGGCGGCGGTGGCGGTTTCGATGACCAGCGTGCGCACGTGCCGGTCAGGCGATCCGATTGAACTTGGCGAAGTCGGGACGCGGCGACCGCGGGTGCAGCGTACTGGTGTCGCCATAGCCCAGCGTCGTGATGAAATTGGCGTGGACTGCCGGTGTGTCGGCAAAGAACGCCTTGTCGACTGCCCCGGCATCGAAGCCCGACATCGGCCCGGCATCCAGTCCCAATGCCCGCGCGGCGAGGATCAGATAGGCGCCCTGCAACGACGAATTGCGGAATGCCGATGCCTGCCGCAACTCGGCATTGCCGTCGAACCACGATTTGGCGTCGGTATGCGGGAACAGCTCGGGCAGATGCTCGTGGAACTCGGTGTCCATGCCGATGATCGCGGTCACCGGCGCCGCACGGATCTTGTCCGGATTGGTGCCGCTGGCGCACGCCGCCAGCTTTTCCTTGGCCTCCGCGCTGGTGCACCAGATGATCCGCGCCGGCAGCTGGTTGGCGCTGGTCGGACCCCATTTCATCAGGTCCCAGATCGCCGTCAGGTCGGCCTCGGTGACCGGCTGGTCGGTATAGTGGTTGAAGGTGCGCGCGCTGCGGAACAGCGTGTCGAGCGCCTGATTGTCGAGCTTGGCCATCAGACTGCACGAACCTCCGTAACTTCGGGGACATAATATTTGAGCAGCTGCTCGATCCCGTTCTTCAACGTCGCGCTCGACGACGGGCATCCCGAACAGGCGCCCTGCAACTGCAGATACACCTTGCCCTGGTCGAAGCCGCGATAGACGATGTCGCCACCGTCATTGGCGACCGCGGGACGGACGCGGGTCTCGATCAGTTCCTTTATCTGTTCGACGATGTCGGCATCGGCCGGATCGTCGGCAAAACTCGTCTCTTCCGAAGGAACCAAGAAGCCGGCACTTCCGGTCGGGTTGAACAACGGCATCCGCCCGCCGAAATGATCCAGCATCAACGCCAGCACATCGGGCTTCAGATCGGCCCACTCGCTGCCCGGCGCCTTGGTCACCGATACGAAGTCGCGACCGAAGAACACGCCGACGACATCGCCCAGTGCGAACAGCTGCGTCGCGAGCGGCGATGCCTCGGCCTCTTCGGGGCTGGCGAAATCGCGTGTGCCCGCGTCCATCACGACCTGCCCCGGCAGGAACTTCAGCGTCGCCGGGTTGGGCGTGGATTCGGTTTCGATCAACATGGCGCCCATTTGGCGTCCGCCGGACCGGGGATCAAGGGCGTGGCGGGAAACGGTCCGTTCGCACCGGCAGGCCGCGCGTTGCCTCGATTGTTACGCTCCTGTACGAGCCGGCAACTGCAAGAGGGGAAAGTGCCCGTGATCGAGACGCACCTGGCGAAACTGCGCGCACGCGACACGATTTCGGCGGAGGAGGAACGGGTGATCCGCGACTCGCTGGGCGAAGTGCGGTCGCTGCCCGCCCACAACACCTGCATCCGCGCGGGCGAGCGGCTCCATGCCAGCACGTTGCTGCTCGAGGGAGTCATGTGCCGGTACAAGGATCTGCCTGGCGGCGACCGGCAGATCACCGAGCTTCATGTCGCGGGAGATTTCCTCGACCTGCACAGCTTTTCGCTGAAACAGCTCGACCATAATGTCATGACGCTCACCCCGTGCCGGGTGGTACTGGTCCCGCATGCGAAGCTGAAGGACATTACCGAACAACAGCCGCACCTCGCCCGCGTCTACTGGTTCATCACCGCGCTCGATGCCGCAATCCACCGCGAATGGGAATTGTCGCTCGGCCGACGCAACGCGATCCAGCGTATCGCTCATCTGATCTGCGAGCTGCGCGTCCGGCTGGGGCTGATCGGGGAAGCCGACGATACCGGCTTCGCGCTGCCGTTGACTCAGGCCGATCTGTCCGACTGTACCGGGCTGACCCCGGTGCACGTCAACCGGACGCTGCGCGACCTGCGCGAGCGGGGCCTGATGGATTTCCGCAGCAAGCGCGTGACCATCACCGACCTCGCGGGACTGAAGGCGGTCGCCGATTTCGACGATTCATATTTGTATCTCCGCCGCGAAGACCGCTGATACAAAGATGAGCGGAGGCTGAACGGCGAAGGTCCGACAGCTTTATATTTCGCGTCGGTTGTCGATGCTGGTCGGGGCGTTGCAACGACGCTACACCTTGGCGCATGGCATTTCCGTTCCGCTTGGTCACGGGCGCGTTCTCGACCCTGGCCCTGATCGCCGCGCCGCTCGCTGCGCAGACCCCGCCCGCTTCGCCGGCGCCCTCCCGCCAGCTTCCACCGCTCGAACCGGTGGCACAGGGACCCGACACGCCGTGGCTGTTCAAGGGCAGCGACATTCCGCCCGACCGGTCGTGGACGTACGGCGTGCTGTCCAACGGCCTGAAATATGCGGTGCGCAAAAATGGCGTGCCGCCGGGGCAGATCGCGATCCGCGTCGCGATCGGTGCGGGCTCGTTGATGGAAACCGACAGCGAACGCGGTTTCGCCCACCTGATCGAGCATCTCTCGTTCCGCGGCTCGGCCTATGTCCCGGACGGCGAATCGAAACGGGTATGGCAACGGCTCGGCGTCACCTTCGGCTCCGACAGCAACGCATCGACCAGTTTCACCCAGACGGTCTACAAGCTCGACCTGCCCTCGGCGACGCCCGCCGGCCTCGACGAGAGCATGAAGATCCTGTCGGGCATGATGACCGAACCGACGCTCAGCCAGGCGGCGCTCGACGCCGAACGGCCGGTCGTCCTGTCCGAACAGCGCGAACAGCCCGGGCCCCAGGTACGGCTGGGCGATGCGACCCGCGCGCTGTTCTTCGCCGGACAGCCGCTCGCCGACCGCTCGCCGATCGGCAACGTGGAGACGCTCCAGGCCGCCACCGCCGCCAGCGTGAAGGCGTTCCACGACCGCTGGTATCGCCCCGACCGTGCGATCATCGTCATCGCCGGCGACGCCGACCCGGCGATCCTCGAAGCGATGGTGAAGAAGCATTTCTCCGCCTGGACCGGCACCGGCCCGGCACCCGCCGAACCGAAATTCGGATCGCCCAAGGCGAATGAGCCGGTCGCGGCGACGGTCAGCGAACCGACCATCCCGACGCTGTTGCAGATGGCGGTGCTGCGGCCATGGACGGTCGGCGACGACACGATCCTGTTTAATCAGGAGCGGATGGTGGACCAGATTGGGTTGCGGATACTCAACCGGCGGCTGGAGAGCCGGGCGCGCAGCGGAGGAAGTTTCATCTCCGCGGGCGCCAATCTCGACGACGTATCGCGATCGGCGAACATCACGCAGGTGTCGATCCTGCCGCTGGGCGACGACTGGGCGGCGGCGCTGCGCGACGTGCGACAGGCGATTGCCGACGCGATCAGCACCCCCCCGACCCAGGCCGAGATCGACCGCGAAGTCGCCGAGATCCGCGCCGGCATGGAAAACGAGGTCCGCACCGCGCCGGTGACGGCGGGCGCGCTGCTCGCCGACAATCTGATCGCCGCGACCGATATCCGCGAGACGGTCGCCGGGCCGGAGACGTCGCTGCGTATCTTCGAAGGGGCGGTGACCAAGAAGTTCTTCACCCCGGCACGCGTCCAGGCGGCGACGAAGAAGGTGTTCGAGGGCACCGCCACCCGCGCGCTGGTCAACACCCGCACCCCCGATCCGACGACGCTGGCGAAACTGACTGCCGCGCTCAATGAAAAGGTCACCGGCACCAACGCCAAGCGCAGCGGGCAGGCGGCGATCGGCTTCGATCGCCTTCCGTCGCTCGGCAAGCCTGGCACGATCACCACGCGCAGCATGGCGCTGGCCGATCCGCCGGTCGAGCGCGTCGATTTCGCCAATGGATCGTCGCTGCTGCTGTTCCCCAATGAATCGGAGACGGGCAAGGTCTATGTCCGCGTCCGTTTCGGCCGGGGGCTGAACGCGTTGCCGACCGACCGCCGTACCCCGGCCTTCGCCGCCGATCTCGCGCTGGTCGCATCGGGCATCCAGACGCCGAAGGGCGTGCTGGGGCAGGAGGAGCTCGACCGGCTGACCGGCGGGCGGCAGATCGGGCTGTCGTTCGGAATCGACGACGACGCGTTCATCATGGCCGGGACCACCACCGCCGCCGACCTGACCGACCAGCTGAAGCTGATCGCCGCCAAGCTGCAATCGCCCGCCTGGGACCCCAAGCCGGTGGCACGCGCGCGAGCGGTGATGCTGGCGAGCTATGACGCATTGGGCGCTTCGCCCGATGGCGTCATGGGCCGCGATCTCGAAGGACTGCTCCACGCCGGCGACGCGCGCTGGGTCAGCCCCGACCGCAAGGATATCGAGGCGTTGACCCCGGCCAGCTTCAAGGCGTTCTGGGCGCCCCTGCTCGCCACCGGCCCGGTCGAGGTGCAGGTGTTCGGCGACGTGACCCAACAGGCGGCGATCGATGCGGTCGCCGCGACGATCGGGGCGATGGCCAAGCGCACGGCGGACACCAGCCCGCCACCGCCGGTCCGCTTCCCCGCGCATGTCGCCCAGCCGGTGACGCGCACGCATAGCGGCCAGCCCAACCAGGCGGCAGCGGCGATCGCTTGGCCCACCGGCGGCGGCAGCGCCGGCCTAACCGAAAGCCGCAAGCTGGAGGTGCTGGCGGCGGTGTTCCGCGACCGGCTGCTCGACCGGCTGCGCAGCCAGGCGGGGGTCAGCTATTCGCCGAACGTCGACAATAACTGGCCGGTCGGCCTGCCCGGTGGCGGGCGGATCATGGCGATCGGCATGGTGCCGCCCGATCGGACCGGCTTCTTCTTCGACCTCGCCCGCGAACTGGCCGCCGATCTGGTCAAGACGCCCGTACCGGCCGACGAACTCGACCGCGCCAAGCTGCCGGTGATCCAGCTGATCGCGCGCATGTCGAGCGGCAACATGTTCTGGATGAACCAGACGCAGGGCGGCACACGCGATCCGGCGCGGCTGGCGGCGATCCCCGGCATCATCAACGACATCCGCGGCACGACGCCCGAGGAACTGCAGGCGCTAGCCGCGAAATATCTGGTGCCGTCGAAGGACTGGTCGATGGCGGTGGTCCCGGAGAAGAAATAATCCTCCCCGGCACGGGGAGGGGGACCGCCGCGAAGCGGTGGTGGAGGGGGGCTTCAACAATCGCATCGCCTGCGGACACCCCCCTCCACCATCCTGCGGATGGTCCCCCTCCCCGTGCCGGGGAGGAGCTTCAGGCCGTCGCCCGCGGCCGAACCGGCGCCCCGGCCATCACTGCCAGTCCCCAGATTGCAAACCCGCCCAGCGCCAGCCCGGCCCCGACCACCCCGGTCGACGTCCAGCCATAGCCAGCGGCGATCGCCAGCCCGCCGGCCCATGGCCCGATCGCATTGGCGGTGTTGAACGCCGAATGATTGAGCGACGCGGCAAGGCTCTGGCCGTGCTCGGCAATATCCATCAGCCGCGTCTGAAGCACGGTGCCGAGCGCCCCGCCGATGCCAATCAGGAACACGATCACCAGCATCGACCACAACTGCCCCGCCGCCAGCGGATAGAGCGCCAGCGTCACCGCGCTCCACAGCAACAGCGCCCCGGCGGTCGGCATCAGCGCGCGGTCGGCGAAACGCGGCACGACCAGATTGCCGACGGTCATGCCGATGCCGAACACCGCCAGCACGACCGGCACCATCGCCGCCCCCGCGCCGGTCACCTCGATCAGCGTCGAGGCGAGATAGGTATAGACCGCGAACATCCCGCCGAAGCCGATCGCGCCGATGCCGAGCGTCAGCCACAACTGGCCCGAACGCAGCACACCCAATTCGGCCAGCGGACTGGCGGTGCGGTCGGGCCGGTCGTGCGGCGCGGCCCAGGCGACCATCGCCATCGTCGCCGCCGCCAGCACCGCCACCACGCCGAAGCCCCAGCGCCACCCGATCGCCTGTCCCAGCGCATTGGCCAGCGGCACGCCGACGATCGTCGCCGTCGTCAGCCCGAGCATGACCCGCCCGACCGCCTGCGTCCGCTTCTCCGCCGGCACCAGCGACGCCGCGACCAGCGCCGCGATCCCGAAATAGGCACCATGCGGCAACCCGCTGAAGAACCGCGCGACCAGCATCGCCTCATAGGTCGGCGCCAGTGCGCTTGCCGCATTGGCGATCCCGAAACATGCCATCAGCACGATCAGCACCGTCCGCCGCGCCATCCGCGCGGTCAGCACCGCCAGCAGCGGCGCGCCGACCACCACGCCCAGCGCATAGGCACTGATGACATGCCCCGCGGTCGGTTCATCGATGCCGAGCCCCGGCGCGAAGAACGGGACGAGGCTCATCGTCGCGAACTCGGTCGTCCCGATCGCGAAGCCGCCAAGTGCGAGCGCGAGATGGACGAGGGCAGGGTTACGGGTCACGGGCACGCTCCTTGCTGCGACGCAGCATTTCGAGCGGGCCATATGGTAGGGGATGGCGATCGATCAACCGGTCAAACGGCTATCCATACGTATTCGTCATTTTAGGGCCTTGAGGATGCCTCGGGCGGCTTCGCCGTAGAAGGAGCTAATATCGAACCACAATTCGCGACCTTTGCCATCGGCATCGGTACCCATCAGCATGTCGAACATCCTCCCATCCTGTTCGATCAGCGCCTGCCCATGGGTTCGCACGCCGAGCTTGCGGGCGATCCGATATTCTTCAGCGACGCTGTCGACTTTGTAGGCGGTTGCCGCCGACGCGCCATCACGACCGACATTCACCTTTTCCAGCCGACGCGGCAGTCGCGGATCGACCAGTTCGGCCGGCGTTCCGGTGAACGCGAGAAGGAGAGCCAGCAGCATGATCTTTTTCCCCGGTTTTTGCGAAGGCTGTCGCAAGCGGGTCTTGCCGTCAATCGGAAAGGGTGATGCTGCCGCGAGTTATTCTATTTGAATCGATGGGGTATGGCGGGGCGCGTTTGAACGTTGACCCAGCGGGGCCTTTGCAAAGTGCCTACGCCGATCGCAGAACCCTTCGATACCCCGGTAAAGGCGAGACCCCTTCGAACGTCCACTACCTGTCCCCGGACCCTTGCGTACCCCCGCGGAGGCGGGGGTCCAGCGCCACGCACAACAAAGGCTTGCGAATGTGGTCCTGGGTCCCCGCCTCCGCGGGGACACGGGGTAGCGGACCTTCGGCAGGGCTTCGCAAGGGCGGGACCCGGGATGGAGCCCGGCGTGACGATCTGGCTGCTGGGTAGCGTCTAAGACCTTCCGAGCGCCACCGGCCTGCAAACGCCTTTCCTACAGCCCGGATCGCATGCGATGCGCGAGGCGCGCTCTCTCTCACCGTCGATCCCGCATATCCCGCCGTCGCCAGCCGAGCGCGCGCCGCGCAACATGTGCGCGAGTGTGAACCTCGTGAACTTTGGCGCTCCGTCACCCCCGGTACAGCGCGTCGAGCCGCTCGCCATACACCTGTTTCAACACATGCCGCCGGATCTTCAAACTCGGCGTAAGTTGCTGATTCTCGATCGTGAACGGTTCGTCGGCGATGATGAAGCGGCGGATGCGTTCGGTGACCGACAGGTCCTTGTTGACCCGCTCGACCGCCGCACCCAGCAACGCGCGATAGTCGCTGTCCTCGCGCAGCCGGGCGAAGTCGCAGCGGGCGCCGCCCTTCGCGCAGAATTGCTGCGTCCATTCGGCGTCGGGCACGATCACCGCGACCATGTACGGCCGCCGGTCGCCGGCAATCATCGCCTGCGCGATCTCGTCCTGCAGGGTCAGCATCCCCTCGACCTTTTGCGGCGCGACATTGTCGCCCTTGTCGTTGACGATGATGTCCTTCTTGCGATCGGTGATGCGGATGCGGCCCTTGTCGTCAATCTCGCCGATATCGCCGGTGTGCAGCCATCCGTCCTTCAGCACGCGCGCGGTCTCCGCCTCGTTGCGCCAATAGCCGTGCATGACCAGCTCGCCGCGCACCAGGATCTCGCCGTCTTCGGCGATGCGGACCTCGGTTTCGGCGAGCGGCGGGCCGACCGTGTCCATCTTGACCCCCGCCGCCGGGCGGTTGCACGAAATGACCGGCGCGGCTTCGGTCTGGCCATAGCCCTGGAGCAGGCACAGTCCCATCGAGTCGAAGAAATTGCCGATATCGGGGTTGAGCGGTGCGCCGCCCGATACCATCGCCTTCAGCCGTCCGCCGAACCGCTTGGCGACCTTGGGCTTGAGCAGCGTGTCGACCAGCAGCTTGGCAGGACGGTCGGTCAGGCGCGGGCCGCCCTCGCGACCGCCGATCTCGATCGCTTGGTCGAGCAGCCACGCCGATAGCCGCCCCTGTTTCTGCACGCCCTTCGTGATCCGCGTGCGCAGCACCTCGAACAGGCGCGGGACCACGACCATCAGCGTCGGGCGCACTTCCTCGATATTGCTCGCCAGCTTGTCGAGCCCTTCGCTGTAATAGATTTGCCCGCCGACCCCGATCGGGAAATACTGCCCGCCGGTATGTTCGTATGCGTGGCTGAGCGGCAGGAACGACAGGAACACTTCGTCGCCCCAGCCGAAATCCTCGGCAATGACGACGCAACAGCCATTGACGTTGTGCAGGATCGCACCGTGATGCTGCATCACCCCGCGCGGGGACCCGCCGGTGCCGGAGGTGTAGATGATGCAGGCAAGGTCGTCGCGGGTGAAGTCGGCCTGCGCCGCGACCTGCGTCGGATCGGCCGGGTGCCGCGCGATCAGGTCGTGCCAGTCGTGGAATTCGAGGCTGCCCTGCTGCGCGGTCTTCATCGGCTCGATCGTAATGATCTTTTCCGACGAATTGGTCGCGCGCAGCGCGGCGGGCAGGACGGTGCGCGCCAGCTTCTCGGTCGATACGATGATCGCGCAGGCGCCCGAATTCTCGATGATATGGCCGTGGTCGCGCACGGTATTGGTGACATAGGTCGGCACGGTCACGCACCCCGCCGCCATGATGGCGAGGTCGGAGATGCACCATTCGGGCCGGTTCTCGCTGACCAGCATCACCCGGTCGCCGCGTTTCAGCCCGATCGCCTTCAGCGCGGTCGCGAGCGATGCGACTTGTCGTGCCGCCTCGGCCCAGCTGATCGACACCCACTCACCGCCGGTCTTGCTCCACAGGAACGGCGCGTCGCCGCGCTCGATGGCGCGGGTAAAGAACATCGTGACCAGATTGGGGAATCGTTCGAGTTGCCGGGCCATTCGTCGTCCTTCTCCTGGCTACAGGGTGTAGGCAGACGCTACGGCCTCGGCAATGTCCGAACGTGGCCCGAACGCGGGTGACGGGGCGGATCGTCTTGGGTAGACACGGCGGCCATGAGGAAACTGACGATCGCCGCCGCCCTGCTCGCCACCTTGTCGCTGGGGGGCTGCAACCTGCTGCCGTTCGGCAAGCGCGATATCGCGACCCCCGTCGCCCCGGCCGCGCCGGTCGCGGGACAGCAGCAGAAGTTCGTGGTGTCGGCCAATCCGCTGGCGAGCGAGGCGGGCATGGCGGTGCTGCGCCGCGGCGGCAGCGCGGTCGACGCGGCGATCGCGGTGCAGGCGATGCTGTCGCTGGTCGAACCGCAGAGCTCGGGCATGGGCGGCGGCGCGTTCATGACCTATTTCAATGCGAAGACCGGCAAGGTCGAAATCTATGACGGGCGCGAGGTCGCCCCGGCGGGTGCCACGCCGACGATGCTGATGGGGCAGGACGGCAAGCCGCTGCCCTTTGCCGAGGCGGTGCTGGGTGGTCGTGCCACGGGCGTGCCCGGCGCGGTGCGGATGCTGGGACAGGCGCATGCCGATCATGGCGCGCTGGCGTGGGGCCAGCTGTTCGACGATGCCGAGCGGACCGCGCGCAAGGGCTTCGTCATCTCGCCGCGGCTCGGCCGGTTCCTGACCGGGCGCTTCCCGCAGTTGCAGGCGGAGGATGTCCGCCGCTATTTCCGGGGGAAGGGCGGGGCGCTGGCCGCGACCGGCGACGAGATCAGGAACGGCGCCTATGCCGATTTCCTGAAGCGGCTGGCGAAACAGGGGCCGGACGCGCTCTATACCGGCGAGACCGCGAAACGCATCGTCGCGCGCACGACGACAGGTACGCTGCCCGGTACGATGACGCTCGCCGACCTCGCCGGCTATCGTGCGATCAAGCGCGATCCGCTGTGTGCCAACTGGCGTGTCTATATCGTCTGCACCCCGCCGCCGCCCTCCAGCGGGGTCGGGCTGATCGAGCTGCTCGGCATTCTCGGCCGCACCGATATCGACCGGCGCGGACCGAACGACCCGCAAAGCTGGTATCTCTTCGCCGAAGCGAGCCGGCTGATGTACGCTGATCGCGACCTGTATGTCGGCGATCCGAAGTTCGTGAACGTGCCGGTCGCCGGGCTCTTGGCGCCCGCCTATCTGTCGGAACGCGCGAAGCTGATCGGCGCGACCGCCGGTCCGGCCCCGGCGGCGGGTGTCCCGGCTGGCGCGGTGACCGCGGCAGCGGACACGACCCGCGAACCGGCGGGGACGTCGCACTTCATCGTCGGCGATGCGGCGGGCAATGTCGTGTCGATGACGACCACGGTCGAAAGCATCTTCGGCAGCGGGCGGATGGTCGACGGCTTCTTCCTGAACAACCAGATGACCGATTTCGCCTTCTCCCCCGTCGACGCGCAGGGTCGCGCCGCCGCCAATGCGGTTGCACCCGGCAAACGGCCGCGATCGTCGATGACGCCGCTGGTGATGATCGACCGGCAGGGCAAGTTCGCGGGTGCGCTGGGGTCGGCGGGCGGCAACGCCATCCTCGCCTATGTCGGCAAGTCGCTGATCGGCGCGGTCGAATGGAAGCTGCCGATGCAGCAGGCGCTGGCACTCCCCAACCTCGTCGCGCGCGGCGACAGCTTTCAGGGAGAGGTGACGAAATTCTCGCCCGAAATCCTGAGCGCGCTCGCCGCCAAGGGTATCCGCTTGCAGCCGGGGCAGGGCGAGGATTCGGGCCTGCACGGCGTGATCGTGCGTGACGGCAGGATCGACGGCGGCTTCGACCCTCGGCGTGAGGGCAAGGTGATTGTCGAGTAGGTTCGTTCACGCGGAGGCGCGGAGGAGAACCCTTATTTCCTCCGCCGCACCTGCGCGAAATGCTCGGCCCGCTCCAGCAACAGCGCCAAATCCTCGCGCGCGATGTCATAGGCATCCGGCGTCTCCGCCAGCGCTGCGTCGATGTCCTCTACCCGAACCCCGCCCGGCTCGACCGCCGCGGCGATCGCGACCGGCGACGCCGGTTCGTGCGGATAGCTGAGCGCGGTCATCTGGTGATAGAAGATGCCGATCGACACCAAAGCGATCGAATTGATCCCGACCGGCGCGAAGGCGAAGGCATAGCCCGCATCGTGAATGCCCGCGCTGCCGATCACCGCGGTCAGCGCCGCCGCCCCGCCCGGCGGGTGCAGGCAGCGGCACAGCGACATGGCGAGGATCGCGCAGCCGACCGCGACCCCGGCGGCGAGCGTGACGTTCGGGATCGCCTGAAACACCGCCACGCCGACCAATGTCGACAGGATGTTGCCGCCGACCACCGGCCATGGCTGCGCCAGCGGGCTGGCCGGTACCGCGAACACCAGCACTGCCGATGCGCCGAGCGGCGCGACGATGATCGGCAGGTCGCCCTTGATCCACGGCACCTGCGAACACACGACCATGGTCAGCGCGATGCCGATCGCGGCGCCAATACAGGCGACGACCCGCCGCCCGAAGCCGGCATTGGCGAGCAACGGCCGGAACAGCCGGATCACAGCCCGTCGACGATCCGCCGCGCCAGACCCGGCCCTTCATAGACCAGCGCGCTGTACAGCTGGACAAGGCTCGCGCCCGCATCCAGCCGTCGCCGCGTTTCGTCCGCCGACCCGATCCCACCGGCCGAGATCAGCGGGATCGCGCCGTCCGCGATCTCGCGCGCCTCGATGAGCTTGGCGAGCGCCAGTGGGGCAAGCGGCGCGCCCGACAGCCCGCCGGTCTCCTTCGCATTCGCCGACCGCAGCGTGGTAGGCCGCGAGATGGTGGTGTTCGACACGATCACCGCATCCACCCCGCCATCGACCGCCGCACGGATCGCGACCTCCAACCCGTCGCGCGACAGATCGGGCGCGACCTTCAGGAACAACGGTACGCGCTTGCCCCCGACATGGCGCGCTGCGTCGCTGGCAGCGATCAACTGGCCCAGTTCAGGCTGCGATTGCAGGTCGCGCAGGCCCGGCGTGTTGGGGCTGGAAATGTTGATGGTGACATAGTCGGCCAGCGGCGCCGCCTTCGCGACCGCCGTCCCGTAATCGGCAATGCGGTCGGTCGAATCCTTGTTCGCGCCGACATTGATGCCGATGATGCCGGGGCGGGGGGTGAGCGCTGCGACCCGCGCCAGCGCCGCGTCAATCCCGCCATTGTTGAACCCCAGCCGGTTCACCACGCCCTTGTCCTCAGGCAGGCGGAAGATGCGGGGCTTGGGATTGCCCGGTTGCGGCTTCGGGGTCAGCGTGCCGACCTCGACGAAGCCGAAACCGAGGCCGAGAAAGCCCGTGACCGCGCGCGCATCCTTGTCGACACCCGCCGCCAGCCCGACCGGATTGGGAAAGCGGATGCCGGCGACCGTCACCGCATGCGCGTCATCAGTGCCCGGCGCCATTGGCGTCCCGGCCTTCCCCCATGCCTCCAGCATGGCGATCGTCAGCGAATGCGCGCGTTCGGCGTCGAGGGCGAAGAGGAGCGGGTGATACCAGGCCATGTGCGGCGCTCTATCGTCGGCGGGCGTCGGAAGGAAGATTCGGTTTCACGCGAAGGCGCGGAGGCACGAAGAAGATCGGTTCGCGCCGAGGCGCAGAGGTCGCAAAGGGGTTGCTCTTGGGATTTCCGGCCGACCCTGTAGCGGACCAGCTATTTCGTCGCCCCAGCGAAGGCTGGGGCATTCTGCGGCGAGGCGCACGCCATTATCGGAGAGATCCCAGCCTTCGCTGGGATGACGTGTGCGGCAGAAGAGAAGCGTCGAAGGCTCCTGGCACCCCCTCTGCGTCCTTTGCGCCTCTGCGCGAACCAATCCTGTTCTTTGCGCCTTCGTACCTTCGCGTGAAACCGAATCCTTCCCGTCCCAAACAATCGATCACAACGATCGAAACAAACCCGGTTGACCTTACGCCCCGCCACGACCACATGCCAATCCGACCGGAATGATCCGATTAAGGACCAGATGCGCCTTTCCAGCCTTGCCGACTATGCCGTCGTCCTACTCGCCGCCACCGCGCGGCGGGGTGGGGATGCGCGCGCGACGGCGACCGTCCTGGCGGAGGAGACCGGCCTGCCGCTGCCGACCGTGCAGAAGCTGGTCAGCCGTTTGTCCGCCGCCGGGCTGATCGAAACCGGGCGCGGTACCGGCGGCGGTTTCCGCCTTGCCCGCGCGCCCCACGCGATCGACCTGGCGCAAATCATCGAGGCGATCGAGGGGCCGATCGCGCTCACCACCTGCGTCGATGCCGCGCGGCATGATTGCGCGGTGGAGACGAACTGCATGATCCGACCCCATGCCGGCACGGTCAACGCCGTGGTCCGGGGCGCTCTGGCGGGCGTGACGCTCGCTCAACTCGCGAACACCGGGGCGATGCCCCAAGAGGTAGTGTGATGGCCACCAAGAATGCCGAGGCGCTCGCCGCCGCGAACAAGAAGTACGAGTGGGGTTTCTCCTCGGACATCGAACAGGACTTCGCGCCCAAGGGGCTGAGCGAGGATACGGTCCGCTATATCAGCGCCAAGAAGAACGAGCCCGAATGGATGCTCGACTGGCGGCTGAAGGCGTTCCGTCTGTGGCAGACGATGGAGGCGCCCGACTGGTCGAAGCTGAACATCGATCCGATCGATTATCAGGACGCCTATTATTACGCGGAGCCGAAGAAGAAGCCGACTTTGTCGTCGCTCGACGAGGTCGATCCCGAAATCCTGCGCGTCTACGAAAAGCTCGGCATCCCGATCGAGGAGCAGAAGGTGCTCGCCGGGGTCGAGGGATCGCGGAAGGTCGCGGTCGACGCGGTGTTCGACAGCGTGTCGGTCGCGACGACGTTCCGCAAGGAACTCGAAGCCGCCGGCGTCATCTTCCGTTCGATCAGCGAAGCGATCCGCGAATATCCTGACCTCGTCCGCAAATGGCTGGGCAAGGTCGTACCGCAGCGCGACAACTTCTTCGCGACGCTGAACAGCGCGGTCTTCTCGGATGGCACCTTCGTCTACATTCCGGAGGGCGTTCGCTGCCCGATGGAGCTGTCGACCTATTTCCGGATCAACGCCGAGAATACCGGCCAGTTCGAACGCACGCTAATCGTCGCCGACAAGGGCAGCTATGTCAGCTATCTCGAGGGCTGCACCGCGCCGATGCGCGACGAGAACCAGTTGCACGCGGCGGTCGTCGAACTGGTTGCGCTGGACGATGCCGAGATCAAATATTCGACCGTCCAGAACTGGTATCCCGGCGACGAGAACGGCAAGGGCGGCATCTACAACTTCGTGACCAAGCGCGCGCTGTGTCAGGGCAAGAACTCGAAGGTATCGTGGACGCAGGTCGAAACCGGTTCGGCGATCACCTGGAAATATCCGTCCTGCGTGCTGGCCGGTGAGAACAGCGTCGGCGAATTCTATTCGGTCGCGGTCACCAACAACCGGCAACAGGCCGATACCGGCACCAAGATGATCCATTTGGGCAAGGGGTCGCGTTCGACCATCGTGTCGAAGGGGATCAGCGCCGGTCGCAGTGACAATACCTATCGCGGGCTGGTGCGCGTCGGCCCCTCGGCAGAGGGCGTGCGCAACTTCACCCAGTGCGACAGCCTGTTGCTCGGCGACCAGTGCGGCGCGCACACCGTGCCGTATATCGAGGTCAAGAACCCCTCGGCACAGATCGAGCATGAAGCAACCACCTCGAAGATTTCCGAAGACCAGATGTTCTACGCGATGCAGCGTGGGCTGGATTCGGAGGCGGCGGTTGCGCTGATCGTCAACGGCTTCGCGCGCGAGGTGCTGCAGCAGCTGCCGATGGAATTCGCGGTCGAGGCGCAGAAGTTGCTCGGCATCAGCCTCGAAGGGTCGGTGGGGTGATTCTGCTCGCACTGGCGCTACAGGCGGTCGCGCCGACCGCGCCCTATGCCGAATGCCTGTCGGAGCGGATCAATACCGATCCGCGCATGGCCAAGCCGCCGACCGAGGCGGCGGCGCGGGTCGCAATTTTCGACGACGCCGCGAAGGGCTGCGCGGCCGTCCGGGCGAAGGTTGCGAAGGCGCATGCTCCGATGCTCGACAAGATCGATGCGTCGATGAAGGCGGTGCTGACCAACCCGGATGCCGCCGAGGCCGAGTTCGGCACCGAACCGGTCGCTGGCGAGACGCCCTAAGCTTTTGAGATACGCGGGCGCGGCCCCGCACGAACAGGACGGAACATGCTGAACATCGACAATCTCCACGCCGAAATCGACGGCAAGGAAATTCTGAAGGGCCTGTCGCTCACCGTGAATGCGGGCGAGGTCCATGCGATCATGGGGCCGAACGGCGCCGGCAAGTCGACGCTCGGCTATGTGCTGGGCGGGCGGCCCGGATACGAAGTGACCGAGGGCAGCGTGACCTTTGCCGGCGAAGACCTGCTGGAGATGGAGGCCGACGCCCGTGCCGCCGCCGGCCTGTTCCTCGGCTTCCAATATCCGGTCGAGATCCCCGGCGTGTCGAACGTCCAGTTCCTGCGCGAGAGCCTGAACAGCCAGCGCCGCGCGCGTGACGAAAAGCCGCTGTCGGGCGCCGAGTTCCTGAAGCTCGCCCGCGCGCAGGCCGACGCGCTTGGCATGGACATGGACATGATGAAGCGTCCGGTGAATGTTGGCTTTTCGGGCGGCGAGAAGAAGCGCAACGAGATGGTGCAGATGGGTATTCTCGACCCGAAGTTCGCGATCCTCGACGAAACCGACAGCGGCCTCGACATTGACGCGCTGCGCATCGTCGGCGACGGCATCAACCGCATCATGCGTAGCCCCGACAAGGCGGTGATCCTTATCACCCATTATCAGCGGCTGCTCGATTATGTGCAGCCCGACTTCGTGCACGTGCTGGCCGATGGCCGCATCGTGCGCTCGGGCGGGCCGGAATTGGCGCACGAGCTGGAACGCGAAGGCTATGGAGCGGTGGCGGCGTAATGGCGGCGCTTCCTACCAACTCGCAAGAGGCGTTCCGCTGGACAGACCTTGCCGCGCTGACCGCCGCCGCCGCTTCGTCGCGGAGCGAAGCGGCGAGTGCGGACGGCTATTGGCTCGACCTTGCCGGTCCGCGCCTGTTGTTCGTCGACGGCGTCTATGCACCCGATCACAGCAGCCCCGGCCATGTCGCGCTCTCTCCGCTGACACTCGACACCGCGCATCCGCTGGGCGTGCAGGCATCGGGCGCGGCGGGCTGGTCGATCGACCTGTCGGCGGCGGAGATCGTCGATCCGGTGCAGATCGTCCATATCGCGACCGGTGCCGAGAATCATCTGCCGGCGCGGCTGACGCTCGATGAGGATGCTGTCGCGTCGGTCGTCGAGACCTATGTCGGCAGCGGCTGGACCAACCGCCTGACGCAGATCGACCTTGAACGCGGTGCACGGCTGATACGCAGCGTCCGCCTGCTCCAGTCGGACGGCTTCGTGTCGATCCGTGACGAAGCGGTGGTGGGCGAAGCCGCCAGCCTCGTCACCCAGTTCCTCGGCGCCGGTGGCATGGGCAGCCGCATCGACGCGCAGCTGACGCTAGACGGCGATGCAGCGTTCGTCGACTATGGCGGCGCGCTGCTGACCCGCGATCAGCAACGGCAGGAATGCGCCGTCGCCGTCCGCCACGCCGCGCTCAACGGCTCCAGCCGCCAGACCTGGCGCGCAGTCGCCGCCGATCGCAGCCAGGCGAGCCTCGCCGCCCGTGTCGAAGTGGCGCGGGGCGCGCAGAAGACCGATGGCGAACAGTCGCTGCGCGGCCTGCTGTTGCAGCGGACGGCGACGGTGAATCTGAAACCCGAGCTCGAAATCTTTGCCGACGACGTGAAGTGCGCGCACGGCGCGACGGTCGGCGAACTCGACGCCCGTGCGCTGTTCTACCTGCGCAGCCGCGGTGTGAGCGAGGCGCGGGCCAAGGCGTTGCTCACCACCGCCTTCGTCGCCGACGCGCTCGACCGGATCGGTGACGACACGGTGCGCGAAGCGTTCGCCGCCGATGCCGATGCATGGCTGGAAGCAGCACTTTGACCGGCGCGACCCCCCTCGAACGCGTCAGCGACTTTCCGGCGATCCCCGCCGGCTGGTCGTATCTCGACACTGCCGCGACCTCGCAAAAGCCGCGGGCCGTGATCGACGCGATCACCCGCGCCTATGACACGACCTATGCCACCGTGCATCGCGGCGTGTATCAGCGCTCGGCCGACATGACGCTCGCCTATGAAGCGGCACGCCGTCGCGTTGCGACCTTCCTCGGTGCCGGCGCGCCGGAAGAATGCGTGTTCGTGCGCGGCGCGACCGAGGGGATTAATCTGGTCGCACAGGGATGGGCGGAGCGCCACCTGAAGGCTGGCGACCGCATCCTCTTGTCGATGCTCGAGCATCATTCGAACATCGTGCCGTGGCAGTTGGTCGCCGAGCGGATCGGCGTGGCGATCGACGTCGTCCCGTTGACGCAGGACGGGCGGATCGATCTCGATGCGATGGCGACGATGATCCGGCCGGAGCATAAGCTGGTATCGCTGGCGCATGTGTCGAACGTGCTTGGATCGGTCCTCGACGCCCGCCGCGCCGCCGACATCGCCCATTCGGCCGGTGCAAAGCTGCTGCTCGACGGGTGTCAGGCGGTGCCGCGGATCGCGGTCGATGTCGCCGCGCTCGACTGCGACTTCTACGTCTTTTCGGGCCACAAGCTGTACGGCCCGACCGGCATCGGCGTGCTGTGGGGCCGCGCCGACCTGCTCGAGGCGATGCATCCGGTGCAGGGCGGCGGCGCGATGATCGATCGCGTGACCTTCGAACGCACCACCTATGCCCCGCCGCCCGCACGGTTCGAGGCGGGGACTCCACATATCGTCGGCGCGCTGGGCCTGCATGCCGCGATCGACTATGTCGAGAGCATCGGGCTGGACGCGATCCACGGCCATGAAGCAGCTTTGGTGACCGCGACCCGCGAAGCGCTGGGCCGGATCAACTCGGTCCGGCTGCTGGGGCCGGACGATGCCGCCGGAATCGTCAGTTTCGTGGTGGAGGGGGTGCATCCGCACGATGTCGGCACCATCTTGGACGAGGAACGCGTCGCGATCCGTGCCGGCCATCATTGCGCACAGCCGCTGATGGATGTGCTGGGCGTCACCGCCACCGCGCGGGCAAGCTTCGGCGTGTATAACGGTCGGGCCGATGTCGATGCGCTGGTGCGCGGACTGGAACGGGTAAGCAGGATTTTCGGATGAACGAGGAACGCCATTTCGAAGTCGAGGAGGTGAGCGCAGTGCCCGCGCCGCCCCGCGCGCGCGTGACCGATGCGGAGGAGGCGCCGCCGCGTCGCCGCGACTATCTCGAAGGATTTCTGGCACAAAAGCCCGAACCGCAACCGGCGGGAGAGCCGGGCGGTGATCTGTACGAAGCGGTCATCGCCTCGTTGAAGGAAATTTTCGATCCCGAGATCCCGGTCAACATCTATGATCTCGGCCTGATCTACGGCGTCGACGTCGCGGACAACGGCCATGTCGCGGTAACGATGACGCTGACCACGCCGCATTGCCCGGTCGCGGAGTCGATGCCGGCCGAGGTCGAACTGCGTGTCTCGGCGGTGCCCGGCGTCTCGACCGCCGACGTCAACCTCGTCTGGGATCCGCCATGGGACCCGCAGAAGATGTCTGACGACGCCAAGCTTGAACTGGGAATGCTGTAATGGCCACGCGCGTCCGCCCTGCCGCGATCAACCTCACCCCGAACGCCGAACGCCGCGTCGCCGATCTGATGGCGAAGGCGCCGACGGACGCGATCGGCGTCAAGCTGTCGACGCCGCGCCGCGGCTGTTCAGGGCTCGCCTATTCGGTCGATTACGTCACCGCCGCTAATCCGATGGACGAACGGATCGAAACGCCGGGCGGCACCTTCTTCGTCGATGGCGGATCGATCCTCTACCTCATCGGTTCGACGATGGACTGGGTCGAGGACGATTTCACCGCGGGCTTCGTCTTCGCCAATCCGAACGCCAAGGGCGCGTGCGGGTGCGGGGAGAGCTTTACGGTCTGATCGTCCCATTGGGGGACAGGCGTGAAGCGTATCTTGTGGGTGCTGGCCGCATGGCCGGGCGTGGCGGCGGCGCAGGACGTGCCGGAGATCGTCGTCACCGGACGCGGCCTTGCCGATGCGCCGGGCGACCGCGTCTATGACATCGTTACGATCGACCGCGACCGCATCCTGTCGTCGGCCAGCGGCCGGGTCGAGGATGTGCTGCGCGATGTGGCCGGGCTGCAGCAATTCCGCCGATCGGACTCGCGTACCGCCAACCCGACCAGCCAGGGCATTACCCTGCGCGGCCTCGGCGGCAATGCGTCGAGCCGTGCGCTGCTGCTGCTCGACGGTGTGCCGCAGGCCGATCCGTTCGGCGGCTGGGTCGCCTTTCCCGCCTATGCCACCGATCGGCTGAGCCGGGTGCGCGTCACGCGCGGCGGCGGCAGCGGCGTAGCGGGGCCGGGCGCGCTGGCCGGCACGATCGAACTCGACAGCGCCACCCCCGACGACCTGTCACCGCTCGACGGATCGCTGAGCGTCGGTAGTCGGGAGTCGCTCGATGCGCGGGGCGCCGCTGGCCTGACCCGCAACGGCGGCTTCGCGACCGTGTCCGGCGCCTATGCCCGCGGCGACGGCTTCATCCCCATCGTTGCCGGCAGCCGTGGTCCCGCCGATCGCGCCGCCCCGTATGAACAGGCCAGCGCCGCAGCTCGCGCGGTCGTACAGGTCGGCGCGGCAAGCGAGTTGCAGGCGAACGTCTCCGCCTTCACCGACCGTCGCGACCGCGGCCTCGACTTCACCGACAATCGCAGCGAGGGCGCCGACGCCAGCATCCGGCTGGTCGGGCGCGGCACCACCGGCTGGTCGCTGCTCGGCTATCTCCAGACCCGCGCCTTTGCGAGCCGCTTCGCCAGCGTCGGGGCAGGGCGCGCGACGACGGCATTGACGCTCGACCAGTATAATGTCCCCGCGACCGGCATCGGCGGCCGGGCAGAGATCGCGCCCACACTCGGCCCGGTATCGTTGCGCCTCGGCGGCGACGTCCGCGTCGTCTCCGGCGAGACGCAGGAACTTTATAGCTATGTCGCCGGTAACCCGACCCGGCGGCGGGTGGCGGGCGGACGCAACACGACCGGTGGGCTTTTCGCCGATGCCAGTCTGGTGACCGGCGATGTCGTCGTCAGCGCCGGTGGCCGGATCGATCGCTGGACGATCGGTCAGGGGCGCTTGCAGGAGGCGCTGCTGACCGGCGCGGCGCTGACCGACCAGCGTTTCGCCACTCGCAGCGGTTGGCAGCCGACCGGGCGGGCAGGGGTGGCGTGGACGCTCGATCCCGCAGTCACGCTCCGCGCGGCGGGCTATCGCGGCTGGCGGCTGCCGACGCTCAACGAACTTTATCGCCCGTTTCGGGTCGGCGCCGATGCGACCGCCGCCAATGCCGCGCTGTCGCCCGAAACCTTGTGGGGCGGGGAGGTCGGCGTCGAACTGCGTCCCGCCGCACGTACCCGCATCGCCGCGACCGGTTTCGCCAACGATCTGCGCGACGCGATCGCCAACGTCACCGTCGCCAATGGACCCGGCACCTTTCCGGGCGTCGGCTTCGTCTCGGCCGCCGGAGTTTTCCGCCGCCGTGCCAATCTCGACCATGTCCGGGTGCTCGGGGCCGAGCTCGACGCCTCGACCGGCTGGGGCGCGTGGGAAGCGCGCCTTTCCTACGCCTATACCGACGCGCGGGTCGTCGACGGTGGCGCGCTGGACGGCCTGCGCCCGGCGCAGACCCCGGCGCACAGCGGCTCGGCGACGCTTGGCTGGCGGCAGGGCGGGTGGCAGGCCGCAGCGACGCTACGCTACCTGTCCGATCAGTTTGAGGATGATGCTAACCTCCGACGGCTGGCCGCTGCGACCACGCTCGACGCCGTCGTGACCGTCCCACTGTTCCGACGGCTGTCGCTGGAGGGCAGGGCGGAGAACATTACCGACACCCGGATCGAGGCGGCGGTCGGCGGCGATGGCGTGGTCGAACGCGCATCGCCGCGCACCTTGTGGATTGGGGTCCGCTTCGGCGCGTAGCGCTTACGCGCCAGTCTGCGACGCCATGCTGCCGCGCGGCTCGACCATTGACGGGACCGGCCCGGTCGCGGGACGCAGCGCCTCACGCTCCGATTCCGGCACCGCGGCGGTCGGATCGGGGCGGAAGGCTTCGGGGGCTCGGTCGGTTGCGGTCGGATGCGGCTTGTCGAGAGCGAGATCGGGTGCGGCATGGCCTTCGCTCGGGGCCTTGCGCCTGGCGAGCAGGACGCCGAACAGCCCGATCGCGATCCCCCCCACGCCCAACGCCACGGTCCGGAGCGTCGACACCCCGGCCTTCCGCGATTTCGGCTTTTGTTTCTTATGCTTGGCCATCGATCTTACCTTTCGCTTGTCGTCCGGTCCAACGACCGGACGCCGCGCAGGTTCAATCCTGCGCCAGCGTTTCGGCCCGGCGCACGGTGGCGGCTTCACGGATCAGGCGCTGTTCGGTCGTGCGCTCCGCCCGCTCGGCCATTTCGGTCCAAGCGAGTTCGGCACGGCGGCAACGGTCGCGGACATTGTCGAGCGTCGCGGCATCGGCATTGGCGCGTTCGACGGCGGCGCGGGCGCGGTAGGCTTCGGCGGTATCGGCCAAGGGGCGGGACCTTTACGTGCTGGAGGGATGCGCGGGCGGACCGTCCGCCCGCGCAAGGCAGATCAGTCGGCGGCGGTCAGGTTCACCGCGCTCACGCGACCGCGGCGATCCTCTTCCAACTCGTATCCGACGCGCTGGTTCTGGTTCAGCGTCACCATCCCGGCGCGCTCGACCGCCGAGATATGGACGAAGGCATCGCCGCCGCCATTGTCGGGCGCGATGAAGCCATAGCCCTTGTCGATGTTAAAGAATTTGACGGTGCCAAGCGTGGCCATGCAGGTTCCTTTCGTAGAGCGGGCGGCGGAACGCCCGTCACCCGTGCCGTAGGCAGCAGGGAAAGAAGGAACTTGCCGCAAAGCAGGACACCATCGATTTGCGACTGTAGCATGAATTAAATGGGGATCGGCCCGCCCCCTTGCAAGGGAACGGACCGATCGACAGGTCTCGAGGGGAAGGATCAGCGGCAGCGCACGTTGTTGCGATCGATCGCCTGCCCACCGGCGGCACCCGCCGCACCGCCGAGCAGCGCGCCCAGCAGTCCCGACCCGCCCGGCCGCAGTGCCGTGCCCAGCACGCCGCCAGCGATCCCGCCGACGATCAGGCCGGTCGTGCCGTCGTTGCGGCGGCAATAATAGCGGCCATCCTGTCCGACATAGACCCGGTCGTTCTGCGACAGACGCCGTTCGCGATAGCGACGGTCGTCGCGATAATAGCGCGCGGCATCATAGCCGTTATAGGCGGGGTCGGGCCGGTCATAGTCGTAGCGGCCATAGCCGGCATCGGCATAGCGCGGACCGCCGCCGCCCAGACCATAGTCGGAACAGCCGGAAACCAGGGTAGCAGCGGCGACGAGGCCGAGGGTAAGCGCACGCATGTCGACAGGTCCTTCGCTTGATATCGATCAAGCCCGAATGCCGTGCGCGGGGGGTTGTTCCGTGAATCTTATGCGGTGTCGGGCTTTACCAGCGCCCGCCCGCCGCCTCGATCGCGGCCAATAGCGCACGCTTGCTCTCGGTCCGGTTGTTCCCGGCATTGCGCGGCAGCTCGGGATTGCCGAGCGCGGCGCGGCGACGCGTCAACTCACGCCCGAACGCCTCGAGCGTCATCGCCTTGACGGCGGGAGCGGAGGGTTGCGATGCCATGTTCGTTCAACGTTTCTTCGCGTATCCGGCGTTCTAGATAGTCCATGTCCGCATCGTAATAAAGGTCGAACAGTATTTCCGCCTGCCCCAGCATATCCGGGGCGCTGCCCGACGCATATTGACCCATGCGATCCGCGATCAGGTCTTCGACCGAAATGATTTCGAAATTGTCTTCGGCGCGGGAGGAAAACATTCGCACCCGGCTGCGATCGGCAGCACGGAGTCTACGATCTCGAACCCCAGCTGCAAATCGCGATACACCCAGCCGCGGGTGGCGACACCCGCACCACGCGGTCGTTCGAATCCCATCGCGACGAACACATCCTCCAACACGTCGTCACGACCGACGACGATGTCGAAATCTCCGGTAGCGATAATGCCGCCCGAATAGATTTCGACCGCCGCCCCACCGACCAATACAGGCCGGGTACAATCCCGCCGCTGCATCTCGGCGCTTACCCGCCCGAACAGTTCCAGTCCCGCGACGAAATCCTCCCGCCAAGGACCCATATTCCCTCCGCTGCCCTTACTCCGCCGCCTGCGCCCGCGCCGGATCGAGCAAGGGCCGGAGATATTTCCCCGTAAAGCTGCCCTCGACCGCCGCGACCTTTTCGGGCGTGCCTTCCGCGACCACGCGGCCGCCCTTGACGCCGCCTTCCGGCCCCATGTCCAAAATCCAGTCGGCGGTCTTGATGACGTCGAGATTATGCTCGATCACCACCACCGTATTGCCCTGCTCGACCAGCTGGTGCAGCACTTCGAGCAGCTTGCGCACGTCCTCGAAATGCAGCCCCGTCGTCGGTTCGTCGAGGATGTACAGCGTGTTGCCGGTCGCGCGCCGCGCCAGTTCCTTGGCCAGCTTCACGCGTTGCGCCTCGCCGCCCGACAGCGTCGTCGCCTGCTGCCCGACCTTCACATACCCCAGGCCGACCTCCGCCAGCATCGCCATCTTGTCGCGGATCGGCGGAACCGCCTTGAAGAACTCGACCGCGTCCTCGACGGTCATGTCGAGCACGTCGGCGATGCTCATCCCCTTGAACTTCACCTCCAGCGTCTCGCGATTATAGCGCGCGCCGTGGCACACATCGCACGTCACATAGACGTCGGGCAGGAAGTGCATCTCGATCTTCAGCACGCCATCGCCCTGGCACGCCTCGCACCGGCCGCCCTTCACATTGAAGCTGAACCGGCCGGGCTTGTAGCCGCGCGCCTGCGCCTCGGGCAGCCCGGCGAACCAGTCGCGAATCTGCGTGAAGGCACCGGTATAGGTCGCCGGGTTCGACCGCGGGGTACGGCCGATCGGCGACTGGTCAATGTCGATCACCTTGTCGAGATGCTGCAAGCCCGTAATCTTGTCATGCTTGCCCTGCACGATCCGCGCGCCGTTCAGCGTCCGCGCGGCGGCGGCATAGAGCGTGTCGATGGTGAAGCTCGACTTGCCCGACCCCGACACACCGGTGATGCAGGTAAAGGTACCGAGCGGCAGCGACGCGGTAACGCCGGTCAGGTTGTTGGCGGTGGCATTGTGCACCGTCAACTTCTTGCCATTGCCCTTGCGCCGCTTCTCGGGCAGCGGCACCATGCGCGTGCCGTTCAGATAGTCGGCGGTGATCGACCCCTTCGACTTCAAGATCTGCTTGAGCGTCCCCTTGGCAACGACCTCGCCGCCATGGACACCCGCACCCGGACCCATGTCGATGACATAGTCGGCGGTGCGGATCGCATCCTCGTCATGCTCGACGACCAGCACCGTGTTGCCGAGGTCGCGCAGGCGGCGCAGCGTCGCCAACAGCATGTCGTTGTCGCGTTGGTGCAGCCCGATCGACGGTTCGTCGAGCACGTACAGCACCCCCGACAAGCCGCTGCCGATCTGCGACGCCAGCCGGATACGCTGACTCTCACCGCCCGACAACGTGCCGCTGGTCCGGTCGAGGTTCAGGTAGTCGAGCCCGACATTGTTCAGGAATCCCAGCCGCTCGACGATCTCCTTCAGGATCGACTGGGCGATCGCCTTTTGCTGGTCATTGAAATGCTCGGGCAGCGACTGGAAGAAGGCTAGGGCGTCGACCACCGACAAGCGGGTGGCATGGGCGATGTCCTGCATCGCGACCTTCACCGCCAGCGCCTCGGGCTTCAAGCGAGCACCGTGGCAGGTCTCGCACGGCTGCGACGCCTGATATTTCGCCAATTCCTCGCGCATCCACGCGCTTTCGGTCGACAGCATCCGCCGGTTGAGATTGCCGAGCACACCCTCGAACGGCTTCTTGACGTCGTACGACTTCTTGCCGTCGATGAAGGTCAGCGTCACCGGCTTGCCGGCGGTACCGTGCAGGATCACCCGCTGCGCTTCCTCGGGCAGGTCCTTCCACGCCGCATCGAGCGAGAAGCCGTACGCCTTCGACAGCGATCCCAGCACTTGCATGTAATAGGGGGAGGGCGGGTTCGACTTCGCCCACGGCACCACCGCGCCCTTCTTGATCGACAGTTCGTGATTGGGGACGATCAGGTCCTCGTCGAACTCCAGCCGCTCGCCAAGGCCGTCGCACGCCGGGCACGCCCCCTGCGGTGCGTTGAAGCTGAACAGCCGCGGTTCGATCTCGCTGATCGTGAAGCCGCTGACCGGACAGGCGAATTTTTCGGAGAAGACGATGCGGTTGTCGGGAATGCCGGCGCCCTTCAGCTTGCCGGTCTGCGGCGCGGCCTCGGTTGCGCGGTCACCCTGTTCGCTCGGGATCGGCGGGTTGCCCGACTGCGCCTGCGCCACCGTCGTATCGACCAGATCGACATAGGCGAGGCCATCGGCCAGCTTCAACGCCGTCTCGAAACTCTCCGCCAATCGCGTTGCCGCATCGGCATTCACCACCAGCCGGTCGACGACGATCTCGACATCATGCTTGAATTTCTTGTCGAGCGCGGGCGCATCCTCGATCAGATGAACTTCGCCGTTCACCCGCACCCGCTGGAACCCGGCCTTCTGCCATTCGGCCAGTTCCTTGCGAAACTCGCCCTTGCGCCCGCGCACGACCGGCGCGAGCAGCAGCAACCGCGTTCCCTCGGGCAACGCCAACACCCTATCGACCATCTGGCTGACCGTCTGCGCGCTGATCGGCAGGCCGGTGGCAGGGGAATAGGGCACGCCGACCCGCGCCCAGAGCAGGCGCATATAGTCGTATATCTCGGTGACCGTTGCGACGGTCGATCGCGGGTTGCGGCTGGTCGTCTTCTGCTCGATCGAGATCGCCGGCGACAGCCCCTCGATATGCTCGACATTGGGCTTCTGCATCAGCTCGAGGAACTGCCGCGCATAGGCCGACAGCGACTCGACATAGCGCCGCTGCCCCTCGGCATAGATGGTATCGAAGGCGAGGGAGGACTTGCCCGAGCCCGACAGGCCGGTGATGACCGTCAGCGTATCGCGCGGGATGTCGATATCGACACCCTTGAGGTTATGCTCCCGCGCGCCGCGGACGGAGATATGGGTCAGGCTCATGCGGTCCGTTCTATCTTCGTTCTTATGGATTTACCAGCGGGTGACATGGGGGTGGCCGCCCGTGGTTTCGAGGGGGTCTTGCCGCGCCAGTTAAGCGAGCGGCGGTTCAACTCGCCCAGGTCGACCGTTCCCGCGATCGCCGCTTCGCCCAGCGCGACCGCACGCACCAGCGCCGCCGGATCGGCATGGACATAGGCCGGACGCCCGGCGACATGATCGTACCACACCCCGCCGAACGCATTGTCGAGCAGGATGCGCTGGAAACAATGGTCGGCGCGTACCGGCCAGCCGCGCGCGACCGCCAGCCCCGGCAACTCGCGCCGCGTCAGGTCGAGCCAGCGCGCCTGTACCGTGTCGCGGCTCATGCCGGCAGGTCGACCGAGATGCGCCGCCAGCGCGCCTCGACGAAGCTGTAGATGCCGAACGCGACGAAGCCCAGTCCGGTTGCGGTCAGCAACCACCGTCCGCCCGTCTGGTTCTGCAACACCGCCAGCGCATGCGCCATGCCGCCGACCTCATCGGCATCGGCCGCCCAAGCCGCGCTGACGAAAAATAGCGCGATCAGCGCGAACACCAGCGCGCGTGCGCCATATCCCACGCGACCGATGGTGCAGACATGGTCGGGCACCGGCGTGTCACGCCCAAGCTCGCGGGCGAAGCTGCCATCCCATGCCTTTTTCGCCTGTTGCGCCGCCGCGCCGATCAGCCCTGCCGCCACCAGCGCCACCAACATCCGCCCCATCGGCTGGTCGAGCAGCCATGCGGTCCAGTCGCGCGTGCTTTCCTCGCCACCGACCCGCCCGCCGGCTTGGCGGGCATGGACCGCCAGTTTCGCTGCGGTCCAGGCGAGGATGACATGGGCGATGCCGCTGACGGCATGGCCGGCGCGCTTGAACGCGCCCTTCGCGGTCGTGCCCTGCGCCTCGGGATCGGTGATCGCCTCGGCCAGCCGCCACAGCGCATAGCCGGCAAGGCCTGCCGCCATCGCCGCCAGGATCCATTCGCCGAACGGCTCATCGGCCAGACTGGCGATCGCCCCCTGATTGTCGCCGACCTTGCCCCCGCGCAGCGCCGCATCGACCGCGAACCATCCGACCAGGCAATAGACGACCCCGCGCGCCGCAAAACCCAGCCGGGCAAGGAGCGTGGCGCCATAGCGGGTGGTCATCGCACGCAAGCCTTTCGAATCGTTTCGCGCAGCCAACCATTTGCGGAGGGCTGCGGTTCCGAACGCACCGACGCTTGCGGTTTGGCGAGGGCGCTGTCAGCTTCTGGCTGGGAAATGGGGGAGATTACGATGCGACTGTTGCTGTCGGCTGCGCTGTTGTTCGGGCCGTCAAGCGCGACACCGCCGCCATTGGCCCCGGCCAGCCGTTGGACGGTCGAATATGCCGAAAAAATGTGCGTCGTCGCTCGCGGCTATGGTGATCCCGCGCATCCGGTCGTCATCGCATTCAAGCCCACGCCGTTCGGCGAATTCATGCAGTCGGTAATCCTCGGTAGCCGTGCGCAACTCGGCAAGGAGGGGTGGTTCGATCTGACGTTGGAGGCGCCCGGACGTACCTTTGATAAGAAGCAGACCGGAACCCGAGTCTATTTTCCGGAAGGCGATAAGGCGGTACTGACCTTTTACATCAGCCGTGCTGAATTCGAAGGGCTGGTCGATGCGCCGACCTTTACCGTGCGTCCGAAGAACGGGCCGGTCGTCTCCGTCGCGCTGGCGATGAGTAAGGCGCTGCTTCCGGCACTTAAAAAATGTGAAGTCGATCTGATGGAACAGTTCGGATATGATCCGGCAAAAGTTGCCGCGGTGGTGACTCGCGCGGAAGGCGAACGTCCGGCCGAATGGATTAATCAGGACGACTATCCGGCATCCTCGCTGTCGAAGCATGAGCAGGGCGCAGTGGTGATTGCTTGGACTATCGCTGCCAACGCTCGCGTAACCGATTGCAAAGTAATTGAATCATCTGGATCGAACGATCTCGACAAGGCCGCTTGCGGCGCCATTCTTCGCCGTGGCCGCTACCTTCGCCCGGCACTCGATGCTGCGGGCAAGCCGGTGGAATCCTATTCCACACGTCGCGTGATGTGGCAGCTACCGCGCGGATAGCTGTCACCGCCCGAACGGCAACAACGCCTCGTACACCCCGAGCGGCGGCTTATCCTTCACCGCCACGCCCTGCCGCAAGAGAAAGGCATGGCGGACGATCTCCGCCTGCTGTTCGATGCCGTACGCCTCGAACGGCTTTCCCGGTACGATGTCGTAGCGATAGGTGCACAGCGGATGCCGCATCAGCGGCAGCCAGTATCGCCCGCGATGCTGCGTCTGATGGATATGCATCATCTCGTGCAGGAACAGCGCGGCCAGATCGCGCCCGGCGCTCGCGAAGTCATCGCGGTACAGCGTGCCGCGTGGGTGAAAATGGATGCAGCCGGTCGGCGCCATCGCGACCTGTTTCGGCTGGAAGAACGCCCATTTCGCATTCGCCACCCGCGCCCGGTCATACTCGATCGTGTCGCCGAACATCGTCCGGGCAAGCTCGACTTCGGCAGGGGTGAGGGGGCGTTTCATCGCGGCGCCGGATCGCCTGCGCCGACCAGTTTTGCGTCGACCGTCACCTTTGACCCGTCACCGAAGGCGAAGGTCAACGGAATCATGCCGCCCGCGCGCAGTTCGCTCGACAGGCCGAACAACATCAGGTGCTTGCCACCCGGGCCGAACCCGACGGTCCCCTTGACCCTAACGCTGTCGAGCGGGCGCATTGCCATCATCCCGCCATGGCTTGCCATGCTTTCATGCAGTTCGATGCGTTCGACCGCCGGGCTGGCGACCCTGGTCAGCACGTCTTTTCCGCCCGACCCGCCATGAACGATCGCATAGCCCGCCGCCGGCCGTCCCGGCACCGCGGGCAGGCGCACCCACGCATCCTCGACGCTTGGCCCCTGCTGGCATCCGGCCAAAGCCACCGCCGCCATCAACGCCGCCCACCGTGTCTTCACGCCCACGCTCCTCGCCCGATACGGTTCCCTATGCCGCACATAATCTTGCGGCAAGCCGAACCCTGCCTATATCCGCCTCCGGAACGACCCGCTTGGCACCTCCCCGTGCCGGTCGGGCCACGCATTATTTCAACCCGGGGGCCAATGAGGGACCATGGCTAAAGTTATCGGTATCGATCTGGGCACGACGAACAGCTGCGTCGCGGTGATGGAGGGCGGCAGCCCCAAGGTCATCGAGAACGCCGAAGGCGCGCGGACCACGCCGTCGATCGTCGCCTTCGCCAAGGATGGCGAGCGTCTGATCGGCCAGCCGGCAAAGCGTCAGGCAGTGACCAACGGCGACAACACGATCTTCGCGGTGAAGCGCCTGATCGGCCGCCGCTTCGACGATCCGGTCACCAAGAAGGATACCGAACTGGTTCCCTACACCATCGCACGCGGGCCCAACGGCGACGCGTGGGTGAAGGCGGGCGGCGAGGAATATTCGCCGTCGCAGATCAGCGCCTTCATCCTGCAGAAGATGAAGGAAACCGCGGAATCCTATCTGGGTGAGACGGTCACCCAGGCGGTCATCACCGTCCCCGCATACTTCAACGATGCCCAGCGTCAAGCGACCAAGGACGCCGGCAAGATCGCCGGTCTCGAAGTGCTGCGCATCATCAACGAACCGACCGCGGCGGCGCTCGCCTACGGCCTCGACAAGGACAATAACAAGACCATCGCGGTCTATGACCTTGGCGGCGGCACGTTCGACATCTCGGTCCTCGAGATCGGCGACGGCGTGTTCGAGGTGAAGGCGACCAACGGCGACACTTTCCTCGGCGGCGAAGACTTCGACGCGAAGATCGTGCAGTTCCTCGCGGACGAGTTCAAGAAGGTCGAGGGCATCGACCTTACCAAGGACAAGCTGGCGCTCCAGCGCCTCAAGGAGGCCGCCGAAAAGGCGAAGATCGAGCTTAGCTCGGCGCAGACCACCGAAGTCAACCTGCCGTTCATCACGGCGGATGCGACCGGTCCGAAGCACCTCGTCAAGTCGATCAGCCGTGCCGACCTCGAACGGTTGGTCGAAGATCTGGTGAAGCGCACGCTCGAACCCTGCAAGAAGGCGCTGGCCGATGCTGGCGTACAGGCGAGCGCGATCGATGAGGTCGTGCTGGTCGGCGGCATGACCCGTATGCCGCGCGTCCGCGAAGTCGTGAAGCAGTTCTTCGGCAAGGAACCGCACACCGGCGTGAACCCCGACGAAGTCGTGGCGATCGGTGCCGCGATCCAGGCCGGCGTGCTGCAGGGCGACGTGAAGGACGTGCTGCTGCTCGACGTGACCCCGCTGTCGCTGGGTATCGAGACGCTGGGCGGCATCATGACCCGCATGATCGATCGCAACACCACCATCCCGACCAAGAAGTCGCAGGTCTATTCGACCGCCGACGACAATCAGGGTGCGGTGACGATCCGCGTGTTCCAGGGCGAGCGCGAAATGGCTGCGGACAACAAGATGCTGGGCCAGTTCGATCTGGTCGGCATCCCGCCTGCGCCGCGCGGCGTGCCGCAGATCGAGGTCACGTTCGACATCGACGCCAACGGCATCGTCAACGTGTCGGCCAAGGACAAGGGCACCGGCAAGGAACAGCAGATCCGCATCCAGGCATCGGGCGGTCTGTCGGACAGCGACATCGACCAGATGGTCCGTGACGCCGAACAGTTCGCGGAAGAGGACAAGAAGCGTCGCGCTTCGGCCGAAGCCAAGAACAATGCAGAATCGCTGATCCACACGACCGAGCGCCAGCTGGCTGACAATGGCGACAAGGTCGACGCCTCGCTCAAGTCCGAGATCGAAGCCGCCGTTGCCGAGACGAAGGCGGCGGTCGAAAGCGGCGACAGCGATCGCATGACCGAAAAGAGCCAGGCGCTGGCACAGGTCGCGATGAAGCTGGGCCAGGCGATCTACGAACAGCAGCAGCAGGCCGAAGCCTCGCCCGCTGCCGACACCGCGCAGGAGAAGAAGGCCGACGACGACGTCGTCGACGCCGAATTCTCGGAAGTCGACGACAGCCGCAAGGCGTAAACCAACGCCCCTCCCTCTCCCCCTTGGGGGAGAGGGCCGGGGAGAGGGGGTGTGTCGGGCGGTTCGTTGCGGACAGCCCCTCTCCCAAACCCTCTCCCCCTTGGGGGAGAGGGCTTTTTAATGACCACCGAAGTCGATTTCTACGAACTGCTCCAATGCGAGCGCACCGCGGACGCACAGACGATCAAGTCCGCGTATCGCAAGCTCGCGATCAAATATCACCCGGACAAGAATGCCGGCTGCAAGGATTCCGAGGCGAAGTTCAAGGCGATCAACGAAGCCTATGACTGCCTGAAGGATCCGCAGAAGCGCGCGGCGTACGACCGCTATGGCCATGCCGCCTTCCGCCAGGGTGCGGGCGGCGCCGGCGGTGGTGCGCAGGATTTCAACGGTTTCTCCGACATCTTCGAAAGCGTGTTCGGCGAATTCATGGGCGGTGGCCGCCAGGGTGGTCGCGCCGGCCCACGTCGCGGCGCCGACCTGCGCTACGACATGGAAGTCACGCTCGAAGAGGCGTTTCACGGCAAGAGCACGCAGATCACCGTCGACGTCTCGACCAGCTGCGCCCCGTGCGGCGGCAGCGGCGCGTCGCCGGGGACCAAGGCGCGGACGTGCCAGACCTGCGCCGGCCACGGCAAGGTCCGCGCGCAACAGGGGTTCTTCGTCGTCGAACGCGCCTGCCCGACCTGCCACGGCGCCGGACAGGTGATCGCCGATCCTTGCCCCGTTTGCCACGGCGAAGGCCGGGTCGAACAGACCAAGACGCTCGAGGTCAACGTGCCGCCCGGCGTCGACGAAGGCACCCGCATCCGGCTGTCGGGCGAGGGCGAGGCGGGGGCACGTGGCGCGCCGGCTGGTGACCTCTACATCTTTCTTCACGTCAAACGCCATCCGCTGTTCGAACGCGAAGGGACCGCGCTCCACGCGCGCGCGCCGATCAGCTTCACGACGGCGGCGCTGGGCGGGATGATCGAGATTCCCGGTCTCGACGGACAGAAGCACAACATCCGCATCCCGGCGGGTATCCAGTCGGGCAAGGAACTGCGCCAGCGCGGTGCGGGCATGCCGGTGTTGCAGGGGCGCGGCCATGGCGACATGGTCATCCATATTGAGGTCGAGACCCCGACCCGCCTCTCGGCCCGGCAGAAGGAATTGCTCGAAGCATTCCGCGAGACCGAGACCGGCGACGAATGCCCCGAATCGAGCGGTTTCTTCAGCCGCCTGAAGACCGCACTCGGTGGCTGATTGGCGTCCGGCGGTGGCGAGCGACGCCACCGCCATCGCCGCACTCGCCCGCGCCGAACTGGGCGACTATGGCGAGGCGGCCGAGCTCTACGCCGAACGCATCGCGCTTGCTCCGGCAGGTTGCTGGATGCTGGTCGACGAAGCCGACACGATCCTCGGCCACTGCATCAGCCATCCGTGGCGGCGGCGTGCGCCTCCGGCGATGCACAAGCTTCTCGGCAGCCTCCCGGCGAACCCCGACTGCTGGTACCTCCACGACGTGGTGGTCGCCCCACCCGCGCGCGGCACGAAAGCGGTCGAACGCCTGCTCCCGATCCTGTCGGGCATCGCCGCCCGCCACAACGTCGTTACCCTCGCCCTGATCGCAGTCGGCGGGGCCGATGCTTACTGGTCGCGACAGGGTTTCGTGGCCACGAACGGCGGTGCCGACGGGTTCGGCGCAGATGCGGTCTATATGGAGCGCCCGGTCGCGACCGATTGAGAACGGTCCCCCACACCCGTCGGCGCCTTTTCCCTCGCCCGGCGGGAGACCACAACCGCCCCCGCCGGACCCGATGCCCGGCGGGGCGCGCTTCAATCACGCCTGTCCGAACACCCGCGCGAAGATCGTGTCGACATGCTTGTAGTGATAGCCGAGGTCGAAACGGCTCTCGATCTCCTCCGCCGACAGCGCGGCGGCGACGTCCGGATCGGCCTTGAGCAGTTCGAGCAGCGACAATGCGCCGTCCGATTCCCACACTTTCATCGCGTTGCGCTGCACGTAACGGTATGAATCCTCGCGGCTCACCCCCGCCTGGGTCAGCGCCAGCAGCACGCGCTGCGAATGGACCAGCCCGCCCATCTTGTTGAGATTCTTCTCCATCCGCGCCGGATAGACGACCAGCTTGTCGATCACGCCGGTCAGGCGGGCGAGCGCGAAGTCGAGCGTGATTGTCGCGTCAGGGCCGATGTACCGCTCGACCGACGAATGCGAGATGTCGCGCTCATGCCACAAGGCGACATTCTCCAGCGCCGGGGTCACGTAACCGCGGACCATGCGGGCGAGGCCGGTCAGATTCTCGGTCAGCACCGGGTTGCGCTTGTGCGGCATCGCCGACGACCCCTTCTGCCCCGGCGAGAAATATTCCTCGGCCTCCAGCACTTCGGTGCGCTGCAGATGGCGGATTTCGGTCGCCAGCCGCTCGATCGACCCGGCGATCACGCCCAGCGTCGCGAAGTACATGGCGTGACGGTCGCGCGGAATGACCTGCGTCGACACCGGCTCGACGGTCAGCCCCATCTTCTCGGCGACATGTTCCTCGACCCGCGGGTCGATGTTCGCGAACGTCCCCACCGCGCCCGAAATCGCACAGGTCGCCACTTCCGCCCGCGCATTCTTCAGCCGGGTGCGGCAGCGATCGAACTCGGCATAGGCCTGCGCCAGCTTCAGCCCGAACGTCACCGGCTCGGCATGGATGCCGTGGCTGCGGCCGATCGTTGGGGTCAGCTTGTGTTCGCGTGCGCGCCGCTCGATCACCGCCAGCAGCTTGTCGAGATCGGCGAGCAATATGTCCGACGCGCGCGCCAGCTGCACCGCCAGACAGGTGTCGAGCACGTCCGAACTGGTCATCCCCTGATGCAGGAACCGCGCTTCCGGCCCGGTCCGCTCCGATACATGCGTCAGGAACGCGATGACGTCATGCTTCGTCTCCGCCTCGATCGCGTCGATCCGCGCGACGTCGAAATCGGCGTCGTTCATCGCCCAGATCTTCTCGGCGGCTTCCTTTGGCACCACGCCGAGCTCGGCCAGTGCGTCGGTCGCATGCGCCTCGATCTCGAACCAGATGCGGAATCGCGACTGCGGCTCCCACAGGGCGGTCATTTCGGGGCGGGAATAGCGCGGAATCATGGGCGAGCCTTTCAAAACGGGCGAACGGTTGGCCGCGCCCTAGCAACAAGTCGCGGACGAATCGAGCCTGTCCTGCGATAGACGAGATGCGAAAGGGGGTTCAATCGAACCTGAAACGACCTAGATAGTTTGTGTCATCGCACAGTCGTTCGAACGTTGTTTGGACAGGCTGGATGAAAGACCGAAGCAATCCGAAAGGAGAAATTCGATGATGAAGCGTATTCTTCTCGCCAGTGCCGTTCTGATGTCGACCCCGGCATTTGCGCAGGACGCTGCACCGGCGCAGACCACTGCCCCGACCGCGCAGACGGTACCCGCCGAACCGGCGACGACTGCGACTGATCCGGCGGCGACCGCGACACAGGCGGCCCCGGCCGATCCGTCGACGCAGACCGCACAGACCACCGCCGAAGCAGGCCAGCCCGCCAGCGGCACGCAGATCGCACAGATCGTCGAGGCCGAATTCCCGAAATACGACAAGGACGGGAAGGGGCAGTTGAGCGAGCAGCAGTTCGGCGAATGGATGGTCGCGCTGCGCTCGGCGAGCGAACCCGGCGTGACCGCCGAGAAGCCCGAGGTCAAGAAGTGGGTGAAGCAAGCGTTCGCGCAGGCCGACAAGGACAAGTCCAAGGCGGTTTCGAAGGCCGAGCTGACCAGCTTCCTCAGCCAAAGCGCCTAATCGCTGAACGCTGATATCGATACGACCGCCGGGAGCGATCCCGGCGGTCGTTTTTTGTTCCGACCGCGCCCGACCGAGATCGCATCAAACGAAGAAGTTGGTTCACGCGGAGGCGCGAAGGGATCGCGCACCGGGCAGGCTGACCGCGACCGGGAGACCATTCTGCCCGTTGCAACCGGAATAAAGGCCGTTGACGCGGATGACGTCCCCCCGAGCGCAACCGCTTCGCGCCTCCGCGTGAACCCACTTCTTCTTCTAAACCCAGACTACCGGACCCGAGCCGGATTCCCCACCACCGTAGCGCCCGCCGGTACATCGCGGGTCACCACCGACCCGGCGCCGATGATCGCATCGTCGCCGATCGTAACCCCCGGCAGCAGCAACGCCCCACCGCCGATCCACACATTCGCCCCGATCACGATCGGCCGCCCGAATTCCAGCATCTGCGCCCGCACCGTCGGATCGCGCGGATGGTCGGCGGTCAGGATCTGCACGCCCGGCCCGATCTGCGTCTTCGCCCCGATCGTCACCGCGCACACGTCGAGGATGACGCAGCCATAGTTCAGGAACACGCCCTCGCCGATGGTGATGTTATAGCCGTAATCGACATGGAAGGGCGGACGGATGACAACCCCGTCGCCGACCGCGCCCAGCCCCTCGCGCAACAACGCCAGCTGCTCGCCGCGGTCGGCCGCGATCCGCGCATTATACCGGTCCATCCACCGCGCCGCCGCCATGACATCGGCGACCAGTTCGGGATCGCCCGCGTCATACAATTCGCCGGCGATCATCTTCTGCTTGTTCGATGTCATAGCATTCCCTGTGCGCGCAGGCTCGTATGTCCCTTCGCGCCGATGATGAGGTGGTCGTGGACGGTGATCCCCAGCGGCTTGCCCGCGGCGGCGATCTGTCGCGTCAGGTCGATATCGGCTCGGCTGGGGCTATGGTCGCCGCTCGGATGGTTGTGGACCAGGATCAGCGCCGCCGATCCCAGGTCGAGCGCGCGGTGGATCACCTCGCGCGTATAGAGCGGCGCTTCGTCGAGCGTCCCCTCCGCCACCAGTTCGTCGCGGATCAACAAATTGCGGGTGTTGAGATGCAGCACCCGGATCCGCTCGACCGCCTGATGCGCCATGTCGGCATGGAGGTAATCGAGCAGCGCCTGCCAGTTCGACAGCACCGGCCGCACCAGAACCTGCGCCTGCAACATCCGCGTCGCCGCGCACTGCGCGATGCGGATCGCGGCGACCGCGGTATCGCCCATGCCGCCGACCTTGCCGAGCGCCGCCGGATCGGCCGACAGCAACCCGCCGATCCCGCCGAATTCATGCAGCAGCGTCTTGGCCAGCGGCTTGGTATCGCGCCGCGGAATGGCGAGCGTCAGCAGATATTCGATCAGCTCATGATCGAGCAGCGCCTCCCCACCATGTTCCAGCAACCGCCCCCGCAGGCGCGCACGGTGGCCGGTGCCGTCGGTGTCGGGCGGGGCGGTCATCGCGACTGCCTACCCTATCGGGTGCGATGGGGCGAGGGGCTCAATCCTCGCTCGCCCCACGCCGATCGTCCTCCGACGGGGTGTAATCGAGAATGTCGCCCGGCGTGCAGTCGAGATAGTGGCAGATCGCCGCCAGCGTCGCGAAGCGCACCCCCTTCACCTTGCCCGATTTCAGCAGCGACAGGTTCGATTCGGTGATGCCGATCGCCTCGGCCAGTTCCTTCGAGCGTATCTTCCGCCGCGCCAGCATCACGTCGAGATTGACGACGACCGGCATCAGACGAAATCGGCCAGTTCGCGCTCGGCGCGGATGCCCGCCTCCAATGCCCAGATGGTTGCGTAAGCGGCCATCGCCAGCATCAGTCCAATGCCGATATCGGCAAAATCGACCGTGATGTACCAGTATCCGCCGGACGGCGTGCCCAGTGACAACAGGCTGGCCCGCAAGCTGGCCGATACGGGCTGTGCGATGGCCCAGACGATCGCCGCCAGCGACGCTCGCCGAAGCCATGGTAGCGCGCGACCCAACGGGTTGCGGCTGCGACGACCCAGGTGACGCAGTGCTGCGCCGACGCCCAGCAGTAACAGGGCGAACGGCGCGGAACCGATCAGGACGACACCGAGCAGTCCGGCCCGTACGATCGGGCGCGAGACGTGCGCCGAAAGCCGTCGTTCCGCTTCCGGCGATGCGGCAACCTTCAGCCTTTCGTCATTATCCAACATTCCGGCGGGGTCACTACGCCAGCGGCATCCGGTTTTGCAGTCGAACACGGGCGCCGGCCACAGGCTGATAACGAATGCCTCCGCCACGTTGCAGATCGCGAGAAACAGAAACACCGCCCCCGCGATCCGACAGAGCCGCGCCTTTCGCGGCGAAAGCTGGTACTTGTCCAACAGCAAGCTCTTTCTGTTTTACAGCAACTATTGTCGATGATACGACATCGGCAACGGCGAAGCGACTGCCGTTTGCGGGAAGGGGTTCGGATGATTCGGTTGCAAAAGGGCGTCCTGGGCGCCGTGTTGGCGCTCGTCTCCACGACAGCGATGGCGCAGGAGCGACCGGAAGCGGCCGTCCCCCGCGAAGCGGCGGAGGTTGCGGTGGGGGTGCTGCATCACGGCACCAACTTCCACCCGCTAGGCGAGAAGTTGATCTTCGACTTGCCCGACCTGCCGCCGGGCGAGTTCTATGAAGGGTCGGAGGAGGACGGCACGGTAGACGTGCAGATCGTCTATCGCACCGCGCCGCTGCGTATCCTGCTCAAGCCGCGCCTGACGGCCAAGGCGCAGATCAATACCGGCGGGCGCACCAGCTTCTTCAGCGCCGGTGCCGAATGGCGGCAGCATATCCTACGCGGCCGGATCTATGGACAGGTCGGGATCGGCGTGACGGCGATCGACGGCTACCGCTTCACGCCCGACCCGTTCCAGCCGGGCATTTCCGACGAAGAGGCATGGCGTCGCTACGACATTTATCGTCGGCGCACGTCGTTCGGGTCGAAAATCCTGTTCAATCCCAATGCATCGATCGGCGTGCGCGTCGACCGGCGCTGGGCGGTCGAGCTGGCATGGGAACATTACAGCCACCGCCAGATCTTTTCCGACACCAATCCGGGGATCGACAATATCGGCATCCGCCTCGTGCGCAGGCTGGGGCGGTGATGCTCGCCTTTCTCGCCGCCCTGATGCTGGCGCAGACCGCGTCGCCAACGCCATCACCCGATGACGATATCGTGGTGATCGGCGAACGACTCCGCAAGATACGGGTAACGGCCAAACGCGATCGCCGGACAGGCGCCAAGCGTTGTGTGTTGAAGGGGTCTACCGCTGATCCGCAACTCGATACGGGCATCTGCCAGACATATCTCGCCTGCCTACCCACGGCGCGGACTCCAGAGGAGTTGGAGGCATGCATGCGCCCCCCGCTCGAACTGGAAGTGAAAGCTTGGCGGGAACGGCGCAAGGCGGCGATCCAGACGCGCTGACCATCGGCGTCCTTTCCCTCTCCCGGCGGGAGAGGGAGGGAGCGGCGCAGCCGCGGAAGGGTGAGGGCGACCAACGCCGACCGGATCCACGCCTACGCCACCTCGTCCCGCCGCAGCGTCAGCACCTCGACCCCGTCCGCCGTCACCGCGACCGTATGCTCGAACTGCGCCGACAGCTTCCCGTCGCCGGTCACGACGGTCCAGCCATCCTCCTCGGTCTCCACGCGCCGCGTGCCCTGATTGACCATCGGTTCGATGGTGAAGGTCATGCCCTCGCGCAGCCGCACGCCCTTGCCCGGCTTGCCGAAGTTCATGACCTCGGGCGCCTCGTGCATTTCGCGGCCGATGCCGTGACCGCAATATTCGCGGACCACCGAATAGCCGTGCTTCTTGGCATGGCGTTCGATCGCGAAGCCGATATCGCCCAGATGCGCGCCGGGCTTCACTTGGGCAATGCCCTGCCACATCGCCTCCTGCGCGACCTTGACCAGCCGCCGCGCTGCCGGCGCGACCTCGCCGACCAGATAGGTCTTGCTCGAATCGGCGATGAATCCGTTCTTTTCCAACGTGATGTCGAGGTTGATGATGTCGCCGTCGCGCACGATCGTGTCGGCATCGGGCACGCCGTGGCACACGACCTGATTGATCGAGCAGTTCAGCACGAACTTGAAGCCATATTGCCCCTTGCTCGCGGGCCGCGCGGCAAGGTCGTGCGTGATGAAGCGTTCGACCAGATCGTTGATCGCCAGCGTCGACATGCCGGCCAGGTTCGTCGCGTCGAGCATCTCGAACACGCGCGCCAGCAGCCTGCCTGAAATCCGCATCAGCGCCAGTTCGTCGGGGGTCTTGACCATATCAGGCGGCGATCGCGTCGGCGGGCGGGGTCTGCACCGCGGCCAGTTCGGCACGGATGATCTCGGTAAAAGGTAGCGTCGGGTTCGCTTCGGCCAACATGCCGATCTTCATCCAAAATTCGGCCTGTGCGTTGATCGACCGGCACATCACCGCGCTCGCCCTGCGAACTTCGGCGTGCAAATCGTCGTCGATCTTCACGATCCCCATGGCCGTTGCTCCTCCTGGTGTTCAATACGAACCATATATGGTCCGTATAGTGGTGGGTCAATCCGGGCCATTCGCTACGTGTAACCTTCGCCAACTTCCGTTGCGCAGCCGGAACCGTTTCGCGCCTCTCGCGCTTGACCCCGGCGGGCCGAACCGCGACCAACGGGACGAAGTAGCGGAGTAGGTGGTCTGGGCGACGACGACGATCGGGCGGAACGGGCCGAAGCGTCGCCGCGCCGTGCCGGTCGCAGGCGGCGTCGCTTCGTACGGGTGCTGTTGGTCGTCTGCCTGATCGTCCTCGCCCTGGCGGCGCTGCTCTGGACCCAGCGGCGCTCGATCGCCGACGATATCGTCCGCCGCGAACTCGAACGCCGCGGCGTCACCGCCCGCTACCGCGTCGCCGAAATCGGCCTCGGCCGGCAGCGGCTCGTCGACGTCGTGCTCGGCAATCCCGCTGCGCCCGACCTGATCGCCGACTGGGTGGAGATCGATACCAAGGTCGGCCTGAACGGCGCGCAGGTCACCGGCGCGCGGGTTGGGCAGGCGCGGCTGCGCGCCACGCTGCGCCCCGATGGCACCGTCTCGTTCGGGCAGATCGATCGCCTGCTCCCGCCGCCCTCGGGCAAACCGTTCGCACTACCCGATTTCGACGTCGCGGTCGATGACGGCCGCATCCGCCTCACCACCCCCTATGGCCTGATCGGGGCCAAGCTCGCCGGGCGCGGCAACCTCGCCAACGGGTTCGTCGGGCAGCTGGCGGCGGTATCCGAACGCCTGTCGCTGAACGGCTGCGGCATCGACCGGCTGGCGCTCAACGTCTCGCTGCGCACCGCTACCACCGGTCCGTCGCTGACCGGCCCGGTCCGCGCGCGACAGGCCGCGTGCGGCGATGTGCGACTGGCATCGCCGGTCGTCCGCCTCGACGCGAAACTTGGCCCCGCTTTCGATCGCTGGCAGGGGCAGGCGGAGGTCGCCGCCGAAGCCATCGCCGCGCCGCAGACCCGGGTCGCCGCCCTGTCGGGTACGATCGGCTTCACCGGCACTGGCAGGGGCACGCACGGCTCCCTCGACTTAGCTTCGGGCCGGTTCGACCTGCCGCAACTCGACGGGGCAGGGCTGTCGATCGCCGGCCGCTACGAAGTCGGTGGCGTCCCGGCTTTCGAAGGGCGCGTCGGCGCACGCGGCGCCCGGCTCGACGACGCCCTGATCCGCCGCATCGAAGCGACCGGCAGTGCTGCCGATGGCCTGCCAGTCGCGCCGTTGCTGCAAGCCGCCACGCGCGCCGCCGGGCAGGCCGCCCGCCGCTTCGACCTGTCTGCGGAGGTCGCCGCACGGCCGCTGGGGGCGCGAATCGATCGGCTGGCCTTCGTTGCCGCCAACGGTGCCCGCGCGACGCTGCGCGACGGGCCGGTGCGCTGGGTATCGGGCAGGGGCGCGACGCTGAACGGCACGCTGGCGATGGGCGGCGGCGGACTGCCGGCGGCGAGCATCCGTCTGTCACATGCCGGGCCGGGGGCGCCGGTCGCCGGCACCGCCGTCGTCGAGCCATACGTCGCAGGCGACGCGCGCCTTGCCCTAGCTCCGATCCGTTTCCGCACCGCCGGCAGCGGCGCGACCCAAATCGAGACACGTGCCGAACTCAGCGGCCCGCTCGGCGACGGTCGTGTTGACCGGCTTGCGCTGCCGATCGATGCGCGCTGGGATGGCGGTGGGCGGCTGACGGTCAATGCCGATTGCGAACCCATCGCCTTCGATCGGCTGCGCGTTTCGGCGCTCGATCTCGACGCCACCCGCTTGCGGCTATGCCCGCACGATGGCGGCATGCTGCGGGTGGCGAACGGTCGGGTCGGTGGTGGCGTCGCCATCGGTACGACGCGGTTGCAGGGGCGGCTCGGCAGTACCCCGGTGACGCTCGCGGCGGCTAGCGGGCGCTTCGGTCTGGCCGACATGGGCTTCGCACTGGATGGCGTTAAGGCCCGGCTCGGCAACCCCGAACGGGTCAGCATTCTCGATATCGGCACGCTGACCGGCCGCGTTTCGAACGGCACCGTCACCGGCCGCTTCGACCGGGGTGAGGGGCAGATCGGCAATGTGCCGCTACTGATTCGCGACGCGTTCGGCGACTGGAAGCTGGCGGGCGGGGTGCTGTCGCTGAACGGCGATGTCGGCGTCCGCGATGCTGCAACCGAACCCCGTTTCGAACCGCTGCGCAGCGACGATTTCCGCCTGACGCTGAACGGCAACGATATCCGCGCGGCCGGCATGCTGAAACACCCGACCAAGGGCGTGAAGGTCAGCGACGTGACCATCGTCCACGACCTTGCCACCGGCCGTGGCGATGCCGTGCTCGACGTCCCCGGCATTACATTCGGCGATTCGTTCCAGCCCAACGACCTGACCCGCCTGACCTTTGGCGTCATTGCCGATGTGAAGGGCAGCGTGTCTGGTCGCGGCGATATCGCATGGAGCCCCGAAGGCGTCACCAGCACCGGCATTTTCCGCACCGCCGGCACCGATCTCGCCGCCGCCTTCGGCCCGGTCACCGGCCTATCGGGCGAGATCCGCTTCACCGACCTCCTCGGGCTCGTCAGCGCGCCGGGACAGGTGGCGACGATCGCCGAGGTCAATCCCGGCATCGCGGTCACCGACGGCGTCGTCCGCTACCGCCTGATCGAGGGGCAGCGCGTGCAGATCGAGGGCGGACGCTGGCCGCTCGGCGGGGGCGAGATGATCCTCGAACCGACCATCCTCGATTTCGCCGAGGACCAGGAACGGCGCATGACCTTCCGGGTGAAGGGCGTCGATGGCGGACTGTTCCTGCAACAGTTCGCGTTCGACAATCTCAATGCCTCGGGGACGTTCGACGGGGTGCTGCCGATGATCTTCGATGCGAGCGGCGGCCGGATCGGAGGGGGCAGGCTGCAATCGCGGGGCGCCGGCAACCTGTCCTATGTCGGCGAGGTGTCGAAGGAGGATGTCGGCTTCTGGGGCAACCTCGCATTCCAGGCGCTGAAGTCGATGAACTATCGCGGACTGACGATCGAAATGGACGGGCCGCTGGCGGGCGAGATGGTGACCGCGATCCGCTTCTCCGGGGTCAGCCAGGGGCAGGGGACGTACAGCAATTTCCTGATCCGCCGACTGGCGCGCTTGCCCTTCGTCTTCAACGTGCGGATCAAGGCGCCCTTCCGCCAACTGATCGATTCGGTGCAGAATTATTACGACCCGAAACGGCTGATCGAACGCAACCTGCCCGCGCTCCAGGCCGAACAGCGCCGCCGCGAACAGGGCTTGCCACCGGCACCGCTCGATACCACCATTCAGCCTTCCGAAAGCGAGACCGTGCCATGACGCGAACCGTGACGATGCTGCGATCCCTGACGATCGGCGCCGCTTCCTGCGCGGCGGCCGGGTGCGTGAACGTCTCCGCACCCGACAAGCCGATCGTCATCAACTTGAACATCAACATCACGCAGGAAGTGGTGTACCGTCTTGATGGAGAAGCGAAGACGCTGATCCAGGACAATCCGGGGATATTCTGACCATGCATGCTTTCGTGAAATACGGCCTCGCTGCAGCCGCCATCGTCGCGGTCGCCGGGATTGCCGGCACCGCATGGGCACAGCGCGACCCCGCCTATCAGGCTGCACGCGCTGCCGGCCAAGTTGGCGAACAGCCCGATGGCTATCTGGGCGTGGTGGGCGCGGGGACGCCCGAGCTTCGTGCGCTGGTCGCGAACATCAATATCCAGCGCAAGGCAGCGTATACGCGCGGCGCGCAGTCGGGCGCGACGGTAGAGCAGTTCGCGTTCGTATCGGGCTGCAACCTGATCGCGCAGACCAAGCCGGGCGAGAAGTACAAGACGCCGGGTGGCGCGTGGGAAACCCGCGGCAATGGCCCCCCGGAGCGCGATCCGCGCTGCGTGTGAGGGTTGAAAATTGGCGATCTATAAGTTATATATTGGTTGCTGAGTCAGAAGTTCGTTGAACTCGTCTCCGACCCCGGTTGTGTCCGCAACCGGGGTCTTTTCGTTTGGGGACCGAGTGTCCGCTCGGCCCCCTCCCGTCGCTACTTGGAGCGAGTGACCTCGATGATTTTGATCACCAAGGTCATGAAAGCCATCATCAGCATAGCGATGCCGATAATGACCATTGCTGAGTCATGGTCCGTTGTCCTCACCTCCTCTGCGACCGACGTGTCGGTCGCGCATCCGGTGTAGCCGCGATTTGCGGAGATGGAAGTCGACGAAGAGGTGGAAGGCGCGCTGCCGTCATCCTCCGTTCATTGTCCCGAAAGGTTTCGGCGCGAACGCTATGGTTGACTCGAAACCGTCACCTTCCTAAAGCGCGCCTGCCTTGGCGGGCTCGCCATCCGGCGGATTCCGGCCCGGCCTGTGCAGGTCCAGGGAGGAAGCATGGCGGAGAACGAGCCCGGACTAGACCCCTTGCCCGAAGACGCCCGGATCACCTCGCTCGACGCGCGGCTGAACCAGGCGAAACAGGACGAGGCGATCCGGACCGGTCAGGCGCGTGACGAAGCGGGGGAGAAAAACTACCGCCTCGGCAATCGCGTGCTGGCCGAACTGATCGGCGGAATGGTCGGGGGGGCGGTGATCGGGGGAACCCTCGACTATCTGCTCGGCACCTCGCCTTGGCTCCTGCTCGTGTTGCTGACCCTCGGGATCGTCAGCGCGTTCAGGAATATCATCAGGATTTCGAACCGGCGTCCGGACTGAAAGTTTCGGGCGCCTTGGCATATCGGGGCGAAGCGACGTGGCGCAGGCAGGCAAGATCGATCCGATGCACCAGTTCGAGGTGCAGACGATCTTCAACATTCCGCTCGGCGATACCGTCCTGCCGTTCACCAATTCGGCACTGTGGATGATCGTCGCGGCGGTCGCGCTGTTCGTGTTCATGATCGGCGGCATGAAGCAGCAGCAGGTGCCCGGTCGCTGGCAGATGGCGGTCGAGGGCTTCACCGGCTTCATCGACAAGCTGCTGGCCGCCAATATCGGGCATGAGGGGCGCAAGTACCTGCCCTATGTCTTTTCGCTGTTCATGTTCATCCTGTTCGCGAACGTCGTCGGACTGCTGCCCTTCGGCCTGGTCGGGCTGCACCCGTTCACCGTCACCAGCCACTTCACGGTGACCGGCGTCCTCGCCATCGCCAGCTTCTCGATCGTGCTGATCGTCGGCCTGTTCAAGCACGGCCTGCGCTTCTTCAGCCTGTTCGCGCCCAAGGGCACGCCGATCCCGGTGCTGCTGCTGGTCGCGCCGATCGAGTTCGTGTCGTTCATGGTTCGCCCGTTCAGCCTCGCCCTGCGACTGTTCGTGGCGATGACTGCGGGCCACATTCTGCTGAAGGTGCTGGCGGGCTTCATCATCAATTCGAGCGCCGCCGGTGCGGGCATCGGCGTGCTGGTCAGCGTGCCGAGCTTCGCGCTGATGGTCGGCGTGTCGGCCCTCGAAATGCTGGTCGCCGGCGTGCAAGCCTATGTCTTCGCGCTCTTGACCTCGCTCTACATCAACGATGCCGTGCACCTGCACGACCATCACTGATCCCAACCCAAACACAGTTTTTCCAAGGGAGTTTTCGACATGGAAGCAGACGCCATCAAGTTCCTCGGCGCCGGTCTGGCCGCCATCGGTGCCGGCCTCGCGGCACTCGGCGTGGGCAACGTCTTCGCCGCTTTCCTGCAGGGCGCACTGCGCAACCCGTCGGCCGCTGCCAGCCAGCAGGGCAACATGTTCATCGGCTTCGCCGCCGCCGAACTTCTGGGCCTGCTGGCGTTCGTCGTCGCGGTGCTGCTGATCTTCGTCGCGTAACTGCGTGACGCCCGGCGCGGGGGTTTGCCCGCGCCGGACTTCCGGCCCTTGACGGGCCGGTTTCGGCCGGGCGATGGCGTCCGGTCGACCAGACCAATACGGGACGTTTCATGCCGCAAATCGAGCAGCTCGCCGCGACCTGGGGGTCGCAGGTCTTCTGGCTGGTGCTGACCTTCGGCATCGTGTTCCTGGTCGTCGGCCTCGGCATGGTGCCCAAGGTGCAGGGCACCGTCGACAAGCGCGATCAGGGCATCGCTGCCGATCTGGCCGCCGCTGACCAGGCCCGCAATGCCGCCGACGCCACCGAAGCGGCATGGCGTGCCCGCGAAAATGCCAGCCGAGAAGCGGCGCAAAAGCTGCTGGCCGAGGCGCGCGCCAAGGGTGCCGCCGCCGCCGCCGAACGTCTGGCCGCCGCCAACGCCGATGTGCAGGCGCGCGTCGCCCAGGCCGAAGCCGATATCGCCGCCCAGCGCAGCGCGGCGATGGCCGAAGTCGAACAGGTCGCTGCCGAAGCGGCGCAAGCGATCGTCGCTCGCGTGTCGGGCGTTCAGGTCAGCGAACAGGACGCGCAGGGCGCGGTAAGGGCGGTGCTCCATGGCTAATCCCAATGCGGCTGCACATGTCAGCCCGACGCTGAACGAAGCGATCCACGAGGAAGGTCTGCCCAAGACCGGCGTGGATGCGGTCGAGAGCGAGCATGGCAGCACCACCGCCGCCAACCATCCCGATCCGACCGCGCTGGGCCTGGACGGCACGGCGTGGGTCAGTGCGGCGATGCTGCTGTTCCTGATCGTGCTGATCGTGAAGGGCGTGCCGGCAGTGATCGGCCGGCTGCTCGACGGGCAGATCGCGGTGATCCGCACCCGGCTGGACGAGGCGCGCAAGCTGCGGGCCGAGGCCGAGGCGCTGCGTGACGAGTACACCGCGAAGATCGCCGGGATCGAGGCGCAGGCGGCCGAAATGGTCGCCCATGCCGAAGCCGAAGCGCAGGGGCTGCTGGCCAAGGCGGAAGCCGATGCCGCCGATCTGACCCAGCGTCGGGCCAAGATGGCGACCGACAAGATCGCCGCCGCCGAGCGCGCTGCCATCGCCGAGGTCCGCGCGACCGCCGCCGATGCCGCCGCAAAGGCTGCGACCGCGTTGATCGCGACGCATTTGTCGGGTGATGCCGATCGCGCGCTAGTCGACCGGACCATCGCCGGTCTGGGTGGCAACCGGCTGAACTAATTGACTTCATCGACGCGGATACGCCGCTCTGCCGAACCGGCAGGGCGGCGTTTCGCGTTTTGGGGTGGCGTCTCTTTCGGGTTTCCGGCGCGCCCTCCCATCACCGAGCCCGCAGGAGAAACGCCATGGCTTGGGCCATATTGGCGGTTGCGGTCGTGTGCGAGATCATCTGGGCGCTGAGCCTGAAATGGGCAGCGGGGCAGGCGACGTTGGTTGCATCCGCCGTGCCGATCACGCTGTCGTTCGTGAACATGGGGCTGCTGGCGCTGGCGATGCGCGGCATTCCGGCAGGAACGGCCTATGCGGTATGGACCGGGCTGGGCGCGGTCGGCGTCATCATCGGCGGGGCGGTGCTGTTCGGCGAGCGGATCGCGCCGTTGCAGGCGGGGTTCATGGTGCTGATCGTGGTCGGGGTGGTCGGCACCAAATTGTTCGCGCAGGGGTGAGCGAAGGTGACGAAGGTTACACCTGTGCGACGCTCGAAAGGTCCGGATGTCCGGTCATGTCAAAGAACGTCGCGAGTTTAGGGCGAGGGTTCGGTGTAGGAAAGCAGCGAATTTAGCTGCGTGATTACAGGTGGATAGCGGTGTTCCTTTGCGTCATTCGTCTCGGGTAAGGCGTCGTCCGCCGCCTTCGGGCGCAATGCCAAGCTGACGTTCGGCGGCGGAAGTTGACACGGACGTGGCGCGTTGACCGCGTGCCGGGCGATCCGTCATGCTCGACCCCCAAGCGGGAGGGCGGGTCGATGCGGTGGCGGGCAGGTATCTGGGGCGTCACGGTGCTGCTTGCGGCGTGCGGTAGCACGACCCCGACGAAGCAAGACACGGTCCTCTATGATGTGGAACCGTCTTTCGAAATGGCGGTCGCGGCGAAGGGCGGCCCGCAAATCGCCTATCGCTATACCATCGGCTATGCCTTTGACCGGCCGACCGTCGCGGCGGTGCAGGGCCGGCAACTCGCGCTTTGCCGGCAGTTGGGGACCGCGCGCTGCCTGATCGTCAATTCGACGCTCAACACGCCGGGACCGGGTGAGCATGTCGTCTCGGACGAAGCGGTACTGATGATCGATGCCCGGCAGGCGGAGGCGGCCATCCGCCGGTTCGACGCGATCGCTACCGCCGAGGGCGCCCGCCCGTCGCGCCGCGAAGTCGCGGCCGAGGACGTGACCCGGCAGGTGATCGATGCCGAAGCCGCCGTGCGCGCCAAACAGGCGCTCGCCGAGCGACTGCTGACGATCATCCGGTCGGGCAATGGCAAGGTCGGCGAACTGGTCGCGGCCGAGAGCGCCTATGCCAAGACCAATGAGGAACTGGAGGCGGCCAGGGCGACCCGCGCGGCGCTGGCGCAGCGTGTCGCGATGTCGGAAATTACCATCCGCTATGCGTTCGACGACACGCCGGGCGGGACGTCGCCGGTGCGGGCGAGTATCGCCGATGCCGGGCAGACGCTGTCGACCAGCGTCGCGGCGCTGGTGACGTTTCTGGTCGCGGCGCTGCCATGGGTGGTGGTCGGGTTACCGTTGTTGTGGGGATTGCGGCGACTGGCGCGGCGGCGCGGCTGGCGCTTGCCGTGGCGGCGGAGGGTCGATCCGGCGGGTATGGAGAAGGTCGGGCAGGATTGACGTGATCTAAAGCGGGTCGCGACTGGTCCGGGCATCGGATTAGATTTGATCGGTGCCTTTGCGAACGTCTGCTGTATCCCCGCGCGGGCGGGGACCCAGGGTGTCACACGCAAGCTTTGGTTTTGCTTGGCCCTGGACCCCCGCCTTCGCGGGGGCACATTAGGGTTCGGCGACAGGTAGAGGATGTTCGTAGGTCTCGCCTGCGGCGGGCCAGCCATGTGCTGCGCTATACAGGCACGTTGCGCCGTGGGTTGAACCCGATCCGGGCGGTGCATTTGCGACCGAAGGCGAAGCGGCGGGGCTTCGGATGGAGATCGCGATTAAGATCACGCAGGTCTTGCAGCGGGACCCGCACCGAGACAACCGACAACCGATCCACTCCGGCCGTTACCGCTAACAGAATCGTTGGACAAGCGGCACGACCGCGCGGATACTCGCCTGATAACAAAGGGAGAGGATGGTCATGCTGGGTAGGAAACAGGTGCGTCTGCGGCAGTTGGCGTGGATCGTCGGCGGGGCGATGATCGCGGTGGCGACGCCGGTGCTGGCGCAGAGCGACAAGATGGAGCCGATCGCGATTCCCGCGCAGCCGAACGCGATCCCGCTCAAGACGGGGACGCTGCCCGACGCCAAGGCGCGCGAGGCATGGCATCAGCAATATGGCAGCGTGTTCGCGCGCAACGTCACCGACGCAACGCTGACGCCGTTCCTGCCCGATCCGGCCAAGGCGAATGGCACGGCGGTGATCGTCGCGCCGGGCGGCGGATTCCGCACGCTGTCGATGCAGAATGAGGGCTGGGACGTGGCCAAGGCACTGGCCGCGCGCGGCGTGGCGGCGTTCGTGCTGAAATACCGGCTGAACCAGACGCCCGCCGACATGGCCGGGTTCGAAAAGTCGATGACGGCGATGTTCTCCGCGACGGCACAGCGGCCGCCGCGGCCGAACCCGGCGGCGGCGGCCAACGCGCTGGCGCCACAGATCGCCGATGCCAATGCCGCCTTCGCATTGGTCCGCTCGCGTGCGGGCGAATGGAAGATCGATCCCAACCGGATCGGCATGATCGGTTTCTCGGCGGGCGCGATGCTGACCATGGCGACGACGCTGTCGTCGAACGAGGCGAAGCCGGCGTTCATCGGCGACATCTATGGCCCGCTGGCGGCGTCGAGCGTGCCGGCCGATGCCCCGCCGCTGTTCGTCGCACTGGCTGCGGACGATCCGTTCTTCGCCAATGGCGGATTCGGGCTGATCGAATCGTGGAAGGCAGCGAAGCGGCCGGTCGAGTTCCACCTGTACGAACAGGGTGGGCACGGGTTCGGCATGTATCAGAAGACGACGACCAGCACCGGGTGGTTCGACGCGTTTGCCAAGTGGATGGAGATGCATGGCTGGATGAAGCGGGGGTAGGGCGCCGGGGGGGGCTTTTCCACCCCTGCAAACGTCCGCCGCGCCGTGTCCCCGCGAAGGCGGGGACGCAGAGCCACATGCGCAATCCTTTGTTCTGCTTGGCCCTGGGCCCCCGCCTGCGCGGGGGCACGGTGGCGAAACGGCGTTCGGCGCGGCCGTGAATCTTTCCTTCTTGCGTTACTCCGACGGAGGCGGGGGTCGAGTTCGGCACGCGTATCGGTGAGGTGACGGCGTCGTCGAACGGGGCGGTGCTGGTTCATTTCGGGACAGGTTTCGTGCACAGCCACCGGCGACCGCCGCCGCTTGGCGATCGTGTACCGGGGCGCTAAGTCCTTGTGCGGGCGACCAGGCCCATGGAGGGATTGCCGATGAAACTGCTCCTGACCGCCGCGCTGCTGGCGATGCCGATCGCTGCAACCGCACAGACCGCGCCGACTCCGGCGGCACCGGCCGCCGCGAAACTGACCATCGACAGCAGCATCGAGAGCATTGCTGCGAACCCGAAGGGCAAGGCGATCCTCGACGCGACCTTTCCGGGCATGCTGGCGCATGAATCCTATGCGATGTTCAAGGGGATGAGCCTGAAGCAGGTCCAGCCCTATGCCAATGGCCGGATCACCGACGAACAGGTGGCGAAGGTCGCCGCCGAACTGGCGAAGCTCGGCTGAGATGGTGCGCGTCGGCCTGATCGGGTTCGGCCTTGCCGGCGCGTCATTCCATGCGCCGTTGATCGCATGCGTCGAGGGTATGGAACTGGCGGCGATCGCGACGTCGCGGTCGACCGACCGGTTCCCGACGGCGAAGCGCTATGCCGATCCACAGGCGCTGATCGACGACGACAGCCTCGACCTGGTGGTGATCGCGACGCCGAACGACAGCCATGCGCCGCTGGCGCAGGCGGCGTTGGCGGCGGGGCGGCATGTCGTGGTCGACAAGCCGCTGGCGATCGACGACGAGGATGCGGTGGCGTTGGTGCAGCTGGCGCGTGGCGCCGGGCGGTTGCTCAGCGTCTTTCACAATCGTCGGTGGGACAGCGACTTCCTGACCGTCGAGCGGCTGCTGCGCGACGATGTGCTGGGTGAGGTGATGCTGGCCGAGTTCCGCTGGGACCGGTTCCGCCCAGCGATCAAGTCCGGCTGGCGGGAGGAGGGCGGTCCGGGCAGCGGACTGCTCAACGATCTGGGGCCGCATATGATCGATCAGGCGATCCGCCTGTTCGGCATGCCCGATGCGGTGGCGGGTGACGTGACGCAGCAACGGCCGGCCGCTGGCGTCGACGATTATTTCGAGATTGTGCTCCGCTACGGCGCGCGGCGGGTGACGATCGGGTCGGCATCGCTGGTCGCAGCACCCCGGCCCCGGTTCGCGCTGCACGGGACCAAGGGCAGCTTCGTCAAATATTGCATTGATCCGCAGGAGGCAGTGCTGCGCGCCGGTGGGATGCCGACCGACAGCGGCTATGGCATCGAGCCCGAGGCGCAATGGGGCGTGCTGACCGATGGTGAGGGCGCGTCGCGGCCGGTGCGGTCGGAGGCGGGCGACTGGCGCGGCTATTACCGGGCGATGCGTGATGCGGTCCGGGGTGACGGCGCGGTGCCGGTCGATCCGGTCGACGCGGTGCGTGGGTTGCGGGTGATCGCGGCGGCGCGGGCGGGCTAAGCCGTCTGGCGCAACTCCACCCGACTCCCTAAATCGGCGGCGATGTCGGAAACACCCAACGCGCCCAATCGCTTCAACGAGGACAAGGCCAGCTTCACCGTGCGCGGGTCGGACGCGCCGGATATCGATGCCGGGATCGCCGCGATCCGCAACGTGCTGGCGACATTGCCGGTGCGGCCGGGCGTGTACCGGATGCAGGATGCGCGCGGCGAGGTGCTGTATGTGGGGAAGGCGCGGGCGCTGAAGAACCGCGTGGCGAACTATACGCAGGTGTCGCGCCTGACCAAGCGATTGCAGCGGATGGTCGCGCAGACGCGGTCGATGACGATCGTCACGACCAATAACGAGGCGGAGGCGCTGCTGCTCGAGGCGCAGCTGATCAAGCGCTATCGCCCGCCGTACAACGTCCTGCTGCGCGACGATAAGTCGTTTCCGTTCATCCTGTTGCGGGCGGATCACGACTTTCCGCGCATCCAGAAGCATCGCGGCGCGCGGCGGGCGAAGGGCAATTATTACGGTCCGTTCGCGTCCGCCGGATCGGTCACGCAGACGCTGAACGCGTTGCAGAAGCTGTTCCTGCTGCGGTCGTGCACCGATGGTTTCTTCAAGACGCGCGACCGGCCGTGCCTGCTGTACCAGATCAAGCGCTGTTCGGCGCCGTGCGTCGGGCGGATCGATCAGGCGGCCTATGCCGAGCTGATCTCCGATGCGAAGGACTTTCTGGCCGGCAAGTCGACCAAGGTGCAGGCGAAGCTGGGCGTGCAGATGCAGGCGGCGGCGGAGGCGATGGACTTCGAACTGGCCGCGGTGCTGCGCGATCGGTTGAAGGCGCTGACGTTCATTCAGGGGTCTCAGGCGATCAACGCGGACGGCGTCGGTGATGCCGATGTCTTTGCGATGGCGTGTCTGGAGGGGGTGATAGGCATCCAGGCGTTCTTTATTCGCGGCGGGCAGAATTGGGGGCATCGCAGCTTCTTCCCGGCGCATACCAATGACGTGCCCGAGGATGAGGTGCTGTCGGCCTTTCTGATGCAATTCTACGAAGAGGTGCCGCCGCCGCGCAACGTCTTCGTCGATCGCGAACTGGCGGAAGGCGAGGTTCTGGCCGAGGCGATGGCCGAGCGTGCCGGGTTCAAGGTCGCACTGTCGGTGCCGCAACGCGGCGTGCGGCGGCGGCTGCTCGATCAGGCGAAGCGCAATGCCGAGGAGGCGCTGCAACGGCGTAACGCCGAATCGACCACGCAGGCGCGGTTGCTGCGCGAGGTCGCCGAATTGTTCGAACTGGAAGGGCCGCCCGACCGGATCGAGGTCTATGACAACAGCCATATCCAGGGGACCAATGCGCTGGGGGCGATGGTCGTCGCCGGGCCGGAAGGGTTCCGCAAGGGCCAGTATCGCAAGTTCAACATCAAGCAGGCGCAGACCAACGACGACTTCGCGATGATGAAGGAGGTGCTGACCCGCCGCTTCGCCCGCGCACAGGAGGAGAATCCCGATCGCGAGACCGATCGCGACGGCAATGGCTGGCCCGACCTCGTGCTGATCGACGGCGGCAAGGGGCAGTTGAGCGCGGCCAAGGCGGTGCTGGAGGATCTGGGCATCGAGGATGTGTGCATGGTCGGCGTGGCGAAGGGGCCGCATCATGGCCGCGACGGGCGCGAGGTATTCCACCTGATGGACGGGCGCGAGCTGACGTTGCCGGTCAATTCGCCGGTGCTGTTCTATCTCCAGCGGCTGCGCGACGAGGTGCACCGTTTCGTGATCGGCGCGCATCGCGACAAACGGTCGAAGGCGATCGGCGCCAGTCCGCTCGACGAGGTGCCGGGCATCGGGCCGGCGCGGAAAAAAGCGCTGTTGATGCATTTCGGCACGGCGCGGGCGGTGCGCAATGCCAGCCTCGCCGATCTGCAAAAGGCGCCGGGGGTCAGCAAGGCGATGGCGCAGGGGGTGTATGACTATTTCCACGCCCGCTGAGCCGGTCGCGCTCGACGCGGCGCTGCTGGCGCGCGCAAGGGCGGCGGGGGTGGATGTCGTTGCGACCTGCGACGCGGCGCTGGCGCGGGCGATCGAGGAAGCGGCGCTGGCGACGCAGCGGGCGGAGAGCGCGGCGGCGATCGCGGAGTGGAACGACTGGGCCGGGTCGCCGCCGGGTGGGTGATCGCTAGGCCATCGCGCGTTCAGGGAAACTGCGGATCGCCAGCCAGCGTTGCGCCTCGCCCCGGTCGCCGCGGCCAAGCGCGCCGGCGGTCTGTGCGGCGGCAACCTGCAACGCGTTGCGGCCATGTTGCGCGACGAGGAAAATCGCGTCGGTCCGGTCGATATCGTCGATCATTCTGCCCCCGATATGGTTTAGAGCGTGATGGCATGGTTTTGACCCATCGGGATTGCGTTGGGGCGTTTGCCGGCGAGGAAGGACGCGCAGCGCGGGCTATCGGCCCGGGCAAGCTTCCTGACGACGTCCGGCGAGCGCCCCAACGCAACCGCATGGCGGCGGGCGAAAATGGCTGCGTGGCAGCGTTGCTCGTCGGTCTCGGGGGCAAAGCCCCGCTCGCTCCTTGCCACGCAGCCTTTTTCGCTCCGTCACGATGGGTCAAAATCATGTCATCACGCTCTTAATTCGGCCGCGTAACGGATCGGCCGACGATCCTGTTCCCGGAATGGAAGGAACGAAACCGGGCAAATTGCGGGACTTGCCCGCGGAATCTGCGCAGAATGCCAGCCGATGTGCGGGGATGGATGGTTAACGCTCGATCGGTCCGCAGCGTGCTGACCTTGCTGACGACCGCCGGTCATTTCATCGGATATTTACGCGCCACGGGCAGGACAGCAGCATGACGACCCCCGTCTTCCTGACGATCGATACCGAACTGATGTGGCGGCACCATGCCGCCGATCTGCCGGCCGATACCGTGGTGCAGCGGTCGCTCGAACCCGCCGGGGTCGGGGTGACGTGGCAGCTCGAACGGTTGCGCGCGCATGGGCTGAAGGCATGTTTCTTCGTCGATCCGCTGCCGGCGCGGCTCTATGGCATGGCGGCGATCGCGCCGACCGTCGAGGCGATCCTGGCGGCGGGGCAGGAGGTGCAGTTGCACCTGCATCCCAATTGGGCGGGGGCGGCGCTGGCGGACCGGCGCCGGGCGCATGTGTTCGAACTGGTCGACCTGTCGCGGCAGGAACAGCAGGACCTGTTGGGCGAGGCGCGCGACCTGTTGGGCGCCGCCGGGGCGCCCGATCCGGTCGCGTTTCGCGCGGGCAGCTATAGTGCCAACGACGTGACGCTCGATGCGCTGGCAGCGCTCGGCTTCGCCTATGACAGCAGCCATAATGGCGCGCACCATCCATGGCCGAGCATGATCGCGCTGTTGCCCGACGTGATCGCGCCGGTCGCGCATCGCGGGCTGATCGAGGTGCCGGTGACGACCATCGCCATGCCGGGCGGCGGGCGGCGGCATTTCCAGATTTGCGCGCTGTCGGCGGCCGAGATGCGCGCGGCACTGGCCCATGCCGCCGCGCAGAACCATGCCGCGGTGACGATCGTCAGCCATGGCTTCGAACTCGCCAACCGGAGCGGTACGCGGGCGAACGCGGTCCATGTCCGACGGTTCGAGGCGCTGTGCCGCACGCTCGCGAAGCACGCCGATCGCCTGCCGACGACGCATTTCCGCGATCGTCCGGCATTGCGGCTGGGACAGGACGACCGGCCGCTGCCGGCCAGTGCGCTGCGGACGCGGTGGCGGCAGGCCGAACAGCTCTGGTCGAACTGGATCGAGGAGCGCGCCGCGTGACGCAGGTCCAGCCCTGGCCGATCAGGTTCCAGATCGGCGCGCGGACGCTGTTTTCGGTGCGGCGGCGGCTGGTGCGCGTGCCGATGGAGTTGCACGACGTGCTGGCGGGGGAGGTGCCGGTGCTGCCGCCCTTGCCCAAGGGCGCGGATGGCTGGTCGGTGACCTCGCTGCCCGAGCCGCTGATGCCGGCGGCTGTTGCGGAGGCGGGGATCGTGTTCGTGCGGCAGCGCTATACGCGCTACTACACCGACCTCACGATCGGGTTCGATGCGTGGTTCGCGGGCCTGTCGGGCAATGCGCGGTCCTCGCTTAAGCGCAAGCGCAAGAAGCTGGCCGAGGTGAACGAAGGCGCGCTCGACATCCGCACCTATCGCACCGCGCAGGAACTGGCCGAGTTTCATGGCCTCGCGCGCCGCGTGGCCGAGCGGACCTACCAGGAAAAGCTGCTCGGCGCCGGGCTGCCGGCCGATGTGCCGTTCCGCGCGGTGATGCAGGGCAAGGGCGCGCGAGGCGAGGCGTTCGGCTGGCTGTTGTTCGTAGGCGGCACGCCGATCGCGTACCTCTATTGCCCGATGAGCGGGGGCGATGTTCGCTACGACTATGTCGGGCACGATCCGAGCTGGGGCGAATGGTCGCCGGGCAGCGTCCTGCACATGGAAGCCTTCCGCACGCTGTTCGCCGAGCCGGCGGCGCTGCGGTTCGATTTCACCGAAGGCGAAGGGCAGCATAAGCGGCAGTTTGCGACCGGGGGGACGGTGTGTGTCGACCTGCTGTTGTTGCGCGACAGTAGAGCCAATCGGGCGGTGGTGCGGGCGTTGCAGGCGTTCGATGGAGTGGTCGAGCGGGTGAAGCGGGCGCGGGACTGGCCGGTGGTTGATAGGTTGGTGAGTAGGGTACGTCGTGGTTGATCTCATTGCGATCGAAGCTAGCGTGAAGGCCCTAAACCTCAAATCAACGTAAAGCGTGTCGAGTAGCATTCGGTACGGCAGCGTTGCAGCTGACCGATAGTTCGGACAGTATGCGATATGGCTGCTAAACGTCTCTTTTTGAGCTTCGGGGTGATCGTAGCTCTAGTGATATTGGCCGGCGTTATCTGGTATGCAATTGATCGGCCAAAAGTTCTAGAGTTGGCTTGCAAGGCGGGATTGCCGAACTTTTCTCGGCCAGAAGGGATTCCGAGTAATGCAGTTCACTGCGTCATCTTGGGTGAACTCGAAACAATCAACGGAGTCGTTTTCTCGAGCGATCATGGTTCATCCCTTGCCATACCGGGCGCGACGGTTCCTATTTCGCTATGGTTCGGCGATTTTCCTTCAAGCCTTTCGAAACAGATCAGGCGGTCTTGGGCAGAAAAGTGCGTGAATGGGGCATCTGTGCAGTTGGTGGGTTGGCGAACGCGAACCGCAGGTTCGTACGGAGAAACTGGATTTGCGACCGAGCAGTTTTACGTTGACCACGTAACCGCAGTCGGTCCTCTTCCGAAATGGATACTTGTCGATATCGACAAGCACGCGAGATACTGCAAAACGCTACAAAGCTATCTCTGATACTCCTAACCCGCATGGTATCAAACCCTGCTAAACCAACCCCATGCACCTCAACACCACCGCCATCCTCCTCTCTGCGCGCCCACATGGCGAGCATGGCGCGGTCGTGCGAGCGTTGACCGCGCAGGCGGGCGTCCAACCGGGCTATGTCCGCGGCGGGCGGAGCCGGGCGATCCGGCCGGTGCTGCAACCCGGCAATATCGTGCGGGGGGACTGGCGGGCGCGGAGCGATACGCAGTTGGCGGCGCTGACCGTCGAACTGGTCGAGAGTCGGGCGCCGTTGTTTGCCGAGCCGGTGCCGGCGGCGGCGATCGACTGGATGTGTGCGCTGACCGCCTATGCCCTGCCCGAGGCGCAGCCCTATCCGCGCATTCATGCCGCGCTCGACGGGCTGTTCGCGGCGATCGCCGCGGCCCCGGCGGCGCGGGCGTGGATCGGGGCGCTGGTGCGGACCGAGTTGCTGATCCTGTCCGAACTGGGCTTCGGACTGGCGCTCGACGAATGTGTTGCGACGGGGGTGCGCGATGACCTGACCCATGTCAGCCCCAGGAGCGGCGGCGCGGTGTCGCGCGGGGCTGCGGTCGGGCTGGAGCACCGGCTGCTGGCACTGCCGGCGTTTCTGGCGGAGGGTGGGCCGGCGAGCTGGGAGGCGACGTTCGACGGCCTCGCGCTGTCGGGTCATTTCCTGTCGCGCGACCTGCTGGGCGGCAGGGGGCAGGACGTATTGGCGGCACGCGAGCGGCTGGTGGAGCGATTGAAAAGGACGGTTGCGTGACCCGCCCGGCTTGGGGCAGGGGCTTTGGCCGACGAAACGCGCAATCTTCGTGCGCGAAACAGGAATGACGCAATGGCCTTGATCGCGATACTGCCCGGCGACGGGATCGGACCGGAAGTGGTGGCGGCGGCGCGCCGGGTGCTCGACGCGCTCGATCTGAACCTGACGTTCGAGGAAGCGCCGGTCGGTGGCGCGGCGTACCGCGCGCATGGCCATCCGCTGCCACCGGCGACGCTTGATCTCGCGAAGCGCGCCGATGCGGTGCTGTTCGGTGCGGTCGGCGATCCGGAATTCGACAATGTCGCGCGCGAACATCGTCCCGAACAGGCGATCCTGGGCCTGCGCAAGGCATTGGGGCTGTTCGCCAATCTGCGTCCGGCGAAGCTGTTCGCGGGGCTGGAGGATGCGTCCGCGCTCCGCCCCGAGGTCGCCGCCGCGATTGACATGGTCATCGTGCGCGAGCTGACCGGCGACGTCTATTTCGGCGAGAAGGGCCGCGGCACGACTGCCGAGGGGCTGCGTGAGGGCCACGACCTGATGCGCTATGACGAGGCCGAAGTGGCGCGCATCGCCCGCGTCGCGTTCGAGACCGCGCGGACCCGCAACCATCGGCTGTGTTCGGTCGACAAGGCGAACGTGCTCGAGACCTCGCAATTGTGGCGCGACGTGGTGATCGAGGTATCGGCCGACTATTCCGATGTCGCGCTGACGCACATGTATGTCGACAATGCCGCGATGCAGCTGGTGCGCAATCCGGGGCAGTTCGACGTGATCGTCACCGGCAACCTGTTCGGCGACATCCTGTCGGATCAGGCGAGCATGTGCGCCGGTTCGATCGGTATGCTGCCCTCGGCCGCGATCAACCAGGACAAGAAAGGCTTGTACGAGCCGATCCATGGTTCGGCGCCCGATATCGCCGGGCAGCGCAAGGCCAACCCGCTGGCGACGATCCTGTCGGCGGCGATGATGCTGCGCCATTCGCTGGGGCAGGCCGACCCTGCGGACCGGATCGAGGCGGCGGTGACGGCGGCGCTGGTGGCGGGGCATCGGACGCCCGATCTGGGCGGGAGCGCGACGACCGAGGACATGACGAACGCGGTGTTGGCGGCATTGTGATCCTTACGCGCTATCGTATCCCCGCGCAGGCGGGGATCCAGTGCCGCGAAAGACATCGCCTGTGGCTCTGGACCCCCGCCTGCGCGGGGGTACGGTAGTGCGTTTATGACTACCCTCGATCTCGCTATCGTCGTTCCCGTCTTCAACGAGCGCGGCAACGTGCCGTTGCTGGTCGCGGCACTCGACACGGCATTGGCCGGCCTCGCGTGGGAAGCGATCTTCGTCGACGACGACAGTCCCGACGGCACCGCCGATGTGGTGCGGGAACTCGCCCGGCGCGACCCGCGCATCCGCGTGCTCCAGCGCATTGGCCGGCGTGGGCTGTCGACCGCCTGTATCGAGGGGATGTGCGCCACCGCCGCGCCACTGGTCGCGGTGATCGATGGCGACCTGCAACATGACGAGGCGCTGTTGCCGCGCATGGCGGCGACGCTAGCGAACGATCCGGCGCTCGATCTGGTGGTCGGCTCGCGCTTCGTGGCGGGCGGCGGGACCGGGGCGTGGGACGCCGATCGCGTCGCCAAATCGGCGCTCGCCACCCGCCTGTCGCGGCGCGTGCTGAAGGCCGATCTGTCCGATCCGATGAGCGGCTTCTTCATGATCCGCAGCCATGTGGTGCGCTCGGTCGCGCCGCGGCTGTCGGGGATCGGGTTCAAGATTTTGCTCGACATCCTGACCGCCGCGCCGGAGCCGCTGCGCTTCGTCGAACTGCCCTATGTGTTCCGCACCCGCGCGGTGGGGGAGAGCAAGCTCGACCATGTCGTCGCGCTCGAATATTTGATCGCGCTCTACGACCGGATGTTCGGGCGGGTGGTGCCGGTGCGCTTCGTCATGTTCTCGGCGATCGGCGCGGCGGGGGCGATCTTGCATCTGGCGGCGCTGGGGCTACTGCTGGAGTTGGGCAGCGGGTTCGTGGCGGCCACGATCGCCGCGACGATGGTCGCGATGACGTTCAATTTTTTCCTGAACAACCATCTGACCTATCGCGACCGGCGGCTGCGCGGGGCGCGGGCGCTGGTCGATGGCTGGGTGTCGTTCTGTGCGGTGTGTTCGGTCGGGGCGGTGGCCAATGTCGGGCTAGCGGCATTTCTATACGACGTGCGCGGGGGCGCATGGGCGTTGCCGGCGCTGGCGGGCATCGCGGTCGGCGCAGTGTGGAATTTCGCGCTGTCGTCGCGCTTTACCTGGGGGCGGTATGGCCGGCGGGCGGCCTAACGCCAGCTGTCGAACCACATCCAGCGATTGAACGCCTGCGGCCCCGACAGCGGGGCGGCCGAGAGGATCGGGTAGAAATAGACGAACAGCATGATCGCGGGCAGCGCGAACCATTCGTCGGCGCGGGCGAGGCGGCCCTTGGCATGGGCATGGAAGGCGGCGGCGAGGGCGAGGCACAGCCAGATGCTCGACAGATGGTAATAATAATAGAAGCCGAGCGATTTGGGGATCACCGCCCAGACCGCGAGCGACCCGACCCAGAGCAGCCCGACCCCCAGCAGCGCCGGTGCCCGCCGCTTCCACCCGCTCCACAGGCACACCGCGACCGCCAGCAATCCGCCCCACATGATCGCCGGATTGCCGAGCAGCAGCACGCCGCGCTGCACCCCGTCATCGGGTTCGTAGAAATACCAGATCGGTCGCGCCAGCAACGGCCAGCTCCACCAGCTCGATTGATAGGGATGCGCCGCCAGTATCTGCGTTTGGCGCTGGTACATGTCCCATTGGAACGGCAGCAGCCGTGCGAAGGTCAGCGGTTCGGAGGCGTAGAAGAAGGCCGGGGCGAAGGTCGCGAAATAGGTGGCGATGCTGACGACCCCAAGGATCGCCAGCGCCGGGATCAGCCGCAGCCCCGGCCAGTAATCGCGTCCGCCGCTCTTGCCCCATAGCAGCAGCATCCCGGCCCCGGCGACATAGGGCACCGCCGCCCATTTGACACCGACCGCCAGCCCGAACAGCAGTGCCGCCAGCGTCAACCGCCATGCCGCCCGCCCGCGCATCGACCAGAGCAGCGCGGCAATGCCGAGCGTCACGAACGCGCCGAGATAGACTTCCAGCATCGCGGTCCGCGCCTCGACCAGCAAGGTCTGGTTGAGGATCGCCATCGCCGCGCCGAACGCCGATAAATGCGTCCGCCGGAACAGCAGTTGCAGGATCGCGAAGACGCCCAACACCGTCGCGGTCCCGGCCAGCGTCCCCATGATCCGCCAGCCCCATGGCGTGTCGCCGAACAGCGCGATGCCGAGCGCGATCCATTCCTTGGCGACAAGTGGATGTTCGGGATTGGCCGGATAGGCGAGCGTCAGCAGGATCCGCGCGGCGGGGACGTAATGCACCTCGTCGAACGACAGCCTGCCCGGCCGCCCGAGCCCCCATGCGAACAGCAATTGCGCCGCCACGCCGATCAGCAGCGCGGTGGTCCAGGGGCGATCGCGCAGGCGGGAGAGCATGGGGGGCGTGTAGCGGAACCGCCAGCCCAAGCAAATCCTCCCCGGCACGGGGAGGGGGACCAGCGAAGCTGGTGGAGGGGGATGTCCGTATCCGGAACCGTCGCGTTGCGCGGCCAACCCCCTCCACCATCCTGCGGATGGTCCCCCTCCCCGCGGGGCGGGGAGGAATTCGTTAATCCGCCTATCACTTGCCACATTCGGTCCTTAACGGACCGTTCATGGCATTGATCGATACGTTCCTGTCGCGCACCGTTCGTCGCGGCACCCTGTCCCTGACCCACGCCGATGGCCGCACCGTCCGTTTCGGCAGCCCCGACCCGGCCTTTCCCGATGTCGCGATCCGCTTCACCAAGTCCGGTGTCGCCGGCCGCATCGTCCGCCATCCCGCACTGGGCGCGGCGGAGGCGTTCATGGACGGTGAGCTGGTCATCGATCGCGGCGACATCCGCGATCTGGTCGAATTGCTGACCGGCAACACCCCGTGGGGCCGGGGCGGCGGATTGCAGCCGTCGCTGCCGATCCGCCTGTTCGACGCGGTCCGCCACCGCGTCGACCGGGTCAACATGGCGCGCCGGTCGAAGCGCAACGTCGCGCATCATTACGATTTGTCGGACCGGCTCTACGCGCTCTTCCTCGATACCGACCTGCAATATAGCTGCGCCTATTTCACCAATGCCGACAACGGCCTCGAACAGGCGCAGATGGACAAGAAGGCGCATATCGCCGCCAAGCTGGCGTGTCAGCCGGGGATGCGCGTGCTCGACATCGGCTGCGGCTGGGGCGGGATGGCGCTGTATCTGCACGAAAAGACCGGGGCCGAGGTGCTGGGCGTCACCCTGTCCGAAGAACAAATCAAGGTCGCGCGCCGCCGCGCCGAAGCCGCCGGCGTCGCCGACAAGGTCAAGTTCGAGCTGATCGATTACCGCCACGTCACCGGCCGGTTCGACCGGATCGTGTCGGTCGGCATGTTCGAACATGTCGGCCCGCCGCAATATGGTGCCTTCTTCCGCAAATGCCGCGAGCTTCTGACCGATGACGGGGTGATGCTGCTCCACACCATCGGCCGGATGGGCGTGCCGGGGGTCACCGATACCTTCACGACCAAATATGTCTTCCCCGGCGGCTACAACCCGGCGCTGTCGGAGATCGTGCGCGGCTACGAAGGCACCAAGCTGATCGCCAGCGATATCGAGGTGCTGCGCGTTCATTATGCGCTGACCATCGACCATTGGTATGCGCGTACGGTGGCGGCGAAAGACCAGATCGTCGCGCTGTACGACGAGAAATTCTACCGCATGTGGACCTTCTATCTGGCCGGCGCGGCGGCGGCGTTCCGCCATGGCGGCATGGTCAATTACCAGGTGCAACTGACCCGCGACCGCTGGGTCCTGCCGTTGACGCGCGACTATATGGTCGAGGAAGAACGACGGTTGCGCGGGTAGTCGGTACGCGCCCCGGATCGGGTCCGGGGCGGCGGGTTCTCAACCGACGGTGATGCCGACGACCTTCCACTCGGTCGCTTCCTGATCCAGCATCACCGTCTCGATCTGTTCGCCACCCTTGGCGTAGCGGGTGCGGAACTTGACCGATCGATAGCCATAGGGCGGGGCGGGGACATATTCCTGCCCGATCAGCGTCCGCGACACGACCGGACCGAGCGGCGTGCGGACTTTCTCCGATACATCGGCCCACACGTGCTCGGTGTTCAGCTTGCGGAACGCGACGCCGAACCGGCGATAGCTGTCGCTCCAGCGGCCCTGATCGACCAGTTCGAGGAAGGCGCGCGCCGCTTCGGGGGCGGGGGTCGCCGGTGCGGTCGCGGGGGGCGGGGGCGGCGTCTGCACCGTTGCGGGTGTCAGGGTGAGGGCAAGCAGGCCGAAGGTGAGAGTCATCAGCAAAGCTCCGATCCAGAACCGGGGCGACCGGACGGCCGGCCCCGCGCCGTCGTCCGGCGCGGTTTCGACATCGATCGCGGTTGCCGCCGCGTCGTCCCCGTTTCTGTTGTCCGTCAATTTTTCGGGGGTCGCGCCTTCCGCCTCGAACAGCATCCGCGCCGCCTCACGGCTGCTCGACACCGCCAGCTTGCGCCGCACGTCGCGCAGCCGTTCGTTGATGGTATGGACCGACAGGCCCAGCGTGACCGCCACCGACTTCGCATCATGCCCGCGCACGATCAGACGCAGCGTCTGCTTTTCCTTCTCGGTCAGGGCGTCGAGGGCCGTCTTGGTCGGCATATTCATGGTGTTCGGCCTATGGCCGGGGCGGGGGTGGGGCCACCCCCAAAAATTTGGGGGGCGGTTCGCCGTTCTCCTCCCTCTCTGATCCAAACGTCGCCCCAGCGAAGGCTGGGGCCTCCCGCGGCTCCTGTCTTGTGCGATCACCGGAAGATCCCAGCCTTCGCTGGGATGACGGGCGTGGGAGCGGGCGTGCGCCCTCAATCCTCGCCGAAGCGGTCCTCGACCAGTTGCGCGAGTTGCCCGACCACCGCTTCGGCGCCATCGCCCGACGCGCTGATCGTAATATGGTCGCCCTTGGCCGCGCCCAGCATCATCAGCCCCATGATCGACGTACCGGTGACGCGCGATCCATCCTTTTCGACGCTGACCTCGATCGGTTGCGCGGCGGCCATCGTCACGAATTTCGCGGACGCGCGGGCGTGCAGGCCGCGGCGGTTGGTGATCTGCACGGTGCGCGAGGTGGTCATGCCGCTGCTTCCCCCAGAACCTCGCTGGCGACCGAGATATATTTGCGGCCCGCCTCGCGCGCGGCGGCGACCGCTTCGGCGACCTTCATGGCCTTGCGCGCACCGCCCAGCCGGATCAGCATCGGCAGGTTGATGCCGGCGATCACCTCGATCCGACCGGTTTCCATCAGCGAGATGGCGAGGTTGCTGGGCGTGCCGCCGAACAGGTCGGTCAGCACGATCACGCCCTGTCCGGCATCGACCGCGGCGATCGCGGTGGCGATGTCGGCGCGGCGTTCCTCCATATCGTCCTCGGGACCGATGCACACCGTCTCGATCCGCTCCTGCGGGCCGACGACATGCTCCATCGCAACGACGAACTCCTGGGCAAGACGACCATGCGTCACCAAAACCAACCCGATCATGTTCGTCGTCGTTCCTACATCCGTCATGGTGCGCGCCGTGCGCCTTCCAGCGAGTCCTGCGGCGCGGTGCCGAGATCGCGATGGTCTATCGTGGGCGAAAAACCCTGTTCGCGCAACCATGCCCCCATGCGTTCGGCGACATGGACCGACCGGTGTCTCCCGCCGGTACACCCGAACGCGATGGTGACATAGGATTTGCCCTCTGCCTTGTACCGCGGCAGCAGGATCGACAGCATCGTTTCGAACGAGGCGATGGCCGCGTCATAGGCGGGATCGGCTTGGACATAGGCGGCGACATCGGCGTCGAGGCCGGTGCCCGGCCGCAGCACCGGGTCCCAGTGCGGATTGCGCAGGAACCGCATGTCGAGCACGATATCGGCGTTGCGCGGCACGCCCCGCGCGAAACCGAACGACAGCACCGACAGCACCGGATCGGCGCTGCCCGGCGCGGCAAAGGTCTCACGCACCCATTCGGACAGCGCGTTGCGCGAGAAGTTGGTCGTATCGAGCAGCCGATTGGCGAAGGCGCGGAGCGGTTCGAGCACCTCGCGCTCGGACTCGATCCCGTCGGCGGCGGTGCGATCGGTCGCCAGCGGATGGCGGCGACGCGTCTCGTTATAGCGGCGCTCCAGCTCGGCCTGGCTGCTGTCGAGGAACAGCACGCTGACGCCCAGATCGGGCCGGTCGCGGATCGCGTTGACAATCTGTTGCGCATCGAAGCCGCGCGTGCGCGTGCCGATGCCGATCGCCAGCTGCCGCTCGGCATCGGCGGGGCTGGCGGCGATCAGGTTGCCGAGCAGGCGCAGCGGCAGGTTGTCGACGATGTCCCAGCCGCTATCCTCCAGCGTCTTGAGCACCGTCGACTTGCCCGCCCCGGACATGCCGGTCACGAGCAGTATATCGGCATGGCGCATCATCGGAGAATCCTGTCGAGCATGAGGTCGATCTTGGCGGGTGCCGAGGCTTCGAGCAACGCCAGTCTATAGGCGGGGATGGCGATCCCGGCGATAAGCTGAGTCGACGGTTCGGGCATGCGCTCGGGCGTGCCGGCTTCGACGAACAGGGCGATGGCGACGCTCGGCACGGTCGGGCGATCGACGATGCCGATCCCGCGCACCTCGATCCGGCCGGCGATGGTGGCAGGGGCGGTCGCGCGGAGTTCGTCACCTTCTGCATGGAGCAGCGTGTAATCGTCGCTGACCAGTATCGCGCCACGCTCGATCAGCCGCAGCGCAAGGTCTGACTTGCCCGATCCCGACGGGCCGGCGATCAGCACGCCGACCCCGCGGATCGCGACGCAGCTGGCATGGATCGGCGGGTCGCTCATGCGCCGGCGATCGGCAGCTGTACGACGAAGCGCGCGCCTTCGCGGCTGTCGCGGCGTGATTCGGCGGCGATCATACCGCCATGCCCTTCGACGATGGTCCGGGCGATGGCAAGGCCGAGGCCCGAATGCTGGCCGAACGCCTCGCCACCGGGGCGGACCGAATGGAAACGGCGGAACACCGCCTCGCGCTGTTCGGGGGGGACGCCGGGGCCGTCGTCGCTGATTTCGATCTCGACGAGGTCGCCGTCGTTGCTGCCGCCGATCCGCACTTCGCCGCCGGGCGGCGAGAAAGAGATGGCGTTGTCGATCAGGTTGGCGAACACCCGCTCCAACCGGGCGCCTTCGCCGTTCACGACCAACGGATCGTCGCCATCGCGCTCGAACTGCAGCGTGACGCCGCGCTCGACCCCGCGATCGACGCGGTACGCGACCAGCGCCGCGATCAGCGCCGCCAGATCGACATCCTCGAACTTCGCCCGGGCCAGCTGCGCATCGAGGCGTGAGGCGTCGGAAATGTCGGTGATGAGCCGGTCGAGCCGGTGGACATCGTCCTGCACGATCGCCAGCAACTGGTCGCGCAGATCGGGGTCCTTGACCGTGGCGAGGCCATCGACCGCCGATCGCAGCGAGGCCAGCGGGTTCTTCAATTCATGCGTCACGTCGGCGGCAAAGGCTTCGGTCGCGTCGATCCGGCTGCGCAGCGCCCCGGTCATGTCGGACAGCGCGCGGGCGAGCATGCCGATTTCGTCGCGGCGGCTGGGCAGGCGGGGCACCACGACCTCACGGTCGCGGCCCAGCCGCACCCGGATCGCGGCGCGCGCCAGCATCCGCATCGGCCGGACGATGGTGCGGGCGAGGAACAGCGACAACAGCACCGACAGCAGGAACGCGACCGCGAGGACCAGGCTCAATCGCGCGCGTTCGGTCCGCACCGTCTGGGTAATGTCGCGGGCGTTGACCGTCGCCATCAGCACCCGGTCCTCGGGCAGCGGCGCGGCGGCGGTGACGACCGGCGTGCGGTCGGGCGCGCGCCATACCGTCGCCGCCGTGCCACCGGTGGTGCGCACCGTCACCACGTCGGGCCAGCGCAGGCCGCGTCCGGGTGCGCGTTCGCGGTACAGCGGGTCGCGATCGTTGCGCACGACGGTGTCGATCACCGCGTCCAGCGCGCGCGCGGCATCCTGTTGCCAGCCATCCTTGTCGGGATCGAGCAGCTGGAAATTGCGCACGCCCAGCTGCCGGCTGTCGGCGACCAGCCGCCCGCGCCGGTCGTAGATGCGCAGCCGCAGCCCCGATTTGCGCGCGAAATTGACCATTTCGTCGGTGCGTTCGTCGGGCGCCAGCAGCGTCAGCGCCTCGGCGATCAGCCGGACCTCGCGCTCGGCCTGCGCCACCCGCCCGTCGACGATCCGCGCGCGGTAGCTGTCGAGATAGAAGAAGCCGCCCGCCAGCAGCGCGAGTGCGAAGATGTTGACGAACAGGATGCGCGGGGTCAGCGACACGCGGCCCGACCAGCGCAACGACAGTGCGCCTTCGTCGGGCGGCCGGTCGATGGGATCAGCGTCGGGCATGCCTCTCCCCAACCACTACCGTACCCCCGCGCAGGCGGGGGTCCAGGGGCCCCAACCACCAGCCGACGTTTTGCTCGGCTCTGGACCCCCGCCCGCGCGAGGGTGCGGCGAGGCTGGCCATCTCAATCGTCGGCGAAGCGATACCCCGCGCCATACAATGTCTCGATCGCGTCGAATTCCTTGTCGACCTGCCGGAACTTGCGGCGCAGGCGCTTGATATGGCTGTCGATGGTGCGGTCGTCGACATAGATGTCGTCCTGATAGGCGGCGTCCATCAGCTGGTTGCGGGTCTTGACGATGCCGGGGCGGCTGGCGAGCGTTTCGAGGATCAGGAATTCGGTGACGGTCAGCGTCACGTTCTCGCCGTTCCACGTCACCTTGTGCCGCGCCGGGTCCATGGCGAGGCGCCCGCGTTCGAGTACCGGCTGCCCGCCTTCAGCGCTGCCCGGCTCGCCCGCCTGTGCCGGTTCGGCCCGACGCAGGATGGCGCGGATACGCGCGATCAGCAGCCGCTGCGAAAACGGCTTGGCGATATAGTCGTCGGCACCCATCGCCAGGCCCAGCGCCTCGTCCAGCTCGTCGTCCTTGCTGGTCAGGAAGATCACCGGCAACCGGCTGCGCTCGCGCAATCGGCGCAGCAACTCTAGGCCGTCCATGCGCGGCATCTTGATGTCGAGCACGGCCAAGTCGGGCGGATTTTCGGCAAATGCCTTCAACGCCACTTCGCCGTCCGAATAGACGCGGGTCGTGAACCCTTCGGTCTGCAACGCGATCGAGACGGAGGTCAGAATGTTGCGGTCGTCGTCGACCAGCGCGATCGTGGCGGTCATGGCCTGGGGTCCGTCTGCATCGCGATCAGGGTTAGGGGAAAGGGGGGCTAGGCTCAATGGGTTCGGCAAACTCAAATCATCATATAATTGTTCGCCGTATTCGGTTCGTCCCATATTGGTCGCCCACAACAAACGGCATGTCGAAAATCATGTTTAACGTGTTTGACGACGTGCTCTGCCAAGCATAGAGGAAGCACAGCGAACTCGGCGCGGGACGGCGGACATGGCGTGCGCTGCCCGTGATTCGACAGGGAGAAGGGCAGCATGGCGATCGTGACGCCGCAATACGGGCTGGCAGCGATGGGAATCGAGACCGGGGCCGATGTGCACTGGAATCTGCAGACGCCGCAGCTCGTCGAACAGGCGGTGGCCCGGGGCGAGGGGCGGCTGGCCAAGGACGGCCCGCTGGTCGTCACCACCGGCCGCCATACCGGCCGCAGCCCGCAGGACAAGTTCATGGTCCGTGACGCCATCACCGAAGATACGGTGTGGTGGGGCAAGACCAATCGCGCGATGAACCCCGAACATTTCGCGGCGCTGAAGGCCGACTTCCTCGAACAGCTGACCACCGAACCGACGCTGTTCGTGCAGGACCTGTTCGGCGGATCGCAGCCCGAACACCGGGTGAAGGTGCGCGTGATCAACACGTTGGCGTGGCACAATCTGTTCATCCGCACGATGCTGGTCCGGCCGGAAGCCGCCGACCTGCCCGATTTCATGCCCGATTTCACGATCATCGACCTGCCGACCTTCCGCGCCGATCCCGAACGCCATGGCTGCCGCACCGAAACGGTGATCGCGGTCAGCATGACCGAAAAGCTGATCCTGATCGGCGGCACGCAATATGCCGGCGAGATGAAGAAGTCGGTGTTCGGCCTGCTCAACTTCCTGCTGCCCGAAACCGGCACGATGCCGATGCACTGTTCGGCCAATATCGGCCCGAACGGCGACACGGCGGTGTTCTTCGGCCTGTCGGGCACCGGCAAGACGACGTTGTCGGCCGATGCCAGCCGCACGCTGATCGGCGACGACGAACATGGCTGGTCCGACACGGCGGTCTTCAATTTCGAAGGCGGCTGCTATGCCAAGATGATCCGCCTGTCGGCCGAGGCCGAGCCGGAAATCTTCGCAACGACCAAGCGCTTCGGAACCGTGCTGGAAAACGTGGTCATGGACCCGGACACCCGCACGCTCGACCTCGACGATCCCAGCATCGCCGAAAATTCGCGCGCCGCCTATCCGATCGACTTCATCCCCAATGCGTCGAGCGACAATATGGGGCCGACGCCGCGCAACGTGGTGATGCTGACCGCCGATGCCTTCGGCATCCTGCCGCCGATCGCGCGGTTGACCCCTGACCAGGCGATGTACCACTTCCTGTCGGGCTATACGTCGAAGGTCGCTGGCACCGAGATCGGCGTGACCGAGCCGGAACCGGTCTTCTCGACCTGCTTCGGCGCGCCGTTCATGCCGCGTCACCCCTCGGTCTATGGCAATCTGCTGAAGGAGCGGATCGCCAAGGGCAATGTCGATTGCTGGCTGGTCAATACCGGCTGGACCGGCGGCCAATATGGCGAGGGACGTCGCATGCCGATCAAGGCGACGCGCGCGCTGCTCAACGCCGCGCTCGACGGGTCGCTGGCCGATGCCGAATTCCGCACCGATCCCAATTTCGGGTTCGAAGTGCCGGTATCGGTACCGGGCGTCGACGCCGCGATCCTCGACCCGCGTTCGACCTGGGCCGATGGCGATGCGTATGACCGCACCGCCGCCAAGCTCGTCGACCTGTTCAACCACAACTTTGCGCAGTTCGCCGATGCGGTCGACGCCGGCGTCCGCGACGCCGCGCCCAAGGTGCGCGAACTGGCGTAACGGTCAGGAGAGGGAGCGCCCCCGCCACGCAGCGGGGGCGCCTTTTTGGTTCGAAGACGTTTCTGTCACGCTCGTCACCGCAGCGAAGGTGAGGCCTTTGCTACGGTCCACCAGCTATCGCCGAACCCATTCGTACCCCCGCGGAGGCGGGGGTCCAGAGCCAAGCAAAACAAAGGCTTGCGCCTCTGGCCCTGGGTCCCCGCCTTCGCGGGGACACGGCGGCGGATCTTTTCGGAGGTCTCGCGAGGGCTGGAATATCCCACCAATTGCTCGACCTGCCATCGCGTAACCTGCTGTAAGTTAGCGACTTTATCCGGAACCGGCCTGATCCGCCCGCCGTTCCCGACGCATTCGCCAGCGAAGGGACGACCATGGACTATCGCAAGCTGGGCTTCGGCCTCGGACTCTTTTCGATTGCGCTTGGCGCAGTCGAACTGCTCGCCACAAAACGCATTACCGCATCGCTCGATGCCGATGGGCATGAGGGGCTGGTAAAGGGCTTCGGTGCCCGCGAACTGCTCGCCGGGGCCAATCTCCTCGCCGCGCCCGCCGTCGCCACCAATGTCTGGAACCGGGTGGCGGGCGACGCGATGGACCTGACCGCGCTCGCCTTCGCCGCCCGATCGGCGCCCAGGAACCGGGCGGTGTGGGGATCGATCGCCTTCGTCATCGGCGCGACGCTGCTCGACATCGTCACCGCGCGCGGGCTGGATCGCACGACCGGCAAGACGCTGCCCGTTCGCGCGGGATAGCAATCGCGATTGCGGCGTTATGGCCCGGATGACCGATCCCAATCGCGCCGCTCTGACCCTGCGCGCCGGCCGCAAGTTGCGGCTGAAGGCGGAGGTGTCGGTGACCCCGGTCGGGCTGTTGTCGATCGGCGCGTTGGTCTCCGCAATCCTGTTGTCGAGCGCGGCGATTGTCGTCGCGGCGCGTCGTTGAAGGAGGGGCGATGTTCTACGACTCCAACGCCTGGCCACCGCCGCCCGACGGCTATGAACCGCCGCAACCGCCCGCGCGACTGACCCGGCCGCAGGAACGGGTGATGATCGGCACGATCGCCATGTTCCTACTGGTCATGTTCATCGGCCCGCTCGCCGGATCGTCGGTGGTGCTGGCGCTGTTGTCGCTGTTCACCTAACCGCGAACGAACGTCCAGCGATCCCCCTCCGCCCCGGCAAAGCGATAGCCGTCGCTGTCGAACCCCTGCATCGCGTCGACATCGGTCACCCGATGTTCGCACATCCACCGCGCCATCATCCCCCGCGCGCGCTTCGCATGGAAGCTGACGAAGCGCGGCCCGTCCGGCCCGTTCTCGCGGAAATCGACGTCGATCACCCGCACATCGCCCGGCAGCTTCCCCGCCACCGCATGCCAATATTCCTGGCTGGCAAGGTTCAGCACTACCGCGTCGCCGCTTGCCGCCACGTCCTGTGCCAGCAGGTCCGCGATCCGCGTCCCCCAAAAGCCATAGAGGTCGCTCGCCCGCCCCGGCGCCCAGCGCGTCCCCATTTCCAGCCGATAGGGTCGAATCACGTCCATCGGCCGCAGCAGCCCGTACAGCCCCGACAGGATTCGCACATGATCCTGCGCAAAGGCGAAACCCGGCTCCTCCAGCGACTTCGCATCGAACCCGGTATAGACGTCGCCGGCGAACGCCAGCAGCGCCGGCCGCTCGGGCGCACCGTCGAATTCGCGATAGCGCCGTGCGTTCAGCTCGGCGAGTTTCGGCGAAATCTTCATCAGCGTCGCCAGCTTCGCCGCGCCCAGCCGCGCCGCCCCGCGCGCAATCTGTCCGGTCTGCTCGGGCAGGCGCGGCATGCTGTGCTGCGGCAAAGCGGGCAGGGGGCTGTCGTAATCGAGCGTCTTGGCGGGGGAAAGGATCGCGATCATCGTCGTCGCCTATCCGCCCGCACCGCTGTCGTCAAAGGGAGGGACCCCAACCGTTCAACGCGCGTTCACGCGGTGTCCGGCAACGGACGACGCGCGCCCGCTTGTGCGGATGCGTCGTTGGACCTACAGGAACCGCGCCTGCCGGGCGTGTTTCCGGCACCAGTTTTCGGGAGAGATCACGGCATGACGTTCGTTTCCAAGGCTGCCCTCGCCGCCATGCTCGGCCTGGGTGCAACCCTGGTCGTCGCCCCGCCGGCCGACGCCCAGAAGCGCAAGAAGGAAGAAGCTGCCCCCGCCGGCCCGCAGGTCAGCGAAGCATTCCGCACCGCGATCCTCGCCGCCGACGCCGCGGTGAAGGCGAAGGACTTTGCGACCGCCGATGCGCAGCTCGCCGCTGCGCAGGCGGCGATGACCGCCGGCAACCAGGACGAGGCTTATTTCCTCGCCCAGATCAAGGTGCAGGCCGCACAGGGCAAGAACGATCGCCCGGCACTCGCCGCCGCGATCGATGAATTGCTCGCCAGCCCCAAGCTGAAGCCCGAGGAACGCGGTGGCCTGTATTTCAACCGCGGCATCCTCGCGCTCGACGCGAAGCAGGGCGACGCCGCCAAGCAGTTCTTCCAGCGCGCGCAGCAGGCTGGCTATAACGACCCCGACCTCGACCTGCGCCTCGCCCAGATCGAGATTCAGGGCGGCAATATCGATGCCGGCATCCAGAATATGGACAAGGTCATTGCCGCGAAGAAGGCCGCCGGTCAGCCGGTGCCGTCGCAGTGGTACGACTATATGGTGTCGCAGCTGTACAAGGCGAAGCGTTCGGCCCAGGCCGGCCAGTGGGCGCGCCGTCAGCTGACCGACTATCCGACCCAGGCGAACTGGCGCAAGGTGCTGATCCTGTTCCGCGACCGTGCCGACAATAACGGCGCGACGCTCGGCAACCAGGCGCGTGTCGACGTGCTGCGTCTGATGCGCGATACCAAGTCGCTGGCCGACCAGAACGACTATCGCGAATATGCGCAGGTCACGCAGGACATCGGCCTGCCGTACGAAACCGTCACGCTGATCGACGAAGGTCGCGCGCAAGGCAAGATCCCGGCATCGGCGACGGTGTTCAACGGTATCAAGACCACCGCCCAGACCCAGATCAAGGCCGATGGTTCGGTCGCGGCGCTCGAGACCCGCGCGAAGTCGGGCGCGAACGGCCGTGCCGCGGCGGCAGCCGGCAACGTCTATCTCGCGACCGGCAACAACGGGAAGGCGATCGAGCTGTATCAGCTGGCGCTCCAGAAGGGCGGCGTGGACGCTGACGAAGTCAACACCCGCATCGGCATTGCCCAGGCACGTTCGGGCAACGCGGCCGAAGCCAAGGCGTCGCTCGCCAAGGTGACCAACGGCCCGCGCGGCGAAATCGCGACCTTCTGGACGCTGTTCGTCGACCAGCCGCGCATCGTCGCCTCGACCCCGGTCGTCGGCAACAACTGATCGCGGTCAGCATGACTACGAAGCGGCCTGGACAGGCGACTGTCCGGGCCGTTTTTGTTTGGGCGGGCCTACCTTCATCCACAGAAAAAACCGTTCGGTTCGAGCAGCTTCGAGCTTGTCGAGAAGCGCCCGTCGAGAACGCTGTAGTTTTGGGCACCGCCTTCTCGACTACGGTTCTCGACAGGCTCGAACCTGCGCTCAAAGCAAACGGGAGAGGGCGAGGGTAGGAAGCGCAGGAAAGACGCCGCATCCAGGACTTGGAGTCCCAAGCCACAACCCACAAGCCACAAACCCCAAATCCGTTCGGTTCGAGCAGCTTCGAGCTTGTCGAGAAGCGTCCGTCGAGAACGCGCCGTTTGTGGCACCACCTTCTCGACGACGGTTATCGACAAACTCGAACCCGCGCTCGAAGCGAACGGGTGGAGGGCGAGCGGCCGGTGGGGTAGGGGGAAGCAGGGCTACCGCAGCGCCGCCGGGAAATATTCTCCCGGCAACCCCAACCCTATTCCGTAACCACCGGTATCCCCGGCAATGCCTTCGAAGTCCGCACCGTCGGCGACGTCTTCACGCTCGCCACATTCGGCGCGGTAATCAGCTGCGTCGTCAGCATCGACTGGAAGCTTTCCAGATCGGCCGCGACGATCTTCAGGATGAAGTCGATCTCGCCGTTCAGCATATGGCATTCGCGGACCTCGGGGATCGTCGCGACATGCGCCTCGAACGCCGCCAGATCGCTGCCCGCCTGACTCTTTAGGCTGACCAGCGCGAACACCGTGATCGTAAAGCCCAGCAGCCGCGGGTCGAGCGCGGCGTGATAGCCCTTGATCGCACCCGCTTCCTCCAGCGCGCGTACGCGGCGCAGGCAGGGCGGGGCCGTCAGCCCGACGCGCTCGGCCAGTTCGACGTTCGTCATCCGCCCGTCCTCCTGCAATAGCGACAGGATCTGCCGGTCGATACGATCGAAAGCCATAAGTTACGGTCCGTGGTTCGGTTCGAATGAAAGCCCTGCCTACAGCATCACAAAATTGCGCGGAAGCGTAATTGTCCCACATTGCGACGTACCGAAATTGAGCAGTTTCGGAATGCGTTTCTCCTCGTTAAGGGTTCCTTAGCGTCGCGGCTTCGCGGGGCGTTTTCACGGGTGGCTGGTGCACTTCGACGACACTCTCGAAACGGTTCTCGCTGCCGATTTGTCGGGTGAGGGCGCGCGCGCGTCGGTGTGGCGGCAACTGGTCGACCTGATCGGGCGCGGCCGGGTATCGCCCGACCCCCGCGCCATCGCCCTGCTCCACGATCTGCGCGATCATGTGCCGCGCACCGTGCGCATCGCCAGCGCCCGCGACCTCGAATATGCCCGCCCGCCGTTCGAACTGGTCGACTTGCTCGCGACCGACGTGATCGAGGCCGCGTTGCCGGTGCTGCGTAGCGCGTCGCTGTCGGTCGATCAGTGGCAGGCGCTGTTGCCGCGCCTGTCGCCGCCTGCGCGCGGCGTGGTGCGCAACCGCCGCGACCTCGATCCCGCCGTCCACCGCGCGCTCGACAGCTTCGGGTCGGTCGATCTGGTGCTCCCCAACGACCGCCCTGTCGAGCAGGCCCCGCCTGTCGCCCCCGCACCACCGCCCGTCCTCGCGGCGGTGCCACAACCGGTCGCCGAGCAGTCCGTTCCCGAACCGAATTTCCTCGCGCCGGCCGCCGAACCCGATCCCGCCGGACCGTTCCGTATCGCCGACGTCATGGCGCGGATCGAGGCGTTCGAGCGCGCGCATGACGGCGCGCCGCCCCCGCCGCCGCCGGTCACGCCGCAGGACAGTTTCCGCTTCGAAGCCGACGCCACCGGGCAGATCCGCTGGGTCGACGGGGTGAGCCGCGCGCCGCTGATCGGCCTGTCGCTCGATTTCTGCGCGACGCCCGGCCATGCCCGGTTCGACGCGATCGCCGCCGGTGCGCTGCGCAAGCGCGCGCCGTTCCGCGATGCGCGCCTGACCATCGGCGGGGACAGCGATGCCACCGGCGAATGGTTCGTGTCGGGCGTGCCCGCGTTCGACCATGCGACCGGCCGCTTCATCGGCTATCGCGGTACCGCCCGGCGGCCCTATCACGGCGAACGCGCCGAACCCAATCGCGACGCCGGCGTCGCCCAGCTGCGACAGCTCGTCCACGAACTGCGCACGCCCGCCGGTGCGATCGCCGGTTTTGCCGAGATGATTCAGCAGGAATTGCTGGGCCCGGTGCTGCCGGTGTATCGCGACCGTGCCGGCGCGATCCTGAACCATTCGCGCGATCTGGTCGCGGTGATCGACGATCTCGACCTTGCCGCGCGGATCGATGGCGACGCACTCGACCTGCGCGACGACCGGGTGGCGCTGGGGCCGCTGTTCGACGTCATCGCCGCCGATCTCGTGTCGCTGTGCGAATTGCGGGGCACGCTGCTGGAGGTCGAGCCGACCGATATCGCCGTCGCCGGCGATCGCCGCGCGGTCGAACGCCTGCTCGCGCGGCTGCTCGCGACCCTGGTGTCGGCCGGCGGGCGAGATGAATCGATCCATGTCCGTGTCGGCCTCGAAGGCGACGGCTATGTCGCGATCGTGCTCGACCGTCCGCAGGCGCTCGACGCGTGGCCGGGCAACAGCGTGTTCGACGTCGATGATGGCGAAGAGGACATGTCGCTGCTCGGCACCGGCTTCGCGCTGCGCCTCGCACGCAACCTCGCCCGCGAGCTCGAGGGCACGCTGGTGTTCGGCTCGGCGACGCTGACGCTGCGGCTGCCCGCTGCCAATGTCGTGGAAATCGGACGGGCGCAGCGGCGCTGATGGTCCCGTTCCGGCCCGCCGACGGCCGTCCGGTGACCTGGCGCGACGGTTTCGGCACGCGCTTCACTGTCTTCGTCGATACCGAGGAGGAGTTCGACTGGCGCGCGCCGTTCCGCCATGACGGCTGGGGGGTGAGCGCCGTCGCCGCCTTGCCCGACGCGCATCGCCGCTTTGCCGACCATGGCGTCGCAAGCTGCTATCTGGTCGACTATCCGGTCGCGACCGATCCCGCGGCGATCGAAGCGTTGCGCGGCATCGTCGCGCACGGCCGCGCAACGATCGGTGCGCAGCTACATCCGTGGGTCAACCCGCCGTTCGACGAGGCGCTGACCGCGCATAGCAGCTTCGCCGGCAACCTGCCGCCTGCGCTGGAGGCTGCCAAGCTCGACCGGCTGACCGACTCGCTGACCGCGATCACCGGCACTCGCCCGACCGTCTATCGCGCCGGCCGCTACGGGCTGGGGCCGGCGACGCTCACGTTGCTGGCAGAGCGCGGCTATCGCCTCGATAGCTCGATGCGCGCGCGCTATGATTACCGCGCACAGGGCGGACCCGATTATCGCGCCATCGGCAACGCTGCGTTTCATACCGGTCCCGACGGCTGCCTCGTCGAACTGCCGCTGACCACCGTCTTCACCGGGCGGCTGCGGCGTGGCGGCCAGCGACTGTACGAAGGCGCCGGCCGTATCCCGCGTGGACGCGGCGTGCTCGCTCGGCTCGGCCTGCTCCATCGCGTCGCACTCACGCCAGAGGACATGCCGCTGGCCGACGCGCTGGAGGCGATCCGGGTCGCGGTGGACGAGGGGGTGCGCGTCCTCAACTTCTCCTATCATTCGCCCAGTCTCGTGCCCGGCCACACCCCCTATGTCCGCGACGCCGCCGATCTCGCCGCCTTTTGGCGCTGGTGGGATGCGGTACTGGCCCTGCTCGCGACGCTCGGCATCGCTCCGGCCTCCAGCGACGATATCCTCGCCGCCGCGACCTGAATCTTTCGCGTCGCCTGCGCGTTACGCCGCGCGAAGGGAATTGCCGATGCTGAGCGCACAAGACGAACACTGGATGCGGCAGGCGATCGCCATCGCCCGGACCAAGGGCGACGACCCGTCTTGCTCGCCGCTCGGCGCGATCATCGTCCTGGGCGATCGCGTGCTGTCGGCCGAACCCAACCAGACGCAGGAACTGCCCGACGCCACGGCGCATGCCGAGATGATGGCGATCCGTCGCGCCTGTGAGAGCGAGGGCGACATGGAGCTGCGCGGCGCGACGCTCTATTCGACGCTGCAACCCTGCGGCATGTGCACCATGGCCTCGATCTGGTCGAAGGTCGGCCGTGTCGTCTATGGCGCCGGCCGCGACGACGTCCACGAAATGTATTTCGAGGACCGCCATATCGATACGCTGAGCTTCATCGCCGACGCCTATCGCGACGATATCGTCATCGAGGGCGGGTGCCTGCGTGCGGAATGCGCGGCGCTGTATTATGGCCCGGACGATGACGTGCCGGAGGCGGAGCAGGGGAATATTTGAGGGTAAGAGAAAAGGGGCCGGAAGCACCAAGCCTCCGACCCCTTGTTCTGTCTGGCGGCCGACGCGGGAGTAAATCCCGCGTCGTCGGTCGGGTGCTACGCCCCGCCGGCCGGTTGTCAGCCGTCTCCGATTTAGCTGACGCTAAAGCGGTGCGGCCCGAAGCTTACGCTCCGGCGACTTCCGTCGTGTCAACTTTAATCCCCGGGCCCATCGACGAGCTGACCGCAACCTTGCGGACATACTTGCCCTTGGCGCCCGACGGCTTGGCCTTGACCACCGCATCGACCAGCGCGTCGAAATTCGCGCGCAGGTCTTCGGCGGCGAACGACGCCTTGCCGATGCCCGAATGGATGATGCCGGCCTTTTCGACACGGTATTCCACCTGGCCGCCCTTGGCCGCTTCGACCGCAGCCGCGACGTTCATCGTGACGGTGCCGAGCTTCGGGTTCGGCATCAGGCCCTTGGGACCCAGGATCTTGCCGAGACGACCGACCAGACCCATCATGTCCGGGGTCGCGATGCAGCGATCGAAATCGATCTTGCCGCCCTGGATGGCGTCCATCAGGTCTTCGGCGCCGACGACATCGGCACCCGCCGCGGTGGCTTCTTCAGCCTTCGCGCCGCGGGCGAACACGCCGACGCGCACGGTCTTGCCGGTGCCCTTGGGCAGGGTCACCACGCCGCGGACCATCTGGTCGGCGTGACGCGGATCGACGCCCAGGTTCAGTGCGACTTCGATCGTCTCATCGAACTTGGCGGTCGCATGGGTCTTCGCCAGCGCGATCGCTTCGTCGACGCCGTACAGCTTCTGCGCATCGACGGCAGCGGCGAGGGTCTTCGCCTTCTTGGTCAGCTTGGCCACAGTCTTAACCCTCCACCACTTCGAGGCCCATCGCGCGGGCCGAACCTTCGATGATCTTCGTCGCCGCGTCGATGTCGTTGGCGTTCAGATCCTTCATCTTCATCGTCGCGATCTCGCTCAGCTGCGACCGCTTGATGCTGCCGGCCTTCACCTTGCCCGGTTCCTTCGAACCCGACTTCAGGTTGATCGCCTGCTTGATGAGATAGGTCGCCGGCGGCGTCTTCGTCTCGAAGCTGAACGAACGGTCGGCATAGACGGTGATGATCGTGGGCAGCGGGGTGCCCTTCGAAATGTCGCCCGCCGAAGTCTGCGCGTTGAACGCCTTGCAGAATTCCATGATGTTCACGCCGCGCTGACCCAGCGCCGGGCCGATCGGCGGCGATGGCTTGGCTTCGCCCGCCGGCACCTGCAGCTTGATATAGCCGGTAATCTTTTTGGCCATGGGTATCACTCTCTTTCAAGTTTAGCGGTCCGTGCGGCGCGGCCCTGTCGGACCGGCCTCCCGCCATGGTTTCCAAAACTGTCGTTTGGGAAGGCGCGCGCTTAGCGCAAAAGCACCCCCCTTGCAATGTAGGATTCCGCCTGATCCTCTTGGCGCCATGTCCGATCGCAAACCCCGCCCGTACAGCCGCAAGCAGGCGCTGCAGAACGCCGCCTTCCTCTCCGAACTCGAACGTAGCGGCAACGCCCGCGACGCCGCGCGCGTAACCGGCCTCAACCGCTCGATGCTCACCAAGCGCCGCAACGCCGACCCCGACTTCGCCCAGCGCTGGGAGGCGGCGCTGACCCTCGCCGCCGCCCGCCTCGCCAAACCCGAGCAGACGGAAGGGCCGGCACGCATCGTCCGCTCGAAAGGCCGCCTGCAACTGCGCGTCTCGAAAACCCGTACGATCGACCGCGACGCCGAACAACGCTTCCTCGCCGGCTTGAGCGCCACCGCCAACGTCCGTCTCTCCGCAGCCGCCGCCGGCTTCGCGCATTCGAGCTTCTACGCCCGCGCGCGCAATAACCCCGGCTTCGCCCGCGAAATGCGCGTCGCGCTGGCGGTTGGGTCCGAACGCCTCGAACTCGCGCTACTCGAAAGCTCGCTGCCCGAAGCGAACGTCCACGACCATTGGCAGCACAACGATCCCCCGCCGATCCCGGCGATGACCGTGCATCAGGCGATGCAGATGATCGCGTGGAACGACAAGCGGGCGAAGGGACTGGCCGAACCCGACCTCGCCCCGAAGCGCGGCGAGAGCAACGCGGCGTATCTGGAGCGCAAGGCGAAGGACTACCGCGCGCGGTTGTTGTTGGCTGAGGAGGAGATGCGGATGGTGGAATATGCGCAGCTGGAATGGCGGCGGGGTGGGCGGCGCAGCCAGTGGGAGCCGGGCGGGTGGGAGGTGGCGTTGGAGATTGCGCTTCGGGGGAAGTGAAGGTTGACCAGCTAACAGTGAATTTCGGTCATGTACTATCGCACCCAATAACAACCCCGGACGTACTATATCGTTAGCTTGGCTTGGGGGAAATACATCGAAACTGGGGTGTCTACCTCCATTCCCACATCTAGCGCTCGACGGGCTTGGCTCGCTATTTCCGATCGGTATAGTTCAACATTCGGAAGCAGAGTATAAATGTCTCTATTATCGATAATAATTGTACGCATTTGATTTATATCAAAAGGTATCGGGTCTCCATGGCGAATGATTTGAACAATGGGTAGGCGGATTGCATGACGGAGCGCGAGTTCGTAAAAGACATTCGCATTAGAAAAAGATAAATCTGCGACAACGAGTCGTGCTTTTAAAAGGTATTCAATTATCTGTTTAGTGATCATGCCGGGCGTGTCGATCTGATCAGCCCTTACAACCCTCAAGCCAAGTGTCTGTATAGCTGGTTCGACAATATTCGCTAGAAATAGGTTTGAGTGTTTTCTCTGATCGGAATCTGCTGGGCCAATCGCTGTTATGTAGAAACAGGTTGTTTCAAATTCAGCCTGCTCTTGGGTCATAAGATTTTGGCCAGTCGAAGCGACCGGTGTAGCTGAATCTGCGTAGCTGTTTCGATTGACTGACGGAAGAGAATCCATCAGGTGGTCTATCGAAACTACTCGGTCTGCCCCTGAAAGATTTTGTAGTAATCCTACAAACTTCAAATTCACAATAAATGTATCGACGCCTTCCTCTATTGTCTCATCTGCTATGCCGAACTCATTCAAGGAGTCGATAAGCGTAGCACGAGGCGGTAATTTTGCATTTGCAAACTTGTCGTACAGATATTTGAACGGAGGGATATCCAATATAGCCAGCTTAGCAGATAAGCGCGCTTTCTCTCGAATGCTGGTGCTTTCATCAAATAGATTGTTGCCGTCATCCGTAAGTTCTAATTGAGGGCTAGTGTAATTTCCCTTTATTAATCCGTATCTGCTGGCATTTGTTACCAACATGCGGCTGAGGCCGCTATCTGGTGCGCGTTGTAGATGATCAAACAGCGTTAAGCGTCGAACTGGAGTACCGCTTCCTAAATCATATAAAGTCTTTGAAAATTTCGCAGCTTCATCAAAGGGGCCTGCTGGGAAAGCTCTAACCGGGCGTGATCGTTTCGGTTTCACAGGTTTTTCTGCCACTGTTTTACGGTCCGGAGCAGAAATATTTTTTGGCTTTCTGGCTTGGGAATTTCGCGGCACCTTTGGTTTGCGGACGGCCGGAGTTTCTGTAGTCTCTGCCTCGGCCTCTTCCGTCATTGGTCGCATATCCTTTCAAGGTTTCTTCGATCCTAGAAAGCTCATAGACGTCGGTGCAAGGCAAATTTGGCTGCGCAGTTTTAACAAAAACGGCGCAGGGCCTTCGCCCTACGCCGCTAACGTCGGTCGGGTTGTACCCGCCGGCCGGTGTCCGCCGTCTCACGAATAGCGTTCGCTATTCGTGTGCGGACAGCAAGTTTCGGCTTCGCCTTACTTGCTTCGTTCCACCTGCTCGAAATCCAGTTCGACCGGCGTTGCCCGCCCGAAGATCGACACCGAAACCTTCACCTTCGACTTGTCGAAGTCCAGTTCCTCGACCACGCCGTTGAAGCTCGCGAACGGGCCGTCCAGCACCTTGACCGAATCGCCGATCTCGAAATCGACCTTGATCTTCTGCTTGGTGGGCGAGGCGGCGGCCTCTTCCTTGCTGTTCAGCATCCGCGTGGCTTCCGCCTCGCTGATCGCCTGCGGCTTGCCCGACGATCCCAGGAATCCGGTGACCTTCGGCGTGTTCTTGACGAGGTGATAGACCTGATCGTTCAGGTCCAGCTTCGCCAGCACGTAACCGGGCATGAACTTGCGTTCGGACTGCACCTTCTTGCCGCGCCGGACTTCGGTCACATTCTCGGTCGGGACCTCGATCGCCTCGACCGCATGGTCGAGGCCGAGGCGCGTCGCTTCGGACAGGATCGAATCGCGGACCTTGCCCTCGAAACCCGAATAGGCGTGAATGATGTACCAGCGCGACATGCGTATCCTTTGAACTATCCGAAGGGGCAGGGGGACGGATCGGTTACTGGGCGAGCTTCAGCAGCGCCTTGACGATCGCATCGAACGCCGAATCCACGCCGAGGAAGAACAGCGCCAGCAGCGTCGTCATGATGACGACCATCACCGCGGTCATCACCGTTTCGCGCCGCGTCGGCCACGTCACCTTCGCGGTTTCGGCCCGGACCTGCCGCATGAATTCGACTGGGGTAACCTTCGCCACGTGCCTGACCTTCGTTAACGGTTTGACCGACCGCGGGACACAAGGCCCCGTCCGGTTCCTCTTGGAAACCGGCGCTGCCCATCCACGCTGTCGGATTGGGCATGGTATCTAGCGATCTCGGCGCGCCGACGCAAGCGCGCGGGACGGGGGCGTCGGACGGAGGCGGGCGGCACGCCGGCGGTGCCGCCCCACGGGGGTCAAAAGCGGACGCCCAGCCCCGCGACCGCGTGACGGCGGTCGAAGTTCAAATCCTCATAGGTCTTGCCGTTGGTGCGGAAATCGGTTGCGACCAGTTCGGCCTTCACGAACGCGCCGCCGCCAATGCCCAACTCGCCGCCGAACCCGAAATGGAAGCCGGCATAGGTCTCGCTCTCACGGATCGTGTCGAGCGAGAATTCGAGCGGCATCGACGCATAGCCGACCTTGCCATAGAGCTGCGACTGGCGGCCGATCCGCAGCCCGACGCGCGCCCCGCCCGAAACCTCGCTTTTGGGGCGCTGGCAGATCGTGCCGATCGCCACGCCGAAATCGTCGCACCGCTTGATCGACGATCCGGCATAGGCGGCATAGGCGCCGACCAGGACCTTGCCGCCGATTGCGAGGTCATAGCCGATTTCGCCGCCATAGCGGACGCCGTCGGCACCGTCATAATATTTGGTGTCGTCCTCGACATAGTTGATCTCGAGCCGGTCATAGCCACCCGCGACCTCGAACCGCAGCCCCTGCAACGGATCGTCGGGCTGGCGCTCGCGCATCTCCGGATAGGGTAGCGGTGCGGGCGCCGTGCTCGGCGCCATCTGCGCGGCGGCAGGCTGGGCGAACGCCATGGTCGCGGCCAACACGGCCGCTGCCTGAAACTTCATCGAATACTCCCCCTTCGGTCCGCGCGATTATCGCGTCGGACGGGGGGCGGTTAGCGTATAAAGGTTACGAAGTCGCCTGTACTTTGGTCCGGTTCAGAGCAGACTGACCGCCGCGAACCCGCCGACCAGTGCCACGACCAGCAGCGTCCCGATCAGCGTCAGCCGCTTCTCGATGAACGTCTGCACCGGCTGGCCGTATTTCTTGAGCAGGAAGGCGATCAGGAAGAACCGGAAGGCGCGGGTGATCGTCGCGGTCAGCACGAACATCGCGAAGTTGAACTTGGCGAGCCCCGACGCGATCGTCACCAGCTTGAACGGGATCGGCGTCAGCCCTTTGAGCAGGATGATTGCCGCGCCATATTCCGCGAACCCCGCCTGGAACTTGGCCGCCTTGTCCTGCAACCCGTACAGGTTGATGACCCACGCCCCGACCGTATCCCACAGGAAATAGCCGATCGCGTAACCGACCATGCCGCCCAGCACCGACGCGATCGTACAGATCGCAGCGATCTGATAGGCGCGGCTGCGGTGTTGCAGGATAACCGGCACCAGCACGACATCGGGTGGGATCGGAAAGAACGAGCTTTCGCAGAAGCTGACGACGGCGAGGCTGCGTACCGCGTGCCGATGGTTGGCAAGGCGAAGCGTCCAGTCGTACAGCGCACGAAACATCGTCGGCATCCATTTCGGGGTCGGCGCGGGGTGCGCTGGCACGAGTGGAGGGATTCGAACCCCCGGCCCTCGGTTTTGGAGACCGATGCTCTACCAGCTGAGCTACACTCGTGTGCGGACGCGGCCTCTATCCCGGTCGAACCGGAAGGGCAAGGCCGATTTGTGGTTAGGGGAGCGGGGGCCGGTAGGAAAGCGAAAAATGCCGCTCCGCCAACGTCAGGCGGCGATCGCGTAGGGCTTGATCTCGCCTTCCAGATACAGCTTGCGCGCCTTGGCACGGCTCAGCTTCCCCGACGAGGTGCGCGGCAGGGTGCGTGGCGGGACCAGTTCGATGACGCAATTCATGCCGGTAACCGACCGCACCCGCTCGCGAATTTCCTCGCGCAGCCGCTGGCGTTCGCCCTCGTCCGACGCGCGGCACTGGACCAGGACGGCGGGCGTTTCCTCACCGCCGGGCGTGGTGATCGCGAAGGCGGCGATGTCGCCAGCCTTGAAACCGGGCAGCTGCTCGACCGCCCATTCGATGTCCTGCGGCCAGTGATTCTTGCCGTTGACGATGATCATGTCCTTGGCGCGACCGACGATATAGACATATCCGTCAGACAGATAGCCCATGTCGCCGGTGTCGAGCCAGCCATCGACCATGCAGGCCGCGGTCGCTTCGGGATCGCGGAAATAGCCGCTCATCAGCGACGGTCCCTTGCACCAGACCTTGCCGATCGCGCGTTCAGGCAGCGGCGTGCCGTCCTCTTCGCGGATCTCAATGGCCATGTCGCGTACCGGTTTGCCGCAATTGACGATGGCGCGGTAACGCTGCGGCCGGTCGGCGCGGCCGGCGTGACCGGAAAGCTCCGTTTCCTCAACGAGTTCGACGATGATCCCTTCGCCCGGCGGCATGATCGCCACCGCCAGCGTCGCTTCGGCAAGGCCGTAGGAGGGCAGGAAGGCCGACGCCCTGAACCCGGCATCGGCAAAGGCGTCGACGAACGACTGCATCACGTCGGGCCGGATCATGTCGGCGCCATTGCCGGCCAGCCGCCAGCGCGACAGATCGAACCGATCCGCCGCCTTCGTCTGGCTCGACATGCGCCGCGCGCAGATATCGTAGCCGAAGGTCGGCGAATAGCTGATCGAATTGCCCTGATTGCGGGTGATGAGATCGAGCCACGCGAGCGGACGCCGCGCGAAATCCTCAGTCTTCAGATAATCGGTCGATACCTGGTTGGCGACGACCGAGAGGAAGCAGCCGACTAGCCCCATGTCGTGATACCAGGGCAGCCACGAGATGCAGCGATCCTCGGCGACCAACTGCATGCCATGGCTGTGTGCCGCCAGATTGTTCAGCAGCGCCGCGTGGGTGATCTCCGTCCCGTGCGGGAAACGGGTCGATCCACTGGAATATTGCAGATAGCAGATATCGTCGGTCGAGGCGGCCGGCAGGTCGACGACCGGCGCCGCGTTTGCCGAAAAGCTTTCCCAATCAATCCCTTCGACCCCGGCGATTCGCGCGGCTTCACCGGCCATCGCCTCGAGTTCGGCAGGGTAGAACAGCGTCTTGGGATCGCAGCTGTCGAGCTGGACACGGAGCTGTTCGACATACGCTTCGCGCCCACCGAACGAGGTGGGCAGCGGCAGCGGCACCGGCCACGCGCCAGCATAGACCACGCCGAAAAACAATGCCGCGAACTCGGCACCGGTTTCGGCGATGAGCGCGATGCGGTCGTTGGGCCGCACCCCCTTCGCGATCAGACGATACGCCTGTTCCAGCGCATCCGCGCGCATTTCGCGGAACGGATAGGCGCGCTTCAGCGTGCCGCGCGCGTCGTGGAAATTCAGCCCGCGCGTGCCCTGCGCGGCGTAATCCATCGCCTCACCCAGCGTCGCGAAGTCCGCGAACCGGCGCGGCAAGGCATCGACCGTCGGAGTCGCTTCCAGCGCGATTGCAACACTTCCTTCAAGATTCGTCGTCATTCTTGTCCAACTCTCGGCACCGTTCGCACGCGTTCGCGGCGTTCGAAGCGTGTCGCCATAGCGGCAAAGTGTCGCCCGGCACAGTTGATTTCAAAATCGCGACGCAGTGTGGCACAAACATGGCGCATGCCCCGTGACCCGCGCCGACCCTTGCCGCCGCTCGATCAGCCCGCTCTGGAGCGCGCCGCCTTACGCTATGTTGAACGATATGCAACGACGCGGGCGAAGCTGGTCGCCTATCTGACGCGCAAGCTGCGTGAGCGGGGGGCGGACGGGGTCGTCGATGTCGCGGCACTGGCCGACCGCATGGCCGAGTTGCGCTATGTCGACGACCGCGCCTTTGCCGAGGCGCGGGCGGCGTCGATGACACGGCGCGGGCTGGGCGCGCGGCGTGTGCACGACGCGCTGCGGCATGCGGGCGTGGGAAGCGACGACAGCGCGGCGGTGGTGGATACGCTGGACGAGGGGGCCGAGGCATCGGCGATGGCCTTTGCCCGGCGCAAGCGGATCGGCCCGTTCGCTGCCGAACCGGTCGAGCGCGACCGCCGCGAAAAGCAGATCGCGGCGATGGTCCGCGCTGGCCATTCCCCCGCGCTGGCACGACGGATCGCTGGGATGGCACCGGGCGACGAGGAGGACGTCACGGTCGATTGGTAAACTGCAAAGAAATCGTCGCGTTCATGAAACATCGTGTTACAAAGGACGCCAGGGGGAGTAAGCAACGATGCGTCTGGAAGCGCGAACGATTGCCGATGATTGCGCGGTCCCGCCGGCCGCGGCTGCGGCAGTGTCCAATATCCGTGACGAGGTCGTCACGGCGGTTCGCGGCGTCGTGAAATGGTTCGACGTCACCCGCGGCTTCGGGTTTGCGGTGGCCGACGACAGCAGCCTGGGCGACGTACTGATCCATTTTTCGGTGCTGGAGCCGCATGGTCGCCGCACCCTGCCCGAAGGGGCGATCGTCACCTGCAACGCCGCCCGCCGCAGCCGGGGAATGCAGGCGGTGGAGATCCTCGAGATCGACCTGTCGCTGGCGATCGAGCCGGTGCGCCGCGCGGTCGACCGGCCTGACCGGGTCGCGCTGGCGGAACAGGCGGGACCGTTCGAACCGGTGTCGGTCAAATGGTTCAACCGCCTGAAAGGCTATGGCTTCCTGGTCCGCGACAGCAAGTCGGGCGATGTGTTCGTCCATATGGAAACGCTGCGCCGCGGCGGAATCGAGGAGGTCGAGCCCGACCAGCGGCTTGTCGCCCGCATCGTCGAAGGGCAAAAGGGGCCGATGGCCATTGCGGTCGAACCGGGCGAGTGACGGCGTGACAGAATTGCGATTTTCGGGGCTGGCGGCGATCGCGCTGCTGGCGGCACTGGGCGGCTGCAAGGGAGAGGCGCCCGGCAAGGAAACGGTCTCCGAACATGGGATGGTCGTCAAGCCGGTGACAATTACGACCGCCGATGGAGAGACCCATATATTCAAGTCGGAAGTCGCCGCGAACGAGGCGCAGCAGCAGCAGGGTCTGATGTACCGTGCGCGGCTGGCGCCCGATGCGGGAATGTTGTTCGCGCCCTATCCCCCTGACGGCGGACCGCCCAAGGCGGCAAGCTTCTGGATGGAGAATACGCCGAACGCGCTCGACATCATCTTCATTCGCGCCGACGGCACGATCGCGACCATCGGTGAAAATGCCGTGCCGTTTTCGCGGGCAAAGGTCGAATCGGGCGAACCGATCGCAGCGGTGCTGGAGATTGCCGGTGGACGGGCGGGCGAACTGGGGATCGGGCCGGGCGACAAGGTGACGTGGAAATGATCCGCCCCATTGTCGCGGGCGCGGGCAGGCGCTAAGCGGTCGCGCATGGGAATCCTCGCGAACGTCTTCACCTGGTGGAACGGTGCCACCTTCGGTACCTGGCTCGGCTTGCGCGGCAAGACGCAGGTCGGGACCGACCATCTCGGCAACGCCTATTATCAGGGCGGTCGCGACACCAACGGCAATCCGCGCCGCTGGGTGATCTATGCGGGGTCGAACGACGCGAGCCGCGTGCCGCCCGAATGGTTCAGTTGGCTGCACCACCAGATTGAGGGGACGCCCGACGAGTCGCTGCCGCCGGTGCGTCAGTGGCAGAAGCCGCCGGTCGAGAACCAGACCGGTACCGCGCTCGCCTATCGTCCGCCCGGCGTTCTCGAAAAGGGTGGCGCGCGCGTGCGGGCGACCGGTGATTACGAGGCGTGGAGCCCCGACGCGTGAACCCACGCCGCTGGCTGGCCGGGCTGGCGATGGCGATAGTGCTGGCGGTCGCGGGCTGGTTCGGCTGGCGGCAGTGGCATCGGCAACCGGACACGACCCGCCCCGCCACCGCTGAGGTCGCGGTGCCCGAATCGGTTCGGCCCAACCCCAATGCCCCCGAAGTGGTCAGCGTCGATACCGGGCTGGACAGCAGCCTGCTCGCCGGCTCGACACCGATGGCCAAGCGCGTCGCGGTGGTGGGTCTGCTCAACAAGCGTAATGGCGAGACCCGCGACCTGACGCTGAAACCCGGTCAGGCGACGCGCATCGGTGACGTGATCGTTCGCCTGCGCGCCTGCGAACGCACCGCCCCGTGGGAGCAAGAGCAATATACCGGCGCGTTCGTGCAGATGGACGTGCGCGGCACCGATGCCAAATGGCGGCGGGCTTTTTCGGGATGGCTGTTCAAGGAGCGTCCGGCACTGAACGTCGTGCTCCACCCGATCTACGACGTGTGGCCCAAGAGCTGCACGATGTCTTTCCCAGATAGAGGGCCGGACACGGTATCGGCCGGTACCGGTGTGACGTCGTCGGGCACGACCCCACGCCGATCGAGCGCATCGAACGCGGCGGAGGCCAGCCCCGAAGCGCCTTCCGAATCGAACCCCAGCGCCCCGGCCAACAGCACCGAATAGGTTTTGCGCGGTACCTCGACCGCGCCCATCGTCCCCAGATGGTCGGTCAGGAACTGACAGTCGAGCAGCTTGAACCCGCCGACGCGCAGCCGTGCGACCAGCCATGCCAGCGCGACCTTCGACGCGCTGGGCGCGCGGCTGACCATCGATTCGCCGAAGAATGCCTGACCGAGCGCGAGGCCGTACAGCCCGCCCGCCAGTCGCTGACCATCCCAGACCTCGACCGAATGGGCCAGCCCCATTTCGTGCAGGCGGATGAAGGACTGTTCGATCGTACCGTTGATCCATGTCTCTGGTCGGTCGGACGCGCTTTCGGCGCACAGGCGGATGATATCCTCGAACGCCTGGTCGGCGGTGACGCGGTAGCGATCGGATGCGATCAGCTTGCGCAGCGACCGCGACAGGTGGAACCCGTCGAGCGGCAATATGCCGCGCAGCTTCGGTTCGACCCAGTAGATGCCGGGCGCGTCGCGATCGTCGGCCATCGGAAAGATGCCGCTGGCATAGGCGCGCAGCAGCGTTTGCGGGTCCAGTTCGAACAGGGGCGCCATCGGCCGCACCCTATCGTCGCCGGCGATGCTGGCAATGGCGACCTGCGATCATTGCCCGGCGAGGTAGCGCGCGACCGGTTCGATCATGTCCTCGGGGATGCGCCGCGCGATGACCGGCATCGTCGCCTGGTCCTTGCGCGCGTCGACCACTTCCTTCTCCCCGCGCCAGTGGCGCAGCCGTTCGGCGATATAGACCGCGCGTTGGCCGTCGATGACCGGAAAGCGCTTGGTGCCGGCCGCGTCGTGACAGCTGCGACAGGCGGGAAGCTGCTTGTCGGGCAGGCCGCGCTCGACGATCCGGCGGGCGGCGGCGTCGCCATTGCCGCCGCGCCCCGGCGCAATGCCGGGCATCGCCGCGAACCGCCGGGCGAGGGCCACGCGCTCCTCCGGCGTGAGCTGGGCGGCGGCGTTCGACATCACCGCGCTCTGGCGGGTGCCGGTCGCATAGGCTTCGAGTGCTGCGACGAGGTAGGCGGGGTCTTGTCCGGCAAGGATCGGGATGTCGGCCTGACCCCGGCCGAGGCCGTCGGTGCCGTGACAGCCGGCGCAGCTGTCGAACCGGCCATTGGCGGCGCCGAACCCCTGCGCATTGCTGCCCGCCAGCACGCGATATTGCTCGGGCGTCATCGTCGGCAGCAGGCGGACGAAGGCGACCATGCGCTTGACCTCGTCCGGCCGATCCTTTGCGGCCCAAGCGGGCATACCGCTGAACTTCACGCCATGTTCGAGGATCCAGAACAGCTGGCGGTCGGTCCATTCCTTCGCGTTTTTCGACAGGTCGGGGGCGGGGGGCGTCGCCTTCTGCATCAGCGGCAGCGGGCGCACGCCCGGCGCGCCATGGCACGATGCGCAGGACGATGCGTAATAGCCCGCCGCGCTGACGAGGCCGCTGTCGTCCTTCGCCTCGTTTGGCGTCGAGAAGGCGGCGCGGGTCTGCACCGAATTGCGCATCACCCAGTGCAGGAACCAGTCGGTGATTGCCCAATGGCCCGACGATGCGGCGACGTTGAACAGCCCCGACCAGGCATAGGCCATGCCGAGTGCGAAAATGCCGAGCAGCGTCACGATCACACGCTTCCAGGTGAGGCGGATGGTCATGTGGTCGGCTCCGGATGGCGCAATAACGTGGCGAGCAGCGCGAGGCCGCCGAGGAAATAGCTGGCGGCACCAACCAGCAGCATGACGACGCCACCCAGTTGCTGGTCGGCGAGCGCATCGTGATGCCCGTGCATCATTGCCGGATAGAGCGGGCGGGGGGCAAGGCCGATCAGCGCGCCGAGCAAGGTCATGTGCATCGAGGTCAGCAGCAGCGCGCCGACGCCCGCCGCGCGGCGATCGGGACCCGTGCCGAGCACCGCCGCCCAGAGCAGCCAGCCGGCGGCAAGGAACATCGCCTGTTCGACGACCATCGCCGCGATATTGCTGTCGGCGAGCATCCGCAGCGCCGGCAAGTGCCAGCCCCAGACGGTGGCGAGTTCGACCAGCGACATGGCGAGCGGCGTAACGACATTCGGCCAGCGCCGCGCGGGGTCGAAGGCGCTGTCGGCAAGGCCGAAGGCGAGCAACGGTGCGGCGACCGCGACCGCGATCATGTGCCCGGCCATATGCCCGACCATCCCCGCCTGCGCCGCCGCCAACCAGCCCAGCGGCAACAGCACCAGCCCGGCGATCAGGCTGACGCGCCTCATCGGCAATCCGTCAGGAACAGCACGGGCGCGGCGGTGAAGAGGATGCCGACGAAGCTCAAGGCGGCGAGCAGCACGGTCGAGAAGGCGAGGAAGCGCATGCGGTCGCTGTCGGTGCCTTCCTCATGCGGCGGGGTGTCGCCGGGGACGCGTGACTGGAGGTGGGCGATGATCCCGGCACCGGCGATCAGCAGCAGCGCGACGATGGTGCCGACGGCGTAGAGGATCGGCAACCGGGGGAAGCCGCCGACCTTCGCGCAATGGATCGCCGCCCACAGGTAGGAGAACAGAAAATGCGCCGCCCAGACGGTCGGCGGGACGATCAGCGTCCAGAGCGTCACCTTCAGCTTGGTGACCATGCCATGCAGCCCGCGTTTCATGCGACCCCCGGGAACAGGCCGATCGTCGCATAGGTGACGATGGCAGTCAGTGCCATGAAATGCTGATAGACGGTGATGTTCCGCAAATCGGCGTCATAGCACGGCGTCATCCGTCCCGCGATGCTGCGGGCCAGCGTATAAGCCTGCATGATCGCACCGACCCCGGCATGGGCGGTGGTCCAGATGACCAGCACCCATACGATTGCGGGATAGCTGTGCAGTTCGGGATCGAGCCCGGTGGTCAGCGGTCCCTGCAACCCGGCCCAAATACCGGCGAGGCTGGCGGCGATGCCGATCACCAGCAACAGCCGCGCAGTGCCGACGATACCGCGCCGGTTGGTCCCGCGCGCCGCGACCGTAGCACCCCAGCTGAGCGCCGCCAGCGCCAGCGCGACCATCGGCCAGAAGGTGCCGGGGCCGTCCATGCCTGGACCCGAGGGCGGGAACTCCGGATGCACCGTCCAGAAGAAATAATAGCCGAACACCAACCCCGAAAAGGCGGTCGCATCGGCCATCATCGTGATGAACATCGCCCACCATCCCGGCGCGGCTGAGCCCGAGACATAGAGCGGCAGTTCGATGCCGTGCCCGATCGGCTTACAGTCCTTTTCCGGAATTTCCGCGGTGCCGGTCCACAGCCAGTAGAGGACGAAGCCGAGCGTCAGGACAGCACCCGCCAGCGACCACCAGTAAAGGTGATAGGTGGTAAGAATGAACACACTGCCAAGTGCAATCGCGGTCAGCATCGGCACCCAGCTGGGCGTGCCGAGCCGGACGACGTAGAGCGGGCGGGCGTCGAGCACGGTCGTCACGATCGTCTCGCGCCGGCCTTCCTCGGCATCGGGCAGGAAGAAGCGGCCTTCGTCGACCTTCTTCACGAAATCCTTCTGGTCCCAGATCGGGTAGCGGCTTTCGATCAGCGGGACCGACCGGATGCCCCAATCCTCGTCATCGGGATGCGCCAGCCATTCGAGCGTCCCGGCGTGCCACGGATTGCGCGGCGCCTTCTGCCGCCATGGCGAGCGAGCGAGGTCGAAACAGATGATCGCGGTACCGGTCGCGAACAGATAGGCGCCAAGGGTCGAAGCAAGGTTCAGATAGTCGATGCCGAGTTCGCTGGGATAGGTGAACACGCGGCGCGGCATCCCGTACAGGCCGCTGAAATGCATCGGGAAGAAGGTCAGGTTGGCTCCGACGAACAATGTCCAGAAGGCGGTGCGCCCCAGCCGGTCGGACAGTTTCTTGCCGGTAATCAGCGGCCAGTAATAATAGAGCCCGCCGAACAGCGGCAGCAGCGTGCCGCCGATCAGCACGTAATGGAGATGCGCGACGACGAAGTAGGTGTCGTGCGCCTGCCAGTCGAACGGCGCGATGGCGACCATCACCCCGGTCAAGCCACCGATGACGAAGATGGCGAGGCTGCCCGACGCGTAGAGCAACGGCGTCGACCATTTAACCTTGCCCGCCCACAGCGTGGCGATGAACGCGAAGATCTGGATGCCGGTCGGGATCGCGACCGCTTCGGATGCGGCGGAAAAGAAGGCGAGGCTGATCTTGGGCAGGCCGGTCGCGAACATGTGGTGGACCCACAGGCCGAACGACAGGAATGCGGTGCCGACCGCCGCCAGCACGATCCACGGATAGCCGAGCAGGTGGCGCTGCGCGAAGGTCGGGATCATCATCGCGAACAGCGCGATCGACGGCAAGAACACGATATACACTTCGGGGTGGCCGAAGATCCAGAACAGGTGCTGCCACAACAGTGGATCGCCGCCGCGCGCCGCATCAAAGAACGGCCAGTTCAGCAGGCGTTCCATTTCGAACAGCACGTCGCCCGCGATCAAGGGCGGAAAGGCGAACAGGATCATCACCGCGACGACCAGGATGTACCACGCATAGAGCGGCATCAGGTTCAACCGCATACCCGGCGGCCGGCATTTCAGCACGCCGACGATCAGCTCGACGGCGGCGGCCACCGACGACACCTCGATGAAGGAGAGGCCCAGCATCCAGATGTCCGCGCCGAGGCCCGACAGGTCGGTGCGGGTAGTCAGCGGCGGATACATGAACCAGCCGCCATCGGGCGCGGCGTTGAAGAAAATCGACCCGCCGACGAACACCCCGCCCAACAGGAACGACCAGTAACCGAAGGCGGACAAGCGCGGAAAGGGCAGGTCGCGCGCACCAAGCAACTGCGGCAGCAGGATGATCGACACCGCCTCGAACATCGGCACGGCGAACAGGAACATCATCATCGAGCCGTGCAGCGTGAACAACTGGTTGAAGGTGTTCGCCGAGACGAGGTCGTTTTCCGGCGTCGCCAGTTGCGTCCGCATGATGAGTGCCAGCACGCCCGCAAACAGCATGAAGGCGAACGCGGTCAGCGTGTACCATGCGCCGACCCGGTTGTTGTTGCAGTCGGTCCAGCGCAGGAAAATGCCTTGCGGTGCCTTCCATACGGCGCGCAGCCGTTCCTCCTGCGCAGCGCGGAGCGCGGGGTCGTCTTGCGCGTGCAGGCTCATTTCATGCTTTCCAGATAGACGGCGATTGCCTGCGCGTCTTGGCGCGACATTTGCGGATAGGCGGGCATGCGCGCACCGGGCTTGACCGCCGGCGCATCCTTGATGAAGCGGACGAGGGCGGTGCGGGTCATCGGCTGCGTGCCCGCACCCAGCGAACGGCGACTGCCGAGATGGGTCAGGTCGGGGCCGATCTGCCCGGCGGCCTCGGTCCCGGCGATGGCGTGGCACCCGGCGCAACCATTGGCGGCGAACGCCTGCGCCCCGGCGGCGGTGCCGGGGGCGGGGGCCGCTGGCCGCCGCTCGTTCGCCAGCCATCTGTCGAACGCCGCCGGCTCCATGGCGACGACATCGAACGCCATCAGCGCATGGCTCAGCCCGCAAAATTCGGTGCAGACGCCGCGGAACGTTCCGGCCTTCGTCGCGCGGACGATCAGGCGGTTGGTCCGGCCGGGGATCATGTCCATCTTGCCGGCCAGCCCGGGGATCCAAAAACTGTGGATCACGTCGCCGGCGGTCAGGTCGAACTGTACGGTGCGGCCAACGGGGATGCGGATTTCATTGGCGGTGACGACCGGCGCAGCGCCGGGCGGCTGATACTGGACACGCCACCAGAATTGCTCGCCCTCGACGGCGATACGCAAATCGCGATCGGCTACCGGGAGCGGCCGCATCGCCGGCAGGCTGTAGAGCAGCAGGCCGAGCAGCACGACTACCGGCACGACACCACCGGCCCAGCCGACCAGCTTCATCCCGCCTGACAGGGTCAACCGCCCCTCGGGCGCGCGGACGGCCGCGATCATCAACGCGGCGACGCCGGCGGCAATTACGATCGCGCCGATTAGCATGACGATCGTCAAATGACGGACGGTCGCCGCCTCTTCACCGAAAACGGTCAGCGCCGATTGATGCCGATTACAGCCCCCCAGGGCGAGCAGCGCGGCCGCACCGCAACTGGCTTTGACGCCGCGCATAATCCCCCTTCGACCCGCGCCGGATTATACGGCACGGAAGCGAAACGAGATGGCGGCGGTTGCGTTCCATCATGCCGACAATCGGTCCGCTCCGCGCCGGAACCTGCAAGCCGTCGGCCGCGATGCTCAGGCCAGCCAGCCGCCGGTGAAGCCCGCCCGTACCAGCCCCCGGCGGATATGCGGGTTGCGGCGCATGACGTCCCAAATCATGCCGCTGCGCTGGTTTTCGATCATCAGCACGATCGGCCCCTGATCGATCCCCAGATAATCGCCATCGACCCAGCCCACACCGGGCACCAGCCTGCCATGTTTCAGCGGCTCGTCGGTGCGCGTCAGCGTCGGGTTGAACGAATCCAGAAAGCCGTACTTCTCATAGATGCCGGCGCTATAGCGCGCATGCATTTTGCCGATCATCGGCGTGACGATGTCGGGGGCGAAGGCGATCGAGCCGAGCGCCGCAGTCGGGGCCAGCGTGCCGTCGTCGCGTTCGCCCGGGCCCCGCGCCGAATAGCTGTAGAATTCGCGCGACCGGCCATCGATCGTCACCGTAAAATCTCCGGGGCCATCGCACGCGGTCAGCCCCCAGTAATCGTCGCCATAGCCGACCTTCCCGCCCGGATTTTCGTTGGCATAGGCACGCTGCGCATAGGTCGCGCGGCGGCTGTTCTCGAAATAATCGATGCCCTTCGACGCAATATAGGGATCGCGGATACCCCGGAAATCGATCCAGACATGGCTGTACTGGTGACCGAACATCGGCGCGAACTGGAGATGCGGCTCGCCCCAGCGATTGCCCCAGCTCTTGTCGAACTGCTGCGTCAGCGCGGCCCAGGTCGCGGGCGGCAGCGGGTGGGTCGGGCTGGCCAGTGCCAGCACATAGAGGATCATGCCTTCGTTATAGATGTTCCAGTCGGAGCGGATGAAGCCGCTCTCCGGGTGCCAGCCCATCGACACAAACGGCGGACGCGGCACGATCCAGTCCCATTCGACCGCGCGATAGAGTTGTTCGGCCAAGTCGCGGATGCGTGCTTCCGCAGGGTCGGCGCGATCGAACCAGCTCTGCGCGAACAGCACGCCACCCAGCAGCAGCGCGGTGTCGATCGTCGACAATTCGCATTTGGCGAAACGCAACCCCTTGGTCATGCCGAGAAAGTGGTAGAAAAAGCCCTTATAGCCGCTGAACCCGGTCTCACCGTCGCCCTGTGGCGCCTTGGCAAGGAATTCGAGCGTGGCCAGCGTGCGGGTGCGATGCTGTTCGCGCGTGATCCAGCCATGCTTCTCGCCGACGCCATAGGCGGTCAGCGCGAAGCCGATCGCGGCGATCGAGGCGAAGCTGGGCGTCGGCCAGCGATCGGGCGCGAGGCCCGTCGCGGCATCGGTCGTCTCCCAGAAGAAGCGGAACGTGCGCTCCTGTATGTCGGCTATCAGGTCGGGCGCAGTCCCGGATCCGACCCCGGTCCGTGCGGTGCACCCGGCGACGAGCGCCGCGGTGCTGGCGGCAAGGAAATGGCGGCGATCGATCACGGGCAAGCCCCTTTACTGCATACAAAAATGCCGGGACGAGCACAGGCGCGTCCCGGCAGGGGAGGGAAGGTCAGAAGCGGTAGCCGACGCGGAACTGGATGCGCCGTGGCAGGGTCAGCAGGTTGGTTCCGATCCGGGCCCGCTCCAGCGGGTCGATCGCTTCGCCGGTCGTCGGGTTGATCTGGTTGTTCACGAACCCATCGAAGCCGGAGAAGTTGTTGTTGTTGAAGGCGTTCAGCAGATCGACCGCGATCTCGGTCTCACCGCCCAGGATCTTCAGCTTGTTCGCCAGCGTCAGGTTGACTTCGCAGAAGGCGAAGACGCCCTTGATGCAGTTCTTTTCCGGATAGCCCGCGCGGAACCGGCGCTGGCCCGGATCGGACCCTTCGGTCACGTCGGTGACAAGGAAGGCCTGTCCCGAACCGAAGGTGCTGAGCGTCGAGAACTGGAAGCCCAGCGGCAGGTCGACGATACCTGACAGGACGACACGGTGGCGCTCGTCGCCGCTGCGCGGACGCCAGCCATAATCGTCGGGCGTCACTTCATCGAGGCTGAAGAGATCGCCGCCGTTCTGTTCGCCCTTCGACAAGGTGTAGGCCACGTTGACGCCCCAGCCCGAGGTCTGGGTATAAGGCTTGTCGGCGGTGAAGTAGATCGCCTTGTACCGGGTATCGAGACCGTCATAGCCGATGATCGCATTCGAAAAACCGAACGGAATGACCGGTGCGGTGTCGCAGCACGGGCCGGTGCCATTGTCGCGGCGCGTCGCGAACAGGTTCGTATAGCCGTTGCGTCCGCGCTGATACGAACCGGTCACTGCCAGCTGCCACGGGCCGACCTGTTGCCGGACGCCCAGGCTGACCTGATCGTTGACCGGCGGCTTGGTATTGTTCTTGACCGCGAACAGTTCGGGCAGGCCGCTGGTGGACGATGCCCGCAACGCCAACAGGCCATCGCGGGTGAGATACGCCGGGTTCCACGCGACGGTCGGCAGGCCGTTGCGTGGCTGCCCGTCGCGCGAGAAACGGAACACGCCGATCGGATTGATCGTGCGCGACTGTTCGTCGACCGTGTTGTTGAAGTTGTTGCGATCATAATAGCGGCCGAACCCGCCGAAGATCACCGTCCGCGCATCATCGAAGATGTCGTAGGAGAAGCCGAAGCGCGGTGCGATGGCACCTGCGAACGGCTTCCGGTTCGAGCCCGTGCTGATGTAGTTTTCCGGGTCGAAATAGCTGGTCGTCGGCAGGGCACGCAGCGCCGCCGCAGCGTTTGCCGGCGTGATATAGTCGTTGTTCGCACCGTTGGTTTCATAATCCCAACGGACACCGACGTTCAGCTGCAACCGATCGGTCACGTCCCAGTCGTCCTGCGCATACAGGCCGATCTGGGTGTTCGAACCACGGACGATCCCGTTGCCGAGCCCAAGCCGGGCCTCGGCCGGGAACGTGAAGTCGGTATTATTGGTCGTGTCGACGCGGAAGATGAAGCCCGGTTGCAGGAACGCAAGGTTGGCGAATTCGATATCGGTCACCTCGACCCGCGCGCCGACCTTGATCGCGTGATCGTCGATGCCGGTGTAGGTGAAGTCGTCACGCAGCGTATAGCCCTGCTGGACCTCGCGACGGGTCGAATCGCGACCGCCGAACACGATCACGCCGTCATAGTTGAAGCTCGGGCTGTCCGGGTTGAGCGACGTCGGGTTGAAGATATAGTTCAGGTAGTTGAGGTTGACTTCGTTGATGAAGCTGTCGCCGCGATAGGTCCACTTCAGCAGATAGGTATCGACGGTGTTGATCTTGTTCTCGGCGAACTCGTACGAGGTATTGCCGCCAAAGCCCTGAATGTCGGTCTCTTCACGGCGGCTGTACGACAGGTCGAAGGTCTGGCGATCGTCGGGCGTGAAGGTCAGCTTGCCGAAGAAGAAGTCGCTGCGGAACGGGCTGACGAAATTGCCTTCGAACTCGGACAGGCGACGGCCGGTCGCGGATTCGAACGCCGCGATATTGGCTGCCGAACCGGTCGAATCGACGATGAACGCGCGGTCCTGATCGTTGCCTTCATAGGCGCCGAAGAAGAACAGCTTGTCCTTGATGATCGGGCCGCCGAGCGACACGCCATATTGCTTGCGTTCGAAGGCCGGCTTCTCGCGGCCAGCTTCACGATCGAGGAAGCTGCGTTCGGTCAGGCTGCGGTCGGTATATTGGCCGAATGCCTCGCCATGGAATTCATTGGTGCCCGACTTGGTAATCGCGGTGATGATCGCCGAACCGGCTTGCTCATATTCGGCCTTGTAATTCTGCGTCAGGACGCGGAATTCCTGCACCGCCAGCTGGCCAAATGGGTTGCCGCGGCTGTTCTGCTGACCGGCAACGCCGCCTTCGCGCAGCTTGTTCTTCAGGCTGACGCCGTCGATGAACACGTTGACCTGCGACGCGGTCGAGGCGCCGGCCTGAATGCCTTTGTCGGTTTCGCTGTCATTGTAACGGACGCCGGGGGCAAGCGCCGCAAACGACAGGAAGTTGCGATCGGTCTGGGGCAGGGTGCGCAGCTGCTCCTGCGTCACGTTGGTCGCGATTTCGCTGGTGCGGCTTTCGATCAGGCGGCGACCGGTCACGACGATCGTATCGTCGCCTTCCGCAGCGACCGTCTCGTCGGGCGTCCCCGGGGCAGCGGCAGCACCCAGTGTCACGTCGAGGCTTGCCGCCTGCGCGATGCCGACCGTGACTTCGCTGGTCGCGGTTTCGCCGTTCGGGCCGGTGACGGTGACCGAATAGCCGCCGGCACGGATGCCGTTCAGCGTGTAGCGACCGGTCGTATCGGTCGTCGCGCGATAGGACTGGTTCGTCCCTGTCGACGTCGCGACGACCGTAGCACCGGCCACTACGGCCCCCGCCGCGTCACGGACCGTACCGCGGACCGAAGCGGTGGTGGTCTGTGCCGACGCAGGTGCGATCGGCACGACGACCGCGCCCGTCGCCAGCGTCGTCGCGGCGGCGAGGGCCGCGCGGATCATGGTTTTCCTCATGCGTATATTCCCCTTGTTCCCCGGTGTTCCGGGTCTTCCCTTGGTGAAGTGGTTTCGCGCACGATCAGGGTCGGCGCGCGAAGTTCGATGCTGCGGTCGTCGGTGCCGCCGATCTGGTCGATCAGGCGGGCGATGGCGCGTTCGCCGAGTTCGGCGATGTCGATGCGCAGCGTGGTGAGCGAGGGCGAGATTAGGCGGGCGAGCGGCACGTCGTCGAACCCGGCGACCGCGACCCGGTCGGGAACGGCCACGCCGGCGCGACGCAGTCCCATCAGGACGCCGATCGCCATCATGTCGTTCGCGGCGAATACCGCATCGACCGCGCTCCCCTCCCGCATCATTTTTTCCGCTACGGAAACGCCCGACTCTTCGAGAAAGGTTCCGCGTTCGATCCATGGCTCGAGACCGGCGGCGGCGATGCCCGCGCGATAGCCGTCGACCCGTTCCTCTGCATCGATATTGCCGACCGGACCGGCGAGATGGAGGATGCTACGGCGGCCGGTCGCGACCAGATGGTCGACCATCGCCCGCGCGCCTGCGGCATTGTCGATGCGCAGTTCGGGTCGCGGCTGGTGGTGCGGCGCGCAGTTGACCAGCACCACCGGCACCCCGGTCGGCAGATGCGCGAACAACTGGTCGGGATCGATATGCGGCGCCATCACCACCATGCCGTCGACCCGCCCGCGCATGGTGCGCAGCGCCTCCACGCCGCGCGCCGGGTCGGCGTGCATGTTCGACAGCAGCAGTTGCAGACCCCGCGCCGACGCCTCCCGGTCCATGCCGCGCAGCAGTTCGGAGAAGAATTCACCGTGCAGGTCGGGCAGGACGACGCCGATCGCGTTCGACCGTGCGAGGCTAAGCGAGCGCGCGCCGGCATGCGGCACATAGCCGAGCTTGGCGGCAGCGGCCTCGACCCGTAGGCGCAATTCGGGGCGGACATTGTCATGTCCGTTCAGCACGCGCGACACCGAAGCGACGGACACGTCCGCCGCGCGAGCCACATCGCGGATGGTGGCGTTCGCCATGCCGTTGCCCGTTCCACTCCCTGCATCGCCGCGCCCGTCGCGGCGAATCCGTCGGCTTCCGACCGATCGCTCTTGATGTAACCGGTTACATGATCTTAGAACGCGGTTCAACCGAAGATTCGAAACACAACCGGCGCACTATCGTTGCGCAAACGACACAGAGGGGATCGCATGGAAGACATTCGCATTTCGCGACGGGCGATGATGATGGGCGCCGGTGCGATCGCCGCGTGGGGCGCATCGCCGGCGCGTGCGCTGCTGGCGCAGGCGGGCGATCGGCTGCCGGCATCGGTCGAATCGCTGATCGGGCAGATGACGGTCGAGGAAAAGGCCGGGCAGCTGACGCTGATGGCGGCGGCGTGGGCGGGCGGGGCGGCGAACGCGCTTAATCCGATCAGTGCGACGGCGACGTTCGACGAGCAGCTGGTGCAGGTCCGCGCCGGGCGGCTGACCGGGGTGTTCAACGGCAACGGTGCCGAGATGGCGCGGCGGATGCAGACGGTGGCGATGCGCGAACAGCGGCTGAAGGTGCCGTTGCTGTTCGCCGCCGACATCATCCACGGCTTCCGCACCGTCTTTCCGATGCCGCTGGCCGAGGCGGGCACGTTCGACGCCGATCTGGCCGAACGCACCGCCCGGGCGGCGGCGGTCGAGGCGTCGGCGGCGGGGATCGACTGGACCTTCGCGCCGATGGTCGACATCGCCCGCGACCAGCGCTGGGGCCGTGGGATCGAAGGGGCGGGCGAGGACCTGCTGCTCGGCAAGACGATGGCCGATGCGCGGGTGCGCGGGTTTCAGGGCCGGCGCGGGTTGAGCGCCGACGATGCCGTTGCCGCCTGTGCGAAGCATTTCGCAGCCTATGGCGCGGGCGAGGCGGGGCTCGACTACAATACCGTCGACGTGTCCGAACGGACGCTGCGCGAAACCTATTTCCCGCCGTTCCAGAGCGCGTTCGCCGCCGGGGCGCCGACGACGATGGCCGCGTTCAACGAATTGTCGGGGGTGCCGGCGACCGCCAATCCATGGCTGCTCGACACGATCCTGCGCAAGGAATGGGGGTTCGGCGGGCTGGTCGTGTCCGACTATACCGGCGACGAGGAACTGATCGCGCACGGCTTCGCGGCGAATGCGCGCGAGGCGACGAAGCTGGCGTTCCTGGCCGGTGTCGACATGTCGATGCAGTCGGGTTTTTATATCAAGCACCTCCCCGATCTGGTCGCGAAGGGCGAGGTGCCGATGGAACGGCTCGATCAGGCGGTGCGACGCGTGCTGGCGCTGAAGGCGCAACTTGGCCTGTTCGACAATCCGTTCCGCCGCATCGATCCGCGCCGCGAGAAGCAGCGGGTGCGCACGCCCGAACATCTCAAGCTGGCGCGCGAGGCGGGGGCGCGGTCGATCGTTATGCTGAAGAATGACGGCGACCTGCTGCCGCTGCCAAAATCGGGCAAGCGCCTCGCGCTGATCGGGCCGTTCGTACAGGGGCAGCGCGAATTGATCGGGACGTGGAACGTCTATGGTTCGGATGCCGAGGCGGTCGACCTGCTGACCGGCGTGCGCGCCGCGGTCACCGACCCAAAGCTGGTGAGTGCGGTCGACGGATCGGGCATCACCGATGCGATCCCCGGCGGGATCGAGGCGGCGGTGATCGCCGCGTCGCAGGCGGATATCGTTCTGCTGGCGATCGGTGAATCACAACGCATGTCGGGCGAGGCGCAGTCGCGCGTCGATATCGGCATTCCCAAGGCGCAACTCGATCTCGCCGAAGCGGTGCTGGCGACCGGCAAGCCGACCGTCATCCTGCTGCGCAACGGGCGGGCGATGGTGCTCGACAAGCCGGTGCTCGATGCACGTGCGATCCTCGTTACGTGGTTCCTGGGGTCGGAGAGCGGGCCGGCGACCGCCGACATCCTGTTCGGCAATGTGTCGCCATCGGCGCGGTTGCCGGTCAGCTTTCCCTATGCGACCGGGCAGGAACCCTATTATTATGCGCACAAGTCGACGGGGCGCCCGAATCCGCCGGGGCCGCTCGCCGAATACAAGGCGCGCTATCGCGAGGGGCCGAATGCGGCGCGGTTCCCGTTCGGGCATGGACTGACCTATGGCCGGATCGCCTATAGCGACCTCGATCTGGGCGACGGGCGGCTGAATAGCGACGATGCGCTTACAGTGCGGGCGCGGGTCACCAACAGCGGCACGCGCGCCGCGACCGAGGTGGTGCAGCTCTACATCCACGACGTCGCCGCCAGCATCACCCGCCCGGTCCGCGAGTTGAAGGCGTTTCAGCGGGTCGCGCTGGCACCAGGGGAATCAAAGGTCGTCGAATTCTCGCTGCGGGCGAATGATCTGCGCTTCATCGGCGTGCAGAACCGGCCGGTGGTCGAGCCGGGGAGCTTCCGGATCTGGGTCGCGCCGTCGGCCGAGGCGGACGGGGTAAGCGGCAGCTTCGTGGTGGCGTGACCATACTCCCTCTCCCTTCAGGGGAGAGGGCCGGGGAGGGGGGGAAGGCCAAGCAAACCGCTCGCGACTGCCCCTCTCCCAACCCTCCCCGCAAGCGGGGAGAGGGCTATTGGATGCACCCACATCGTCGACCGGCGCGTTAACCCCTTCACCACGAAGGAGAACCACCATGACCGACGGCAAGCAACCCAATCAGGCGGTCGGCTCCGGCAGCGACACCGCCAAGCCCGACGGCGTCAACACTTCGCCCAGCGGAGGTGAATCAGCTGGCGGCGCATACCCTAACCCCCACGACGCCAGCGACGCCGGTCGCTTCGACGGCGGACAGAGCCTGAAGGACTATCATGGCAGCGAAGGCGCCAAGGAGAACGACGCCACCGGCACCGAAGGATCGGGATCGGCATAACCCAGGTCGCGGCTGATCGCCCGCGCGGTCGCGGCGACCTGCGGGCCGATCATCGCGACCTTGTTGGGGGTCAGATACTGCGCCGCGGTGGCGATGCCGATCGCGGCGACGATCCCCTCCGACACATCGCGGATCGGCGCGGCGATCGATCGGATGCCGTCATTGCCGACGCTGTCGTGGATCACATGCCCGCGATCGATATTGGCGCGCATCGCGGCGACCCATTGGTCGACTGCCTGCTCGTCCGCCATACCGGTCGCGCGGACCAGCCGTGCAAGGCCGTCGTCGCGTTCGTCGAACAGTAGCGCCTTGCCCAGCCCGGTCTGCGCCACCGGCCGCCGGTCGCCGGGGCGGGTCGACACCTCCAGCCGCTGTCGCCCCGCCGCCCGGTCGAGGTGCAGCGAATAGTCACCGTCGCGCCGTCCGAGGAACACGCACAGCCCGGTATCGGCCGACAGCGCCTCCATTCGTCCTCGCGCCACACGGATCAGATCGATGCGGCGATGCGCGGTGAACCCCAGTTGCAGCAACGTCGGCCCTAGCGTCAGCAGCCCGCGTTCGGCCTGCGCGACATAGCCGCGTTCGACCAGCGCCGCCGCCAGCCGGTGCGTCGTCGTCCGGCTCAGGCCTAATACGCGCGCCAGTTCGGCGACGCGCAGCGGCTCATCGCGCAACGCCTCGACCAGGTCGAGGCCGCGCATCAGCGTCTGCGTGCCGCGCGATGCGCCCGACGGTTCTTCGCTTTGATCGTTCATTGCCCCGACTGTGGAGCAGCGCGGCGCGTTACGCCAGCGCGTCTTGCGCCATGACGAGCGTACCCAATGGACCGGCCTCCTCACCTAGCGCCGCCGGCACGATCCGCTCACCGATCGATCCGGCATCGACGAAGCCAAGATACCCGCCCAGAGCCGCGACCACCCGTTCGCGCACCATCGGCAGTACCTGCGGCTGACCCAGCCCGACCCCGCCGCCGACGATGATGCGGGCGGGGGAGAGGGTGAGGAACAGCGTCGCGAACGCCTCGCCCAGAGCATCGGCGACATCGCGCCATGCCGGATCGTCGGCGGACAGTAGATGTGCCGGCCCGCCGGTCCGCGCCGCGATCGCCGGTCCGCTGACCAGTCCTTCCAGACAGTCCCCGTGAAAGGGGCAGGCGCCGGCGAACGCATCGTCGGCACGGCGCCGGACGCGGATATGGCCCGCCTCCGGGTGCATCATGCCGGTCACCGGCCGCCCGCCGGCAATGATCCCCATGCCGACCCCGGTACCGACGGTGACGTACAGAAAGTCGGACAGGCCGACGCCCGCGCCGAACGCGCCTTCGCCCAGCGCCGCGCCGGTCACGTCGGTGTGGAACGCTACCTTCTCGAACCCTTGCGCCAGTGGCGCGACGATCTCCGCCCCCGCCCAGTGCGGTTTGGGCGTCGGCAGCATCGTGCCGTTGGCGACCGAGACGGGGCCGAAGCTGGCGATGCCGATCGCGGCGGGGCAATGGTCCCGTCGCCAATCGGCAAGCTTCGCGGCGATCGCGCCCAGCGTTTCTTGCGGCGTGGTCGTCGGTACCCGGAACCGGTCGATGATCTCGCGCCCGCGCCCGACCACCGCGATCGATTTGGTGCCACCCAGTTCCACGCCAGCCACGATCGTGTCGGAATGCATGTCGATCCTCTCCCCGTTGGTCGGCCGGCGTTGTGCCGCACCATGGCGCGATGTCGCAAGTCACGCCGGCACCGTCGATCCGCTATCGACTTTCGCAAACGTTTGCAATGTTTCAATACGGACTGATATTTCTGCTGGCGGATCGCGAGTTTTTCTTCGTACAAGCAGCGGCATGGAGCAGAATGCACAGATGTCGCGGGTGCGGACCATCGCCGATCTGGCGCGGCTGGCGGGGGTGTCGCCGGGAACCGTGTCGCGCGCCCTGGCCGGTAAGTCGTTGGTCAACGCGGAAACCCGCGACCGCATCCAGGCACTGGCCGCCGAACACAGCTTCCGCCCGAACCAGATGGCCAGCCGGCTGCGGACTCAGCGCACCGGGGTGATCGGGGTTGTCGTACCGCTGGGCCATGAACGGCGGCAGCATCTGTCGGACCCGTTCTTCATGACGATGCTCGGCTTTCTCGCCGACCGGCTGACCGAGGACGGCTACGACCTGATGCTGTCGCGCATCATTCCCGACGCGACCGACTGGCTGGAGCGGATCGTCGATTCGGGGATGATGGACGGCGTGCTGCTGATCGGCCAGTCGGATCAGGTCGACACGATCGAGCGCGTGGCGCGCCGCTATCGCCCGCTCGTCGCATGGGGCAGCAGCGACCTGCCGGGGCAGGTGCACTGCGCGGTCGGCACCGACAATATCGCCGGCGGGCGTCTGGCGGGTGAGCGGCTGATTGCCCGCGGGGCGCGGCGCATTGCGTTCCTCGGCGAACTCCGCGCCCCCGAAATCCGCCAGCGCTACGAAGGGGTCGCGGCCGCCGTGGCGGCGGCAGGTATCGAGCATCCGCCGATCCAGCTCGACACCCATCTCGCCTCCGACATCATGGTGCAGGAAGTGACCGCGCATCTCGACCGCGTCGGTGGTGAGATCGACGGCATCGCCGCCGCATCGGACGTGATTGCGCTCACCACGCTGCGGGTGCTGGCCGATCGCGGTATCCGCGTGCCCGACGACATGCCGGTGGTCGGCTATGACGATCTGCCGCTGGCGCTCAGCGCCGTGCCGCGCATCACGACCGTGCGACAGGATATCGCACGCGGTGCCGACGAAATGGTCTCCGCGCTCTTCCGCCGTATCGCTGGCGAGGATGCGCCCTCGGTGATGATGCCGCCGGTGCTGGTCGAACGCGATTCGGCATGAAGGGCAGGGGCATCAACGCCCTTGCGCAGGCGTAGGCGGCGACGCTATCGCTCGCGCCACAGGTGGGGCCTGTAGCTCAATGGTTAGAGCTGGCCGCTCATAACGGCTAGGTTGCGGGTTCGAGTCCTGCCGGGCCCACCAAATGCTTGCGTCCCGGCCGATACCGGCCTAGGCGCAACCCTTCGTCGGGGAGTGGCGCAGTCTGGTAGCGCGCCTGCTTTGGGAGCAGGATGTCGCAGGTTCGAATCCTGTCTCCCCGACCATCCGCATTTTCGTCCTTATCGTTTCCGGACCCGACGTTATCGAGCGACGCGCGGCGGGACTATGCGCCATACCCCATCAAGGAGCGCGCCGCTCGCGATGGCGGCGGCGATTGCAAGCGGGGCGGGGGGCAGGTCGGTCAGCAGCGTGATGCAGCGTTGCCACGTGGCGGTGCCGCCGATCGTCTCGAACGCGATCATCTGCGCGGCGGTCGCGGCGGCGGCAAAGGCGAAGCCGATGCCACGCCTCGGCCCCCGCATCGCGAGCAGAATGGCGGTCAGCAGCGTCACAAGGTTGGCGAGATGGAACGACAGCCGGAACCCGCCGAACCCCGCTGCACCGCCGGTGGGAAAGTCGGGGATCGCCGGCAGCAGCCGGCCGAGAATCGGCGGCAGCACCAGCAAGGCCGTCGCCAGCATCGCCGATGCGTGCACCGCCACCCGCCGTCGCTGGGCAAGGGCATAGGCGACGACAACGATCACCGCGGCGCCGGCGATCAGGTCGACGCTCGCCAGCCGCGCGCCGTAGGTGGCATGAAACGGGTCGGCACCGCTCCGCCATAACGACGCCATGCTGTGCAGCGCCAGCGGACCCGCCGCCGCGAACAGCGGCAGGACGACGAAGGTCGCAAGACCGCTCGCCCGGTGCCACGCGATCCGGCCGGTCGCGATCGACCAGCTCTGCACGGTCAGCAGCGCCAGCCATGCGGTGGCGGTAATGCCATGCGCATGCAACGCGAACGGCACGTCGCCCAGCCGTCCGAAATACCCCGGCCAGAAGGCGATGGCGATCAAGGGAAACAGCGGCAGCAGCCAGCGATGCGCATGACAATAGGGCATGATCCCGATGCTACCGGGCGTCGGCGATCGTCGCCTGGCGCGCGATCAGCAGCCATGCGCCGCCGCGCTTCGCCCAGATGTCGGTAAAGGGCCGTACCACCTGTTTGCCGGCCGCCGGCCCCTTGAGCGGGACCATCGTGTCATATCCCATGACTACGGTCACCTCGGGCTTGCGGTCGATCAGGGTGATGTGTTTGCGTAAATCGCGATAGTCGAGCAGGTCCTGCGCCATTGCCGCGATCACCTCTTCGCGCCGCAGCACCGCGTTGTTCGGCGCGTTGACGACGAAATCCTCCGCCCAGACGGTGCGGACGCCCGCCGCGTCATGCGCCATCATCGCCTTGCCGAGCCGACCATAGGCCGCGCCGATCTCGGGCGGCATGGTCACGCCGGGGGCCAGTTGTGCGAGCGACGGGGGCGCCAGCAGCAACGCCGCAATGGGTGCGAGACAGACTCCGAACATCCTTGTGCGTTGCTTCATCGATCGCCCTTCGCTGCGTAGCGGCGAATCGTAGCGCAGACAGGAGGCGCCGCCTGTCCTCCATTTGGCGTAGGACCGAGCTGCCGCATTCACGCCCGGCAACGGATCAGCCGCAATCATGCCCCAATCGCGCCACCGTGACATCGCGGGCGTAACGATCTGTCACGCGCACGAAAAAAAGGCGCCACCGTTGCCGGGACGCCCTTTTTCCGAATTCCGGTTTCCCGTGACCCAAAGGTCACGGGAACGGCAATTACATGCCGTTCAGTTCGGCCGAGTTCTCGATCGCGTCCGACGCGTCTTCGGCGTTTTCCGAAGCGTTCATCAGGTCGGCAGCAACGGCTTCGTTCGAGGTGTTCTCAGCCTGCGCTTCGAGGTTGTCGGCCAGCATTTCCAGGTTGTCCGACGCTGCGTCCGCGGCGTTGTCGGTCGGGGTGTTCTTGCAAGCGGCGACCGAGAGGAGGCCGGCAGCGGCGGCGACGAGCATGATCTTCTTCATAAGGGTAACTCCCAGAGAAATCCATTTCGCGAAAGGCCGGCGTCACCGCCGTCGCGAAGTTGCCGCAATAGCGCCTTCCGCGCCGCCGTCAATCGCCAATTGTGGCGAGAATGCGGCTTTGCGACCAATGGTGGGCCGTTTCCTACTTGCGACGAAACGCGCCAATCGGTTCCGGCGCGTTGGCGACGACCGCCAGCATCGCCGTCCATGCCGCTACGTTTTGCTGCAATTGCACAGGGTCGACTTTGTCCAGCGTGTCGTCGGGGGTGTGGTGCAGATCGAAATAGCGCAGCCCCGATTGGGCGAGATCGACGGCTGCGACATTTTGCGCGAGCGTGGGGCCGATATCGGTGCCGTCGCCTGCCACCGCTGATCCGCGCGTGATACCCAATGGGGCCAGCGCCGTTGCTAGTCGGTCTGCGATCGCCGCCGATTCGGGGGGCAGGGCGACGTCGAACTTCCACACGCGGTCGGCACCGAAGTCGCTTTCGGCGGCAAGGGCATGGCGGTCGCCGGCATGCGCCTTCGCATAGGCCGCGCCGCCGACCCCGCCGACTTCCTCGGCGCCGAACCAGACGACGCGGATCGTACGGCGCGGGCGGCCGGCGTCCATGATCCGCTTGGCAGCCGCAGTGGTGATGCCGAGGCCCGCGGCATCGTCGAACGCGCCGGTGCCGAGATCCCAGCTGTCGAGATGCCCGCCGATCAGCACGATGCCGGCCGCAGAATCACTGCCCGGCACCTCGGCGATGACGTTGCCCGATTCGCGCATCCCGATCTGGCGCGGCGTCAGCGTCAGGCGCAGCCGGACCGGCCGTCCGCGCTTGAGCACCCGTTCGAGCTGTTCGGCATCGGGCACCGACAGCGCGCCCGCCGGGATCGGCGTCGTACCGGCCGGAAAGACGGTGCTGCCCGCGTGCGGATTGCGGTGATGGTCGGTGCCGAGCGAGCGGATGACGATCGCCGCCGCGCCCTTCTGCGCCGCGATCGCCGGACCGGCACGGCGGACCGCGCCGAACGCGCCATAGCTCGACCCGTCCTGCGTCGCGGCCATGCGGTGGCTGACGAAGGCGATCTTACCCGTCAGGCTGCCGGCGGGCGCCGCCTTCAGATCGTCAAGCGTCGGAAAATAGACGATCTCGGCTTCCAGTCCCTTCGCAGGGGTCGCGCCCGAATTGCCGAGCGCGGTGATCGCCAGCGGTTGCGGGAAGGGGCTGACGATCGCCGCGCGCTCCTCACCCCGGACCCATACCGGCATCTGATACGGTTCGATGCGGACGTTGCTGAACCCCAGCGCCTTCAGCCGCACCACCGCCCATTCGCGGGCACGTGCTTCGTCGGGTGTGCCGGCAAGGCGCGGGCCGATCTCGGTGGTCAGGCCCTCGGTGATGTCCCATGCGATGGTGTCGTCGAGCGCCGCGTCGCGCAGGGTGGCGACGTCGATCGGCTGGGCAAAGGCGGGGAGTGGCAGGGCAAGGGCGGCGAGGAGCAGGCGGCGCATGGAGTTCCCCTTGTTCGGTTCGCGGCTTTCCATACGGGCAACGTCAAGGAACGCAAATCCTCCCCGCCTGCGGGGAGGGGGACCAGCGAAGCTGGTGGAGGGGGAGGGCCGCGCAACGCAACCGTTCTGTCTGCCGCTATCCCCCTCCACCGTCCTGCGGACGGTCCCCCTCCCCGCGAGCGGGGAGGAGCTTTGGGCCGCGCGTTGCCAAGTCACCGGGCCATCGCTACATCGCGACAGAACCCGAACCCCCATCCAGACATTCGAAACGGAGCCTTCGGCAATGGCCGTACAGTACAGCTATGTGATGAAGGGTCTGACCAAGACCTTCCCCGGCGCGAACAAGCCGGTGCTGAACAACATCCACCTGCAATTCCTGCCCGATGCGAAGATCGCGATCATCGGTCCGAACGGCGCCGGCAAGTCGACGCTGATGAAGGTCATGGCCGGCATCGACACCGAATTCACCGGCGAAGCTTGGGCCGCCGAAGGGGTCAAGGTCGGCTATCTGCCGCAGGAGCCGAAGCTCGACCCGACCAAGACGGTGATGGAGAACGTCAAGGACGGGGTGCGTCCGGTCGCGGACCTGGTCGATCGCTTCAACGCGATCTCGGCCGAAATGGGCGATCCCAAGGACGATACCGATTTCGACGCGCTGATGGAGGAGATGGGCGAGCTTCAGGCCAAGATCGACGCCGTCGATGGCTGGAGCCTCGACAACCAGCTCGAAATCGCGATGGAGGCGCTGCGCTGCCCGCCGGGCGACGCGTCGGTCGAAAACCTGTCGGGCGGTGAGAAGCGCCGCGTCGCGCTGTGCAAGCTGCTGCTCGAAAAGCCGCAGATCCTGCTGCTCGACGAACCGACCAACCACCTCGACGCCGAAAGCGTCGCGTGGCTGGAAAATTACCTCAAGGAATATACCGGCAACGTCATCCTCGTCACCCACGACCGCTACTTCCTCGACAATGTCGTCAACTGGGTGCTCGAGCTTGATCGCGGCCGCTACTACACCTACGAAGCCAATTATTCGGGCTATCTGGAAAAGAAGGCGAAGCGCCTCGAACAGGAGGAGCGCGAAGAGGCCGGCCGGGCCAAGGCGATTCAGGACGAACTGGCATGGATGCGGCAGACGCCCAAGGCGCGCCAGACCAAGTCCAAGGCCCGCATCCGCGCGTTCGACGAACTGGTCGAGCGGCAGGAGAACCGTGCGGTCGGCAAGGCGCAGATCCTGATCCAGATTCCCGAGCGCCTGGGCGGCAAGGTGATCGAGGCGCAGGGCCTGACCAAGGCCTATGGCGACAAGCTGCTGTTCGAAAATCTCGACTTCAACCTGCCGCCCGGCGGTATCGTCGGCGTGATCGGCCCAAACGGTGCGGGCAAGTCGACGCTGTTCAAGCTCATCACCGGCCAGGAACAGCCCGATGGCGGATCGATCGAGGTCGGGCAGACGGTGAAGCTCGGCTATGTCGACCAGTCGCGCGACGATCTCGACCCCAACAAGAATGTCTGGGAAGAGGTGTCGGACGGGCTCGACGTGTTCCGCTTCGGCAAGCAGGAACTGGGCACGCGCGCCTATGTCGGCGCATTCAACTTCAAGGGGCAGGACCAGCAGAAGAAGGTCGGCCAGCTGTCGGGCGGTGAGCGCAACCGCGTCCACATCGCCAAGATGCTGAAGGAGGGTGGCAACGTCCTGCTACTCGACGAACCGACCAACGACCTCGACGTCGAGACGCTGCGTGCCTTGGAAGAGGCGCTGGAGTCGTTCGCGGGTTGCGCCGTGGTCATCAGCCACGATCGCTTCTTCCTCGATCGGCTGTGCACCCACATTCTGGCGTTCGAAGGCGACAGCCATGTCGAATGGTTCGAGGGCAATTTCGAGGCGTACGAAGCCGACAAGCGTCGCCGCATGGGCGATGCCGCCGACCGTCCGACGCGTCTGGCGTACAAGAAGCTGACGCGCTGAGGCGATGCCGGTGGTCGAGGAAAATGGGGCGGGGTCGGACGATCCCGCCGATGCGATCCGCTATCGCCTCGACCAGCAGCGCATCCTGGCCGAGTTCGGCGGGATCGCGCTACGCAGCCGCGATATCGATGAGATCGTGCGGGCTGCGGTCGAGCTGGCGGCGCGCGGCATGCGTACCCGGCTTGCCAAGTTCCTGCACCATGATCCGGCGCGCGGCGGGCTGATCGTCCGCGCGGGTATCGGCTGGAACGAGGGCGTCGTGGGCGGGGCGGAGATGGGTGACGATCTGGGATCGCCTGCCGGGTTCGCCTTCCAGACCGGCGAGGCGGTGATCTCCAACCATCTACGCGACGAGAAGCGCTTTCGCACGCCGGGCTTCATGGCCGACCATGGCGTCAAGCGCGCGATCAACGTGCTGGTCGAGGCGAATGGCAAGCGCTTCGGCGTGCTTGAAGTCGACAGTCGCTCGGACGGCCGGTTCGAGGAAGACGACCTTGCCTTCATGCAGGGTTTCGCGAACCTGATCGGCGTCGCGATCGAGCGGCTGGAGGCCGAGCAGAATCTCCGTGCCGCGATCGAGCATCAGGAATTGCTGACGCGCGAGGCGTCACACCGGGTCAAGAACAGCCTCGCCATGGTGTCGGCGATGCTCAACCTGCAGATGCGCGAGGATGACGACCCGCGCGTGCAGCGCCTGCTGGGCGACGCGCAGGCGCGGATCGTGGCGATCGGGCAGGCGCACGATCAGCTATGGCAGGGTGAGCGTGTTGGCGTCGTCGCGCTCGATCGGCTGCTGTGCGGCATCGTCGACCAATTGCGCGAACAGGCACCCGATCACGCGATCGACTGCGACATCGCCCCATTGACGGTCAGCGGCGATACCGCAATTCCGATGGGACTGTTGCTGACCGAACTGGTCACCAACGCGGTCAAATATGCCTATGGCGAGGGCGGCGGTCCGGTACGGATCATGACGCGGTGTGACGACGGGGGGCTGACGATGACGGTGGCCGACGACGGTGTCGGCCTGCCGGTAGGTCTCGATCCGACGATCGCGCGACCGACCAGCCTCGGCATGCGGATGGTGAGCAGCCTGACCCGGCAACTGGGCGGTACGCTGGCGTTCGAGGATGCCGCGCCGGGGACGCGGGTGGTGTTTTCGATGCCGTTGCCCGAGGGGGTTTAGGCGCTTCCCTCGCGCCGGTTGTTCGCCTCACTACCCCGTTCGCTTCGAGCAGGTTCGAGCGAAGTCGAGAACCTACCGTCGAGAAGGCGGTGCCACAAACGACCCGTTCTCGACGGACGCTTCTCGACAAGCTCGAAGCTGCTCGAACCGAACGGGGAGGGCAGGAGGTTCTCCCTTACGTTCGTGCTGAGTAGGGGCAAGCTCGAACCTGCTCGAAGCGAACCGATATTGAGGAGGGGCCACCTCAAACCAGCTTCACGAAGACCCCGGTATCGCGCCGCTCGACCTCGAACGCCTTCACCTTCTCGATCAGGTCCGACAGCCGCTTGAACCCGTAATTGCGTGTGTCGAAGCTCGACCGGTTCGCCGCGCGCTGGCCGACCTCCGACAGGCTGGCGAAGCCGCGCTTGTCGACCTTCGACGCGTCATAGGCGTCCGACAACAGCTTCACGAGCGCGGCGTCGATCTTCTGCTGCTTGCGTGCCGGGGCGGGTGCGGGTTTGGCCGCCGGGGTTGCGGCGGGAGTAGCGACGCCACCGATCGCCGGCGGCAGCGGCATGTTCGCCACATCCTCGACATCCAGCGACGCGACGTCGATGAAGCGGGTGCAGCTCTCCCGAAATCCCTCGGGCGTGCGGTCGGTGCCGAAGCCATAGACCGGCACCCCTTCCTGGCGGATGCGCTGGGCGAGCGGCATGAAGTCGCTGTCCGACGACATGATGCCGAACCCGGTGATGCGCCCGCGCAGCAGCAGGTCCATCGCGTCGATGGTCATGCGCATGTCGGTCGCGTTCTTGCCCTTGGTGATGTCGAACTGCTGGAACGGTTCGATGCCGTGGCGCATCAACAGCGCCTTCCAGCTTTTCAAGCCCGGCTTTTCCCAATTGCCATAGGCGCGGCGGACATTGACCGTGCCGAACTCGGCCAGCACCGTCAGCACCGAATCGAGATAGGCGGCGCCGGCATTGTCGGCATCGATCAGCAACGCGACGTTGCCGGTGGGCGGAGTGTGGGTGACCATCGTTACTCCCTACTGCACGCTGCACCCGGCGGCTATGCTTCCTGCGCGCGGCGTTCCTCGGCCCGGCGCAACATGGTGTGGGCCAGTTCCTCCTCGCCCAACACGACCTGATCGACGCCGTGCCGCTCCAGATAGCTGACCTCCTCCGCCGAATGCGCGCGCGACAGGATGTAGAGGCCGGCATTCAGCCGCCGCGCGTGCTGGACGATCGCCCCCGCCTCGAACCCGCCAGGGATCGCGATCAGCAGCTTGGTCGCCTCGCCCACGCCGGCATCGCGCAGGACATTGGGGTCGAGCGCGTTGCCGAGCACCACGCTCCAGCCATGCGCGGCGGCGACGCGCGCGGTATCGGCCTGATCCTCGATCACGACGAAGGCACGGCCGGCATCGCGCAACCCTTCGGCGACCAACCGCCCGACCCGGCCCGCGCCGACCAGCACGACATGATCCTTGCGCGCCTGTTCGCGCTCGCTCTCGCGCGCCGCGTTGACCGACGGTTCGTCGCCCCGCCCGGCGACCGCGCCGAACAGGAACGGGTTGACCATGATCGACAGGATCGCGCCGGCCAGAATGAGGTCGCGTCCCGCATCGGGCAGGATGCCGAGATTGGTGCCGATCCCGGCAAGGATGAACGAGAATTCGCCGATCTGCGCGAGGCTGGCGGCGATGGTGGCGGCGGTGCGGTTGGGGTGGCCGAACGCACGGACGATGGCAAAGGCGGCGGCCGACTTGCCGATCACGATGATCGCGATCGTGCCAAGCAGCGGGCCGGGCTGTTCCACCACCACCTTCGGATCGAACAACATGCCGACCGAGACGAAGAACAGCACCGCAAACGCATCGCGCAATGGGAGCGTCTCCTGCGCCGCGCGGCGGCTGAGCGGCGTCTCGCCCAGGATCATGCCGGCAAAGAACGCGCCCAGCGCGAACGACACGTCGAACGCCAGCGCCGCCCCGAACGCGACCCCCAAAGCGATCGCCAGCACCGCGAGGCGGAACAGTTCGCGCGACCCGGTATGCACCACCCAGTGCAGCGCCCACGGGATCGCCCGCCGTCCGACGACCAGCATCAGCGTGACGAAGCCGGTGACCTTCAGCAGCGTCATCAGGATCGCGGTCACGATCGCGCCCGGTGCGGCGGCCTTGGCCGGATCAACCGCTGCGGCGACGACCGGCAGCAGGACAAGTGCCAGGACCATCACCAGATCCTCGACGATCAGCCAGCCGACGGCGATCCGCCCACGTTCGGTCTGCACCAGCGCGCGCGCCTCCAGCGCGCGCAGCAACACCACCGTACTCGCCACCGACAGCGCAAGGCCGAAGACGATCCCGGCCATCAGCGGCCAGCCGAGCCACTGGCTCAACCCCCAGCCCATCGTCGTCGCCACCGCAATCTGCACGATCGCGCCCGGCACCGCGATCCACCACACCGACAACAGGTCCTTCAGCGAAAAATGCAGCCCGACCCCGAACATCAGCAGGATGACGCCGATCTCCGCCAGTTCGGTCGCGATCCCCGAATGGGCGACGAAGCCCGGCGTAAACGGCCCGATCAGCACGCCCGCCAACAGATAGCCCGCGATCGGCGATATGCGCAGCCGGTGCGCCGCCGCGCCCAGTATGAACGCCGCGACCAGCGCGGTGACGATGGTTCCGATCAGCGGGGTGTAATGGGGCATCGGCTCTCCAGGGTCGGTTGCCGAAAACCAACGGACGTCGCCCCGCTTGGGTTCGCCAACGTACCGAAATTACCGAGGAGGCGCGACGTGGCCGCCTCCCTGACAGGTGAGGGAAGGGCGATTACGGATAGGCGATCGCCATCACCTCAACCTCCTTCGCCCCCGCCGGCAGTGCCACCGTCCGCACGTCGCCGACGGCACTGCCGCGCAGTGCGCGCGCCATAGGGGAGTTCCACCCGATCCGCCCCTTGCCCGCGTCCGCTTCGTCGTCGCCGACCAGTTCGAGCGTGCGGTGGTTGTCGTCCTCGTCGGCGATCGTCACGGTTGCCCCGAACCAGGCGCGGCCGCGTTCGGTCTGGGCGGCGGGGTCGACGACCCGCGCCGCCTTCATCCGCTTGGCAAGGAAGCCTAGTCGCCGGTCGATCTCGCGCAGGCGTTTGCGGCCATAGATATAGTCGCCATTCTCCGACCGGTCGCCATTGCCCGCGGCCCAGGCGATGACATCGACCAGCTTCGGCCGCTCCTCGCCCAGCAACTGGTCATATTCGGCCTTCAACACGGCATAGCCCGCCGGCGTGATATAATTCGGACGCGGTTCGCTCATCCCGGTCGGTTCTTCCCCAGATACCAGCTAAGGTTGTTCGGCCCGCGCGACCGCGCCTTGGTCGTATGGATCAGGTCGTAGACGACCGCATTCTCCAGCACCCGCTGCACATAGCCGCGCGTTTCGGACAGCGGAATCCTTTCGATCCATTCGACCATGTCGACGCCCGGCGTGCGCGGGTCGCCATTGGCGCGGATGAACTTGTTCACATTGCCGGGGCCGGCATTGTAGGCGGCGATCGCGAGCGGATAGCTGCCGCCATAATAATCGAGCATCCGCTGGATATAGCTCGACCCCAGCGCCATGTTGAACGCCGGATCGTTGAGCGCGGTCGGGCTGTAGGTCAGCCCCAGCTTGGTCGCGGTCTCCCGCGCCGTCCCCGGCATTAGCTGCATCAGCCCGCGCGCGCCCGCGCGGCTGACGGCGGTGCGGTCGAACTGGCTTTCCTGCCGGGCGATGGCGTGGATCAGCGTGAACTGGTCCTGTTGCGGCCCGCCGACCGGCACCGCCGGATAGCCGGCCAGCGTATAGTCGCTATGTCCGTTCAGCAGCGCGCTGCGCCCGACCATCACCGCCAGGTCGGGGCGGTCGATCGCCTTAGCCAACTCGACCGCCAGCGCATGATCGGTGTCGCTGCGCGCATCCTCGGCGATCTTGCGGATGAACAGGCTCTGGTCGGCATATTGCCCGGTGCGTCCCAGATAGCGGACGGCGCGCGTCATCTCGCTGTTCATATAGGCGGTCCGCAGATCGGCGGGCACCGCGCTCGCGACGGCGGTCGCGGGCGGCGCACGCAGCGGACGCCCAATCCGTTCGCTCGCCAACTGGCCGTAGAACAGGTCGCCCAGATCGGCGGCCTGCGCATACCAGCGATCGGCGGTCGGTCGATCACCGGCCGCTTCCGCCGCGCGCCCGGCCCAGTAATAGCCCTTGGTCCGCACAGTTGGCGTCCGCGACCCGCTGGCATAGCGCGCGAACATGCCGGTCGCGTCGCTCGGCCGGTTCAGCTGCTGCAGCGCGACCGTGCCCGCCAGCCACGCAAGGCTGGTATAGTCGTCGCGCTCGCCATAGCCGGCATCGGCAATGACCGTGCCCGCCGGGAACGCATCGTCGATCTGCGACGCGATGCGATAGGCGAGGTCGTACTGGCTGTCGGCCTGCGCCGCGCGGGCATTGGTCAGCAGGACTTCGAGCCATTCCTCGATATCGCCGGGCGTCCGCGACAGCCGGTGCGGCCGGGCGAGATAGGCGCGCGCCGCGCCCGACTGACCCGATCCACGCAGCCAGCTGGCACGGTCGGCGATATAGCCCGGATCGGCGCGATCGACGCCCGGCTGCTCGCCGCGCACGCTGGCATCGGCGGCATTGGTGCGGAACGCCATGCGCGCGTCGAAGGTCGGGCGCATCGCCGCCGAGGCATAGCCGATCTGGCGCAGCCCGGCGGTCGTCGCGCCCTGCCACAGCATTTTGTCCATGCGCGCGTCGTGATCGACCGGGGCCAGCGCACTGGCGAAACCGGCGAGCAGCGTCGCTTCGTCGTTGGGCCGCAACACTCCCCGGCGCCACGCTGCCCGCGCGGCCGTCTGCGCCTCGGGCAGGCGACCGCTCGCCGCCAGCGCCTCGGCATAGCGCAACTGCCCGGCAGCGGTGCGCGGCGGGAAACGGGTGAAGAAGCGCAGCACCGTCGCCGCATCCTGCCCGCCATCCACCAGCACCGTTTCGGCGGCGGCGCGGCGGCTGGCCTCACCCGGAAAGCCCGGATGCGCCAGCAGGAAGCGGGCATAGTCGGCGAAGGGATAATTGTCCGACTGCTGCAACCGTTTCCATTCGGACAGCACCGGCTGGATCGGGTCTTGGGTGGCCGGGGGAATCTGAACGGGGGGAGGCGAGGGGACATAAATATACCCCTGCGGCGACGGCTGGCGAGCGACATTCGTCGACTGGGGCAAGGGGGCCTGCGGAGCGGTCTGGAACAGCCCGGTGGCCATGGCGGCGCTCGCGACGCCGGTGAGCAGGAACGCGCTCTTGAACACGGTGGTCAGCATACTGGACATGATATGGAAGCGCGCCCTATCTGTCGCCACCTTTTCGGCTCGAATCCCTGTCCACGGAGCGCAACCCCCATGTTTTCCGGCTCGATCCCGGCTCTCGTCACGCCGTTCGCGGACGGCAAGTTCGACGAAGCCTCGTTCCGCGCGCTGGTCGACTGGCAGGTCGAAAGCGGGTCGAGCGCGCTGGTCCCGTGCGGCACCACCGGCGAGGCGGCGACGATGACGATCGAAGAGCATGACCATGTCGTGCGCGTCTGCGTCGATCAGGCGCAGGGCCGCGTGCCGGTGATCGCCGGCTGCGGATCGAACGACACCGCGGTCGCTCTGCACCATATCCATGCCGCAAAGGCCGCGGGCGCCGCCGCCGCGCTGCTGGTCCCGCCCTATTACAACCGCCCCAATCAGGAGGGCGTGTTCCGCCATTTCGAGGTGCTGGCCGCGCAGGGCGGACTGCCGATCGTCCTCTACAACGTGCCCGGCCGCACCATCACCGACATCGCTGTCGAAACGGTCGAGCGCATCGTGAAGGCGTTCCCCGACGTCGTCGTCGGTATCAAGGACGCGACCGGGCAGATGGCGCGCGTGTCCGAACACCGGCTGCGCTGCGGCACCGGTTTCGCGCAACTGTCGGGCAATGACGACATGACGCTTGCCTTCATGGCGATGGGCGGGGTCGGCGCGATCTCGGTCACCGCCAATGTCGCGCCGGCGATGTGCGCCGAGTTCCAGGATGCGTGCGCGGCGGGCGATTACGGCCGGGCGCTGACGATCCAGGACCGGCTCTTTCCGCTGCACGCCGCGCTGTTCAGCGATGCGTCGCCGGGACCGGTCAAATACGCGCTGGGCCGGGTCCGTCCCGGCTTCCCGACCGACCTGCGCCTGCCGATGACCCCCGCGTCGGAAGCGTCGCGCGCGGCGGTCGATGCTGCGCTTGCCCATGCCGGTCTGCTTGGCTAGGCTGGGCCCCACACTCCATACACGTTATTGCGGCGGGCGCTCGACGTCCGTACCACGTCGCCCATATGCCTAACGGACATCTGTCGCTGCAAACCCTTACCGGTCGTGAAATTGCCGAACGCGACTGGTCGAGCACGCCGCTCGGCCCGATCGAATCGTGGCCGGTATCGCTCCGCTCGCTGCTGGCGATGATGCTGTCCTGTCCCATGCCGATGTTCCTGGCGTGGGGACCGGAGCTGCGCTGCTTCTACAACGACGCCTATCGCCCGATCCTGGGCGTACGGATCGACGGCGCGCTGGGCGAGCGGTTCGACATCGTCTGGGCCAACATCTGGGACGAACTGATCCCGCTGGTCGAGCGGACGATGGCCGGCGGCAGCATCACCGCCACCGACATGAAACTCGACCTCGCCCGTACCGGCGAGCCCGAAGACAGCTGGTGGACGTTCACCTATTCGCCAGCCTTCGACGATCAGGGGCGGGTCGCGGGCCTGCTGTGCGTCACCGGCGAGACGACCGCACGCGTCGTCGCCGAGCGCGAGCGCGCCGCCGCCGACGAGCGGCTGCAACAGGCGCTGTCCGCCGGGCGCAATATCGGCGCGTGGGACTGGGACGTGCAGGCCGATATCGTCCGCGCCGATTCACGGTTCGCGCTGCTCTATGGCGTCGATCCGGCGGTGGCGGAGGCGGGGGCGCCGATCGGCACCTTCTTCGCCGGGCTGCATCCCGACGACCTTCCGCAAGCGCAGCAACTGATCGCCGCCGCGATGGACCCGGCGGGCGACGGCACCTTCATCGCCGAATATCGGCTGACCCGCGCGGACGGCAGCTGCCGCTGGGTATCGGCGCAGGGGCGGTGCACCTTCGACGACGAAGGCCGGCCGCTGCACTTCCCAGGCGTCAGCTACGATATCGACGACCGCAAACAGGCCGAGCTTGCCGCGCTGGCGGCGAAGGCCGAGCGCGAGTTCATCCTGTCGCTCAGCGCCCGGCAGCGCGCGGCGAGCGATCCCGATGCGATCATGCGCTTCACCGCGCGGGCGCTGGGCGAATGGCTCGACGTCGATCGCATCTGTTTCGCGCGGGTCGGCCAGAATCGCGTGCGCTACGTCGCGGGATGGAACAACGGCGCGCTGCCGCCGCTGATGGGCGACCATTCGATCGACCGGATGGGGCGCAGCAACACTTCGCTGCTGCGCGCCGGGCGGACGGTGGTGTCGGACGCCTTTGCGCAGGACGACCGGTTCGAAGCCGATGTGGTGCAAAGCTACAGCGCGCGCTCCGGCCTTGCCGTGCCGCTGCGCCGCGACGGGCGGCTGGAGGGGCTGCTCATCATCGGCCATGCCGAACCGCGCCACTGGCTGCCGAGCGAGGTCGCGCTGGTGCAGGAGATCGCCGAGATCAGCTGGGTCACGATCCAGCGTGCCGATGCGCTGCTGCGGCTGGAGGCGAAGGTCGGGCGGCAGGGCGCGCAGCTCGAACGGGTGGCGACCGAATTGCACGACGCCGCCTCCGCTCGCGCCGCTGCCGAAACGCAGGTCCGCCAGTTGCAGAAGATGGAGGCGGTCGGTCAGTTGACCGGCGGCATCGCCCACGACTTCAACAACATGCTGGCGGTGGTGATCGGCGGGCTCGACATGATCGACCGGCGGCTGGCCAGCGGGCGCACCGATGTCGGCCGCTATGTCGAGGCGGCGAGGGAAGGCGCCGGCCGCGCCGCTGCGCTTACCCAGCGCCTGCTCGCCTTTTCTCGCCAGTCGCCGCTGTCGCCCGAACCGGTCGAGGGCAACCGCCTGATCGCCGACCTGACCGACCTGCTCGCCCGGACGCTCGGCGAACGCATCGCGGTTGAAACCGTGCTCGGCGCCGGACTGTGGCGGGCGGAGGCCGATCGCGGTCAGCTCGAAAATGCGATCGTCAACCTCGCGGTCAATGCCCGCGACGCGATGCCCGATGGCGGGCGGCTGACGATCGAGACCGCCAACGCCCATGTCGGCGACGATTATGCGCGCGAGGCCGACATGGAGGCGGGCCAATATGTGCTGATCGCGGTCAGCGACACCGGCACCGGCATGGCCCCCGACGTGCTGGCCAAGGCGTTCGACCCGTTCTTCACCACCAAGCCGGTCGGGCGCGGTACCGGACTGGGCCTGAGCCAGGTGTTCGGCTTCGTCCGCCAGTCGCGCGGCCATGTCCGCATCTATAGCGAACCCGATGTCGGCACGACCGTCCGCCTCTATCTGCCGCGCTTCTATGGTGAGGCGCCGACCCCGACCGTGCGTACCACGCTGGCTCCGGTCCGTGGCGGCGGGCTGCATGAATCGATCCTGGTGGTCGAGGATGAGCCGCGCGTCCGCAGCTTCTCGGTCGAGGTGTTGCGCGATCTCGGCTACAACGTCTTCCACGCCTCCGACGGGCCGGAGGCGATCGGCCTGCTCGAAGACGGATTGCAGGTGACGTTGCTGTTCACCGATGTCGTCATGCCCGGTATGACCGGCCGCGAACTCGCCGACCGGGCGCTCGCGATGCGGCCCGACCTGCGCGTGCTCTACACCACCGGCTACACGCGCAACGCCGTGGTGCATAACGGCGTGCTTGATCCGGGCACGCGGCTGCTGCCCAAGCCGTTCGACGTCGACGAACTGGCGAGAAAGGTAAGAGAAGCGCTGGACGCGTAATTCCTCCCCGCGGAGCGGGGAGGATTTTGCGGAACGCTTCCCCTCCGCCTTCCGACCTCCTATGTCCGCCCCATGAGCCGTCCGCGTCCCCAGCTGTTCGACAAGAAGAAGACCGTTGCCGAAAATCGCCGTGCGCGCTTCGATTACGAGATCGATACCGTTTACGAGGCCGGCATCGCGCTGACCGGTACCGAGGTGAAGTCGCTGCGCTTCGGCGAGGGGTCGATCACCGAAAGCTATGCCGATGTCCGCGACGGGCAGGTGTGGCTCATCAATTCGAACATTCCCGAATTCAGCCACGGCAACCGCTTCAACCACGAACCGCGCCGCCCGCGTAAACTGCTGCTTCACGAACGCGAGATAAACAAGATGCACGGGGCGGTGGCGCGCGACGGCATGACGCTGATCGCGCTATCGGTATATTTCAACGGCAAGGGGCGGGCGAAGGTCGAACTGGCACTGGCCAAGGGTCGCAAGAACCACGACAAGCGCGAGCATATCAAGGAGCGGGACTGGAAGCGTGAACAGGGAAGGTTGCTCCGCGACCGTGGCTGATCCGGCTGGCGACGACCGGGGGCTGGGCGCCCGCGCGCTGCGCTGGGTCCGTGCGAACCTGCCGACGCGTGAATCGATCGAATCGATCCGGTTCCTGCGCCCGGTCGCGCACCGCGTGCTGGCGCCCGAATTGTGGCGCTTCACCCGCCGTTCGGTCCCGCGCGGCGTCGCGCTCGGCATGTTCACCGGCATCCTGATCCCGCTCGGCCAGATTCCAGCGTCGGCGGTCCTCGCGCTACCGCTGCGCGCCAATGTGCCCGCCGCGGCGCTGACGACCTTCTTCACCAACCCGATCACCACGCCGCTGCTGTTCATCCTGTATTACAAGGTCGGCGCGTGGCTGCTCCACCTCGACCGGGTGGTGCCGGGCGACCCGATCGGCAACGCGGTCGCCGCACCGCCCGGCTGGCTCGACTGGCTGGTGGCGGAGGTCGGGCCGGCGACGGCGCTCGGCATGGTGGTCTGTTCTGTCGTCGGCGCGGTGCTCGGCTACGCCATCGCGGCGCTCGGCTGGCGCTGGTGGATCGCCGCCAAGTGGAAGCGGCGCGGGCATGGAGCGCGGTCCTGAAACCCTCTCCTTCCTCAACCTAACCCGTTCGCTTCGAGCGCAGGTTCGAGCCTGTCGAGAACCGTAGTGGAGAAGGGGTTGCCACAAACAGGGCGTTCTCGACGGACGCTTCTCGACAGGCTCGAAGCTGCTCGAACCGAACGGGGAGGGGGGTAAAGCTGCTTTTGCCGGCGGGACGAGCCACAGGAGATATTGACGATCGATATGCCCGAGTGCAGCATGACCGTATCACCCGATACGAAGAGGCTTTCCCGATGCGGCGTAGTTTCGTCCTGACCACCTTGCTCGCGGCTTCCGCTCTGTCCGCTTGCGCGACGCAGCCGACCGCTCCCGTTGAAACCGCCGCCGTACCGGCACCCCCGCCCGCCGAACCCGCCCCCGCGCCCAAGCCCGAGATCGGCGATTTCGGCTTCGACGTCGCCGGCATGGACCGCAGCGTGAAGCCCGGCGACAATTTCTACAAATACGCCAACGGCACCTGGGAAAAGATCACGCCGATCCCTGCCGACAAGTCGAACTACGGCATGTTCACCGCATTGGACGACCTGTCGAAGTCGCGCACCCGCGAACTGCTCGACGCGGCGAAGAACGATCCCAATTCGAAGATCGGCACCGCCTATGCCACCTATCTCGATCAGGCCGCGATCGAGGCGAAGGGGCTGGCCCCGATCCAGCCATGGCTGACCGAGATCAAGGCGCTGAAGTCGAAGGCCGGCTATGCCGCGCTCGCGGCCAAGGCGTCGCAGGCCGGGGTCGGCGCACCGTTCGGCGCCTATGTCGGCCCCGACGACAAGCAGCCGAGCGTCTATGCGTTGCAGACCGCGCAGGCCGGTCTCGGCATGCCCGATCGCGACTATTACCTGTCGACCGATGCCAAGCTGGTCGAACAGCGGAAAGCCTATCAGGCGCATCTCGCCAAGATGCTGACGCTGGCGGGCGAACCCGATGCCGCCGCACGCGCCGCCGCGATCGTCGCGTTCGAAACCCGGATCGCCAAGGCGCACTGGACGCGGATCGAAAGCCGCGACGCGAACAAGACCTATAACAAGATGACCGTCGCCGACCTGCAGCGTCGCGCGCCGGGCTTCGACTTCGCCACCTATTTCCGGGGGTTGGGCGCCAACACCACCGATGTGATCGTCGCGCAGCCGACCGCCTTCACCGGCATGGCGAAGGTGATCGGCGGGGCACCGCTGTCGGTGCTGAAGGACCAGTTGCTGGTGCGCTCGCTCGACAATTTCTCGGGTGTGCTGCCCAAGGCGTTCGACCAGGAAAACTTCGCCTTCTACGGCACCGTCCTGTCGGGCACACCCGAGCAGGAGGAGCGTTGGAAGCGCGCGGTCGACTTCACGTCGGACGCGGTCGCCGATGACGTCAGCCAGGCCTATGTCGCCAAATATTTCCCGCCCGCGACCAAGGCGGCGGCGGACACGCTGGTCCGCAACGTGACCGAGGCGATGGGCCGCCGCATCGACAATCTCGACTGGATGGCGCCCGAGACCAAGGCGAAGGCGCGTGCCAAGCTCGCCGCCTTCACGCCCAAGATCGGCTATCCCGACCAATGGCGCGACATGAGCAACCTGACGATCACGCCGGGCGATGCGTTCGGCAACATGCTGCGCGCGAACCAGTGGCAGCAGCGCTACAACGTCCAGCATCTCGGCAAGCCGATCCAGAAATGGGAATGGTTCATGACGCCGATGACCGTGAACGCCTATGCGAACCCGGTCATGAACGAGATCGTGTTTCCGGCCGCGATCCTGCAACCGCCCTTCTTTGATCCGAATGCCGATCCGGCGGTCAATTACGGCGCGATTGGCGCGGTGATCGGCCACGAGATCAGCCACCATTTCGACGATCAGGGTCGTAAGTACGACGTCAACGGGAGCCTCACCGACTGGTGGACGGCCGAGGACGTCAAGCGGTTCGAGGAACGCACCGCCGCGCTGGTCAAGCAGTATGACGCCTATGAACCGCTGCCCGGCCTGCATGTGAAGGGCGAACTGACGCTGGGCGAGAATATCGCCGACCTCGCCGGGCTGACCGCGGCGTGGGATGCCTATACCCATGCCTATCCGAACGATCAGAAGGCGATCGACGGCTTCACCCCCGAACAGCGTTTCTATCTCGGCTGGGCTCAGGTATGGCGGCGCAGCTACCGCGAGGCGAATTTGCGCCAGCGGCTGCTGACCGATCCGCACAGCCCGTCCGAACAGCGCGCGTGGGTCGTCCGCAACCTCGATCCCTGGTACAAGGGCTACACCCCCGCGGCCGGCGAATATCTGTTCCTCCCCCCCGAACAGCGCGTCCGCATCTGGTAACCCCGACATCCCTCTCCCCATCAGGGGAGAGGGATGCGCAGACTTGGTCTTCGCGCAAGCGAAGGCCTAGTCGAAGCTGGGAGAGGGGATGCGCTCGCCTCGGCGAGCGCGCGAGCCAAAGGCTCGCGTCGCTTAGGCTCTCAACCGCCCGTTTGCCGCGACCCGGCCCGCACAACGCTTGACGGACGCAGGCGCTCACCCCAACAGCCTATCCATGTTGCCGAAATTTTCCGCTGGCCCGTCGCCGGTCCTGCCGCTGATTACCGCGCTTGCCGCCGGGGTCGTCGCGGGCGCCATCATCCTGTGGATGATCGGCAGCGTGCCGGTCGCGGCGGGCTTCGCGGCGGCGGCGGTGGTGCTGGCCGGCGTGGCGCAGGCGGTGCTGCACTGGACCGATACCCGCGAACCGGTCGAGCCCGGCATCGACTGGTCGCTCGTGCAGACCATCGCCGCCACCTGTCCGCACGCACTGGCGGTGACCGACCGCGCCGGGCGGCTGGTCATCGCCAATGATCGGTTCGCGACGATGTTCGGCGGCTATCCGACCCCGCCCGGCGTGCTGGGCGACGGTGTCGATGCCAATATGCTGGCCGGCGCGGCCCGATCGGCGTGGCGTGATGGCGAGGCGAAGGCGACGGTGCGGCAGGGCGACGCCCCGCTCAACGTCACGCTCTATCGCGCCGGTGACAACATGCTCGTCTGGCAGTTCGAAGGCGGGCAGGTGATTGCCGAAGCGGTGTCGATCCGCACCATGGTCGCCGGGACCGCGGGCGACCGGCTGGGTACGGCGGGGGTGATGCTCGCGCTGCTGACCTCCGACGGCCGCATCCGCGCCGCCAACCGCGTGTTCCGCGCCCGCGCCGTCGGCAACGAGGAAGCGGCGATCGAGGGGCGCGACTTCGCCCGCTTCCTCGTCACCGACCATCGCGGCCGGGTGCGCTTCGAACGCGAGGGGCTGGGCGGCGACCCGCTGCGCATCGTGCAGGTGCCGATGACCGACGATCCCGCCGGTCCGATGCTGGTCGCGCTGCTCGACGAGGAAGAGGCGCCGGTCGGGCTGATGCCGATCGCCGCGCCCGGATCGGCGGGGCAGGTGCGGGCGCTGGTGTCGCTGCTGCCGGTCGGCATGGCGCTGGTCGATCGCGACGGCCGCTTCCAGCACATGAACGACGCCTTCATCCGCGCGACTGGTGTCAATCCGGTCGCGCCGCCGCTCTATCCGGGCGATCTGGTGGTGCGAGAGGACAAGGCGGCACTGGCCGACGCGGTCCGCCGCTTCGCCGGGGGGGCGCAGCACAGCGCCGACATGGCGGTGCGGCTGGCCGATCGCGCCGACGAACCGATCGCGTTGTCGATCGCCGGGGCGCGCGGGCTGGGCGATGCCGCCGTCGTCCTGTCGCTGCGCGATACGGGCGAGGAGGGCAAGCTCAAGCGGCAGGTGGCGCAGGCGACCAAGATGCAGGCGGTCGGCCAGCTGGCCGGCGGCGTCGCGCATGATTTCAACAACATCCTGACCGCGATCATCGGCCACTGCGACCTGATGCTGATGCGCCATTCGCCTGGCGACAGCGATTATGACGACATTCAGCAGATCCGCGCCAATTCGAACCGCGCCGCGAGTCTCACCCGCCAGCTGCTCGCCTTCTCCCGCCAGCAGACGCTGCGGCCGCAGGTGCTGCAGCTGCCCGACGTCATCTCCGAAGTCTCGAACCTTTTGAAGCGCCTGCTCGGCGAAACCGTGCAGCTGGTCGTCAACCATGGCCGCGGCCTTGGCTCGGTGCGCGCCGATCCGGGCCAGCTCGAACAGGTCGTCGTCAACCTCGCCGTCAATGCCCGCGACGCGATGCTGGCGCAGGGCGGCAACCGCAACGTCCTGACGATCGAGACGCTGGCGACCACCGCGCAGGAAGTGCGGGCGATGGACGACGACGTGCTTCCGGTCGGCGACTATGTGACGCTCAAGGTTTCCGACACCGGCACCGGCATCCCGCCCGACGTCCTGCCGAAAATCTTCGAACCCTTCTTCACTACCAAGGAAGTGGGGAAGGGGACCGGCCTCGGCCTGTCGACTGTCTATGGCATCATCAAACAGTCGGGCGGCTATATCTTTGCCGAATCGCGCGCCGGGCGGGGGGCGACCTTCGTCATCCACCTGCCGGTCCATGCGGCTGCCGCCGAGCCGCCGCGCATCGGCACCAACCCGAAGCTCAAGAGCGAGCCGACCGCCCCCGCCTGGGGTTCGGGCACGGTCCTCTTGGTCGAGGACGAGGACATGGTCCGGGCTATCGCCGAACGCGCGCTCACGCGACAGGGCTATACGGTGATGACTGCCGAGAATGGCGAGGCGGCATTGGAGCTCCTCGCCGAGCGGCCGCATATCGACCTGCTGATTTCCGACGTGGTCATGCCGACCATGGACGGGCCGACGATGGTCGGCCATGTACGCAAGGTCTATCCGACCTTGCCGATCCTTTTCATGTCCGGATATGCTGAAGAGCAGCTTCGTCGGTCGATTGATCTGGATCAGGTTTCGTTCCTGCCGAAACCCTTTTCGGTCCAGCAATTGGCGACGGCGGCGCGCGATGCGTTGGCACAGACCTGACCATGCGCTGAATCCTGTTGCGGTGTTCCCGCTTTGACCGCTAAGGACCGCGGCGTATGACTTCGCCCGCGCGTATCCTCGTTGTTGAGGACGAACCCCTGATCGCCATGATGCTCGAGGATTTCCTCGACCTGCTGGGGCGAACCGTCACCGGCACCGCCGACAGCGTCGCTTCCGCGATGGCTGCCGTCGATAAGGGCGGCATCGACGCCGCGATCCTCGACGTGCATCTGCGTGGGGGGGAAAAGAGCTGGCCGGTCGCCGACAAGCTGGCGGCGGCGGGCATCCCGTTCGTGCTGGCGACCGGCGGATCGGGCGACATGATCGAACCCGCCCACCGCGACCGCCCGGTCCTGTCCAAACCGTTCACGATGGACGCGGTCGAAAAGGTACTGAACGAGTTGGGCTGACACGTCGGCATCGACCGTACCCAGCGGACATAACCGCTTCACCCTACCGCCCGCACCCGCTAACCCACCCCCGGGAGAGGCGCATGGGTTCGATCAAATCGACATTATCCGATCGGCAGGCCGTCTGGGCGTTCGTGCTCGGCTGTATCGCGGTGACGATCGGCGTGGTCGCGCATCTGCCGATGTTCGCGATGGCGCGCTCGATGGGGTATCACATGGCGGGCATGCCGATGGACGGCATGATGCTGGGCGGCATGGCGCTGATCGTCATCGGCACGCTGGTCGCCGCCTATGGCCTGCTGCCCCGCGACCTGTCGGCACAGCGCGCCGCCGCGGCCGAAATCGTGGTCGCCGCGCCCGAGGATGCCGAACTCTCGCTCGCCCATTGGGGGCTGATGGCGGTGCTGGTGGTGGCGCTCATCATCGACGTGATGAAGCCCGCCTCGCTCGGCTTCACTGTGCCCGGCATGATCGCCGAATATGGCGTGCCCAAACGCACCGTGTCGCTGGTCCCGTTCTTCGCACTCGCTGGCACCGTAACCGGATCGGTGCTGTGGGGCTGGATCGCCGACGTCTATGGGCGAAAGGCGTCGATCCTGTTGTCGGCGGTGATGTTCGTGGGCACGTCGATCTGCGGCGCGATGCCCAGCCTCGCCTGGAACATCGCCATGTGCTTCATGATGGGCGCTGCCGCCGGGGGCATGCTCCCGGTCACCTATGCGCTGCTGGCCGAGATGATGCCCAACCGCCATCGCGGCTGGAGCCTCGTGCTGGTCGGCGGGTTGGGCGCGGTCGGCGGCTATTTCGCGGCGAGCGGCATTTCGGCGGTCCTGCAACCGATCTTCGGCTGGCGCATCCTGTGGCTCGCCAACCTGCCGACCGGGCTGACGCTGGTCCTGCTCGGCGCGCTGATCCCTGAATCGGCCAAGTTCCTGCTCGCCCGCGGCCGGGTGCAGGAGGCGGAGGCGGTGATGCGCCGCTTCGGTGCAAGGGCCAGCCGCGCCCCCGTCCGCATCACCGGCCCGCGCGCGACCGCGCTGACCGGCGCCAAACTCTATGGCAAACTCGCCGCGCTCAGCATCTGCGCGCTTTCCTGGGGCCTTATCAATTTCGGCCTGCTGCTGTGGCTGCCCGCCGATCTGGTCGCCAAGGGCTATTCGGTCGGCGTGTCGAGCCGCCTGCTCGCCGAAAGCGCGCTGATCGCCTTCCCGACCGTGTTCCTCGCCGCCTTTCTCTACAGCCGGTGGAGCACCAAATGGTCGCTCGCCGTCATGATCGGACTGACGCTCGCCGGGCTGTTGCTCGTCCTGCGTCTCGAACTGGCGGGCAGCGGCAGCCCGGTGCTGCCGGTCGCGCTGCTGATCGTCGGCACCAACGGCATCATCGCCATCGTCCTGCCTTATGCCGCCGAGAGTTTCCCGATGCGGGTGCGCGGGCGCGCGACCGGCTGGGTCGCCGCCTGTACCAAGGCGGGCGGGCTGATCGCGCAGGGGCTGACCATCGCCGGCGTGGCGCTGTCGATGGGGTCGTCGTCGCTGCTGGTCATGGTCCCGACCGCATTGTCGCTGGCGCTGGTCGCGTGGTTCGGGCGCGAGACGCGCGGCCGTGACCTGCGCGATCTCGACGCCGACAACGGCCAGATCGGCCACGCGGCTTAGAGGGTGATGGCAATAGGTAGAACGGTTCGTGCTGAGTAGGGGCTGAGCCCTTCGACTGCCGGCCTGCGGCAGACGCTGCGGACAGGCTTCGGTGCTGCGCACCGAAGTCGAAGACCCGTATCGAAGCACCTGTCGCCAACGGTTCCTCGATACGCCATTTCGACAGCGCAATGGCTACTCGGGACGAACGGGTCTGACCGATGTCATCACGCTCTGAGCGTCCATCCGCCCGGCCGCTACGCCGCCAGCCGCAGCGCGTTGCGCCCCTCGCGCTTGGCGACATACAGCGCGGCATCCGCTCGGCGCAGCAACCCTTCGGCATCCTCGCCCGGCGCCAGTTCGGCGACGCCGATGCTGATCGTCACGCACGGATCGCGGCCGCCCGCTTCCACCGCGCGGCGCACGCGTTCGCCGACGGTCATCGCCGCATCGGCGCCGGCATCGGGTAGGATGATGACGAATTCCTCGCCGCCGAACCGGCCGAGCATATCGGTTGCGCGCAACTGGCCCCCGGCATCGGCCGCGACCCGTTGCAGTACCCGGTCGCCGCCATGATGGCCGAACTGGTCGTTGATCCGCTTGAAATGATCGACGTCGAACATCGCCACCGACACCCGGCGACCCTGCCGCACCGCGTCGCGCACCGCTTCGTCCAGCATCAGCGCGGTACGCCGCCGGTTGGCGATGCCGGTCAACTGGTCGGTCTCGGCCATGATCGTGGCATGCGCCGCCGCTTCCTCCGCCCGGACGCGTGCCGCCTCCAGCGCGGTTTCGTGCGCGACCTGGGCGGTGATGTCCTGGATGATGCCGAATAGCCCCGGCGGGTCGTCGTCGGCGCGCCCGTCGATCTCGCCGCGCGACAGGACGTGGCGGATCTCGCCATCCGGCCGCACGATCCGCGCGGTGAACACGAAGCCGCACCGCTCGGCGATCGCCGCCTCGATCCGCTCCGACACCAGCGCCCGGTCCTCGGGATGATAGGCCTCGATCGCCGCGTCCAGTGCGGGCGGAACGTCGCCGTCGATGCCGTGGATACGAAACACCTGCGCCGACCATGTGATCGTGCCGCTTCCGGTGTCGAGCCGCCAATGGCCGACATTCGCAGCACTCTCCGCCAGTTGCAGCAGCCGCATCTTCTCGGCCAGCCGCGCCTGCAGCTTCGCCCGCATCGCCAGCAGCGCCGCCACCGGCAGTGCCGCGGCAAACAGCGCGAGCAGGTAGAATTGCAGAAAGATGCTGCGCACCAGCGGCCCGGCATGGATCAACGTGGGCGGCCCGGAATGGGCGCTCAGTGCGACCGAACTGACGATCGCCACGATCAGCACGCCGCCCGCCGCACCCGCCGGACCGATCCGGAACGCGGCGAACAGCACCGCCAGCATCGGCACGAACAGGATCGGATAGCTGTGCTGAGCGAAAGTGACGCTGGCGACGACCGCGACCAGTAGAAATACCGCCGCGCGTTCCCCGACCAGGCGCGGCGTGCCGACCGGTTGGCGGCGGCGCAGCGCCTGCCCGACGATCAGCATCAGCGGCGTGACGACGAGGATGCCGAGCAGGACGGTCGCAAACCACGAGAACCAGAACTCGCCCGTTCGCGCCGGTCCCAGCAGCGTGGCGATGGTCGCGCTACTCGCCGCGCCGATCGCCGCCGCAAGGCTCAAGCGGCGCAGGTCGCCGGGATCGGTGAAGCAGAGCCGGGTCGATCCGCTGCGGGTCAGCAGCCACGCGCCGACCGACGCTTCGGTCATGTTGGCGACGGTGAAGGCAGCGGCCATTCCCCAGCCATTGCCCGCGCCGAGATTGGCGGCGATGCTGGCGATGGCGGCGGCGGCGATATGCCATCCGGCCTGTCGGCGACGGGTCATCAGCAACGCCGCGAACAGGATGCCGCTGCCGGGCCACAGCGTCGCGATACCGGCGCTGCCCCGTGTCAGCGACAGTGCCAACAGCGCGACAAGATAATAGGCGATGCCCGTCGCGATCGGCGCGGCAAAGGATCGCGACCCGGCCCGAAAACGATGAACGACCTGTTTCATCCGCCCGATGCTACAATCGATTAATTGACGATCCGTTCGTGATCGGCAGCTTTTGGCCTTTCGTACGGCATGGTCGTTTGCAGGTATCGATCGTCGGATTTGTCGCCTGCCGGCCCCTTGCGGAACGGGAACAAAACAGATACATGCAAATCCAACAGACGCGTTGAACCCTCGACGCGGTTGCTCTACGCGAAAGGCTGGACATGGCGGCAAATCTGAAGGCGGTCGATAGCAAGATGGCGGCGGCAAACGACAAGGCGGCGGGCGAACGGCAAAAGGCGCTCGACGCTGCGCTGGCACAGATCGACCGTGCGTTCGGCAAGGGTTCGGCGATGAAGCTGGGCCAGAAGGAAGCGATGCAGGTCGAAGCGATCTCGACCGGCTCGCTCGGGCTCGACATCGCGCTGGGCGTCGGCGGCCTGCCGCGCGGGCGCGTGATCGAAGTGTACGGGCCGGAAAGCTCGGGCAAGACCACGCTCGCGCTGCACGTGATTGCCGAGGCGCAGAAGAATGGCGGCACCGCCGCGTTCGTCGACGCCGAACATGCGCTAGATCCGGTCTATGCGAAGAAGCTGGGCGTCAACATCGACGAACTGATCGTATCGCAGCCCGATACCGGTGAACAGGCGCTGGAGATCACCGACACGTTGGTCCGTTCGAACGCGATCGACGTGCTGGTGGTGGACTCGGTCGCCGCGCTGGTGCCGCGTGCGGAGATCGAGGGTGAGATGGGCGACAGCCATGTCGGCCTGCAGGCGCGGCTGATGTCGCAAAGCTTGCGCAAGCTGACCGGCTCGATCAGTCGCTCGCGCTGCATGGTGATCTTCATCAACCAGCTGCGCATGAAGATCGGCGTGATGTACGGCAATCCGGAAACCACGACCGGCGGCAACGCGCTGAAATTCTACGCCTCGGTCCGTCTCGACATCCGCCGCACCGGGCAGATCAAGGACCGTGACGAAATCATCGGCAACGCGACCCGCGTGAAGGTGGTGAAGAACAAGGTCGCCCCGCCGTTCAAGCAGGTCGAATTCGATATCATGTACGGGCAGGGCATTTCGAAGATCGGCGAGATTCTCGATCTGGGTGTGAAGGCCGGGCTGGTCGAGAAATCGGGCGCGTGGTTCAGCTATGACAGCGTGCGGATCGGGCAGGGGCGCGAGAACGCCAAGACCTTCCTGACCGAACATCCCGAACTGCGCGACAAGCTCGAAGCATCGATCCGCCAGCGCACCGAAAAGGTCGCGGAGGAGATGATGACCGGTCCCGACGCCGATGACGGCGACGACGATCTGTAATCGGTGACAATATCGGGCGGCAAAGGTGCCGCCCGATTGCTGTCCGGCTATGGCTTAACCACTGATCCAGAACGGTTTTCAGGCTTAGGTCCGGCTCGGCCGAACGCCGGTTTCGTGTAACCTTCGTCAACTTCCACCGATCCCGCGACGTCCTCGTGCAACCTCACCCGGCCTGCCGCATTGGTTCGGCCAAGCCGTTGACCGCACACAGGGATTCCGATGATCGTCATTCACCACCTCGAAAACTCCCGCTCGCAGCGCGTCCTCTGGCTGCTCGAGGAACTGCGGCTTCCCTATGAGGTGAAGCGCTACGAACGGAACAAGGCGACGATGTTGGCGCCCCCCGAACTGCGCCGCATCCACCCCCTGGGTAAGTCGCCGGTGATCGAGGATGACACCGCTGCTGCCACCGGCGGGCCACTGGTCGTTGCCGAAACTGGCGCGATCGTCGAATATCTGGTCGAAAAGGCCGATGGCCGGCTGGGCATGCCCGCGCACCGCCGCGCCGCGCTCCATTACCGCCACTTCCTCCATTATGCCGAAGGATCGCTGATGCCGCCGCTGCTGGTCAAGCTGGTGCTCGGCCGCGTGCCGCTCTTGGGCAAGGCGGCGCAGAAGAAGATCCAGCCCATGATCGACGTCCATCTCGACTATGTCGAATCGCACCTTGCCGCCAACGAATGGTTCGCCGGCGACACGCTGACCGCCGCCGACATCATGATGAGCTTCCCCCTCGAAGCCGCACGTAGCCGAGCCGGCCTCGACGCGACCCGGCCTCGCACCATCGCCTGGCTGGAGCGCATCCATGCCCGCCCCGCCTATCAGGCCGCGCTGAACGCCGGCGGTACCTACGCCTATGCCTGAGCGCGGCGGGCAAGCCGACCTTGCTCCTATTTCGGGGCAACCGGGAGTTCCGCGCGTGAGGCGTTCGCCCATGTTGCCGACCTGGGCGCGGCGTATTTTCGCGATCAGTCCGTCGATCTGCTCGAAGGGTTGCCGCCAAGGCCAAGGCCGAGCCATCGGGCGTTTCGCTCGTGCGGCGCAACGAATATTGGAGCGTGTTCCGCGGTGAACGCATCCTCGCATTGCTCGACCGGCTGCCCGCAGGGGTGAAGCTAGACGTGAATACCGCGCATCTGACGATCGCCGGGATCGACCCGGTGGCGTTCCTCACCGCGCAGCGCGAGCGGATCAACTGCATCCACCTGACCATACCGCGTTCGTCGATGCCGCGGAGACGTGGCAGACTGCCAATCCGGAGTTTCCCGAACACCGCGCGACCAAGGTGTTCCGCGATCCCGGCGCCGGCAATGTCGACCTGACTAGCATCGTCAGCCTGCTCCGCCAGACGGAGTAGGCTGGCCGGTCGTGTGCAGCGCCCGTCAGACGCGCGATCCGTTCCTGGCGCTGCTGCGCACGCGCGCGCTCCTTAACCATCTCCAGAACAAAGCCGGACGGAGTCTCCGCCATGCCCAACATCCGCTATACCGACATCCTGCCGCTGTTCGGGGCGCCCGAAGCCTTCACGGCATTTGCCGGGGAGCGCGAGGTCGAGGTGATCGGCATGTTCCATGGCGCACGCGTCGTACTAGGCGGATAATCTCGACGAGGCGGTCCGGTCGGCGTGCGAGGCGGTCGATACGATCGTCAGGTTCGGCGGCAGCTACCGGAACACCTCCTCGCCCCAGAATTATTTCGGATTGGGGCCGCTGACCCGCGAAGAGGTGCAGCAATGCGCGAACCTGCCGAACCACCGTGAACTGATCGAATCGACCGATCCGCGCTATGCGCACAATTGTCTCGACACCGCGCAGGTGGCGATCATGGGCGAGGATCTGCTGACCTTCTATCGCGATTATTGCGACCGGATCAGCACCTTCCACCTTAAGCATACCGCGTCCGAACGCCAGCCCGACAGCGTGCGCTATGCGCAGGATCCCGAGATTACCGCCGACGGGACGCGCTGGTTCTGGTAGCCTGGGCTCGGCACGCTCGATCTGGCCGGGCTGTACCGCCTGCTAGAGGAGGATGGGTTCAAGGGCTGGATGTCGATCGAATATGACGGGTCGCCGACCTGCTCGCTTCGATGGCGCTGACCCGCTACTATTTCGACCGGGTATTGCGGCCGATCTACGACTGACCGGGCGGGGGGGGGTAGGCGCTACGTGCGACTGCCCCCCGTCGTCCGAAACGTGCGCTGCGACACACCGGCATGGCGGGTGAAGAAGCGCGTGAAATAGGCCGGGTCGGCGAAGCCGGCGGCAAAGCCGACTTCGGCTACCGACAGGTTGGTGTACAGCAGCGCGCGCTTTACCTCCAGCATCGCGCGCTGATCGAGCATCGCCGCCGGCGACAGCCCGGCGATCCGTGTGCGGGCAGTGCGCAGGCGGCTTTCGCTGACGCCGAGCGCGGCGGCGTGGACCGCGATCGGTTCGCGCAGGCGGAAGCGTTCGTCGATCCGCGCGCGAAAGCGGGCGACCAGCGCGCTCTGCTGACCGGGCAGGCTGGCAGCGTCGGGCGCCGCCGGCCCCCCTGCGCGCCAGGTTCCGACGAGGATGCCGAGCAGCGCGGCATCCACGGCGGCGTCGTGGCCCGATGCGGCCCAACCCAGTTCACGCATCAGCGCGGTGACACACGCCGTGATCGAAGCGAGCGCGGCCTCGTACAGCGGTATCACCCGTGGCGACCCGAATAGCGCCGCCAAGCCGGGATAGCGGGCATCGAGCAGCGACAGGTGGCGCACCGACAGCGTGATGACCGACCCGGCGGACTCCTGCTGCATCGAGCAGGAAAGTTGATGCCCGACGCTTACGTTTGCGACGCGATCCGCACCCCGATCGCCCGCCTGAACGGTGCGCTATCGAGCGTGCGTGCCGACGATCTCGCCGCGATCCCGCTGCGCGCACTGACGACACGCAACCCGCAGGTCGATTGGGCAGCTGTCGATGACGTACTGCTCGGCTGCGCCAACCAGGCGGGTGAGGATAATCGCAATGTCGCGCGGATGGCGGTGTTGCTGGCCGGGCTGCCCGAAGCGGTGCCCGGCGGCACGATCAACCGGCTGTGCGGGTCGGGGCTGAATGCGGTCGGCAGCGCTGCCCAGGCGATCCGCAGTGGCGATGCCGACCTGATGATCGCGGGCGGGGTCGAGAGCATGACCCGCGCACCGTTCGTGATGGGCAAGGCGAACAGCGCGTTCGATCGCGGGCAGCAGATCGAGGACACGACGCTTGGCTGGCGCTTCATAAACCCGGCGATGCGTGCGGCTTACGGCGTCGATACCATGGCGCAGACCGCCGAGAACGTTGCCGACCAGTGGCAGGTGAGCCGCGCGGAACAGGACGCCTTCGCACTCGCCAGCCAGCAAAAGGCCGCCGCCGCCATCGCTAGCGGACGGATGGGCGTGGAAATCGTGCCGGTGTCGATTCCGCAGCGAAAGGGCGACCCGATCGTCTTCGCGCAGGACGAACATTCCCGCGCGACCAATCTGGAGACGCTGGCCAAACTGAAACCGGTCGTCCGCGCCGACGGTACGGTCACGGCGGGCAATGCGTCGGGACTGAACGATGGCGCGGCGGCGATGCTGATCGCGTCGGAAGCGTCGGCCGCCAACCACGGCCTCACCCCCCGTGCCCGCATCCTTGGCATGGCGTCGTCGGGCATCGCGCCGCGCGTCATGGGGGCCGGGCCGATCGAGGCCGCGCGCAAGCTCAGCCGCAGCACCGGCATCACCCTCGACCAGCTCGACGTCATCGAACTCAACGAAGCCTTTGCCGCACAGGCGATCGCGACGCTCCGCGACCTGAACATCGCCCCCGACGACCCGCGCGTGAACCGAAACGGCGGCGCCATCGCGCTCGGCCACCCGCTTGGCATGTCCGGCGCCCGCATCGCGATGACTGCCGTCGGGGAACTTTACCGCACCGGCGGCCGCTACGCCATGTCCTTTATTTGCATCGGCGTCGGACAGGGGATCGCACTGATGCTCGAGCGTGTTTGACCGACCCGGATCGGCGTGGCGTGGCAGCGTGACACGACCTTCAGGTGTGCAATCCGGCACACCCCCGTTGTCGGGCTGAAACCCGCAGAAAAGTGGGAAAATATTGGCGCACCCGGAGGGATTCGAACCCCCGACCAAGGAGGTAGAAGCTCCTTGCTCTATCCAGCTGAGCTACGGGTGCCCGCCGCTTCGTTAGCGTGGATTGCGACGGAGCGGAACCGCTATCATAACGCCGTCATGCACGAACCGTCCGCTGCCGTCCCGACCCGAATCGATGCCGCTACGGTCCCGGCGCAGGGGTTCCGCCATTTCGATATCGTCATGGCGGCGTTCGTCGCGATCCTATTGCTGTCGAACGTTATCGGTGCTGGCAAGGTCGCGGCGATCGACGTCACAGGCACGCCGTTCGTGTTCGGCGCGGGCATCCTGTTCTTCCCGGTATCCTATGTCATCGGCGACGTGCTGACCGAAGTCTACGGCTATGCCCGCGCCCGGCGCTGCATCTGGGTCGGGTTCGCGGCACTGCTGTTCATGGCGTTCATGGCCGCGACCGTCGTGGCGATGCCGCCGGCGCCCGGCTGGACGGGGCAGGGCGCCTATGAAACCGTGTTCGGGCAGGTGCCGCGCATCGTCTTCGCCTCGATCGCCGCCTTCTGGGCCGGCGAGTTCGTCAACGCCTATGTCCTCGCCCGCATGAAGATCTGGACCGAAGGCCGCGCGCTGTGGACGCGGACGGTCGGATCGACCGTCGTGGGGCAGGCGGTCGACAGCGTGATCTTCTATCCGCTGGCGTTCCTCGGCGTCTGGCCGACGGGCCGAGTGCTGACCGTGCTGGTCACCAACTGGGCGATGAAGGTTGGTTGGGAGGTCGCGCTAACCCCGGTCACCTATGCCGTGGTCGGCTGGCTGAAACGGCGCGAGGGCGTCGACGTGTTCGATGCTGCGACCGACTTCTCCCCCTTTGCGGGCGAGCGCCGGTCGCGGTAGTTCAGGCGCCGACCTTCGCCAGCAACCCTTCGAACAGCGCGCGACCGTCGCGGCCGCCATGCGCGGCTTCGATGCGGCGTTCGGGGTGCGGCATCATGCCCAGCACATTGCCCTGCGCATTGACTAGCCCGGCAATGTCGCGCGCCGATCCGTTGACCGGCTCGGCATAGCGGAACGCCACCTGCCCCTCGCCCTCGATCCGGTCGAGCGTCGCTTCGTCGGCGACGTAGTTGCCGTCATGATGCGCCACCGGCACGCGGATCGTGTCGCCGGGGCAATAGCCGCTGGTAAAGACCGATTTGGTCTCGCCAACCGTCAGCGCCACGTCGCGACACACGAACGACAGGCCGCGGTTGCGCATCAGGGCGCCCGGCAGCAATCCCGCTTCGGTCAGGATCTGGAACCCGTTGCAGATGCCGAGCACCGGCAGCCCCTTGCCCGCGGCATCGACCACCGCGCGCATTACCGGCGATCGTGCCGCGATCGCACCCGAGCGCAGATAGTCGCCATAGGAAAAGCCGCCGGGCACCGCGACCAGGCCGATATCGCCCGGCAGGTCGGTGTCGCGATGCCACACCATGGTCGGTGCGGTGCCGGTGACCGATTCCAGCGCCACCGCGATGTCGCGGTCGCAGTTCGACCCCGGAAAGACGATGACGGCGGTCTTCATGCCCGTTCGACCCGATAGTTTTCGATCACCGTGTTGGCGAGCAGCTTGCGGCACATCGCGTCGATCGTCTCGTCATCGGTGCCGTCGGCAACCTCCAGCTCGATCAGCTTGCCGACGCGCGCTTCGCCGACACCCGCGAAGCCGAGCGAGGCCAGCGCATGTTCGATGGCCTTGCCCTGCGGATCGAGTACGCCGTTCTTGAGCGTCACGACGATGCGGAGTTTCATGGGGGATTGCCTCAAGTCCGAATGGGGAGTTGTCGCGGGCGCTATGGCCCCGCCTGCGCCCGCGCACAAGAGGCCTGGGCCGATGCCGCCGGATTCGCTTGAGCGCGGCGTATTGCCTGCCTATCACACTCGCCATGGAAGCCACGCCCCCCTCGCTCGCGCCGCTCGACCGGCGTTTCGTCACCGTGCTGCGCTGGCGCTCGGCCATCGTCGCGCTGGCGATCGTCGCGGTCGCGGGCATGGCGGAGGCGATACTGTACGATCGGGGGCTGCCGAACGGGCTGGCCGGGGTGCCAGCGCTCGCGATCGCACTGTGGATTGTTCTCGTCGCCCCGCCGCGCCGGTTCGCGCACTGGGGCTTCGCGCTCGACGATCGCGAACTGCATGTCGCCCATGGCTGGCTGACGCGGGTGCACACCATCGTGCCGATCGGCCGGGTTCAGCATATCGACCTGACGCAGGGACCGATCGAGCGCGTCTGCAGGATCGCCACGCTGGTACTGCACACCGCCGGCACCGATCATAGTCTGGTGAGCGTGCCCGGACTGGCGCGCGAACAGGCGGAGGCGGTTCGCGACCGCATCCGCCGCGCCATCGAATCCTCGCCATGGTGAACGTGGAGCCGCGCCGGCTGCATCCCGGCACGATCGTCCTGCGCATCGTGACCAAGGCGCCGCAGCAGATCGCCGGCCTCATCGCGCTGGCCGCCGCCACGTCGCGGGCGGGCATCTGGCCGATGCTCGGCATCCTCACGGTGCTGTTGATCGGGGCGGGGGCGTTCACCTGGGTCAAATGGCGGTCGTTCACCTATTTGATCGACGGCGGCGAACTGGTGATCGCCGATGGCGTGCTGCACCGCAAGCGCCGCTCGATCCCGTTCGATCGCATCCAGGACGTCTCGATCGACCAGAAGCTGCTGGCCCGCCTGTTCGGGCTGGCACGGGTGCGGATCGAAACCGGCGGCGGCGAGGCGGACGAGGCGACGCTCGACAGCGTCTCGCTGGCCGAGGCGGCGCGACTGCGCGAAGTCCTGCGCGGTGGCGGCACTGTGGCCGTCCCGTCGGTACTGCCCGCCGAACCGGCGCGCGATACGGTGTTCGCCATGTCGCCCGGCCGGGTGCTGACGATGGGCGTGTTCGGTTTCTCGCTGGTGTGGGTCGGGCTGTTGTTCGCTGGTCTCAATCAGGTCGGCGACGTCATCGGCTGGAACTGGATCGACGTGCGCGACTGGGCAGGCGTTGCGCGGCAAGAGGCGATCGCACTGGCCACGCCTTTGTTCGCGGCGATGGCCGCGGTCGTCGCGCTGGCGGTCGGCGCGATCAGTGGGGTCGTGCGGACCGTGCTGATTGAATATGGCTTTCGGCTGGAGCGCGAGGGCGGCCGGCTGCGCCGGGTGCGCGGCCTGACCACCCGGACCGAGGTCGTGGTGAGTCTGCGCCGGATTCAGCTGGCGCTGATCGAACGCGGGATGGTCAGCGGGCGGCTCGGCTGGTCGGGGCTGCGGTTCCAGACACTGGGCGGCAGCGACGATGTTGGCGGGCGGCAGAGCGTCGCCCCGTTCGCGCGGGACGAGGAGGTTACGCAGGTGCTGGCGGCGGCGGGCTATGCGCCGTTCGATCCGCTGCCGCTGCGGCCGGTGGCGTTCGGCCATGTGCTGCGGACCGGGCTGGTCCGGGGCGGATTGCCGCTGATCGGCGTGATCGTCGCCATGTTCTTTTTGCCACTTGCCGGGCTGGCGCTGCTGCTGGTGCCCATTCCCATCGCCCTCGCGCTGTTGGCGCGGCGGCACCACCGCTATGCGATCGTCGGCGACACGTTGCAGGTGATGCGCGGCGTGCTGTCCAAACAGATATGGATCGTACCACTTGCCCGTATCCAGGCGGTGTCGGTGCGGCGCTCGCCCTTGCAACGGTTGCTCGGGCTGGCGACGGTCCATGTCGATACCGCCGGGGCCAAGGGGCTGGGGCGGCCGAACATCGTCGACGTCGCGATCGAGGATGCCGAGCAGCTGACGGCGACGCTATTGCGCTGACGGGGCCGGCGCCGGATCGCCGGTGCGGCGGACCCCAGAGAGTGGCGGCACCTCGCTACGTCCCGCGGTCACGGGCGGCGCGGGCGGCGGGGCGGGCAGGGCGCGGCGCATGCACGACGCGGCGGGCCGCGAGACGAGCTGGCAGTTCCAAAGCTGCTTCTCGACGCCCGCGCCCCGATCGCGCAGATAGCTGAACGACATGGTGTTCAGCGCGGCCGGCTCCCATGCCAGCCCGGCGCGGGTGGGCACGGCGGCGGGATCGCGCCAGCCGAGGAACTTGCACCGCGTCCGCTCACCGCACGTCGCCTGGGCGAAGGCAGACCATTTGTCGGGCGTCAGCGTGTCGAGGGGCACAAGGAAGGTGACCGGATCGTCGCTGCTCGGCCGCGGAAGGGCGCCGGGCGCGAAGCTGCCGGTCAGCACGCCCGCTTCCTGTTCGACCGCCAGTACCTCGGGCAGCTTGTGCGCAGGCGAATAGGGGGCAAGCTGTTCGATGCGCGGCTCGGTGGTGCCGACGACGCGACGGAACGCACCGGGCGTGCCCCACCATCCCGCCCAGCGGAAGAACAGGTGGGTATCGACCGCCGCGATCTTGTCGAGGCTCGACTGCCAATAGGGCACGACCCAGTCGGTATGGTAATGCGTCGCATAGCCGACCGGCGCATAGACGCTGCCCGCCAGCGCCGCCGCCGCGACCTTGCGTGCGCGGTCCCAGAAGGGCTGCGGGTAGACACGGGCGAGCGCCCCGTCGCAGGTGAAGGTGAACTGGCAACCGGTGGTCCGCTCCGACCCCTGAAACACCACGCCGCACACACTTTTTGGAAAGGCGGGATGGCGCAGCCGGTTGAGCACGACCTGTGCCACCGCCCGCTGCCCCTTCGCATCGTCGCCGGCTTCATAGAGGACGGCGGCGGCGAGGCAGTCGGTCGCGCGGGTGCGATTGTAGAGATCGCCGGCGAAGCGGAACGGCCGCGCCGCCGGGTTGGGGCCGGTGACGAACGGTACCTTCGCATTGAAGGCGCGGGCGTCGTTGGGTTCGAGCGCACGATATTCAATCGGTTCGACCGGGGGCGGGGGCGCCTCGGGCGATGTCGCCGCCACCTGCCGCCGCTGCTCGGCATGCGAGGCGGCGGCGCGGATCGGCGGGGTCGACCGGATCAGGACCGCGGGCACGGTGACCGCCGCGACCGACAGCGCCACCAAGACGCCGTCGATCGCGATCGATCCGCTGCCGATCGCGCGCCGTTCGACCACCGCCGCTTCGCTCATTGTTCGGGCAGGAAGTCGGGCACCGAGAGATAGCGCTCGCCGGTATCGTAGTTGAAGCCGAGCACGCGGACACCGTCGGGCAGGTCGGGCAGCTTCTGCAGGATCGCTGCCAAGGTCGCCCCCGACGAGATACCGACCAGCATCCCCTCTTCGCGTGCCGAGCGTCGTGCCATGTCCTTGGCGACCGCCGCATCAACCTTGATCACGCCATCGATCGCGCGGGTGTGGAGATTGGCAGGGACGAAGCCTGCGCCGATGCCCTGGATCGGGTGCGGTCCCGGCTGCCCGCCCGAAATCACTGGCGAGAGTTCGGGCTCGACCGCATAGACCTTCAAGTCCGGCCACTGCGCCTTCAGCGTTTCGGCGACGCCGGTAATGTGCCCGCCGGTGCCGACGCCGGTGACGATGACGTCGATCGGATTGTCGGCGAAGTCGTTCAGGATCTCCTGCGCCGTCGTCCGCACATGGACGTCGATGTTCGCCGGATTTTCGAACTGCTGCGGGATCCACGCGTCGGGCGTTTCCGCGGCCAGCTCGTGCGCCCGCTCGATCGCACCCTTCATGCCCTTTTCGCGCGGCGTCAGGTCGAAGGTCGCGCCATAGGCCAGCATCAGCCGGCGGCGCTCGATGCTCATGCTTTCGGGCATCACGAGCACCAGCTTGTAGCCCTTGACCGCGGCGACCATCGCCAGGCCGACACCGGTATTGCCGCTGGTCGGTTCGATGATCGTGCCGCCGGGCTTCAGGTCGCCCGATGCCTCGGCCGCCTCGATCATCGCCAGCGCGATGCGGTCCTTGATCGACCCGCCGGGGTTGGAACGCTCGGACTTGATCCACACCTCGGCATCGCCGAACAGCCGCTTGACGCGGATATGCGGCGTATTCCCGATCGTTTGCAGGATGGTATCGGCCTTCATGGCTGGGTCTCCTTGGGCGTGACTTCGAGGTCTTTGGGCGGCGTAAAGCTGCGCGCAGCGCGCAGCTCGGGAAAAAGCTTCGACCAGAGCATGGTGACGCCGATCGCCAGCACGCCACCGCCCGCAACGGCGACGACCGGCCCGACCAGCGCAGCGAGGAAGCCGGATCGCGCCTCGCCCAGTTCGTTCGATCCCGATACGAACAGCGTCGACACCGCGCCGACCCGTCCGCGCATGGCGTCGGGCGTGTGCAGCTGGATCAGCGACTGGCGGACATAGACCGACACCATGTCGGTCGCCCCCACCACGAACAACGCGGCCAGCGCCAGCAGCGCGGCAGGCGCGAAGTCGCTGCCGATCGCCGCCTGCCCGAACACCGGGATGAGCAACGGCGCGGACAGGCCGAACAGCGCGGTCGCTGCACCGAAACCCATCACCGACAGCAGCATCTTGGCACCGACATCCTTCGACAGCGGCTTCACTGCGAACACTGCCGCCACGACCACCGCGCCCAATGCCGGCGCGGCGCGCAGATGCCCAAGGCCGTCCGCGCCGATCTGCAGGATGTCGCGGGCATAGATCGGCAGCATCGCCGTCGCCCCGCCGAGTAGCACCGCGAACAGGTCGAGCGAGATCGCCCCGAACACCAGCCGGTTGCGTCGGACATAGGACAATCCGTCGAGCATCTGCCGCCACGGATTGGCCTTGCCCGCGATAACCGCGCGCGGGATCGGCGGGATCAGGAACAGCATGGCCAGCCCGAATAGGAACAGCGCCGCCGACACCGCATAGGGGACGTAATGGCCCGCGGCATAAAGATAACCGCCCATCGCCGGGCCCAGCACCGATCCGCCCTGCCAAGCGATCGAACTCATCGCAATCGCGGTGGGCAGCACGGCGGCGGGGACGAGATTGGGGGCGAGTGCCTGCAACGCCGGCCCGGCAAAGGCGCGTGCGACGCCCAGCATCGCCGCAACGAAGAACAGCCAAGGCAGGGTGATCGCACCGCTATAGGTCAGCCACGCGAGCAGCAGCGCGCAGCTACCCTCCAGTGCGACCGAGCCCCTCGCGATCCAGCGCCGGTCGATCCGGTCGGCAACCCAACCGGCGACCAGCGACAACACCAGCAACGGCAAAAACTGCGCAACCCCGATCAGCCCCAGCTGAAACGCGGCCTGCCGGATCGTCATCGTCTCGCGCGCGATGTCGTATACCTGCCACCCGATCACGACGACCATCGCGATCTGCGCAAGCGTGTTCGACAGCCGGGCAAGGAAATAGGCGCGAAACGCAGGAATGGCGAAGGGGTGGGGGGACGCGGACATGGGGTAGGGGTTTAGGTCCGCTCTTGGGCCGGGGCAATGCAGATCGGCTTGGGGGGTATTGGTTCAGGCTTTGGCACGCGGCGTCCTTCCGGTTTGCGACCGGAAGGACGCTTACCCTTAACGCCGGCCGAGGAACGACAGCAGGTCGTCGGTCAGCCGGTCGCTCTCGGTCGCGAACAAGCCGTGCGGTGCGCCGTCATATTCGATCAGTTCGGCATTCGGCAGCGCCTTGGCCAGCGCACGGCCGGTCGCATCGATCGGCACCGTCTGATCCGACGTGCCATGAATGATGAGCGTCGGCACGGTGATCGACGGCAGGTCGGGGCGGAAATCGGTCGTCCCGAACGATTCCGCGCACGCCAATGTCGGCTTGAGCCCGGCCAGCATCGCGGTATTCCATGACAGGTCGAGCACCTCCTCGCTCACCGGGCTGGTGATGAAGCCGACGCCGTAGAACTGGTCGAAGAAGGTGCGGAAGAATTTCGGCCGGTCCGCCTTGATATTGTCGGCGATTTCCTGAAGCTGGTCCTGCGGCACGCCGTCGGGATTGTCGTCGGTCTGGAGCATGTAGGGCACGACCGAACCGATGAAGCCGACCCGGCTGACGCCCTTGCCGCCATGGCGAGACATATAGCGTGCGACCTCGCCACCGCCCATTGAGAAGCCGATCAGCGCGGCATCGTCGCTGACGCCGGTTTCGGCCATCACATCGGCCAAATCGTCGGACAGGCTGTCATAGTCATAGCCCGACCAGGGCTGGTCCGATCGGCCGAAGCCACGCCGGTCATAGGCGATGACCCGGTATCCCGCGTCGGCCAGCGCCATCGCCTGCGGGTCCCAGCTGTCGGCGGACAGCGGCCAGCCATGGATCAGAACGACCGGGCGACCTTGTCCCCAATCCTTCACGAACAGGTTGGTGCCATCGCGGGTCTTCACATAGGGCATCGATCGGTCCTTATCGGGAATTGCCCGACCTGAACGACCGACAAGGGCGGCGGTTGCCTGTCGAAGCGCAGGTCAGTCGCGCGGAACGATTCCCAGCAACGGCCGGGCGAGCCCACTGCGCTCGGCATCCTGCAACATCACCGAATAGCGTTCCGCCATTTCGTGATGCACCCGCCGCACTTCGGGCAGTTGTGCGCTCTCGGCGCGCGCGCGTGCCTCGTCCAAGCGGCGGCGATAATATTCGGCATTATCGACGATCGACATCGGGTCCTCCTGGCCTTCCGTACAGGGTAGACCAAACAATATGCCGAAAAGCCTATTCAGTCGCTGATATACATTAAGCAGCGGTTCAGGCCTGTCGATACTTCATCCCGGTGTGACGAAACTGTCGAGCACCCGCTTCTGACCGGCGGTTTCGAACCGCACTTCCAGCTTGTTGCCCTCGATCGTTTCGATCGTGCCGTATCCGAATTTCTGATGGAACACGCGCTGCCCGGTCGACAGGTCGCTGCGCCCCTTGTTGCCCAGGCTGATCGCACTCGCCCGCGCCTCGACCACCCGCGACGGGGTGGTGGTGAAGCTCGAGCCTTGCGACGCCGCCCGCTGCCACCCCGGCCCTCGCCCGGTACCGCGCGCGACATCGGCGAAGGGATCTGCGCGTTCGCTCCAGTTCGCCCGCCACAGGCTCTCGCCGCCCGACATCGTCGTCTCGGTATCGATATGCTCGGCCGGCAGCTCGCCGACGAAGCGCGAGGGCAGCGACGAATTCCACTGGCCATAGATGCGGCGATTGGCGGCATGGAACACGACCGCCAGTCGCCGCGCGCGCGTGATCGCGACATAGGCGAGGCGGCGTTCCTCCTCGAGGCTGGCGGTGCCGCCCTCGTCGAGCGAGCGCTGCGACGGGAACAGTCCTTCCTCCCATCCGACGCAGAACACGGTGTCGAACTCCAGCCCCTTGGCGGCATGGATGGTCATGATCGTGACCTTCGGCTCCTCGGCCGACGCCTCGTTGTCCATCACCAGCGACACGTGTTCGAGGAACGCGCCGAGCGATTCATATTCCTCCATCGCCCGGACCAGTTCGGTGAGGTTCTCCAGCCGCCCGGCGGCTTCGGCGGTCTTTTCCGCCTGATACATGGCGGTATAGCCGCTTTCGTCCAGCAACTGCCGCGCCAGTTCGGCATGCGGCAGGTCGCGGGCCATGTCGCGCCAGCGCGCAAAATCGCCGACCAGACGCCCCAGCGACTTGCGCGCCGCCCCGGTCAATTCGTCGGTGTCGAGGATGCGTGCGGCGGCGGTCATCAGCGACGAACCGGTCGCACGGGCATAGCGGTGGATGGTCTGCACCGCCTTGTCGCCCAGACCCCGTTTGGGCACGTTGACGATCCGTTCGAAGGCGAGATCGTCGGCCGGCTGGTTGACGACGCGCAGATATGCGAGCGCATCGCGGATTTCGGCGCGTTCGTAGAAGCGGAACCCGCCGACGATCCGGTAGGGCATGCCGATACCGATGAAGCGTTCTTCGAACTCGCGCGTCTGATGCTGTGCCCGGACCAGGATCGCACAATCATCAAGGCTCTTGCCGTCACGCTGCGTGCGTTCGATCATCTCACCGACGCGGCGCGCTTCCTCCGGGCCGTCCCAGACGCCGATGACGCGGACCTTTTCGCCGACATCGCATTCGGTCCACAGCGTCTTGCCCAGCCGACCGCCGTTGTGCGCGATCACGCCCGATGCGGCGCCCAGGATATGCGGGGTCGATCGGTAATTCTGTTCGAGCCGGACGATCTTCGCGCCTGGAAAATCACGTTCGAAGCGCAGGATGTTCTCGACCTGCGCGCCGCGCCACGAATAGATCGATTGGTCGTCGTCGCCGACGCAGCACAGGTTGCGACGCTCCTGCGCCAGCAACCGCAGCCACAGATACTGGACGCTGTTGGTGTCCTGATATTCGTCGACCATGATGTAGCGGAAGCGCTGCTGATACTGGGCCAGCACCTCGCGGTTGCTGCGCAGGATCGTCAGCACGTGGAGCAACAGGTCGCCGAAGTCGCAGGCGTTCACCGCCTTTAATCGGTCCTGATATTGCTGGTACAATTCGCCGCCACGGCCGTTGGCGAAACGCTCGCTCTCCCCGGCATCGACGTCCGCGGGGGTCATCCCCTTGTTCTTCCACCCGTCGATCAGCCCGGCGAGGCTGCGTGCGGGCCAGCGTTTCTCGTCGAGATTGGCGGCGAGGATCAGCTGCTTGAGCAGCCGCAACTGGTCGTCGGTATCGAGGATGGTGAAATTGGATTGCAGCCCGACCAGCTCGGCGTGCCGCCGCAGCATCTTGGCCCCGATCGCGTGGAAGGTGCCCAGCCACGGCATCCCCTCCACCAGATCGCCGACCAGCCGCCCGACGCGCTCACGCATTTCGCGCGCGGCCTTGTTGGTGAAGGTCACCGACAGGATTTCGGAAGGATAGGCCTTGCGCGTGTAGAGGAGATGCGCGAGCCGCGCGGTCAGCGCCGCGGTCTTGCCGGTGCCCGCGCCGGCCAGCACCAAGACGGGGCCGTCGGTAGTCAGCACCGCATCGCGCTGCGGTTCGTTCAACCCGCGCAGATAGGGCGGATCGGCAGGGGTGGGGGACAAGGTTGGGACGCTCGACATCGTCGAACAGGTAGGGAACGAAGCGTAAAGCGACAAGCAAGGAAATTGTTTCGGAACCGTCATCGTCCTGCCATCGATGGTTCGCCGCGTTGCAATAAACCCGCTCTATCAGCGCGTTGCCGGTGGACGGCGGCGCCCGATGCGCGGGCGACCGCTGCTGCGACGGGCAACGAATTCGCAGGAGCTATCGTCATGATCATCCGTATCGTCGCCCTTGCGGCGACCGCCTTCGCATGCCTGTCGTCCGTTGCTTATGCCGAAGTGCGCGAGCCCGTTTCGGTCCGCGTATCCTATGCCGGACTGGACCTGACCAGGGCCGAGGACCGCCGCATCCTCGACGCGCGCATCGATCGCGCGTCGCTGAAGGCCTGCCGTTCGAGCGCATTCGGCCTGCGCCGGATCGCCGACGAGAATCGCTGCCGCGCCGAAATGCACCGCGATGGCGAAGTCCGCGTGGCGCAGTTGCAGCCGGTAACGGTCGCCAGCACCCGGTAAGCAAGCGGGTCGCCGCCCCAATGCGGGGCGGCGATACCGATAGTTGCGTGCTGGCCGACGTACAAGAAATCTTCTTGCGCGTCCGCCGCAAATCGGTAGGCGGGGGCATGACTCACCCGCATCCCATGCGCGCCCATCGTCGCATCCTGATCGCCAGCCTGATCGGCACTTCGGTCGAATTCTACGACTTCTATATCTATGCGACCGCCGCGACGCTGGTCTTCGGATCGCTGTTCTTTCCGTCCGAAAGCGCGTCGGCGCAGTTGATGGCGAGCTATCTGTCGATCGGCCTCGCCTTCATCGCCCGACCGCTCGGCGCGGTGGTGTTCGGCCATTTCGGCGACCGGCTCGGCCGCAAGTCGACGCTGGTCGCATCGTTGATGCTGATGGGCGGATCGACCCTGCTGATCGCGTTCCTGCCGACCTATGCCCAGGTCGGCTGGGTCGCGCCGCTGCTGTTGTGCACACTGCGGTTCGCGCAGGGGCTGGGGCTGGGCGGCGAATGGGGCGGGGCGGCGCTGCTCGCGGTCGAGAATGCGCCGCCGGGCTGGCGCGGGCGGTTCGGCATGGTCCCGCAACTGGGCGCCCCGGTCGGGTTCATCGCCGCCAACGGGCTATTCCTGCTGCTCGGGCTGACCCTGTCCGACGCCGATTTCCTCGCCTGGGGCTGGCGCCTGCCGTTCCTGTTCAGCGTCGCGCTGGTCGGGCTGGGCCTGTGGGTCCGGGTGAAGCTGAGCGAAACCCCTGCCTTCGCCAGCGCGCTGGCACACGAAGCGCCGCCCAGCGTCCCGATCGCCGAACTGGCCGGCAGCCATTTGCGCGCGACGCTGGCCGGGACCTTCGGCGTGATCGCCTGTTTCGCGCTCTATTACATCGCCACGACCTTCGTGCTCGGCTATGGCACCACCACGCTCGGCTATTCGCGTGGCGCATTCTTGCAGACGCAGCTGGTCGCGATCCTGTTCATGGCCGCAGGCATCGCGCTCGCCGGCTGGCTGTCCGACCGGTCGACGCCCGCGCGCGTGCTGGCGGGCGGCTGTGTCGGCGTGGTCGTGGCGGGCGGGCTGCTCGGGCCGATGATCGGCGGCGGATCGCTGTTCGTCATCGGCGCGTGGTTGTCGTTCGCACTGCTGATGATGGGCTTCGTCTATGGGCCGCTCGGCGCATGGCTGCCCGCGCTGTTCCCGGCCCGGGTGCGCTATACCGGCGCGTCGATGGGGTTCAATGTCGGCGGCGTCATCGGTGGCGGCCTGACCCCCAGTATCGCCCAGGCGCTGTCGATCGACCACGGCCTTTGGTCGGTCGGCATGGTCCTGGCCGGGGCAGGGGTCGCCAGCCTGATCGGCCTCGCCATCGTGCCGCGTCGGCAGCCGGTGTCAGCGGTTTCGCACCAGGCTTAACGGTTCGGCCTGCACCGGATCGGGCATCGGCAGGATGCGATCGCGCCCAGCACGTTTCGCGGCATAGACCGCACGGTCGGCGCGTTCGAGCAGGCTGTCGATATCGTCGTCGGGCAGCAGCACGGCCAGCCCGCCGCTGACCGTCACCGCGGGCAGATGCGTGGCGATCGCCGGCAGCGTCGCCCGCACCGACTGCGCGCTAAGCCATGCCCCGCGCAGCGTAGTCCGGTCGAGCAGACCGACAAATTCCTCGCCGCCCAGCCGTGCGATCACCGCCGATCGCGGCAGGCGGTCGACCAGCACCCCGGCAAAGGCGCGCAGGACCGCGTCGCCGGTGGCATGGCCATAGCGGTCGTTGACCTGCTTGAAATGGTCGAGATCGAACAGGATCGCCGCTACCGGAAATCCACGCGCGCGCGCTTCGGCGATCATTACCCGCGCCTGGCGGTTGAAACCGCGGCGATTGGCGATCCCGGTCAGCGGATCGGTCTCCGATTCGGCGATCGACTGCCCCATCGCCGCCTGTACCACCAGCAGCAGCGTCACCAGCCCGACCGCGACGACCAGCACGCCACCGACCGATTGCGACAACAACGCATAGCTGCTGGTCGAATGGGCGATCGGGTCCGATCCCGATCCGAAGGCGGCGGCAAAGAACGGCTTGAGCGCGAAATACAGCGTCAGCAGCGCGAGCGTGATCCCCAGCGCCAGCCAAAGCGGATCGCGCCGCTTCCGCACCGCACCGACCGCGATCGCCGCCGCCATCGCCGACCCGGCGATATAGGGCGATTGGAACAGCAATTCGTGCAGCAACTGGTTGTTGGGACCGTTCCATATCGCGGTACGGACCAGCGTCCCGCCGACGACCAGCAGCGTGAACGCCCTCCATGGCCGCCGCCGCCCGGCCATCGACGCCAGCCCGATCAGCAGCATCGCCAGGCTCAGGAGGAAGGATCCGTAGCTCAGGATCATGAAGGGGATCGTGAACGGCGTCGAGCGCACCCCCAGTTCGCTGATCGGCATCAGCCCGCCGAACAGATAAGTTACCGCGAACCAGCTGGCATAGCGCTGTTCGGGGTAGGACAGGCGAATGATCCCAAAGGTTACCGCGAACAATCCCGCCACGACGGCATTCACGATTAAGGCGTAAATCGCGCTGTCCATTCGCCTCGACTCCCCCCGGTGTCCGGCTGCGGCCTATCGAACATTCGCCGCCAAAAGGTTAATCCGTCAGTTTTCCGGTGCCATATCAAGCCGAAGCAGCGTGATCTTCGCCTTGCCATAGACCCGTTCGGCATCGACCGCGAAGCGCGGCAGGTCGATCGCCTCGGCCTTGGCGGTCTCGATGCTGACCCAGGTCGCCGGGCCGATCCAGCCGAGTCGCGCCAGCTTGTCCGCCGCGACCGCACCGGCGCCGCTGCCATAGGGCGGGTCCATCATGACGACGTCGAGCGGGCGGGGCGCCGGCCCCAGCGCCAGCACCGACGTCGCGCGCACATCGCTGCCCGCCGCGTCCAGCTTGGTCAGGTTGGCGCGCAGCGCATCGAGCGCCGCCCGGTCCTGTTCGACGAACAGGCAGGTCGCGGCGCCGCGCGACAGCGCCTCGATCCCCAACGCCCCCGACCCGGCGAACAGATCGGCGACCGCCAGTTCGTCGAAGCTGCCGACCCGGCTGGCCAGCATCGAAAACAGCGCCTCGCGCGTACGGTCGGCGGTCGGGCGTGTCGCGTCCCCCTTCGGCGCGACGATCGGCCGCCCGCGCCACATGCCCGAAATGACCCGCATCAGCGCTTGCCCCCGCCCGGACGGCCACCCTTGGGCTTGCCCTTGGCCGGCCGGTTCGATGGCGCGGCCTTGGCCCAGCCGGTCGGCTTGCGCTTCGGCCGGTCGACGAAGCTCGCCCGGTCGGCATCGGCCGCCTGTTCGCGCGTCATCCGCTTTTCGACCGGACCACGCGGCCCCTCGCTGCGCTCGACGCGCGGCTTGCGGGCGACCCCGTCATAGCCCGGCCGGTCGGCATGCGCGGCGGCGCGGCGGGTGCGGGCATTGTCGGGGCGGTCGCCATAGGCACGCCGGTCGCCAAGGCCCGGTTGCCGCCGTTCGGCCGGCGTCTGCCCCGCCTGCGTCAGCGGATCGAAGCCCTCGCGCCGATCGACCGGCCGTTCGGTGGCATGGGTGCGCGGGCCGACCCGGCGCGCGTCGGGCTTTTGCGGTCGATCGCCGAAGCTGGCACGTTCCGGCCGCGCGCCGAAGCTGCGCCGCTCGCCATCTCCCTGCGGCCGACCCGGACCGTCCTGATCGGGGCGGCGGCCGCTGAAGCCCGAACGCTGTCCGTCGCGCTCGACGCGCGGGCGCCGCTCGTCGAACCGCCCACTCGCCACCGGCTCGGGACGCGGCAGCGGCGTTGCCCGCCGCCACGCCTTCAGCGCCGCCGGATCGGCTCCCTCGGGGGCCGGCTTGCTGGTCGGCTTGTTGCTCAGCGTCTTGCGGAACGCGACCAGTTCGTGCTGCTTGATCTCGTCGACCTCACCCTCGGGCAGGTCCTCGAGATGGAAGGGGCCATAGCGCGTGCGGATCAGGCGCGACACCTTCAGCCCCAGATGTTCGAGGACCCGGCGAACCTCGCGGTTCTTGCCCTCGGTCAGCGTCATCTCGATCCAGGTATTGGTGCCGGTGCGCCGTTCGAGATTGGCGTTGATCGGCCCATAGCGCACGCCCTCGATCTCGATGCCCATCATCAATTCTTCGAGCGTCTGCTGGCTGATCTCGCCATAGGCGCGCGCGCGATAGGTCCGCTCGACCCCGGTCGCGGGCAGTTCCAGACGGCGCTTGAACTCGCCGTCGGTGGTCATCAGCAACAGGCCTTCGGTATTCAGGTCGAGCCGCCCGACCGGGATCAGCCGCGGCACTCCCTTGGGCAGCCGGTCGTAGATCGTCGGACGCCCGGCGCCGTCGCGCTCGGCGGTCAGCGTGCCGGCGGGCTTGTGGAAACGGAACAGCCGGGTCGGCTCGGGTGCCGCGACCGGGGCGCCATCGACGGTCACCCCCTTCAGATTGGGCAGGATCGTCGCCGGCGTTTCGAGGACGACCCCGTCCAGCGAGACGCGTCCGGCGGCGATCATGCGTTCGATGTCGCGGCGCGACGCGACGCCGGCACGCGCCAGCAACTTGGCGATTCGCTGGCCTTCGCGGGGGGAATCGGTCGTGGTTTCGGGTGGGGTAACGATGGTCAGGGTTTCCGTTTGCGGCGATGTGACGAAAGTTTCAGCCGAAGCGGTTCCTTCGTCGCCTTCGCGAGTTTGTGCGTTCGTATAAGCTGTATGCATCCCGGTGGAAAGCGAGTGGGGCAATGTTGTTCGGGCGCAAGAAGCGGCACATCAACCGGATCCTGGTCGTCGAGGACGAGCCGTTGGTCGCGTTCGACACCGAACATTTCCTCGGCGCATCGGGTTTTGAAATCGCGGAGACGGTCGATACCGTAGCCGGCGCGCTGGCCGTGCTCGATTCCGGGCGCGAGCTCGATCTGGTGCTGGTCGACATCAACCTGTCCGACGGCAACGGGCTGGACGTCGCCCGATCGGCGCACGAACGCGGCATGCCCGTGCTGCTGGTCACCGGCGCCTGCCCGCAGGAGGCACAGGTGTTCGCCGCCGGCTGCCTCAGCAAACCCTATCCGCAAAAGGATCTGCTGAGCGCGATCGATGCGATCGACGCGGTGATCGGCGGCGCGAAACTGCCTCGACGGCTGCCCAGCGGCTTCAACCTGTTCCGCACGGCGGCGTAACGCCCGCTACCCTTCCCCATACCGTTCGGTTCGAGTAGTGATCGAGCGAAGTCGAGAGCGCGTATCGAGAACGGGGTGCCGCTGGACAGGCGGTCTCGACGGACGCTTCTCGACTTCGCTCGAAGCTGCTCGAACCGAACGGAAGAGGGTCGGGATTGGAAGTGCGTAGGGAAGAGGGCAGCCCCACCACCTTGCCGCCACCGCCAACCCCTTCTACGGTCCCGCCCCTTCCGGGAGGGATATGCATGACCGAAGCCGCGCCCAAGGGGCTGGCGCTGATCCGTATGGGGCTGGGCAATCGCAAGACGGCGGCGATGTTCGCGTTCGGCCTTGCCGCCGGACTGCCCTTCACGCTGCTGCTCGGCACGCTCAACGCATGGCTGGCCGAGGCGAAGATCAATCTCGCGACCATCGGGCTGTTGTCGTGGATCGGGCTGATCGCGGCGTTCAAGTTCCTGTGGTCGCCGGTCGTCGACCGGCTGCGCCTGCCGCTGCTCGAACGGTTCGGGCGACGCAAATCGTGGCTGCTGCTGTGTCAGGCGGTATTGGTCGCGACCTTCCTGACGCTGTCGGTCAGCGATCCGGCGACCGCGATCGGCTGGTTCGCGCTGGTCGCGGTGATCGGCGCGTTCGCCGCCGCAACGCAGGATACGGTGATCGATGCATGGCGGATCGACGTCGCCGACGACCGCGCGACGCTCGGCATCCTGTCGTCGATCTACCAGCTCGGTTACCGGATCGCGACGCTGATCGGCGGGGCATTGGCGCTGGTGCTGGCCGATGCGATCACCTGGCCGCTGGTCTATGCGGTCATGGGCGTCTTCATGGCCGTGTTGCTGGTCGCGACCTTGTTCGCACCCGACACGCCGCGCCCGCCGGCCGAACGCGCAGTCGGCGGCGCGGTGGGTCCGAGCACGCGCGACAAGCGCACCGGCCTCATCATCGTCGGGCTGTGCTGGGGCTGGGCGATCGTCACGATCGGCGCGTTCATGGTTCGTGTCCTGAACGTCGCCCCCGGCGAAACCCCGCCCAGCGTCGGCGACTTCACCCGGCTGACCGGGCCGTGGATCATTGTCGTCACCGTCGTCGTGCCAGCCCTGGTCGCGGCGTGGCTCAACCGCCAGGCGCAACTGGCGGAATGGCTCGGCTGGGACCGGGAGCGGGCGCCGACGCCCGGCTTCATCGAACACGGCTACCGTGCACTGATCCTGCCGCTGTCCGAACTGGTCGGACGGCTGGGCTTTGGCGCGGTTATCGTGCTCGGGCTGATCCTCAGCTACCGGCTATGCGATTCGATCTGGGGGCCGTTCGCCTATCCATTCTACCTCGAGGAACTGGGGTACACGAACGCCGAAGTCGCCTTTGCGTCCAAGATTTTCGGCGTCGCCATGACCATCGTCGGCGTGTCGCTGGGCGGCATCCTGTTCGCGGTGCTGGGGCGGATGCCGACGCTGCTGATCGGCGCAATCGTCGCGGCGGCCAGCAACCTGCTCTATGCCGATCTGGCGTCGGGATCGCCGGTGATCGACGCGGTGTCGGGCGCGACCGGACTGCTCAACCTCGGCGTCGATGCGCGGATGATGCGGCTGATGGTCGCGATCTCGGGCGAGAATATCGCGGGCGGTTTGGCCGGGGCGGCGTTCGTCGCCTATCTCTCCTCGATCGCCAGCAAGGAACATAGCGCGGTCCAATATGCGCTGCTGTCGTCGCTGACGCTGCTGGTCGGCTCGCTCGGCCGCGCGGGGCTTGGCGAGGCGGTCGAACAGATGGGCTATGCGCCGGTGTTCCGCTTCACAGCTGCTCTGGGGCTCGTGGCAGTGGGGTTCGTTCTGCTCGAATGGGTGCGGTGGAAGCGCGAAGTGAAGAAGGGCTGATACACGTGTCGCCGCGTGAACCCACCCCCTAAACCGGCACCTCGTCATTCGCCGACAGCACGGTCCCCGCAAGATACAGCGACCCCGCGATCAACACCGCCTCCGGCTCCGACCGCGCCAGCAAATCGAGCGCCGCCGCCGGATCGGTCGCGACATCGGCGGTCAGCCCCAGCGCCCGCGCCTGCCGCGCCAGTTCGGCCGGCGGATGGTGCGCATGGCCTGGCACCGGCACCGCAACGACATGGTCGACCACCCCGGCCAGATGCCGCAACACCGCCCCGGCATCCTTGTTGGCCAGCATCCCCAGCACCAGCGCCGACCGTTCGCCACGGCTGATCCGCGGCCAGCCGCACGCCACCTCGATCGCAGCGGATTCGTTGTGCGCCCCGTCCAGCCACACGCCATGGCGCGGATCGATCCGTCCGGTCAGCGGCCCGCCACCCCGGAGTCGCTGCATCCGCGCCGGCCAGCGCGCGGTGGCAGCGGCGGTGCGGATCGCCGCATCCGACACCGCCACCGCCGACTGATGCCGCAGCATCGCCGCCGCCAGCGCCAGATTGTCGCGCTGATGCACACCCGCCAGCGCCGGTTCGGGCAGGTCGAGCGTCCCCATCGCATCGCGATACCGCCCGTCGACCGCATCCCATGCCGACCCCCGAGCGATCAACGTCGCCCCCGCCGCATCGACCGTCGCCTCGACCCGCGCGGCGATCTCGGGTGGATAGGCGAGGGTGACGACCGGCACGCCGGCCTTGGCGATCCCGGCCTTCTCCGCCGCGATCCCGACCAGCGACGATCCCAGAAACGCCTCGTGATCGATGCCCAGCGCGGCAATACCGCAGGCGACCGGCGCGGGAAGGACATTGGTCGCGTCCAGCCGTCCGCCCAAGCCGACCTCGATCACGCACGCATCGGCCGGCGTCCGGGCAAAGGCGAGGAAGGCGGCGGCGGTCGTGATCTCGAAGAAGCTCGCCCCGATCCCGTCGGCGGCATCGAGCACTTCGCCCAGCAACGCCGCCAGCGCCGGATCGTCGATCAGCGTTCCCGCCAGCCGGATGCGTTCGTTGAACCGCACCAGATGCGGGCTGGCGTAGACATGCGCGCGGAGGCCCGCCGCCTCGATCGCCGCGCGCAGATAGGCGCAGGTCGACCCCTTGCCATTGGTCCCGGCGACATGGAACACCGGCGGCAGATGGCGATGCGGATCGCCCAGGCGCGCCAGCAGCCGGGTGATCCGGTCGAGCCCGAGAATGTCGGCGCCGGGCGACAGCAAGGTCAGCCGGTCGAGTTGCGCCTGCACGGCGGGATCGGTCGAAATAGCGAAATCAGGCAACCCAAATCCTCCCCGCTACGCGGGGAGGGGGACCATGCGCAGCATGGTGGAGGGGGGGTAGCCACCTCCACAACGGTTGCGTTTCGCCGCCATCCCCCTCCACCACCGCTACGCGGCGGTCCCCCTCCCCGCGTAGCGGGGAGGAGTTTGAACTTACGCCGCTTCCTTGCGCCCCAGAAACTCGATCAACTGCGCCAGCTCGGCCGGCAAATCGCGCCGATGCGTCACGCGGTCGATCAGCCCATGGTCGCGATAATATTCGGACGTCTGGAAATCGTCGGGCAGCTTCTCGCGGATCGTGCTCTCGATCACGCGCCGCCCGGTGAACGCCAGCGTCGCCTTCGGCTCGGCGATCTGCACGTCGCCCAGCATCGCATAGGCCGCCATCACCCCGCCCGACGTCGGATCGGTCAGCACCACCAGATAGGGCAGGCCGGCATCGTGCAGCATCTCGATCGCGACGGTCGTGCGCGGCATCTGCATCAGGCTGAGGATACCCTCCTGCATCCGCGCGCCGCCGCTCGCCGTAAACACGATGTACGGCACCCCGCGCGCGATCGCCGCCTCGACCCCGGCGATGAACGCCTCGCCAACGAACTGGCCCATCGATCCGCCCATGAACGCGAAATTCTGGACCCCGATCACGCAACCCCGCCCGGCGATCGTGCCATAGGCATTCTGGAATGCATCCTGTTCGCCGGTATCGGTCCGTGCCGCCTTAAGCCGGTCGACATAGCGTTTGCTGTCGCGGAACTTCAGCGGGTCTTCGGCGACCTTGGGATTGGGCAGGATCTCGACGCTGCCGTCATCGAACAGCTGCTGGAACCGCTCCTTCGGCCCGATGCGGCCATGATGGTCGCATTGCGGACAGACGTGCAGATTCTCTTCCCACTCCTTGTTGAAGATCATCTGCCCGCACCCCTTGCACTTGTGCCAGAGGTGATCGGGCGTTTCCTTGCGCGCGACGAAGGGCAGGGCGTTGCGGACGCGGTTGAGCCAGCTCATGCGGGTTCCTTGCTCGCCGTCGCGATCGCAGTGGCGAGGCTTTCGATATAGGATTGGACGGGGGCGGCAGCGCGCTGCCCATGTTGCGCGACGATCTCGACGATCGCCGATCCGACCACGACACCATCGGCGACGCGGGCGATCTTCGCCGCCTGTTCGGGGGTACGCACGCCGAAGCCTACCGCGATCGGCAGGTCGGTCGCGGCTTTCAGCCGGGCGACAGCGTCGTCGATGGACGCTTGTACTGCCTGTTGCTTGCCCGTGATCCCGGCAACAGAGACATAGTAAAGAAAGCCGCCGGCCCCCGCCAGCACGCTCGGCAGCCGCGCAGCATCGGTGGTCGGCGTGGCCAGCCGGATCGCGGCGACGCCGTGCTCGCGCAGTTGCTCACCCAGGCTGTTGTCTTCCTCGGGCGGAATGTCGACGCAGATCACGCCATCGACCCCGGCTGCCGCCGCGGCTTGCGCGAACCAGTCGGCCCCGCGCCGGACCATCGGATTGGCATAGCCCATCAGTACCAGCGGCACGTCCGGGTGGCGCTCACGAAAGCCGGCCGCGATGCGCAGCACGTCGGCGGTCCGCGTCCCGGCCGCCAGCGAGCGGATGTTCGCCGACTGGATCGCCGGACCATCGGCCATCGGGTCGGTGAACGGCATGCCGAGCTCGATCACGTCCGCCCCCCCCGCGACCAGTGCGTCGAGGATGGCAGGCGTGGCTTGCGGGCTGGGATCGCCGGCGGTGACGAAGCACACCAGCGCCGGGCGGCCCTTGCCGAAAGCGGCAGCGAGGCGGGCGGTCAAAGCCCTCTCCCCTTCAGGGGAGAGGGTTGGGAGAGGGGATTGTTCACAACGTCTTCCAACTGTCTCAACACGCCTTCGAGATTATGCATCACATCGGCATTGGTGAATCGCACTACCCGATAGCCGGCTTGCGTCAAATAGGCGGTGCGTTCGGCGTCATACGCTGCGGTGTCGCCGTGGAGATGCCCATCGACCTCGATCACCAGCCTCGGCACGTTACTGGCAAAGTCGGCAATAAACGGCCCGATCACCTTCTGCCGCCGAAACTTGACGCCGCCGAACCGCTCGGCCCGCAACGCGAACCACAGCTTCTGCTCGGCCGGGGTAGGGGCCTTGCGCGCCGCCTTAGCACGTTCCGTCAAACGAGCGTCGCGCACGGCCCCTCTCCCAACCCTCTCCCCTCAAGGGGAGAGGGCTTCTGCTTCAAATATCCACCCCCAGCGCGCTCGCCACCGTAAAGATATCCTTGTCCCCACGCCCACACAGGTTGGCGAGAATGATCTGATCCGACCGCATCGTCTTCGCCCGCCGGGCAACCGCCGCAATCGCATGCGCGGGCTCCAGCGCAGGAATGATCCCCTCGGTCCGGCACAGCATCTGGAACGCGTCCAGCGCATCGACATCGGTCGCGCTGTCATATTCGACGCGCCCGATATCGCGCAGCCACGCATGTTCCGGCCCGATCCCTGGATAGTCGAGCCCGGCCGAGATCGAATGCCCCTCGGCGATCTGCCCGTCCTCGTCCTGCAACAGATAGGTCTTGTTGCCATGCAGGATGCCCGGAAACCCACCCGCAAGCGAAGCGGCATGGTCCTTGTCCAGCCCATGCCCCGCCGCCTCGACACCCAGCATCGCCACGTCCGGATCGTCGAGGAACGGATGGAACAGCCCGATCGCGTTCGACCCGCCCCCGATCGCCGCGACCAGCAGGTCGGGCAGACGGCCGGTCCGCTCCAGCATCTGCGCGCGCGCCTCGCGGCCGATGATGCTCTGAAAATCGCGGACCAGTTCCGGGTACGGATGCGGCCCGGCGGCGGTGCCGATGATGTAGAAGGTGTCGTGGACGTTCGCGACCCAGTCGCGTAAGCCTTCGTTCATCGCATCCGACAGCGTCGCCGCACCGCTGGTCACCGGCCGCACTTCGGCGCCGAGCAGCTTCATGCGGAACACGTTCGGCTGCTGCCGCTCGACGTCCTTGGCACCCATATAGATGACGCAGGGCAAGCCGAAGCGCGCGCAGACGGCGGCGGTCGCCACACCATGCTGACCCGCACCGGTTTCTGCGATGATCCGGGTCTTGCCCATGCGGATCGCCAGCAGGATCTGGCCGATGCAGTTATTGATCTTGTGCGCGCCGGTATGATTCAGTTCGTCGCGCTTGAACCAGACCTGCGCCCCCATGCCCGGTTCGGCCGACGCCCGCAGCGTCTCCGACAGCCGTTCGGCATGATAGAGCGGGCTCGGCCGACCGACATAATGCGTCATCAAATCGTCGAACTGCGCGGCAAAGGCGGGATCGGCCTTCGCCGCCTTATATTCACGGTCGAGGTCGAGGATCAGCGGCATCAGCGTCTCGGCGACATAACGGCCGCCAAAGGCACCGAAATGACCACGATCGTCGGGCTGGGCGCGATAGCTGTTGGGAGCGTTCATGGGGTCGCTCGTTACGCCCGCCGCGCCGCGCTGTCGAGGGAGTCGAGGACCGGCGTTCGACCCTCTCCCCTTGATAGGGGAGAGGGATACCGAAGCTTGCCAGCATGCTGGCTAGCGCAGGTTGGGAGAGGGGAAGAGCGAGCCGAAGGTTCGCGTCGCTGGCGCTGGACACCCGGAACCTTTTTGCCCCACGAAACCGCGCTACCCGGCGTCCGCCACCGCCCGCCCGAACGCGGCGATCCGGGCGGCGTCCTTGACCCCCGGCGCGCTTTCCACGCCCGACGACACGTCGACCAGCGGTGCGCGCGTCGCCCGGATCGCCTCCGCGACGTTGCCGGCGTCGAGTCCGCCCGACAGCGCCCAGGGCAGCGGATGGACGAACCCGTCGAGCAGTCCCCAGTCGAACCGCAGCCCCATGCCCCCGGGCAGCGCCGCGCCCGGCGGGGTCTTGGCATCGTACAGCACCCGGTCGGCGGCTCCGACCAGCTTGCGCGCGGCGTCGAGATCGGCCCGCGTCTTGACTGCGACCGCGCCCCACACTTCCCGGCCGGTCCGCGCCCGGATCGCGGCAATGCGTTCGGGCGCGGTCTTGTGCAACTGGATCGCGTCCAGCCGCGCAGCCGCCATTGCCGCATCGATCAGCGCATCGTCGGGATCGACGAACACGCCGACCTTTGCCACCCGTCCCGGCACCTGCCGCGCCAGCCCCGCCGCCGCATCGAACGCCAGATTGCGGGGGGAGGGGGCGAAGAACACGAACCCGACATGGCTCGCCCCCGCGGACAGCGCGGCGGCCAGCGTATCGGGCGTCGACAGGCCACAGATTTTGATGAGCGTCATGGGTCGCGGCTTAGCGGGCGATCGGCCGTGGCGATAGGCTATGCGTTCCCCCTAATGTCGCGCTGGAGGACCCGCCGCCTTTCCCGTACAGCGCCGCCATGCATTTCGACCTGATCCAGTCGCTCGGCCTGTGCGGCGACGCCGCGACCCCCAATGACGACCGCGCCGGGGTGCGGGCACGCCATGCATGGGTGATCGATGGCGCGACCGATTTGTCGCCGCCGGGACTGGTCGGCGCGCAGGGCGGGGCGGCATGGCTGGCCGCGACCGCCGACGCCGCCTTTGCCATGGTCGAGGGGGCGGACCTTCGCGACACCTGCCACCGCGTGTTCGCCATGGTCGAGGCTGCCTATGTCCGACAACGGCAGCGCGAACCGCAGGGTCCGTGGGAATTGCCGCGGGCGTCCTTCGCTGCGGTCCAGCTGGTCGATGCCGGTCTCGACGTGGCATGGGCGAGCGATTGTTCGATCCTCCACGCCTTTGCCGGTGGCGTCGCGTGGCGGACCCCCGAACCCAGTCGCGCCCGCGAAAGCGCACAGGCGGCGGCACTCGGTCCCGGCACCGGCGCGGTCAAGCTCCGCAGCGCGGCAGTGCTGGACGATCGTCGCGCCGCCCGCGCCCGTTCCGGGCAGCGCGTGCTGGGCATCGACGCCGCCGACAGCGCCGCCGTGATGACCACCGCCCGTTTCGACGTCGCGGTCGGCGACGAACTGCTGCTGATGACCGATGGCTTCGTGGCGCTGGTCGATTCCTATGGCGTGCATGACGCCAACAGCCTGTTCGATGCGGCGCGGACCGGCGGCCTGGCGATGCTCGGTGTACAACTCCGCGCGATCGAACGCGACGACGCCGCCTGCCTGCGCTTCGCCCGGTTCAAGGTCAGCGACGACGCGACCGCCCTGTGGGTGCGCGTCGGCGGCTGATCGATTTCCTACACCAGCGCGCGGTGTCAGGAGTCGGCCAGGCCGATCAGCGGCCCCGCTTTTTGAATAGTCCGATCCTATCCAATCGCTCTCGGCCCGATGCCTGGCGCCAGGAGCCGTACGCCCGGACTTGCAACCTTCCGCCGTCGAAGGTTACACTGCCGCCGTGTCAAGTATCTGTAATATCACGCTTTATAGCAACCGCCGTACCGCCCCGACAGCTCGATCCGTGTCAACTTCGTCAACTTCCACGCGCCGCGGGCAAAGCCCGCGTCGTCGGTCGGCGCTGGGGCGCCGCCGGCCGGACGTGCCTTCGGGCGCGGTGCAGCTTCGCTGCGCCTTGCCCGGCGCGTCTAAAGTGTCGCTTCGATCGCGCGTGCCGCCTGATCGGGATTTTCCGCCTGCGTGATCGGCCGCCCGATCACCAGCACCGACGCCCCGCCGTCCAGCGCCGCTCGCGGGGTTACCACCCGCTTCTGGTCGCCGACCGGACCGTCCGCCGGCCGCACGCCCGGCACCACGAAAAAGCCCTGCGGCCATGCCTTCTTCGCGGCCGCCACTTCGGCGCCCGAACATACGACGCCGTCTATCCCGGCGCTCTTCGCCAGTTCGGTCAGCCGCACCACCTGCTCATGCGGATCGGGGGCGAGGCCGATCGACGACAGGTCGTGCGCGTCGAGGCTGGTCAGCATCGTCACCGCGACCACCTTGGTCCCGACCGGCGCCGCCGCCTTCGCATCCTCCAGCATCGCCTGCCCACCGGCGGCGTGCACGGTCAGGATCGCCGGGTCGAGCGGCCCCAGCGCCTGGATCGCCTTCGCCACCGTGTTCGGAATGTCGTGGAACTTCAGGTCGAGGAAGATCGGCAGCCCCAGATCGGCCATCGTCCGCACGCCCGCCCGGCCATTGGCCATGAAGAATTCGAGGCCGAGCTTCAACCCGCCGACATGGCCGCGGACCGCCTGCGCCAGCGCCTTGGCCCGCTCCAGATCGGGCGTATCGATCGCGACATAGATGGGCGAACGGCTCACAGCGTGGCTCCCGGCGTGGTGGTGGGCATCGGATCGGTCGCGATGGTCGGCGCCACCTCCGCCCGGTGCAGATCGGCCAGCGTCCGGTCGGTCGCCGCGATCCGCTGCCGCAACCGCCAGCGGGTCAGGTGCAGCGCGACGAAGGTCGGCAGGAACCCGGCCAGAAAGGTGACGATCAGCAGCAGCGGCAGGTTCACATCGGCATAGAGCGTGCCCCACAGCTTCAGCGGCACCATCGTCATGTTGTTGAGCGCAAAGGCGACCATCACCCCCACCAGCAATGCCCAGAACAGGGTTTTCAGGAACTGCATCGCTGTGCCGGCCTTCGTCGTTGTCGTCTGCCCTTCCTTACGCCCGTCATAGCGGCTTTTCCAATAGGCGACGGCTCAGCCGATCTCGGCGCGCAGTTCGTCGAACAGCGGTTGGATCGCCTGCAACCGCGGCTGCTCCTCGTCGAGGATGGCGAGGAACGCGGCGCGCTTGTGCCGGGTGATCCAGCCGGGGGGCAGGCGGACCTCGGACGGGAGGGTCGACACGGCGATGTCGATCATCCGCTCGGCGCCGTGCAGCCGCCCCCACAAATAGTCGTTCTCACGGTAGGACCGGCTGAAGAACGCGCCGAAATTGTTGAAACGAATGCCCTTCAGCGTCGCCTCGGCACCGCCCGGGCGGATCGACGGCGCGTCGTCGGGCGCGATCCGGTCGACCCGCACCGGATCGAACTCGTCCAGTCCTTCTCCGCCCAGCAGCGGCAGCGTAGCGATGTCGAAGAACGGAAAGCCGAGATAGGCGAGCAGGATCGGTCGCCGTATCTCGCGCGGGGCGGCGGCCAGCGCCTCCGACATCCGCGCGTCGGTCTGCGCGTCCAGCGTGGTCAGGTCCATCGCCTTCGCCATCGCCGCCAGCAGCGCCGCCGGGTCGGCGCGCTTGTCCTCCGCCAACACCCGCACCTCGGCGAAATGATCGGCATTCTCGCACGCCAGATAGGGCGTCAGGCTGGCGAAGATCGCCTCGCGCACCGGGGCCAGCGCCGCCGCATCCTGTTCCGGTTCCATCGCCGACACCGTCCGCACCAGCAGCCGCAAGCGCCGGATGCGAAAGGCAAGGTCGTGCGCGCGCAGGAAATCGATCGCCTCCGCCGAGGCGCCGTCGCCGTCGAACCGGCCGGCACCGCTCTCCGCCACGATCCGCGCAAATCCTGTCCGCAGCCGCCGGACACGGTCGGGCGAGGGGTCCTCGGCCAGTGTCGCGACCCGTTCGGCCAGCCGGTCGAGCACCTGATCGACCTTCAGCAGGCCGTAGGCGGCATGGCCGTAGCCAGCACGCTTCGCTGCCTGGACCTGCGCCCGCTGTCGCCATCCTACCAGTCGCGCCGGCGTCGGCCAGTCGAGGAACAGGGTATAGCCGAACAGCTGCTCGACCTCCGCCTCCACGCCGCCGCGCAACTGCTCGACGATCGCCAGCATCCGCTCGATCCGTTCGGACCGGCGCTGGATCGCGTCGAGATTGTCGCGGATCGGCTGTTTGCGCGGCAGTTCGGACAGCGCGCCCAATATCGTCTGAAAGAACCCCGGCGGGCCCTTACCACCCGTCCCGATGCCGAACTTGTGGTTGGGCGCGGGGTCCAGGTAGACGAAGCGCCGGTCGATCTGCCGCCGCGCGGGGCGTTCGCGCAGCGCATCGATGGCGGGGGCGAAGGGGGCGTTGGCCAGCACCGATCCGTCGATTAGCGTCGCCTGCTCCGCCATGCCCACCGCCGACTGGCGCGGCAGCACGCGGCGGAGAAACGCATCGCGCCCCGGCCACTCGACCGCCCGATCGGCCAGCGCCGCGTCCAACTCGCCGACCCGGAACGGCGGAAACGCGCCCGGAAAGCTCGACGTCGCCCGCGCCGCGAACACCAGTTCGGCGGCATCGGCCAGCCGGTCGCCGCCATGATCGTGAAAGCCGATGACGAGCCGGTGCTCGGTCTCGACCACTTCCGGCGGCGAATTGAGCCGCAACACTTCGGGATGCCCCGCGAAATCGGTGACGGTCACGAACAGGTCGAGCGGCTGGCCCGGCGGCAACAGCCTTGGCCCCGCGGGTGCCACGGCCATCGCGGCAAAGGCGTCGAGCAGCATGTCGACCATCGCCCGCCCGCCAAACGGCGGCTCGAACCAGCGCGCCCGGACGAACCGGTCGAGCTTGGCGCGCAGTTCGTCGCGCGCGGCGATATCGACGCTCGACGCATCCTCACCCTCGCGGCCCAGCGCCATCCACGCGATCGGCCGCGCCCAGGGCCGCGACAGCGCGCTCGACGGCGCCTGGGCCGGATCGATCAGCGCCTCGATATCCGCCCCGTCGAGCCACAAATCGGTCAGCGGATCGAGCGACTGGCCGGTCGACACCGCCTGCGCCAGGAACACGCCGTTGATTCCGCCGGCACTCGCCCCGGCAACGATATCGACCAGCACGCGCAGCCGGATGCCGCTAAGTGCCGCCAGTTCGGTCAGCATCGCCTGATACACGCCGGCACTGCCCGTCAGCGCCTCGCCCTCGTCCTGCACCGCGCGGCTGGCCCGCGCGATGTGCCAGATTTCCTTGACCAGCCCGTGCATATAGACGGCTAGGCTGATCCCCCCGTAACAGACCAGCGCCAGCCGCAGCTCGCGTTCGTGCAGCGGGGGCGGGGCGTCGCTCATGCCGGGGCGAGCGTCGCCCAGATCGGCAGATGGTCCGACGCCTTGCGCGCCGCCGCGCTGTGATGGACCCCGGCATCGACGATCGTCAGTTCGCTCGACACCATGATCCGGTCGAGCCGCCCGACCGGATGGCGCGCATGGAAGCTGGGGCCAGTATCTGCAAAGCAATGCGTTCGCCCGAAATCACGCAGGCACCCCGACCGCGGCGTCCATTCGTTCAGGTCGCCCATCAACACGCTCGGCAATGGCGGGGTACAGCCATCGACCTCGCTCAAGATCGCATGTGCCTGTTTGCGCCGCCACAGGCCCGACAGGTCGAGATGCATGCCGACCACGCGCAGCGTTACGCCGTTGGTGGTCACGTCGGCGCGCACCGCCCCGCGCGGTTCCAGCGCCGGGATTTCGATCCGCCGCTGCCCGCTGACGCTCGCTTCCTTGCGCACCAGCAGGGCATTGCCGTGCCAGCCCATCGACTTGGCCCGGATCGCCAGCGGCACCGCGACCCATGGGCTATGCTCGTCGAGGAGATGCGCCGGGATCACGCCGGCCCGCTCGCCCAGCCGACGATCGCATTCCTGCAAGGCGATGATGTCGGCATCGATCTCGCGCAGCACCTCCAGCGTCCGCTCGGGCATCCGGCGGCGATCGGTGCCGATCGCCTTGCGCATATTGTAGCTGGCAACTTTTATCATCGCTCGGCACTCAACGTCGGGGTACCGTATTTCGTTTCGCAGCCGTTCAGCGTGGCAGCTGGATCGTCGCGTTCAGCCCGCCGCCGTCGCGATTGGCGAGCGCGATCTCACCGCCCGCATCGCGAACGATCGCGCGGGCCAGCGCCAGCCCCAGCCCGATTCCGCCGGTATCGCGGTTGCGCGAGGTTTCCAGCCGGGTGAACGGATCGAACACCGCCTCCATCTGATCGGCGGGAATGCCAGGACCCCGATCGGCGACGACGATCGCCACCGCCTGCGCACCCGTCTCCACCCGCACCTCGGCGGCCCCGGCATATTTGATCGCATTCTCGATCAGGTTGCGCACCGCCCGCCGCATCAGATTGGGGCGCAGGTGCAGCGGCACGCGCGCCGCCTCGACGAAGTCGACGTCGTGGCCGAGGTCGCGGAAATCCTCGACCACCGCATCGACCAGCGCCGCGACGTCGACATCGGTCGCCGCCTCGCTCGGCCGGCCCAGCCGCGCCAGCGACAGGATATCGTCGAGCGTCGCGTTCATCTCGTCGATCGTTTCCGCCATGCGCGCACGGTCGGTATCGTCCTCGACCGATTCGATCCGGACGCGGAGTGCCGCCAGCGGGGTGCGCAGGTCGTGGCCGATCGCGCCCAGCATCCGGTCCTTTTCATCGACCATCGCATTCACCCGCCGACCCAGATCGATGAAGGCGGAAATGAGCAGCCGCACGTCCTGCGGCCCCGATGGTTCGATCGCGGGCAGGGGGCGGGCCGGATGGAATTCGCGCGCCGCCACCGCCAGCCGCCGCAGCGGCTTGGCGATCCGCCGCCCGATCCACAGCACCGGCAGCAGCACGATGACATAGAGGATGAAGGTCTGCGCCAGCAGCTGCCACAGCAACCCGCGCTCGGCCATCGGCCACGGCGTATGCGATACCAGCCAGCCGCGCCCGGGCAGTTCGACCGCCGCGTCGAGCACCGCGCCCATCCGCCGCAGTCGCTCGGCGCGCGGACCGCCGATACCCCGCTCACGGATCTCGGCCTCGTCGATCGGGCGAATCCGCGCCGCGATCCTGCCGGGCCGGATGCCCGCCTCGGCAAAGCCGCTGCGGATCGCCGCCTCGACATCGTGTTCGGTCTCCCCTTGAAGTGCCGGCGCGCGATCGGTCAGCAAGCGGACGCCGCGCATCCGGTCGCGCACCTGTGCCGGGCGCGGCGCGGTGGTCCGCTCCGCCGCATCGATCAGGCGGGTAACCGCGGGCAGGGTGATCTCGGCGAGACGAAACGCCCGCCGCTCGCGCAGCAGCAAAGCGAAGTTCAGCGCCTGCGCGACGAACAGCGCGACTGCGACCAGCAGCGCGATCTGGCCGGGCAGGCTGGTCGGCCACAACCGCCTCATAGGCGGGTCACCTCCGCCGCCAGCGTATAGCCACCGCCCCAGACGGTCTTGATGATCTCCGGGTTGCGGACGTCGGTCTCGATCTTCTTGCGCAGCCGGCTGACCTGGTTGTCGATCGCCCGGTCGAATGCGGCGGCCTCGCGCCCTTGGGTCAGGTCGAGCAACTGGTCGCGGGTCAGCACCTGGCGCGGGCGCGTCACCAGCGCGTGGAGCAAATTATATTCGCCGGTCGACAGCGGCACCGACACGCCCTCGCGATCGACCAGCGCGCGCTCCCCGGTCTTTAATACCCAGCCGGCAAAGGCGAAGGACCCCGCCTCCGGCGCATGTTGCCGCACCGCGCCGCCCGCGGTCCGTCGCAGCACGACCTTGACCCGCGCCGCCAGCTCGCGCGGAGAGAAGGGCTTCACGACATAATCGTCGGCGCCCATTTCCAGCCCGACGATGCGGTCGGTTTCCTCGGCACGCGCGGTCAGCAGTATGACCGGCGTCTCGCTCGTCTCGCGGATATGGCGGCACAGCGACAGCCCGTCCTCGCCCGGCATCATGATGTCGAGGATGGCGAGGTCGATGGCATAGGCGTTCAGCCGCGCCCGCGCCCCCTCGGCATCGCCCGCCTGGGTCACGCGGAAGCCCTGTTTCGTCAGATATTGGGCAAGCGGTTCGCGGATCGATCGTTCGTCGTCGACCAGCAGCAAATGCGGGATATCGGCCATGTCGGACATGCTAGGCGGACAAGCTCCAGAAAGGAAAGGCCGGACGGCAGGCAGCGTGACCCGCCGTCCGGTCCGGATCAGCCGCCGGTGCGCGGCGCGTGGCGCTGCATCCGCTTCTCGCGCGCCATGAAGCGTTCGGCCGGGTCGATCTGCCCGTCCTTGTTCGCATCCATCCGGTCGAACCGGGCCAGCGCGCGCGCCTGAAACGCGGCGCGGGTGACGGTGCCGCCCTGCGGGGCCCGCCGGCTCATCCGCTGTTCCCGCCACTGGCGGCGTTCGGCGGCATCGACCTTGCCGTCGCGATTTACGTCCTGCCGATCGAACCCGGCAGCGGCCATCGCGCGGAACTCGCCACGGGTGATGACGCCGTCGCGGTTGGCATCGGCACGTTCGAGCATCCGGCCACCGCCGCGACGGCGCGGCCCGTCTTCACCGGCGGAGCCCGCCTGTGCGGTGCGTTCGGCGGCGCTGATCTTGCCGTCGCGATCGGTGTCGAGCGCGTCGAAACGCTGGTCGGCACGCGCCATCGCATCGGCGCGGGTGACGACCCGGTCGGGCCCCGGCGGCGGGGTCTGTGCAGCCAGCGCAACACCGGGCAGGGCGATGGTGGCGAGAGAGGCGGCGACGATCAGCGATCGCATGACGAACCTTTCGGAAAGGGGGAGCACCCCGGTTGTTGATGCTCCCCGTCTATCGCCGACTTGTCCCCGACCTGTGTCGTCCTAAGCGTTAATTGTCGCAGTTTGTCGCAGCAGCTTCAGCGCGCAGCGGGCGTGCCGAACAGGACGCGGCGCTGTTCCTCGCTCATCGGCTGGTTCCCGCTGCTGACCGCCTTGCCCTTCTCATACGCCGTGATGGTCGCCGGCCGCGCGGCGATCGTCTCGAACCAGCGCTTCAGGTTCGGAAAATCCTCGAGCTTCTGCCCCTGCGCCTCGTGCGGCACGATCCATGGATAGGCGGCCATGTCCGCGATCGAATAGTCGCCGGCGACGAATGCCCGGTCGGCCAGCCGCTTGTCGAGTACGCCGTACAGCCGCGCGGTCTCGCGGATATAGCGGTCCTGCGCATAGGGTATCTTCTCGGGCGCATAGATGTTGAAATGATGGTTCTGTCCGGCCATCGGCCCCAAGCCGCCCATCTGCCACATCAGCCACTGGATCGCGTCATATCGTCCCGGCAGGTCGGCGGGCAGGAACCGCCCGGTCTTCTCCGCCAGATACAGCAAGATCGCGCCCGATTCGAACACCGACACCGGCGCGCCACCGCCCGCCGGTTCGTGATCGACGATCGCCGGCATCCGGTTGTTGGGCGCGATCGCTAGGAATTCCGGCCGGAATTGCTCGCCCTTCCCGATATCGACCGGGTGGATGGTATAGGGCAGCCCCGCTTCCTCAAGGAATAGCGTGATCTTGTGGCCGTTGGGTGTCGGCCAGTAGTGCAGATCGATCATGAAGCAGGCTCCGATTGGTTCGCGCCGCAAATGGGGGCGGGGCCGAGGGACGCCAAGGTGGCGCCCAGTCTCACTTCGCGAACAACGCCAGCGGCACGGCGTCGGCCATTGCCTGATATCCCGCCATCGACGGGTGCAGGTGATCGCCCGAATCATACGCGGGCAGCAGCCGGTCGGGCCGTACCGGATCGCGGACGATGCGGTCGAAATCGATCACCGCATCGAAATTTCCCGGCGTGCGGATCCAGGTGTTCACCGCCTGCCGCGACGCCTCCGCCGCAGCATCGGGATGATAATAGTCGTTGCCGATGAACGGCATCACCGTGCCGCCGATCACCTTCAGGCCCTTGGCCCGCGCGCGGGCGACGATCTGCGCATAGCCGGCGATCATCCGGTCAACATGCGCGCGGCGCTCCTCGGCCGTTGCCGGCTTCTCGCGGGCAAGGCCGCCCAGATCGTTGATCCCTTCGAGCAGGATCAGATAGCGTGCGCCCGGCTGGCTCAGCACGTCGCTGTCGAAGCGGGCGAGCGCATTGGGACCGAGGCATTCGACCAGCAGGCAGTTGCCGCCGATGCCATGGTTCAGCACCGCCACGTCGCGCGTCGCGCGGTTCGTTGCCAACCGTCTGGCGAGGCCGTCGGTCCAGCGCTGGTTGCGGCCGTCCTTCACCCCGAACCCGTCGGTGATCGAGTCGCCGAGCGCGACGATCGCGCGCGCCGCCGGTGCCGCATCCACCTCGACACCCGCGATCTGGAACCAGCGCTCAACCGGCACCGCATCGGCAAAGGCCGCATCCGACAACCGGTCACCCTTTGCGATCCAGCTGCGAGTCCGCGCGCCCGGATGACCGGTCTGTTGCTGCGGCAGCTCGGCGAACCGAGTGCTGATCGCCAGATCGGTGAGCGCACTGACCGGCAACGCGACCGGATCGGACCAGTAATCCGCCCCCGCCGGAATCTCGACCATCGCCCTGCCGCCGAAGCTCAGCGGCCGATCGCTGCCTGGCTTGATAGAGGCGGCAGCCGAGCCGGTCGCCAGCGCGACGCTCGCCCCGGCTATGCGCAGCGGCGTCGCCCCGAACCGGTTGGAGAAGCGCACCCGCAGCGCCCGGCCGCCGATCGTCACCCGCACGACCTGCCGCAGTGTCGCGTCGCGCGCTTGCGCATCGGTCAGCACCTGTTCGGCATTCGGCTTGATCGGCGACGTCGTCCAGCCCGCAACCCAGGGCCCCGCCTGTGCCGGCACCGCGATCGTCGCCAGCATGGCAGCAGCGCTCAGCAGGATGCGCATATATTCTCTCCAAAAATATTCGAGCGAATCGTCGTTCTCGGTACCGCTACCACTACCACATCCATCGTGGTGGTTGTTTCCCCCGACGCATATTGATTTGGTCCTGCAAGAAAACTAACTCAGGTGAACGAGTAAATCGTAGCGTATCAATGGCTTGCTATCGATTGCTGGGCATGTCCGGCTAACCTGGATCACATTCGGGAGAACGGAGTATGACGTTGCAGCACCGGGAAGGCGCGAACCAGGCCGACTCCCAACACCCGATGGTATCGTCGGCCGATTTTGCCCGAAAATTCGGACAGCTGCGACAGATGCAAGACGATCAGGCGATCTTCGTCACCCACCACGGTCGGGCCACTCACGTCCTGACGACGGTGCGTCACTATACCGCGCTCAAGGAAGCGAACGGCGCCGACCGGGCCGAGACCATCGCCACGACCAGCCTGCACGAACTAGCCAACTGCCTGAGCATCGGCGTGCTGCTGATCGATTACGACCTGCGCATCGTCGCTGCGAACCGCGTCGCGCATGTCCAGCTCGACTGGCATGATGGCGACCTGATCGGGCGCAAGGTGTTCGACGCGCTGCCGGTGCTGCGCCGGTCGCTGATCGAGACCTATGTATTGCGAGCAGTTGCGAGCAAGGAGCCCTATTCCGCTGAAATACCATCCTTGTTTCGTGAAGGAACCTGGGTCCGTGCGGAGATCCACCCCTTCGCGCAATATGTGACGGTGCTGTTCCACGACATTACCGACGATATGAAGATTCACCGCCTGGCCGACGCGCGCAAGTCGCTGCGCGAGGCGATCGCGGTGCATGACGGTATCGGCTATGTCTGTCTGAACACCCGCGGTCATATCGACCAGGCCGAACCGACCTTTTGCGACATCATCCATCTGCCCGAGGAGCGGTTGCGCCATGTGGCAATGGCCGACCTGATCCCGGTCGGGCAGCGGGTGGCGTTTCGCGAAGCACTCGACCGGGTGCTGACCGGCGAGGGCGCGCGCACGATCGACAGTGCGATCCTGTCGAACGAGGGGCGGGCGGTCCCCGTGCGCATCACCATCGCCGAACTGCGCGGGACCTATGGCAATGAAGGCGCGATCGTCCTGCTGACCCGGCAGTAGCGTTCACCGCACCAGCATCGGCGTGCCGCACCGAACGCCATCGACCCGCACGTCTGCCTCGCCCAAATGCACGCCGGCTAGCGCGCTGACCTGTCCGACGACTTGGTCGAGCGCGGGGGCGGCCAGCGTCAGCGTGTTGCCGAGCGTGGTGGTCAGCAACCCGCCCGACACGCCGATGCCGAGCACGTTGGCGCGGATATCCACGTTGCGCAACAGGCTGCTGGCGATGCCCGCAGCGATGTCGTCGGTTGCGACCGTTTTGACGACATCGCCATCGATCTCGGCGCGGGAGAAACTCACCCGCTGCGCTTGCATGCTACCCAGCTTGATATCGGCGAACCCGGTCAGCGTGGCGAGCGGCAGGGTCACCATCCGCGCCGGCCGCAGCACCGTCGCCTGCTGGAAATTACCGAGCAGCGCCGGGTCGAGATCGGCGATGGCCGCGCGGCCGAGCGACGGTGTCACGTCCAGCCCGACGATGGCATTGGCCGGCCCGCCCACGCACGCGATCGACGCCAGCCGCGCCTCCGCCTCGGCCAGTTCGACATAAACCGGCACCCGCACCGATCCCAGGCTGAGCGGGGCGTTGAGCAGCGCGATATCGATCCACATCCGCATCTGTGCGCTGCGCACGACCGCGCGACCCGCCTGTCCGACCGACAGCCACGGGCTATGCGCCGGGCGCTCGCCGATCTGCAGCCATAGGCGCGTCCGGCCGATGCCGGTAATGCCCAGATCGATATCGCTCTGTATCTGCCGATTGCCGGTCCCGACCTGCAACGCTTCGCGCAGGATCGCATAGGCATCGGCGCGGATGGGTCGCTGCGGATCGGCGGTGGTCCGGTCCGACAGCGGACCCAGGTCGACGATCGATTCCAGCCGGACGCTGCGCCCCGGGAGCTTGGTCGACAGGGTCCGCAGCGTAGCCGCGGTACTGCCGTTCGACGTCGCCCCCGCCATCGCCGCCACCAGTTGCGGCAGGGTGATATCGCTGGTTAGCACCTCGCCGAACGTCGCGGCGCGGACCCCCGCCGCGGTGCGCAGCAGTTCGACGGTCTTGAGCAGGTCGACTTGGCCCGACACCAGCGCATGATAATCCATCACCGACAGCGACAATTCGCTCCCCGCCAATTGCGACAGGAGCGCTCCCGGCAGCCCGCCCTGAACCGATGCCAGCCGCGTCCCGATCGAGAAGGCCGCCAGATCGATCCGCGCCGCCGTCGCCTTCGCCGCGATCGTCACCTGCTGCGTTCCGAACATCTGCGCGAAGAAGGGGTGTAGCTGGCTCTCGACCGTGACCTGCGCGGCGTTGCCGGATGCGGCCCCGGCGACGAAGCGTGCGTCGACCCCGACCGACTGGTCGCGATCGAAGCGGCCGGGGGTCAGCGTGACCAGTCGGGTGCCGTTGTCGGGTGCCAGCGCGATCGCCGCCTGCGCGCGTGTCGTGGCATTGGCCGGGTCGCCCGCCGCTGCCAGTGCCGCGGCGTCCGCCACCCCCTGCAACCGGCGCTTTTCGAGGAACATCGACGCGGTATCGATGCCGATTACGGCAGTGCCGGTCAGCATCGCCATGCCGCCGGCGACGATCATCGCCACATTGCCCTCGCGCCGCCGGGCAAGCGTTCGCAGGCAGCGCATCGCGATCACAGCCCGTTCAACACGACGCTGGCCTGTCGGCGGATCATCGTGCTGCTCGCCGGCAGGATCGGCAGCTTCATCAGTGGGTTGGCCGATCCGTCATAGGCGACGTTCAACGTCAGCCGCCGCCCGTCATCCTCGACCTGCATCCCGACATCGGACTGCGCAATACCGTAATTGCCCGCCAGAACCGATCGCGCCGCGTCGCTCGCCAACGCTGCCCGTTCCGGCGCGTTCAGCCCCGCCAGTGCCGCGCGCGCGCCTTCGTTCGCGCTCTCCTGCACGACATGCGAAATCGCCAGCCAGCACCCGCCGCTCAATATGCCGAACAGGAACATCAGCAGGATCGGCAGCGTCAGCGCCAGTTCGACGACCGCCAGCCCACGACGATCGCCGACGAAGTGCTTACAGGCACGTCGGCCGCCCGTCGATGCGCCGTTACCAGAACCGGAATTCCTAGCCTCGTGATCCATGTTGCAACCTCCGCCCCCGCAACATACCCCGCCTCAGTCAACTGCCAGTTCGTAGCATGATCGTATACCATATGAAAATTATGTAATGATTATAGTGGTTTGGTGAGGAGAATTCGGCGTGATGCAAATCGATTGTGTCGTGGTCGCGTACGAGAAGAAATCCGTACGGCTGGATCGCTGGCACATGTTCGAAAAATCGGATTTTACGCGGGACATCGTAAGTGCTGCCGCCGTAGCATATGGCGCGTGCCGTTGACGGGCCGGCGCATTTGCCCGGCAGTCCGCGGAGGGTCCGGCTTGCCCGAACGGGAGCGACCGGTTACGCGCAACACTGACCCGCGCGCTGCGACGTGCGCTCATCCCAGACGTGAACGAGTATCGAACGTGACTGCTGTCTCTCGCGCGACCGATTCCAGGCTGTGGTGGCTGGGGGACCGGATGGCGGTCCTGGTGCTCGGCCTCATCGCCGGCTTCGTGGTCGGCCTGTCCTTTGCCGGGGGCGGACACATAGCGCTGCCCGACATGCCGGCGCCAACCGCCTCGCCGACGCCGCAGGTCGCGCCCGGCGCTTCCTTGACCGGCAATGACGTGGCAACGCCCGCCCCGCCGCCGCCCGCCACTGCACGAACCGTCGACGGTCCGCTCGACCCACGGGTAATCGACCGGATGCGGCAGGGCGGCGTGTTGCGCGTGGGCGTGTTCGGCGACAGCTTCGGCAACGGTATCTGGGACGCGCTCTACCGGCAACTGCCGAAGGATGACGGCTTCGAAGTTCTGAAGTTCGCCAAGGAAGCCACTGGTTTCACCCGCTATCGCACCCTCGATCTCGAACAGCGCGCGCTGGAGCAGCTACGGCAGCAGCCGGTCGACGCGGTCGTCATCAGCTTCGGCGCGAACGACAATCAGGCGGTGTTTGCCGACGGTCATCTCCATCCGTTGATGAGCGACGGCTGGAAACGGGTGATCGGCGAGCGCATCGACAAGTTCGTGGCGGCGGTCCGCTCGACTGGCGCGGTCGTCTATTGGGTCGGCCTGCCGGTGATGCGCGACCCGCAACTCGATGCCGACATGCAGGCGATGGACGCGTTTTACGAAGACCATATGCGCCGCCTCGGCGTGCCGTTCGTCGACTCGCGGCCGCTGACGCTGGATGCGGAGGGCAAGTACAACGCCTATCTGCCCGACTTGAAGACCGGCAAGCCGGTGCTGCTGCGCACCGGCGACGGGCTGCACATGATCGGGGTCGGCTATCAGCGGCTGACCAACGGCGTCGCCGCCGATCTACGCCGCTATGCCGATCGCGCGCGACAGGCGGCGGGCCGTCCCGCACCAGCGGAAGAGGCGCGCTGATGTCGGCACTGATGGCGATCGCGCTGGCGCAGGCGGCGGCATCGACCTGCTATGGCGCGCTGTGCAATGCCGACCGCATCCGCCCGTTCCTCGAAAAGCTCGCGACCGCGCGCAGCAGCCCGGCGCCGGTCCGCATCCTCCAGATCGGCGACAGCCACACCGCCGGCGACCAGATCACCGGCAGCTGGCGGACGCTGTTGCAGGCGCGCTATGGCCGGGCGGGGCGGGGGACGCTTGCCCCCGGACGCCCCTATGCCGGTTACCTGACCCGCGACGTCACCGCGACCCAGTCGCCGGGGTGGAGCGTCAACGGCATCTTCGGATCGGCCTATCAATCGGCCAGCAGCGTGCGGATGGGCCTCAGCGCCTATAGCCTGACCAGCTACACCCCCGGCGCGGCGGTGACGCTCGGCGCCGATGGCGGCCGGACCTTCGACCGGCTGACCGTCTGTGCGCTCACCGGGCCGGGGGCGGGGACGGTGCAGTTGAGCATCGGCGCGGCGGTGGTCGAATGGCCGCTGGCGGCGCTGGAGACCGGCAGCCGCTGCCGCACGCTCGATGCCGGGGGGGAGGCGTCGATCGCCTCGGCCACGGTCGTGCGTGGTCCGGTGACGCTGACGTCGTGGAGCACCGAACGCAGCCTCGGCGGCGGGGTGATCCTGTCGAACCTCGGCACGGTCGGCGCGCAGTTCACCCATTTCGACCGGACCGACGACCGCGTCGTCGCGACCGAACTCGCTGCCTATCGCCCCGACCTGATCGTCGTCGCGTTCGGCACCAACGAAGCCTTTCGCCCCGGATTTTCCGCCGCCGCCTATGAAGCGACGCTGCGCGCCGACCTGACCCGGTTGCGGCGGCTGGCGCCCGGTGTGCCGATGCTGCTGTTCGGTGCGCCCGACTCCGCGACCCGCACCCCCAGCTTGCAGGCCGGGGAAAGCGGCGCCAGCCTGCCCTGCGCATCCTCGGCGCCGTGGCGCCCGACCGCGGCGCTCGCGTCGGTTCAGGCGATCCAGCGGCGACAGGCGAGGGCGTTCGGTATCGCCTATTGGGACTGGGCACAGGCGATGGGCGGGCGCTGCGTCGCCGATGGCTGGACGCAGGGGACGCCCCCGCGGATGCGCGGCGACCATGTCCATTTCACCAGTACGGGCGGTGCCGAGATCGCCCGGCTGCTGCAGGCCGATATCGACCTTGCCATGACCAGCCTGCTCGCACCGACCGTCCCTCTGCCGACGGTCCGCTAGATGCTGTTCCCCACGCTCAGCTTCGGGCTGTTCTTCCTTGTCGTCTATGCGATCACCTGGTCGCTCGGCCGGTCGAACGAATGGCGCAAGATCGCGCTGCTGCTGGCCAGCTGGTTCTTTTACGGTGCGTGGGATGCGCGGTTCGTCGCGCTGCTGTTCGTCTCGGCCTTCGTCAACTGGGCGCTGGCGGCGGCGATCGTGCGCAGCGACGTGCCGAGGGGGCGGATGCTGGTAACGCTCGGCATCGCCGCGAATCTCGGCGTGCTCGGCTATTTCAAATATGCCGGCTTCTTCCTCGAACAGGTCGCGGCATTGTTGCAGCCGCTGGGCTTCGGCCGCGACCTGCCGTTGCTACAGGTCGTGCTGCCGGTCGGCGTGTCGTTCTTCACCTTCCAAGCGATCTCCTACCTTGTCGATGTCCATCGCCGCCGCCTGCCCGCCGCCAGCCTGCTCGACCTGACGCTGCTCATGTCCTTCTTCCCGCATCTGGTCGCCGGGCCGATCGTGCGCGGGGCGGACCTGTTGCCGCAGTTCCGGCGGGTGCCGACCATCGATCGCGGTACCGCTGCCGCCGCGCTGCTGCTGATTCTGTGGGGCCTGTTCAAGAAGGCGGTGATTGCGTCGCAACTGGCCGGGGCGCTGGTCGATCCGGCATTCTTCGATCCGGCCAGCCGATCGAGCTTCGACCTGCTGATCGGCGCCTATGGCTATGCGGTACAGATCTATTGCGACTTCTCCGCCTACTCGGACATGGCGATCGGGCTGGCGGCGTTGCTCGGCTACACCTTCCCGCGCAATTTCGATCAGCCGTACCGGGCCGCCTCGCTCCAGGATTTCTGGCGGCGCTGGCATATCAGCCTGTCGAGCTGGCTGCGCGACTATCTCTACATTCCCTTGGGCGGCAGTCGGAAGGGGCCGGTGCGCACCTATCTGAACCTGTTCCTGACGATGCTGCTCGGCGGGCTGTGGCATGGTGCCAGCTGGAGCTTCGTGATCTGGGGCGCGCTGCACGGCGGCTGGCTGGCGATCGAGCGTTTCTGGACGTGCCACCGCCCGACCGGCTGGCGAGCGGCTCCGCGCTGGCTCGGCATCCTTGTCACGTTTCACATCGTCGTCCTCGGCTGGATCTTCTTCCGCGCGCAGGGCGAGGGGGAAGCGTTCGCCTATCTCGGACAGCTGTTCGCCGGGGACTGGCGCAACACGCTGGTGACGCCGCTGTCGCTGGGGCTGGTCGCGCTGGGGCTGGCGATCCATGCCATGCCCGTCGGTATCCTGCCCGGCATCGCGACCTGCGTGCGCACCCATGCCGCACCGCTTATCGGGCTGGCGCTGGGCGTGCTGATCCTGATCGTCGACGCGATGCGGCCCGAGGGGGTCGCGCCGTTCATCTATTACCAGTTCTGAGGGTAAGCGCATGATGACGACCGGGGCCGAACAGGGGGAAATCGTCGAGGTCGGATCGCCGGTGCTGGTGCCGGCCGATCCGGTCGACACGGTGCGGCCGTGGCGCTGGATGACCGGCACGATCGCGACGGCGACGCTGTTCCTCAGCGTATTCAACGCGCACGCGATCGGTGCATGGTTCGACGAATTGCCGCCGTCGCCAATCACCGAGCCGCTGCGCGCGCCGATCGCGTCCTGGGTCGCGCTGACCGCCGGGCTGGGCTTCGACGCCCCGCGCGCGGCGGTCCGCAGGCGCTGGGAAGCGGCGCAGGCGGCACGATTTGGTACCGAACGGCCAGGCGAAGACGGCAGCGCGCGCTAGAAACGGCAACGCCCGCGCGAGCCTTGCTCAGCGCGGGCGTTGCGGGACGCGAACCTGCCGACAGTCGGTTCAGCGATAGAAGGTGTGGTCCGCGATCTGGGTGACTCGGGTGCGCTTCGGCATCGACGCCCCGGCCGAATGGAAGAACAGCGCGCCCGGCGCGACTTCTTCGCCCTTGCCGCTCAGCGTGCGCTTGGCGATGTCGACGGCGGTGTCCCAGCGGCCGTTGTTGCGGGGCGGGTCATAGGCATCGACGTTGAAGAACTGGCCGCGCTGCTTGACTACGCCACAGGCACTGTCGGCGAAGCGGCCACTGTTCATGCGGGCGCGGATGACCTGCGCCACGGCGACCTGCCCGCGATGCGGCTGGTTGCCGGCTTCGTGGACCACGACCTTGGCGACGCATTCGACTTCGCGCTTGTCGAGGCTGGCGGTATCGGTGTCGGAAAGGGCCGGTTCGGCCTCGGGAAGGGCCTGCACCACCGGGGCGGGCGCGGCGAAGGTAACGGGAGCGGCGGAACCGAGAGCTGGCGTCGATTGCGGGGCAATCTGTGGTTCGGGATCCGTGTTCATCGCGACATGGGCGCTCGCGACGCCGCTGACTGCGGTCAGGCTCCACAAAACCAATACGGACCAGCGCTTGTTCATTCCCACTCACTGCAATTGCGCAAGGGTGCCCGCCATCGGCCGCAGAAACGCGGACAAATAGAGCGGCCGTCGGGAACCCCCACGTCTCGCCGTCCGTTTTCCGCTGCTTGCAAGCGCGGATCACCGGACCGGCTGAACTCGATCCGGCTCATCGCTTCGGCGCGGCAAACTGTCAACGCAACCGCCGTTCATCGGCGACGAACCGTTCGACACATCCGATCAATCCATGCCCGAAACGACAATTCGGGCGAGTGTTAATCGATTTAAACCATGATCGCCGTCGCCGGATTGTCGCGAATCGCCGCTACGATCGCCGGGTGCCGGTATCAAGGTCGCGATGTGCGCGTTAGGGTGTCGATGATGCTGCCGCCCGCCACCCCACGACCGATGCCGCGCCGGATGCGGCTGGTGCGACTGGGCTGGATCGCGCTTGGCTGGCTGTTCGTCGGATTGGGCGTGATCGGCGCGTTGCTGCCGGTGATGCCGACGACGATTTTCCTGATCCTCGCCGCTGCCTGCTTCGCGCGCGGCTCACCACGGCTGGAGCGCTGGCTGCTCGATCATCCCCGGTTCGGCCCGACGCTCACCGCGTGGCGCCGAGACGGTGCGATCGGGCGCCGGGCCAAGGCGATGGCGTTGAGCGGCATCGCCTTCGGATATGGCATGTTCCTGATCGGTGCCCGGCCGGGGTTGGCGCTGGCCGCGCTGGTGGCGGTGCTGATGTCCGCCTGCGCCGCCTATATCCTCACCCGGCCGGTGCCGTTCGACTGCTGAGGATCAGACCTTGGCGCCCGACGAACCCTGTTCCGCGTACAGCGTCGCATAGCGGCGGGTGACGACCGGCAGCGATTCGTCGATCCACTGCGCCATCGCCTGTTCCTCGCTCAGCGACTGCTGGAGCAGCGGCGTGGCCGATGCGAAGCCGCCATCCTCCGCCATGGTCAGCAGCGACTTGTATGCCGCGATCTCGAAATGTTCGAAGGCATAGTTGGCGAAGCTGTTCTTGACGATTTCGTCGCCCGCGACGCTATGGCCGAGCGCCGCCATCCCGCCCGATAGGCTCAGGCCCAGATCCTTCAGCGTCGATCCGCTGGTGTCGAACCCAGCGAGGATTTCGTCGAGCCGGGCGATCTGGTCGTTGGTCTCGTCGATATGAAGCCGCAGCCGATCCGCGACCTCGGGATAGTTCACGATCCGCTCGACCTGCGGCGTCATGATCGACAGCGCCTGTTTCTCGACCGCGTGGGCATTGGTCAGGCCGGTGACGAATAGTTCGCGAAGGATGTCCTGCTGGATTGCCATGTCGCTAAGCTCCTCGGGCTGGGGTCCGCACGTGGTGCATGCCACGCGTTGCGATCCGACCGGCTGTTCCTGCCGGACCGTCCCCCTGCCAACCGATGAGCCGGCGATTGGTCGCCCTAATCGATCACGTTATTTCAATGACTTGGATCAAGTCCGATGGCATCGTGCTCGTCGTCGAGAGCGCCGATAGGCTTACCTGCAACTCGTCGTTGCGGAACGGCTTGGTGAGCCGCGGGACGTCGGAAACGATCCCTTCCTCCTCGGCATAGCCCGATACGATCAGCACCGGCAGCGTCGGATGGCTGGCCTTCAGCATCCGCGCCAGCTGCGCGCCGCTGATGCCCGGCATCAGATGGTCGGTGACGACGATATCGGGGGTCAGCCCTTCGCGCATCATGCGCAACGCGTCCTCGGCCGATACCGCCTCGACCACACGGTATTGCAGGTCGGTCAGCATGTGCGCGGTGCTCATCCGCACCAGTTCTTCGTCGTCGATCAGCAACACGGTGCCGATCCGCCCCGGCATCGCCAGCGCATCGGGCTGGGGTTCGGCGTCGCAGATCGTCAGCGCGCTGACCGGCAGCCACAGGCTGACCACCGTGCCGTGGCCGGGGATGCTGTCGATCGTCAGCCCGCCACCCAGCTGCGCGGTCAGGCCATGGACCATTGACAGGCCAAGGCCGGTGCCCTTGCCGACGCCCTTGGTTGAAAAGAACGGCTCGATCGCGCGGCGGCGCGTTTCCTCGTCCATGCCGAAGCCACTGTCGCCGACGCTCAGGCGGACATAGTCGCCCGGTGGGATGCCGGCGATATGGGTCGACAACACGCTTTCCTGCCGCGCCGTGATCGTCAACGTGCCGCCGTCGGGCATCGCGTCGCGCGCATTCACCGCTAGGTTGAGGAGCGCCATTTCCAGCTGGTTCAGATCGGCCCGCGCCGGGGGCAGGTCGGCCAGGTCGACGCGCATCGCGATCTTCGGGCCCAGCGTCGATCCGATCAGCCCTGTCATGCTGTCGATCACCCGCGCCACGTCGACCGCGGTCGGTTGCAACGGTTGCCGCCGGGCAAAGGCGAGCAGCCGCTGTACCAGCGTCTTGGCCCGCTCCGCCGATTGCAGCGCGCCGCCGATCAGCCGCCGTTCGCGATCAGTGCCAACCCCCTTGCGCACCAGCATGTCGAGCGAGCCGATGATTGGGGTCAGCAGATTGTTGAAATCATGCGCCACGCCGCCGGTCAGGCTGCCCATCGCCTCCATCTTCTGGCTCTGACGCAATGCGTCGCGCGCCACCTCCAGATCGGCCTCGCGGGCCTTGGCATCGCTCAGGTCGCGACCGACCGCTACGAAATTCCGTCCGTCGGCTTCGGGTGCCACGGTCCATTCGATATGTTTCCAGTCGCCTTCGCGGGTGACGATGCGGTTTTCGAACCGGGTCGGCTGGCGGGTCTGGGCCATGCCGTCGATCGCCGCCAGTGTGTGCGGCTCGTCCTCGGGGTGCATGAAGCTGGCATAGCCGCGCGACAGCAGTTCGGCTTCGCTCCAGCCCAGGATCTTGGTCCATGCCGGGCTGACCGCCGACATCATGCCGGCATAATCGGCGCGCGCCAGCATGTCCTGCGACAGGTTCCACAGCCGGTCGCGCTCGGCGGAGCGGATCGCCACCTGTTCCTCCAGCGTCTCGTTCAGCCGGCGCAGGCCCTCTTCGGCGCGGGCGCGTTCGACCGCGCTCTTCACGCGCTCGCCGACTTCGCGGATCAGGTTCTCCTCGGCCTGCGTCCATGTCCGCGGTGTTCCCGACTGCACGGCGAGTACCCCGACCCGGTCCGTTTCATCGAACAGCAGGACGTCGACGAACGCCGCGACACAGCGTTCGGCCAGTCCCGCCCGGGTCTCTTCGTTCAAATCCATGTTGTTGGGGATGTCGCCGCATACTACCGGCTGCCCGCTGCGATAGGCCGCTAGCAGGCCGGGGCCGAAGGCGGCGAGCGAATGGACGCCGGCGATGGAGGGGACTCCGCGACAATGATCGCGTTCGACGACCATCATACCTTCATTGCTGATCTCGGCGTAAAATACCCGTGACGCGCCCAGCCATTCGGCGATACGTTCGGACGCTACGGTCGTGATCTCCGCCCGCGTCGTCAGCGGACGCAGTGCATCGGACAGCGACAGCAGGAACTGGCTGTGCCGCACGCTCGCGAACCGTTCGGTCGTATCGGCGAGGATGCAAATGACGCCCGCCGGCACGCCGTCCTCGTCGAGCACCGGCGAATAGTCGAGGTCCATCCACACCTGTTCGGGGCGGCCGCTGCGTGCCAGCGTCAGTTCCTGATCGCGGTAGCGCAGCGTGCCCCCGGCCAGGACCACCTGCATCACATGGTCGTTGAACGCGGCGACCTCCGGCCATCCCTGGCGGACGTTCGATCCGAGCAGGTGCGGGTGGCGGGCATCGGCAAACACCGAATAGGCGTCGTTGTAGAGCATGACGCCCTCCGCGCCCCACAACAGCACGATCGGCACCGGCGAGCGAAGCGCGAGCGCCAACGCCGTGCGCAAGCTCTGCGGCCAGTGCTCGATCGGCCCGAGCGGAGTCTGTGTCCAATCGTGCCGGGCGATCATGGCGGCACAATCGCCGCCTCCGGCAAGGAAGCCTGGCACGGTGTACGGGGTTGGCGCCGACAAAACGGTGATATGCGACATGCGAATGATTATATCCCGACCCGGGCGCGACCCAGCGGATGCATGGGGGAGGCGGCCTAGAATGAGAATGTTCTTATCACGAATATGATCCGGGTTAAATTCTCATTCAAAGGTTTTAGGCGCGCCGCATCGCAATGCGGGACAGTCGTCGTTCCGGGGCCGCAACATGGGTTGTTATCATATCGGATTTGCGCGTAATCCGCTGATTCGGAAAAGGAGCGTACGTGCAACAGGAACTGCCAAGGTCGCTCGTCGAGTATCTACGGCAATCGCGTGTAGCGTTGGCGCTGGCCTCCGCGCATGACGACAATCACCTGCTGCTGGTGAACGACCCGTTTTCGGCGCTGACCGGCTATACCGCGGAGGACGTGGTCGGCCGCAACTGTCGCCTATTGCAGCGCGAAGCACCGAACGTGCAGCCGCGCGCCCGGCTGCGCGAATTCCTGGCCCAGCCCGAACAGACCAATGTCCGAACGCCGATCGTCAATTTCCGCAAGGACGGCACGCCCTTCGTCAACCTGCTGTATATGTCGCGGCTGCGCGCGATCGGCGGGCAGGTCGACTATATCTTCGCCTCGCAATTCGATGTCAGCCGTTCGCAGCCCGAGATGCTGGCGGACTATGACGGACAGCTGCGCGCGACGCTCGGCCGGCTGGTCCCGATCGCGGGCGATGCCGGGATCGTCGTCGAAGGTACGCTTCTGACGATCGCCAACAGTGCCGCGATCGTGGCACAGGCAAAGATGATGCTCGCCGATCTGGAGTCTGCCCCCGGTGCATGATGTGACGACGTCGCGGAGCAACGCAGCGCCGCAGACGGCTGCGGTGCCGATCGTCGGCATCGGCGCCTCGGCCGGCGGGCTGGAGGCGCTGCGCGAGATGCTTGCCCCGGCGACGCTGCCGACCGGCCTCGCCTTCGTCGTGGTTCAACATCTCGATCCCAATCACGAAAGCATGCTGGCCCAGCTCCTCGACCGCAACACCGTGCTGGAAGTGCTGCAAAGCGCCGGCGGCGAGCGGATCGAGGCCGACACCGTTTATATCATCCCGCCCGGGCGCGGACTGGCGGTGCGCGACGGGGTGCTCGAGCTGACGGAGTTCCAGCAGCCGCGGGGCCTGCGCCGTCCGATCGACGATTTCTTCCTGTCGCTGGCCAGCGACCAGCAATCGAACGCCGCCTGCGTCATCCTGTCGGGCACCGGCGCCGACGGCACCACCGGGCTGCGCGCGATCAAGGAGAATGGCGGGGTTTGCGTCGCACAACAGCCTGAAAGCGCGCGCTATGACGGCATGCCACTGTCAGCGGTCGGCACTGGCATGACTGATTTCGTGCGGCCGCCGGGCGAGATCCTCGAATGCCTGCAAGGCTTCTTCGAACGCCGACGCACCGATCCGGACGAGCATGAGGCCGATATCGTCGCCGATCATGTCGACGAACTGTGCCGTGTGCTGCGTTCGGCGATCGGTCACGATTTTTCGGGGTATAAGCGCTCGACCTTCGTCCGGCGCGTCGAGCGACGGATGCATGTGCTCGGCATCGATACCGGGCGCGCCTATCTGTCGCGGGTGCGCAGCGATGCGGGCGAGTGCGAAGCGCTGTTCCGCGACCTGCTCATCAACGTCACCCGTTTCTTCCGCGATCCCGAGGCGTTCGAGCAGTTGCGCGTCCGCGTCGTCGAACCGCTAATGGCGCAGCGTCCGACCGACGAGGATCTGCGCGTCTGGGTGCCCGGCTGTTCGAGCGGCGAAGAGGCGTACACCATCGCGATGCTGTTCGCCGAGGCGGCGCGCAAGACCGGCCAGCCGCTGGCGGTGCAGATCTTCGCGACCGATATCGACGAACAGATGCTCGCCATCGCGCGCGAGGGCAGCTATCCAACCTCGGCGCTGGTCGACCTGCCGCCGGCGCTGCGTGAACGCTATACCGTGCCGCATACCGACCGGTTTTCGATCAACGCGACAATCCGCGACATGATCCGCTTTTCCAGCCACAGCTTGGTCAAGGATCCGCCCTTTTCGCGCATCGACCTGGTGTCGTGCCGCAACCTACTCATCTATTTCGACGACCGGTTGCAGCAATCGGTGGTACCGCTGTTCCACTTCGCCCTGCGCGAGGGCGGCTATCTGTTCCTCGGCCCGTCGGAAAGCGTCGGACGCTTCGAACATCTGTTCCAGCCGGTCGACCAGCAGGCGCGCCTGTTCGCGCGTTCGGCCGGCGCGACCAGCTATCCGATCGATCTGCCGGCCAACAACCACCCGCCGGTCGTCCGGCGCGAGCGCGGCGACCGCACCGACAGCCGGTCGCTGGCGGGGGAGGCGACCGCAATCCGGCGGATGGTCGAACGCTATGCCCCGCCCAGCCTGATCGTCGATCAGGACGGCGGCATCGTGTCTGCCTATGGCAAGCTCGGCCGCTATTTCGAATTTCCGGTGACCCGCACCGGCGGCAGCAGCGCGGTCAATCTGGCGCGGCCGGGCCTGCGCACCGTGATCGGCCCGCTGCTGCGCCAGGCCCGTGACGAACGGCGGCGGACGATCGCGCGCGACGTGATCGTGGAGACCGATTACGGCAACCAGCCGATCGAGGTGATCTGCGATCCCTTGGGTGACGGCACCTTGCTGTTCGTGTTCCGCGAGACCGGCCCGTTCCGCCCCGCCGATGACGGCGAGATGCGCGACCTGGAGGCCGGGCACGACCATATGGAGGCGCTGGAGGACGATCTGCGCCTGACCCGCCACCGGCTGCGTTCTGCGATCGAGGAACTGGAGACCGCGAACGAGGAGCTCAAAAGCTCCAACGAAGAAATGATGTCGATGAACGAGGAGCTTCAATCGACCAACGAGGAGTTGTCGACCGTCAATGACGAGTTGAAGAGCAAGGTCGATCAGCTGACCGTCGCCAATTCCGACCTACGCAATTTCTACGAATCGACCGAACTGGCCGTCGTCGTGCTCGATGCCGACATGAAGGTGCGCAGCTATACCGATGCGGCGACGACGATCTTCCCGCTCAAGCCTGCCGATCGCGGTCGGCCGCTGACCGACGTCGCCAGCCGGTTGCAGGGCACCGACCATCTCGACGATGCTCGTGCGGTCATGGGCGGCGCGGCGCCGCGTCAGCGGCGGGTCCGCACGCTCGATGGCCAGCGGATCTTTTCGATGCGTGCCTTGCCCTATCGCAAGCAGAGCGGCGACGTCGATGGTGCGACGCTGGTGCTGACTGATATCACCGAGGCGCTCGACCTCGAACGGCAGCTGGCGGCCGAGCGCGAGCGGCTCGACATCGCGATCAAGGCGGCGGGCATCGGCGTATGGGAATATGCGCCCGAGACCGGCGAACTGGTACTCGATCCGGTCGAGCGCGAACTCTTTTCGCTGCAGGAGCAGGATGCGGCCAAGATCGGCGCGTTGCTCGACCGCATCGATCCCACCGACCGGAGTAATGTCGAAGCGGCACTGCGCAGCGCGGTCGAACGCAGCGGTGATTTCGAAGCGACGTTCCGCGTGCACCGCCCCGATGGCCAAGCGCGCTGGATCAAGGGGCTCGGGCGGATCGTCGCGGGGAGTACACCCAAGCGGCTGGTCGGAGTGTCGATCGACGTGACCCCCGAATATGCCGTTGCCGAAACGCGCGAACTGATGCTGCGCGAAATGAACCACCGCGTGAAAAACCTGTTCGCGGTGATCGCCGGCATGATTACCATCGCGTCGCGCAGCCATAGCGACGTGTCGGGCTTCGCCGACGATATCCGCCGCCGCATCGCCGCGCTGGGCGCGGCCCATTCGCTGGCTTCCCCGGCCGGCCAACCACAGGCGGTGGGGCTCGACGATATCGTCGAAACCACGCTTGCACCCTATCGCGATCACGCACGGATCGAAATCGATGGTCCGGTCGTTGCACTCAACCAAAACTGCCTGTCGCCGCTGGCGCTCGTTCTCCACGAATGGGCAACAAACTCGGTGAAATATGGGGCGCTGGGCAGCAACGGCGAACGTGGCCTGCGCGTCCGGTGGCAGGCCGGGGACGGGGGAATAGAACTGACATGGACCGAGGAAGCGGACGGAATTCAGCAGCCGGCATCCGGCAAGCGCGGCTTCGGTTCGGTGCTGGTCGAAACCAGCGTGCGGCAGTTGCGCGGCACGATGCACAATGTCGTCGAGGACGGGGTATTCCGGCTGGAAATCCGGCTGCCGACCGCCGTGCTGCTGCATGACTGATCCGGTGCTGCTCGTCGAGGACGAGCTGTTCATCGCGCTGGACGTACAGGCGACGATCGAGGCGGCAGGCTTCGTGGTCGAGGGACCGTGCATGACGCTGGTCGAGGCGCAGGAGGCGGTCGACCGCTACAATGCCGCCTTTGCCGCCGCCGTGCTCGACGTACGGCTGGCCGACGGCAATGTGTTCGAGGCGGCCGACCGGCTGCATGCCGCGGGCGTACCGCTGATCTTCCATTCGGGCCATGCCGACGACGCCGATCTCCGCCGGCGCTATCCGCAGGCGATGGTCTGTCCGAAACCCAGTGCGCCCGACACGCTAGCATCGGCGATCCGCCGTGCGGCGATGCGCGACGCCGACCCGTCGCGTCGCGCGGCGAACGGCTGACCATCCCGAACCGGGACGGTCGACCCCGCCATCAGTCTTACTCGGCCCAGAGCGAGCGGATCAACCGGCCGTTCTCCGTATCCCAGCTTTGGGCGCGGTTGCCGATGCTCTCGCCGCGGAACAGATAGCCGCTCGACCAGCGCGGACCCCAGCCCCATGCCGCCCCGCCGACCACCTCGGGCGTGTTGCGGAAGAAGGCAACGATGTCGTCGACCATTGCCTTGCAGCTCGGCGGTACCGCCTTGGCCCGGCCGAACGCGAACTCGCCAACATAGAGCCGCATGCCGAGCTTGCGCGCCGCCTTCACCGAATTGCCAAGCGGTCCGGTCGGGGGATAGGGGCGGCATTCGGGCGTCGCCCCTGATCCGCCTTTGTTGAAATAGCGATGCGGCGAAAGCCAGGTGCGCTTCAACGGATCGAGATCGGCGAGGGTGAAGATGCCCGCGCGGTTCAGGCTGCACAGCGCGCTCTCGCACGCCTTTTTCGGATGCTCACCGCGATCGGCTCGGCCGAAGCCCGACCAGCCACGCCATTCGAGGATCAGCTGGTTGTCGACCCCGGCCGTGCGCAGCGCATGGATCAGATCGCGCGCGTCCGGCCCCCAACTGGCCCAGGTCCCGCCCTTCGGCTCGTTCTGCAGGTCGAACGCGACCAGCGGCTGGCCCCGATAGCGACGCCCCATCCGCAACCAGAAGTCGCGAATATCCGGATCGCCGATATTACCATAGCCGTGTTCGTCGATGACCATCAGCATCCCGCGCGCCGTCCCGCGCCGAATGAGCGCATCGAGCGCGGCGAGCTTGTCGGGTGTCTGCAGCCGGGCGCGCTTGACGGGCAGGCGGATGCTCTTCGCCCCCGCATCGGCGTAGAAGTCGATGTCCTGCGGCTTGATGGACAGCTCGTCCTTGAACTCCATCCCGCTGACATTCACCCCCCACCAGCGGCCCTTCTCAAGGAATGCATGGCTGTCCCTACGCGGCGCGGCGGCGGCCGGGACGGCCGTTACGGCCAGCGCGAGGAGGAGCGGGGCAAGCTTCATGGTCCGGTTCCTTGGCCAGGGACGGTTCCTACTTCACGGCGAAACGCCGCAGTCCGGTGAGCGTCACCACCTTCGCCAGCCCGATCGCATCGAAAAGGTCGATCAGCGCGACGCGCGTCGGTTGCAGGATCAGGCCGACCGCGAGCGCGAGACCGCCGCCGAATGCGAGTCCGAGAATGGACGTAAGGGCATCGGACAACTGTAGTTGACGCGAAACCAGCAATGCAGCCCCGGCACCGATCGCAGCGACGATGCCGAGCACCATTCCGGGAATGCCGGCACGCAACTGATCGCGCGTACCCACCGGCCCCTTGCGGCCCGATGCGAACACGCGGGCGAATGCCATCAGGATCGATGCCGCGCTGAAGGCGGCGACCGCTCCCAGGATACCGAACTGCACTCCGATCAGGATCACGACGATCCGCACGACCATGTCGACGATGCCCAGGGTCCGCAATTCGTCCGACCGGTTCTGCGACACGAACAGGTCGCCCGCCGCGTAGGCGAAGGCGACCGCCGCCAAAGAAGGCGCCAGAAGCGTGAGCGCCATGCCGGCATCGTGCCAGCGGTCGCCCAGCAACGTCCGCACCAACGGCACGGCGACGATGCACAACGCCGCCGATCCGGGCATGAGGAAGGTGGATAGCCGCCGGACGAGGCCCAGATAGGCGACACGATATTCCTCGGGATGCGGTCGCATCCGGGCGAGGAAGGGTAGGGTCGCCTGGGCGATTGGTTGAACGATATTCAACGACGGTATCTGGAACAGTGCCTGCGCACGGTTGAACTGACCCAGCGGGGCGGCGCCCAGCACCCGACCGATGATGATGGGCGCGGCGTTGTTCGCGGCGAACTGTGCCAGCGAATAGATCGAGGTATTCGCCCCAAAGGACAGAAGCTCGCGCAGATTGTCGGGCTTGGCCGGACGATCCGGCTTCCATCGATTGCTGCTGACATACATGATCGAGGCGCAGATCATTTGCGCGGCGTTGCCGAACACGATCGCCCATACGTTTCGATACAGATAGGCCAGCACGAGCGTGGTCAGGAACCCGGTGAAGAGCGCCGCCGCTTCGATGGTGGCGAGGCGTGCGAATTCCAGATTGCGCGACAGCATTGCCTTGTATTGCGACGCGATTCCGCTGAACAGGAACCCGACCAGCGAGACCAGGATGGTCCAGACGATGATCGGCTGGCGGTAGAATTCGGCGATCCACGGCGATGCGATTGCGATCGCGGTCGTCAGCAGCACGGTCGTCGTCGAATTGAACCAGAAGACGAAGCTCATTTCGGCCTGGCTGATGCTGCCCTTGCGCATCAGGGCGTTGGTCATGCCGAAGTCACGCAGCGTCACCGCAAGCGCGAGCATGATCATCGACATGTTCGCCAAACCATAGTCGCGGGGCGACACCAGCCGGGCGATGGTGAAGGTCGACGTCAGCGAAATGATCAGCGTGAACGCGCGACCTGCCAGCAAGGCCTTCGGACCGACCTGCGCCCGGCGCTTTGCTTCAGCGATATCCACCTGTCTGTCTCACTCTCATCGTAATCTTGCGGGGCGTTCGCGCAGGTCTACCCGCGCCCGGATGCGTCAGCGGTTCAGGATTCGCTTGAGATAGCGTACCGGCCCGTGCGCGCGGATCAGTTGCGCGCTGAGCGTCAGCTTTTCGAACCGATTGGTCGTGTGGAAACGGCGGATACCCAGCATCGTCGTTTCCAGATCGCGCCAGACCTGTTTCGACATCCGCTTGCCATGGCGGTTCAGGAAAAACCCGATGCCGTTCGCCCGTCGCAGCGACGGCGTGGCAATACGATCCCCCGGATGAAAGCGCCATTCCGCCAACGGTTCGGGGTCGACGGCATAGCCCACCCCGGCGTCGAGCAGGCGCACGAAAAAATCCCAGTCGTTGAAGACGGTGACCGCAGGATCGAACCCGCCGACCCGGAAATAGGCGTCACGATCGATCACGAAGTTGCTGCCGGTCATCGACCCGTTCTGCAACAGCGCGGTGGCCGGGGTCAGGTCGGTCAGTTGCGAGCGCGCCTTGACCGAATGTTCGTCCTCATGATGCAGAAGCCCCGCAATGATGAGGCCGACCCGCTTGTGCTCGCCCAGTTCGACCAGTCGTTCGAGGAAGGGGGGATGCCAGAGATCATCGTCGTCGAGAAAGCCGATCCACTTGCCGGTCGCCGCCTCGGCCCCCTTGTTCCGCGAATGGCAGACGCCGCCCGATTCGTTCCGAATATACCGCACTGCAAAAGGAAGCCGCGCGTCGGCTTCTTCCACGACGGAGCGGGTCGCCGGGTCGTTCGCATCGTCGACGACGAGCAGTTCGACGGGTTGCAACGTTTGCGCCGCAACACTTGCGATCGATTCGCGCAAGAGATGGGAACGCAAGTGCGTAGGTATAACGACGGAGACGGCGTGCATGGTTTTCCGCCTACCCTACCATGATGTTTGGCGAAAGAGCCTTGCCGCGCGGAACCACAATAGTGTCGCGACCGGTTCGATGATATCGGGCCTTTCAAGCCTATCGAACCATGCGGTTTGCCGGTACCACAGTATCGTACGAACCGGCTTGGCATTCGGCCGCACATACGCCATGCGTTCGCATGTGCAGCATGGCGGTCGATTGCGGTGCGCCAAATGCGCGGTTGGCCGGGAAGCATGTCGTCGAAGGGGGCGTTCGTTGGTGAATGCGGTTGCAACGGACGAAAGGCGCGCCCGTCGCCTCGCGCCTGGACGGTCGACCATCGGCTTCATCGCGGCGAATCTGCTACCGTCATTCGTCAGCCTGGGAAAAACCGTTTGATGCGTATCGCCTTCTTCCTCGCCGCCTATCCGGTGCTTTCGGAAACCTTCGTGATCCGGCAGATCCGCGGGATGATCGACCTCGGCCATGACGTGACCGTCGTGACCGGCAACTACCATCCCGACGTGGCGGACCCGTTGGCGGGGAAGGTCCGGTTGCGCGCGATCCGCACTGCCCGCGATCCGCATCGCTCGATCCCGTCGCGGATCGCGCACGGCGCGGCGGCGCTGCTCGGCAGCAGGTTCCGCGGCACGCTGCTGCGCGCGTTTCGGGCGGCGAAGGGCGGCTACAAGGCGCCGCTCGCCGATCTGGCAGGTACGATCGGCCGGCATCTCGGCAGCTATGACGCGATCATCGCCCATTTCGGCCCGCCCGGCGTACGTGCCGAATTCCTGCGCTCGGCCGGGGTCATCGACGGGCCGATCGCGACGATTTTCCACGGGCTGGACATTACCGAAATCGCGCTCATCAAACAGATGAAGCCTTTCTACCAGCAACTGTTCGCGCGGACCGAACGGCTGCTGCCGATCAGCAATCTGTGGCGCGAACGGCTGATGGGTTGGGGTGCCGAAGACCGGAAGATCACCGTGCTGCGCATGGGCGTCGATATCGACGAGGGCGTCGTGCCGGCGTTCGATGCGCCGATCCAGTCGCCGCTGCGGGTACTCAGCGTCGCGCGGCTGGTCGAGAAGAAGGGCATTGCCTATGCGATCGATGGCGTCGCCACGGCGAGGGCCGATATCCGCTATCAGGTAATTGGTACCGGGCCGCTCGAACAGGAATTGCACGCGGCGGCGGCGCCCTCGGGGGATGCGATCGCGTTCCTCGGGCCGCAGCCGCACAGCCGGGTGTTCGCCGAACTGGAACAGTCGGACGTGTTCCTGCTTCCCTCGGTCACTGCCGCCAATGGCGATATGGAGGGGATCCCGGTATCGCTGATGGAGGCGATGGCGAACGGCGTCCTGGTCCTCGCCACCCGCCACAGCGGCATCCCCGAACTGATCGAGGACGGGGTGTGCGGGCTGCTGGTCGACGAGCGCGACGGTGACGGCATCGCCGCGACGCTCGACCGGATCGCGGCGGGCGACGTCGATGTGGCGGCCCTGCGCCGCGCCGCGTTCGACAAGGTCGTGCGCGAATATAATAATCGCATTCTCGACCGGCAGCTCGAAACGGTGGTCGCGCGGATGAAGGCGGGACGCTGACTCAGGCGGGGGCGAAGTTCAGCGCGCACCCGTCGAGAAACCCGCCGATGTTCCGCGCGGCATAGAAGTCCATGTCGTCGCGCGGCGGCTCGCTGACCGGCGGGAAGGCACCATAGCCGGCGAGCAGGCAATGCCACGACAGATTGCCGAAATGGCTGCGCTGACCCTGTCGCGCCAGTTCCTTGGCCACGTCGCCGCGCCGGAACCAGCGGTCGAGGATGTGGAGCAGCGGGTCGGACAGCGCCTCGTTCGCGGCGTTGGCGCGCCAATAATCGCTGTCGGTGCGGGTGTTCAGCTTGTAATGCGCGACGATGTAATCGCGCACCCCGTCCATCCGATCGGCCGCCACGGCGTTGAACGCGGCGCGGTGCCGGTCGGTGCAACCGCCCTCGCGATAATGGCGGATGAACTGTTCGACGGTGCCGAGCACCAGATGCAGCGCGGTCGCCTCGAGCGGTTCGATGAACCCTTGCGACAGGCCGACCGCGACGCAGTTTCGCTCCCAATGCCGCGCGACCTGCCCGACGCGAAAGGTGAGGTGGCGCGCCTCGACCGCGTCACCGACTGCCAAGGTCCGGCGCAACTCGGCTTCGGCGGCGTCGGGCGACTGGAAATCGCGGGCATAGACATAGCCGTTGCCGAAGCGGTGCTGCAGCGGGATCGACCAGCACCAGCCGTTCGACAGCGCGGTGGCGACGGTCTCGACCGGTGGGCGACCCACCATCTCGGTCGGCAGGACGACGGCGGCGTCGTTGAACAGATTGTCCTTGAAGCTGTCGAACGGCACGCCCAGCGTCCGTTCGATCAGCAGGCCGTTGAACCCGCTGCAATCGAGAAAGATGTCGCCAGCGATCGCTTCGCCCCGGTCGGTGACCAGCGCGGCGATATCGCCATTCTCGGCGCGCCGCACCTCGGTCACTTTGGCCGGACGGTGGACGACGCCGCGCGCCACCGCCAGTTCGCGCAGATACTGACCGAGCAGCCCGGCATCGAAATGATAGCCATATTCGATGCGGAACGGGAAGTTCTGCGGCGCGACCGGCGCCAGACCTTTGGCCGACAGCAGACCGTTCAGCAGGAAATCGTCGGGCCGCACCGGCACGTCATGGCCCAGCCGTCGGTTGCGGCAGTTGAGGACGAACGCGTCCTCGGTATGGACGTCGATCTGTGTCGTGAACGGGTGGCGATAGTCGCGCCACGGCGCGGCGGGACTCCAGTCGACGAAGCGGATGCCCGCCTTGTAGGTCGCGCCACAGCGCGGCATCCATTCGGCCTCGTCCGCGCCGATGATCTCGAAGAAGCGTTTGAGCGACGGCGTCGATCCTTCGCCGACGCCGATCGTGCCGATCTCGGGTGATTCGACGACGGTGACGCTCGTGCCGCCCCATGCGCGTTCGAGCAGGTGGGCGGTGATCCACCCTGCCGTCCCGCCACCCAAGATGACGAAGCGCGGGGTCACGCCGCCCCGCCGAACCCGCGCAGCCAGCGGTCGTGCGTCGGCATGTTCGGCACCGGCTCGCGCTTCATCGCCGCCAGCTGCCGCAGCTGTTCGGCCAGTTCGCCATCGCTCGGCCCGTCGGCCAGCGGATGATAGTCGCCCGGCTCGATCCCTTGCCCCATCAGCACCTGCACCCACGACGGTTCCATGAAGATATCGAGCGGGTCCTGCGTCAGCGTGCCGGTCGCACGGAACAGCGCGATCTTGTTGGCCAGCCGGTCGGGCAGGGTCATGGTGCGGACATGGCGCCAGAAGTCGGAATCGTCACGGCTGGTCGCATGGTAATGGAGAATGATGAAGTCGCGCACCGTTTCGAACTCGATCCGCGACTGGCGATTATATTCGGCGGTCTGTCGCGCATCGAAACCCGCATGGGGAAACAGATGCAACAGCCGGACGATCGCCGACTGGATCAGATAGATGCTGGTCGATTCGAGCGGTTCGAGGAACCCGCTCGACAGGCCGATCGCAACGATATTGTGGTCCCATTGCCGCCGGGCGCGGCCGGTGCGGAACGGGATGATGCGGGGTTCGGCGAGTACTTCGCCGTCGAGATTGCCGAGCAGCAGGTCCGCCGCCTGATCGTCGCTCAGATGCCGGCTGCTATAGACCAGTCCGTTGCCGACCCGGTGCTGTAGCGGAATGCGCCATTGCCACCCGGCACTGCGCGCGGTCGACCGGGTATAGGGCGGCGTGTCGTCATGGCGCGCGGTCGGCACCGCCATCGCCCGATCGCACGGCAGCCAATGGCCCCAATCCTCATAGCCGACGTTCAAATGCCGCTGGATCAGCAACCCGCGCGCGCCGGAACAGTCGATGAAGAGGTCGCCCGAAACCTCGCGCCCGCCGCGCAGGGTCAGCGACGTAACATGGCCGCTCTCCCCATCGCGCGCGACCTGTTCGACCAGCCCCTCGATCCGTTCGACGCCGCGTGCTTCGCTGTAACGGCGCAGATACTGGCCATAGAGCGCTGAATCGAAATGATAGGCGTAGGGCAGGTGCCAGAGCGGGTCGTCGACCTGGATCTTGGCGAACTTGCCCTCGCGCGCGCACAGATAATTGAGGTCGTAGTCCCAATAGTCGCCGGCGATCCCGGCACGCTTCGCCCGGTTCCAATAATGGTGGAACGAGCAGAAGGCGGTGTTGCGTCCCGCCGCGCCGAAGCTGTGGTAATAGGATTGGCCGATCGCGCCCCAGTCGTCGAAACGGATGGCGAGCTTGATCGTCGCGCGCGTCTCGCGCAGGAACTCGGCCTCGTCAATGCCCAGCACCGCGTTGACGTGCTGGATCGGCGGGATGGTCGCCTCGCCAACGCCGATGATACCGATCTCGTCGGACTCAATCAGTACGATCTGGACCTGCGGGCCGATGACCTTCGCGATCAGCGCCGCCGCCATCCAGCCCGCCGTCCCGCCACCGACGATGACGACCCTGTTGATCGCAGCGGCCATGCGCGTCTCCCTTTCGTGCCGGCACGACCTATCCCCGCCGGGCGATGCCGGCGAGGATAATGTCATGCTCCGCCCTTAAAAGATGGCGTAGGTCAGGTTCGCCATGAAGTTGCGGCCGAACTGTTCGTTGCGCAGGAACAGTCCGGTCTGCGAGTCGCGATAGGTGTCGCGTTCGTTGGTCAGGTTCATCGCCTGCAGCGAGATGCGCAGTCCTTCGAGATAGCGGATGCCCGATCCGGCGAAGTCGTACCCGATCTGCGCATCGATCAGCGTCTGTCCGGCACGGTTGAGCGGGGCGATGGTGTTGCTGCCGCCGCGATCCTCCGACAGCCAGCTCGACCGGTTGTTCGCAGAGACACGGGCCGAGAAGCCGTATTTCTCGAAATAGGCCGTGCCCTGGAACACCCGGGCCGACAGGCCGGGAATGTCGCTGCCATTGTCTAGTTGCCCGTCGGTCAGCGCCGCCGATCCGGTCAGGCCGAACCCGTCGAGCGCGCCGGTCAGCAGACGCAGCGGGACCGATGCCTGAAGCTCGACGCCCTTCACGTCACCCTTCAGCCCGCCGGTATAGGTCGTGTCCACGCCGAGGAAGGTGGCGGGGGTGAAGACCGTCTGGCCATCGCTGCTGACCGCGCGGTGATAACCGGGGATGTAGAACTCGGTATAGTCGCGGATCGTGCTGTTCTGGACGTTCCAGTTCACCAGCTTCTTGTAGAAGGCCGATGCCGAGACGAAGCCGTCGCTGGCGAAATAATATTCGTAGCTCAGATCGGCCTGATTGGCCTCGTACGGGCGCAGCCGCGCGTTGCCGCCGGTCGACAGCCACGGCCCGCGTTCGGGATCGGTGCTGGTCACTTCGGCGACGTTGTTGCGGAATTTCACCGACGATCCGGGGTTCAGGAAGTCGATGCGCGGCCGGCTGACGACCTTCGACGCTGCGAAGCGGACGGTATGGCCGTCGCCCAGGTCGAAATTGACGTTCATGCTCGGCAGGATGCGGGTGTATTTCGCCCCATCGGAGATCGGCGTCGCCTGCACGCGCAGGTTCGATCCGATCAGCGAGGTGAAGCCGGTGCCGCGCTGGTCGGTAATCAGGCCCTGCACGCCGATATTGCCGAACAGCCGCGCAAAGCTGGTCTGGACCTCGAAATCGGCCTTGATCGACGGCTGCCAGACCTTTTCGCGGATCGAATAGGTATCGCCCAGACGATCGGGTTCGAGCGACCCCGCATCCCAGCGGCGATAGAAGCTGCTGTTGATGAGGCCGAGCGCGTCATAGGCGACGACGTTGCCGAGCCCCGCCCAGGTCAGGTCGGCGACGCCGCGCCGGGCATCCTCCGGGATCGGACCGTCCGAGGGATAGGTCTCGGCGGTCAGGAAGAAGCCCTGGTTGGTCTTCGACTTTTCATGGTCGGAATAGCGCAGCGCGACGTTGATCGATTTCAGGAAGCTGTCATCGAAGCGATAGGTCGCCTCAATCCGCGCCGCGTTCAGATACTCGTCGAAGAGCGCCGAGTTGACGAAGCCGTCCTGCGCCTGCGCGAAGCCGATGCCGGCGGCACGCGCGGCCGGGGTGTCGAGTTCGGTGATCGGCGCAAGGCTGCCGCCCCACGATTGCGGCCCGGCCAGCTTCACCGCCGCGTAATTGTCGAACGACTGGCTGTTGTTCGCGAACATCAGCCCGCGATCGGTATAGGTCCATTCACGGATCGTGTTCGGCCCCTGCGTCCGCAGACCGGCGCGGCCGAGCCCCGAATAGCTCTCGCCACGGGTATCGTTCTTGCTGCTGGTCGAACGCGACACGTCGAGCTTCAGGTCGAGATTGTCGGTCGCGGCATACTCGAAATTGCCGCCCAGCACGAACAACTCGCCCTGCTTGTCGAGCGGATCGCTGCGCAGCACCGAATTATAGCCGGTGGTGCGAGCCGAGGTGACCAGATCGCCATCGGCACTCAGCACGCCGCTGCCGTTCGCGGCGACCGGCAGCTGTTCGATGAAGCCGCGCGAGATGCCGGTGTCGGCGAAATCGATGTAGAGCGCGTCGACCGTCGCGGTGAACTTGTCATCCGGGCGCCACTGCACCACGCCGGCCACCGTGTTGCGCTTCAGCACGCGCGAACGCGCCGCCGCTTCGTACCCCGACACGACCTGCTTGCCGGCATTGGGGCCGGACGTGATCGCCCCGTCGTCATAGCCCCAGACGCTGGAGAACTCGTTCTGCACCGGCGACGAGGTGGTCGCGGCGGTCAGCGCGACGCCGATCGTGTCGTTGGCGAACTTGTCGCTGTACGACAAGGCGAAGCGATAGCCGCGGTTGCTGAAATCGGGATTGCGCGACGGCTGGCCATTCTGTTCGAAACTGCCATTCGCGATCAGCGCGCGCTTGCGCTCCAGCGGGCGGACGGTGCGGATGTCGACCGTGCCGCCGACGCCCATCGCGGTCAGCGCGGCATCGGGGGTCTTGTAGACGACGGCGGCGCTGACGATTTCGGCCGGATAGAGGTCATATTCGACGCCGCGATTGTCGCCGATGCCGATCAGCTCACGCCCGTTCAGCGTCGTGCCGACGAAATCCTCGCGGAAACCACGGACCGAAATGCCGCTGATGCGCCCCGAGCGGCGCTCGCCCGCCAGACCGGCGAGACGGCCCAGCGAGTCGGCGACGCTCGACTGCGGCAGCTTGCCGATGTCTTCGGCCGAGACCGCTTCGACGACCGAGCTGTTGTTGCGCTTGAGCGACTGTGCACGTTCGAGGCTGGCGCGCAGGCCGGTGACGACGATGTCTTCGGACGGGGCTTCCTCGGTCGCGGGCGCGGTGTCGCTCTGGTCGCCGACCGGGGGCTGCGTCACCGGGGCGGCGGGGTCGACGGGCGGGACGACGGTCGTGCCCGCGGTCTGCGCAAGCGCCGGCATGGCGATCAGCGCGAGGGCGGCGGTGGAGCAGGCGAGCATGTGCCGTGAGTTCATCGAAATTCCCCTCCTGAAATCATTCTTTTGCGGTCTTGTGCCGTCAGCGACTTCCCGCGTTACCGATCGGATATGCAATACCGCAATCGTTTGCAAGTGTCGGTTTACGCATACGTATTCGTGATCTTTGACGGTTGTTGCAAACCGGTCACAAACAAAAGCGCGATTGCAGCAATCGATTGCATCTATTAGACTTACGGCAACGAGGAGAGGAACTGCTATGCGCAATAGCATGTACATTGCGGCGTTGTTTGCCGCCGCCGTTCTGCCTATGGCGGGAGCCGCCGCACAGGATCGGTCGACCACACCCGTCGCAACCACCCCGGCCGCCGAGCCGTGGTGGAAGCACGCGACGATCTACGAAATCTATCCGCGCAGTTTCCAGGACAGCAATGGCGACGGGATCGGCGACCTGCGCGGCATCACGTCGCGGCTCGACTATCTCCAGTCGCTCGGGCCCGACGCGATCTGGATCACGCCGTTCTTCAAATCGCCCAACGCCGATTTCGGCTATGACGTGTCGGATTACACCGCGATCGACCCGCAATATGGAACCATGGCCGATTGGGACCAGCTGGTCGCCGAGGCCCGCAAGCGCGGCATCCGCGTGCTGGTCGACTTGGTCGTCAACCACAGTTCGGCCGAACATGCGTGGTTCAAGGAATCGCGCAGCTCGCGCACCAATGCCAAGGCCGACTGGTATGTCTGGCGCGACGGCACGCCCGACAAGCCGCCGACCAACTGGAAATCGATCTTCGGCGGGCCCAGCTGGACGTGGGATCCGACGCGCAAGCAATGGTATTACCACATCTTCCTGTCGCAGCAGCCCGACCTGAACTGGGCCAATCCGCAGCTGAAGGAAGCGATGTTCGACGTCGTGCGCTTCTGGCTCGACCATGGCGCATCGGGCTTCCGCCTCGACGCCACGCCCTATCTGTTCGAGGACAGCAACTGGCCGCAGGATCCGAACCCCGACGCCGATCCGGTCTGGCTGAAGCCGTATAACGCACAGCTGCCCGGCACCAATCAGGTGCTGCGCGAGATGCGCAAGGTCGTCGATTCCTATCCGGGCAACCCGATCCTGCTGGGCGAATCCTCGACCCGCTCGATCGAACAGCTCCGCGCGGTCTATGGCAAGGACAAGGACGAGATCCACCTGCCTATGAACTTCCTCGTGGGCAACATCACCAAGCTGGACGCGGCCGAACTGAAACGCCGCTATGACGAGGCGGCGACCAAGCTCGATGGGCTGACCCCGGTCGAATTCTTCAGCAACCACGACCAGTCGCGCCAGTGGAGCGAGTTCGGCGACGGTGTGAACAACGATCGCATCGCCAAGCTGTCCGCAGCGCTGACCCTGCTCAACCCCGGTGTCGCCCTGCTATATTATGGCGAGGAAATCGGCATGGGCGACGCCGACAAGGCGACGTTGGCGCAGGCGCCGATCGGCCCCAAACGCCCACGCACCGACGATCGCGACCGCGCGCGCACGCCGATGCAGTGGAGCACGGCGCCGCAGGCGGGCTTCACCACCGGCGCCCCGTGGCTGCCGGTCGCGCAGGGGTATCGCACCCACAATGTCGCGGCGGAGGAGCGCGATCCCCATTCGCTGCTCAACTGGTATCGCAGCCTCACCAAACTGCGCCGGACCGATCCGACCTTCCGCACCGGCCGCTACGTCCCGCTCGACAGCGGCGACCCGGCGGTCTTCGCCTTCGCCCGCGCCAATCCGGACGGCAGCGGCGCGCTGGTACTGACCAACATCAGCGGCACCGCGCGCACCGCCGCCCCGACCGGCTGGACCGGCGGCACGCCACAATTCGGCGAACGCATCTGTGCGTCGGGCGCGCGGCAGGGTGGCATGGCGCTCGCCCCATGGGACAGCTGCATCGTTCGCTTCCGCATCGGCCGATAAGGGGACGGCGCGGCGGGTCGGCCGGACCGTCTGCGGATGTGGATCGTTAAAGGGCGATGGCGACCCTTCCCGATACCACATCGCAGGCGAGACCCGACTGGCGCCCGCGCCGCTTGCTCGTCACCCGTGCGTCGATGGCGTTCGCCCATGGCCGCGCCATCGCCGAGCGCGCTGCCGGGCAGGGGGTGGAGGTCGTGCTGCTGCCCGGCGACCGGCTCGCGCTCGACCTGCCCGACGATCCGCGGCGCGCCTATGCGCTAGCGAAGGCGACGCTGGCGGTGGTCGTCGCGCCGCCGTCCAAGCGCAAGCTGCAACCGATCGCGCCCAGTGCCGACTGGCGCGTCGACCTGGCCGAGGGGTGCCCGGCGCATTGCGGCTATTGCTATCTCGCCGGCTCGCTCGAAGGGCCGCCGATCACCCGCGTCTATGCCAATCTCGACGAGATACTGGACGGATTGCCCGCCTATCTGGGGCAGGGCAGCGTCACCTCGCGCAATCGCGACCGCATGGGGGAGGGGACGACGTTCGAGGCGTCTTGCTACACCGATCCGCTGGCACTCGAACCGATCACCGGCGCGCTGTCGGCGACGATCGCATGGTTCGGGCGGTGGGACGCGCCGGTGCAGTTGCGCTTCACGACCAAGTTCGCCGGGGTCGAACCGTTGCTGACCCTCGATCATCAGCGCCGCACCCGGATGCGCGCGTCGATCAACCCGCGCGCCTTCGCCCGGTTCGAAGGGGGCACCGATCCCGTCGCCACGCGGCTGGCGGCGCTCGCGCGGATGGCGGCGGCGGGCTATCCGGTCGGGCTGACCATCGCCCCGATCATCGCGGCGGAGGGTTGGCGCGACGCCTATGGATCGCTGATCGCCGATGCCGCGGCGGCGCTGGGTGTGGTGCCGGGGCTCGACCTGACGATCGAGCTCATCACTCATCGCTTCACGGCGGGGTCGAAGGCGGTGCTCGACAGCTGGTATCCCGGATCGTCGCTCGACATGGGGTCGGCGAACCGGACGACCAAGCGCACCAAGTTCGGTAGCGAGAAACAGGTCTATGACGCGGCGACGATGCGCGCGTTGCGCGACTTCTTCGCCGAACGGATCGCGGCGCTGCTGCCGCAGGCGCGGGTCCTCTACTGGACATGACCGTCTTCTTCACCGCCGACACCCATTTCGGCGACCACCGCACGATCAATATCCACAAGCGGTCCTTCGCCAGCGTCGCCGACATGGATGCGGTGCTGATCGAACGCTGGAACGCGACGGTCGCGCCGGAGGACATTGTCTGGCATCTGGGGGATGTCGCGCGCCGCCCCGCCGACGTGCCTGCGCTGCTTGCCCGGCTGCACGGCACCAAACACCTGCTGCGTGGCAACAATGATCCCGACGCGACGCTGGCCGCGCCTGGTTGGGCGAGCACGGGGGACTATGCCGAACTCGACCTCGACGGCCACCGCCTCGTGCTCTGCCACTATCCGTTCCGCAGTTGGAACGGGCAGCACAAGCGCGCGATCAACCTGCACGGTCACAGCCATGGCCGGCTGAAACCGATGCCGCGCCAGTTCGAAGTCGGCGTCGACGTCCATGGTTTCGCCCCGGTCCGGCTCGACACGCTGCTGGGGTAGAGTGGGTCGGTTTCAGGTCGTGCTCGCAACGCCGGACGCTTCTGCTGCACCGCAATATAGTCGCGAGACCTTTAAGTAGCGGCATATAATCGAAGCAAAACCACAAGCATATCCGCTTGACTCATATCAAATGGTAACGTTACCGTGACTCACATCGGAGAATAGCCGGTTGGTTCGCCTTGTCGGCGGACTGTCGAATGGCGCCGACGGCAGGGGAGAGGAGGCGGAACCCGATGGGGACGTAATGGCTGAACGGCCTTCGCCGACGCATGCGGCGGTCCCGCAGTCCATGACATCGTCGGAATATAGTTCGGGTGCGGTTCGATGATGAACCGGCCGCCGCCCAGTGCTGCACGAAAAGACAGGGTCGCCAACGACCAGGGAACAGGGAGTAGGATGATGAAGAAGCTCAACAACGGTCGCGTCGCTTCGCTGCGGATCGGCGTCGCACCGATCGCGGTCGCGCTCGCCTGTCTGCTGCCCTCAGTCGCGCAGGCGCAACTGCCGCCTGTCGAAGCACAGGACGACACCGCGACGGCCGACCCCGCGTCCGACGAAGATGCGCCCGATATCGTCGTTACCGGATCGCGCATCACCACCAGCGGCTTCACCGCGCCGACCCCGACCACCGTCCTCGACGAAACCGCCATCGCCGCCAATGCGCAGCCGAACATCTTCAATACGATTGCGCAGCTGCCCTCGTTGCAGGGATCGACCGGCACCAGCGTCAACACCTTCAGCACGTCGAGTGGCGCACAGGGGCTCAGCTCCTTCTCGCTGCGCGGCGTCGGCGCGATCCGCACGCTGACCCTGCTCGACGGACAGCGCGTCGTCGGTGCGAACGTGACCGGCGTTCCCGATGTCAGCCAGTTCCCGCAACTGCTCATAAAGCGCGTCGACATCGTCAATGGCGGTGCATCGGCCTCCTATGGATCGGACGCGGTCGGCGGCGTCGTCAACTTCATCACCGATACCCGGTTCAAGGGGGTGAAGGGCAATCTTCAGGGCAGCATCACCGACTATGGCGACAACGAACAGGTGCTGGTCCAGCTGGCGGCGGGCACCAGCTTCCTTGAGGATCGTCTGCATCTGGTCGCCAGCACCGAATATGCCCGTGACGAGGGTGTCGGCGGTGGTGAATTCGGCATCGGCCTCGCCGGCGGGCGCGACTGGTTCAAGCAGACGACTTTGGTCAATCGCAACGTCACCAATGACGGGTCGCCGCAATATGTGCTGCGCGATTTCGCCCAGTCGACGACCTTCACCAAATATGGCCTGATCACCGCCGGACCGTTGCAGGGCATCGCCTTCGATCAATCGGGCCGCCCGTTCCAGTTCCAATACGGGTCGAACGGGGTGCCGTCGCGCGATGCATCCGGCACCGTGATCGGCTGTTTCTCGGGCTTCTGTCAGGGCGGCGACCTGTCGGGCAATGTCGATGCCGGGCGCTCGCTGCTGTCGGGGCTGGAACGGCTCAACAGCTATGGCCGGTTGGGTTTCGATTTCGCGCCGAACAACGAAATCTACCTGACCGCCAACATCGCGCGGGTGCGGACGAACAATCAGCCGGTCAATGGCCAGAACCGCCCGAACCTGACCATCCAGTGCGCCAATCCCTATGTCCCGGCATCGGTGCAGGCGGCATGCGCGACCGCGGGCATCACCAATTTCCGCTTCGGCACCAGCAACGCCGCGCTCGGCAATACGCAGGTCCATACCGATCGCCGCCAATACCGCTTCGTGCTGGGGACGAAGGGGCGGACCCCGGTGCTCGGCACCGACTGGAACTACGACATCTATGCCGAACACGGCACCAACCGGACGAAGATCGACGTCGACAACATCCTGCTGTCGAACCGCTTCAACCAGGCGATCAACGCGACCACGCTCAATGGCGCGATCGTCTGCGCCGATGCGACCGCGCGGGCGAGCGGCTGCCAGCCGCTGAACGTCTTCGGCGGCAATCCCTCCGAGGCGGCGTTGCGCTACATCATGCCGGCCAACGGCCCGCGCCAGCGCACCCGCCAGTCGCAGGACGTGGTCAGCCTGAACTTCTCGGGCTCGCCGCTGCAATCCTGGGCCGGGCCGGTATCGGTCGCGTTCGGCGGCGAATTCCGCCACGAATTCTACCGCGTCACCGCCGATCCCTATGGCGCGGGCATCGCCGCTTCGCCGTACGATGCGACCTATCCGTTCGACCCGGTGCTGCTATCCACCGGCAACAACTGGTATGCCGGCAATTACAAGAACGGCACCGGCGCCTACAGCGTCAAGGAAGCGTTTGCCGAAGTCGACGTGCCGCTCTTGAACGGCGATGCGACCGGCCGCGCCAGCATCAATGCCGCGGCGCGTATCACCGACTACAGCACGTCGGGCACCGTCTGGGCATGGAAGGTCGGCGGCACCTGGGACCTGCCGATCGACGGCCTGCGCCTGCGCGGGGTGACGTCGCGCGACGTGCGGGCGCCCAACCTGTCGGAACTGTTCGCGGCACCGGTCACCACGACGCTGCCCAACTTCCTCGACCCGTTCCGCAACGTCAACGTGCTGGCGATCCAGAACACGATCGGCAACACTAGCCTGACGCCCGAGATAGCGCGCAACACCACCGCCGGCATCGCCTTTTCGGGGTCGAGCTGGCTGCCCGGCGTCAGCCTGTCGGTCGACTATTACAAGATCAGGATCACCGACGTCATCTCCAGCCTCGGCGCGGCCGATATCGTCGACCTGTGCTTCCGCGGCATCCTTCCCGAGACGTGCAGCGCGTTCAACCTGAACAACGCGTCCGGGCCGAACTTCATCAACGTACAGGCATTCAACCTTGCGTCGATCGACACTGACGGCTTCGATATCGAGGCGAGCTATCGCTGGCAGCGCCCGCTCGGCCTGCCCGGACAGCTGACGCTGCGCGCGCTCGCCACCCATATCCGCAAGTTCGTGACCGATACCGGGCTGACCGGCACCATCCCCAACGACACGGCGGGGGTGAATATCGGCAACACGCCCGACTGGAAATGGCTGGCGGTGCAGAGCTATGAGACCGACAGCTTCTCGCTGCTGGTGCAGGAACGCTGGTTCAGTGACGGCGTGCTCGGCAACCAATATGTCCGCTGCGACGCCGGTAGCTGCCCGGTATCGACGTTGACGCGCCCAACCATCGACCAGAATTTCGTGCCCGGCGCCTTCTACATGGATATCGGCGGCACCTACAATCTGTCCGAAGGCGTGACAGCCTATGCCAAGGTCGACAATCTGTTCAACCGCGATCCGGCCAAGTCGCCCTTCTTCGTCAACCCGGCACTCTACGACGTGCTCGGCCGCACCTATCGCGCAGGGGTGCGCTTCTCCTTCTGAGGCAGCGTTGGTCCGGACGGCGGCACGGCCGTCCGGATCCTATAACCGCTTGCTCTCGATCGTCAGTCGATCGTCCTTGCAGAAGCCGCAGGCGGGGCCGGTGAAATAACCGGCCGCCTTGCCATCGCCCTTCAGTTTCCAGTCGAGCCATCTGGTGACGACGGTGGCGGCGACGCCGCCATGCGGCTGCATATAGGTGCCGCCATGCCCGACCGGCACGTTGACCAGCGCGGCGGGGATATGGTCGATCCGGCGGTAATCGTCGGTGCCGTTGCCGTACGCGATGTCGGTCGTACCGCCCAGAACGTACAGCACCGATCCGTGCAGCGTGTTCAGCAGCTTCTTGTCCGACACCACGCCCGCGATCGGGTTGGCGCCCTCGGGAAAGAAGCCGCTGTTCATCACGACCGCGGTGGTAACCCGCGGGTCCTGCGCCGCCGACAACGCCTGCAACCCGCCGCAGCTGAAGCCCGACACCGCGATCCGGTCGGTCGCGATCCGCCCGGCGAACGGGCTGGCGGCGCGGCCATTCTCGCGCTGTGCCCAGTCGATCGCATCGGTCAGCGCCTTGGTCTCGGTCGGCGCCGCCATCCGTCCCGCAGGCGCAGCGGGCTTGGGTGCGGCGGGGCGGGGGATCGTGCCCGATGCGATCACCAGATACCCATGCGACGCGATCTCGAGCAGATGGTTGCGCGAACTGGTCCCGTCGGCGCTGCACGCGCCATTGCCGAAGACATAGATGGGCAACGCCCCGCGCCGGACCTTGCGCAGATCGGCCGGACGATAGACGACATGATCGGGCAGGTCGGCGCGTTCCTCGAACAGCGCGGGGTAGGGGCCAGAGCCGCGTTCTTCCGGTGCATCGGCGGTCATCGCCGTCAGTGCCACGCCCGCCATCGCCGCCACAGCCGCCCGTCGAATCGCCCGCATGCCCACTCTCCCCTCGATCGTTGCCGACAGCCTGTCACGGCGGGCGAAGCCGCGCAATGTCAGGCGCTTGGCGGCGCCGTCGACTCGCGTTCGATCAGGTCATGGTCCAGCACCCGCAGCCGTTCGTCGGCCGGCAGCGCGCTACCGGCGCGCATCTCGCGGATCAGCAGCTGCAACGCCTCGGCCGCAAGCTGCTGCACCGGCTGGCGGATCGTCGTCAGCGGCGGCCACAGCGTCACCGCCGCCGTGCTGTCGTCGAAGCCGGTGACGGTCAAGTCGGCAGGGACGTCGAGATGGCGGCGATGCGCGACCGACACCACCGCCGCCGCCATGTCGTCGTTGCTGGCGAAGACCGCGGTTGGGCGCTCGTCGGCACCCAGCAACGCCTCCCCCGCGATCAGGCCGGAAGCATAGCTGAAATCGCCCTGCACGATCGTCGCCACGACGTCCCCCGCCTCGGCGACCGCCGATCGGAACCCGTCGAGCCGGGCGATACTTGCGTGCTGGTCCGGATTGCCGACGACGAAGCCGATCCGGCGATGCCCCATCGCGATCAGATGCCGGGTCATGTCGCGCGCTGCGCCGCGATCGTCGATCCCGACCGAGATCGCATCCGTCGCGACCGCGCCGACCAGCGCGACCGGCACCGCCGCATCGTGCAGCAACTTCCGCAGCCCGTGCGCTTCGCCCAGCGGCGGGGCGAGGATTACGCCGCCGATTCCGGAGGCAAGCAGGCGCTCGACCGCATCGGCCGACGGCGCGCCGCCCGCCTGTCCCTTCAGCAGGATCAGTTGTGCCGCGCGGTTCGACGCCTCCTCGAACACGCCGGCCAGGAAATCGCCCATGAACGCCGCGCTGGGGTTGGAATAGATCACGCCGATGCGGATCTCTTTCAACGTCACCAGGCTGCGCGCCATCAGGTTCGGCGTATAGTTCAGCTCGCGGATCGCATCGTTGACGATCGCGCGCGTTTCCTCGCGCACGCCGGTATCGCCGTTGATGACCCGCGACACCGACATCGGCGAGACCCCGGCATATTTCGCGACATCGATGATCGTGACGCTGCGACGTCGGCGGGTGGGTTGGGTCAATCGTCTCTCGGGCAGCGAATTGCATAGGGCGATGGCCGGCCGCGACAGCCCCTGCCGGATGCACGATCGGCCATCGTCCCATCGTATCGGCGAGGGCCTGCGTCGGGCAAGCGCCGATATCGGACTTGCATTCCCAGTCGCACAGCGCCTACCACCCGATGGTAACGTTACCGGGAGGGGTAATTTGGCGCGATTCAAATCGGTGCGCTGGACGATCATCGCGCTCTTCGTCGGGGCGATGGTCATCAACTACCTGACCCGCAGCATCCTCGGCGTCGCGGCCCCCGCGATCATGACCGAACAGGGGATTTCGTCCCAGCAATATTCGTGGATCACCGGCGCGTTCCAGTTCGGGATCATGTTTCAGCCGGTCGCCGGCTATCTGCTCGACCTGATCGGGCTGAAGGTCGGCTTCACCCTGTTCGTCGCGGTCTGGTCGCTCATCACCATGGGGCATGGCCTCGTGACCGGCTGGTTCGGTTTTGCCGCGCTGCGCGGCGCGCTGGGGCTGGTCGAGGGGTCGGCACAGCCGGCGGGGATGAAGGTCGTCGCCGAATGGTTTCCCGCGCGCGAACGCGGGGTGGCCGGCGGCATCTATCAGATCGGTGCCTCGTTCGGTGCGGTGCTGGCGCCGGTGCTCGTTGCCTGGGCGGTGTTCAACTATAGCTGGCGGGCGGCCTTCTTCGTCGCCGGCGGCCTCGGCCTGCTCTGGGTCGTGGCATGGCTCGCCTGGTATGCGCCGCCGCGCCGTCACCGGGCGCTGTCGGTCGAGGAACGTGACCTGATCCTCGGTGGGCAGGAACCGGAACTGGCGCAGCAGCGCCGCCGCCCGCCGCTTGGGCAACTACTGCGCCGGCGCAATCTGTGGACGATCGCCGCCGCGCGCTTCCTCGCCGATCCCGTCTGGGGCATGCTGTCGCTGTGGATGCCGCTCTATCTGGTACAGGTTCGCCAGTTCGACCTGACCCAGATCGCGATGTTCGCATGGCTGCCCTTCCTCGCCGCCGATCTCGGCTGCCTGTTCGGGCCGGCGGTGGTCGCGTGGCTGCAACGGCGCGGCGTCGACCTGATCGATGCACGCCGCTGGGCGTTCACCATCGGCGCATTGCTGATGACCGGCATGATGTTCGTCGGCACGGTCGGCAGTCCGCTCGCGGCCGTCGCGCTGCTCTGTCTCGGCGGCTTCGCGCACCAGACGCTGTCGGTGACCGTCATCACCATGACGTCGGACCTGTTCCCGCAGGATCAGGTGGCGACCGCCACCGGCGTGTCGGGTACCGCCGCCAATCTCGGCGTGCTGATCTTCACGCTGGTGCTCGGCTCGCTGGTCGACAGCGTCGGCTATCAGCCCTTCTTCATCCTGCTCGGGCTGCTCGATCTGGTCGGTGCCGCGCTGCTCTGGACCCTGATACGAAAGTCCGTATGACCATCGGCAATCCCATCCTGCGCGGGTTCAATCCCGATCCGTCGATCGTTCGCGTCGGCGCCGATTATTATATCGCCACCTCGACCTTCGAATGGTTTCCGGGGGTCCAGATCCATCATTCGCGCGATTTTGCCAACTGGCGGCTGGTGTCGCGGCCGCTCCGCCGTCCGACCCAGCTCGACCTGCGCGGCAATCCCGATTCCTGCGGCGTCTGGGCACCCGACCTCAGTTTCGCTGATGGCCGGTTCCACCTGATCTATACCGACGTCAAACGCTATGGCCGCACCACCGTCGACGGGGCGCGCGGCGCGTCGCTGCGCGATTTCCATAATTACTGGGTGTGGAGCGACCGGATCGACGGCGACTGGTCCGATCCGGTGCACCTCAACAGCAGTGGCTTCGATCCCGCGCTATTCCATGACGATGACGGGCGCAGCTGGCTGCTCAACATGCTGTGGGACCATCGCCCCGATCGCAAGCGCTTCGCCGGGATCGTCGTGCAGCAAATGGACCTTACCACCGGACAACTGCTCGGCGAACGCCGCACGATCTTCGAAGGGACCCCGCTCGGCTTTACCGAAGGACCGCATCTCTACAAGCGCGACGGCTGGTATCACCTGCTCGTCGCCGAAGGTGGCACCGAACGCAATCATGCGGTGGTCATGGCCCGCTCGCGCGACCTCTTCGGCCCCTATGAAGCCCATCCCGACGGCCCGGTGCTGACCGCGCGCGGCCGGCCCGACCTGCCGTTGCAACGCGCCGGCCATGGCGATCTGGTCGACACGCCGAACGGAGAGACATGGCTCGCCTATCTGTGCGGCCGTCCGCTGCCTGACAGCGACCGCTGCGTGCTCGGCCGCGAGACCGCGATCCAGCCGATGACATGGGGCGACGACGGCTGGCTGCGACCCGCGCTGCCACGGGCCGAGGTGCCGGGGCCGGCGATCGCGCCGCATGCGACCGATACCGTCGACATCTTCGACGGTCCCGACCTGCCCGAACCCTTTCAGTGGCTGCGCACCCCTTACCCCGACCGGCTATTCAGCCTGACCGCACGGCCCGGCCATCTCCGCCTGTTCGGACGCGAGACGATCGGCAGCCATTTCGAACAATCGCTGGTCGCACGTCGGCAGCAATCCTGGTGCTACACCGCCACGACCGAAGTCGACTTCACCCCCCACGACTTTCAGCAGGCCGCCGGGCTGATCTGCTATTACAATTCGACCAAATATCATTTCCTGCACCTCACCGCCGATGACGCCGGACGGCGCCAGTTGCAGGTGCTGTCGGTCGAACCGGTCGGGGAGGGGCGCAGCAGCGCGTCTGCCCCGGTCGCTGTACCCGAAGGCCCGATCGAACTGTGTGCCGAGGTCGATCGCGAACGGCTGCGCTTCGCCTTCCGTGCGCAGGGGCAGGACGATTGGCGATGGCTGGACGGCGAGTTCGATGCCAGCCTCCTGTCGGACGAAGCGACCATTACCGGCCTGCCCAACTTCACCGGCACCTTTGTCGGCATGGCGTGTCAGGACATGTCGGGGCGGGGGACGCCCGCCGATTTCCGCTACTTCGCCTATCGGGAGCACGAACCACAGCCCGCATCCTGATCCGCCCAGCACCCCTCGTTTTTGCCGCCCCGCTGCCCTATCATCGCGCGGTCCGCTCCCAGCCGTTCGAGAAGCCGTGGCCCGCAAGCAAGCGCTGAAGGTGTTCCGTACCCCGATCGGGTTCCACGACGCCTATGTCGCCGCTCCCAGTCAGAAGGCGGCGCTGGCGGCATGGGGCAGCAGCGCCGACCTGTTCGCGCGTGGCGTCGCCGAACGGGTCACCGACGAAGCATTGATGCGCGAACCGCTGGCATCGCCGGGGACGATCGTGCGGCGCCTGCGCGAAGGCGATGCCGACGCCCTTGCCGAAGGTGACACGCCCAAGCGGAAGAAGCCGGCCGGCAAAACGAAGGCCAAGCCACCGGCAAAGCGGCGCCCCGACCCCGGTCCGCGCCCGTCACGCGCCGCTTTGGCCGCTGCCGAGGAGGCGCTGGATCAACTTCGGTCGCAGCAGGCGCGCGAGGAAGCCGATCTGCGCGAGCGGGAAAAGGCGATCGAACGCGAACGGCGCGACCTCGACCGGTCGCACCAACGCGATCTTGCCGCGGCAGAAGCGGCGGTGGAGAAGGCCCGCCGCGACCATGCGTCGGCGCTCGACCGCTGGCTCGCACGGCAGGAGTGATCGGATACGATAGCCGCTTGTGTCGCCCGGCCCCCTTGCACAACCGTGCGAATAGAATATGTACCGTCCGTTATGGAAAAGACGTCGACTGTTGCCGCCAAGGGTAGACCCAGGGAATTTTGCGTCGACAATGCGCTGGCGGCGGCGCTCGGCGTGTTCTGGTCGAAGGGGTATGAGGGCGCTTCGATGAGCGACCTGACCGAGGCGATGGGCATCACCAAGCCCAGCCTCTACGCCGCCTTCGGCAACAAGGAAGCGTTGTTTCACAAGGCGCTCGACCTCTACGAGAACGAAAAGCTCGAATATACCCGCGAAGCGCTGAAACAGCCGACCGCGCGGGCTGTCGCCGAACATTTCATGCGCGGCGCGATCGATGCGCAGATGAGCAGCTGCGATCCCAAGGGCTGTCTGGGCGTCATCAGCGCGACTGCGTGTGGCGCGGAGGCAGCCTCGATCAAGGCCGATGTGATCCAGCGCCGCGCCTCGTCGCAGGCGGCGCTGGTCGAACGCTTCGAACAGGCGAAGCGCGATGGCGACCTGCCCGATCATGTCGATATTTCGGGCCTTACCAGCTACTTGTATGCGATTCTTCAGGGGATGGCAGTGCAGGCTGGATCGGGTGCGACCCGCGCCGAACTGGAGCGCGTGGTCGAGACCAGCCTGATGATGTGGCCGGGGCGGTAGAATATTTCTACCGACCGGTACAAAAGGCGTTGACGAACCGGATCGCCGTTAATATACCAGTCAGTATAGAAGAGGGCATCGCAACGGTGCTCCGGCTCTCGCAAGGACGCCGCTATGCTCGAACCTGACTGTCGCACGGTCATCGCCCTGTAATTCGGCGGTACGTGCAACCTTCGTAACCTTTGCCGCAGAACGCGCTCCGCCTGGACCTTGATGGTTCGGGCGCCGGCGACCTGCGTCCCCGCACCAGCGCCTCGGCTCCGAAAGGGGGGCTTTGGCGGTCGCCCCCGCGCGTCCGCTGCTGCGTGCCTCTGCCTGTTTGGGAGGATTTCTCATGGCTTATGTCGATTTCTCCGGCGACACGCTGTTCGCCACCCCCGCCGCCGCCGCCCCCGTCGTAGAGGCCGCCGAACCCGCCCCGACCGGGCTCAGCGCGCTCGAATGGTCGGTGGTGGCGCTGGCCCAGCGCGACCGGATGGCGTCGCTGCGCGAACCGTCGCCCTTGTCGATCGCGCTCGGCCGGGTGTTCGGCACCCGCCGCCGCGACCCCAATCTCGCCGACCCGAAGCTGGAGGCGCTACGCCGCATGGCGGTGCTCAGCTGGCATCGCGGCTTCGCGGTCCCGGTTCATGAACTCGCCGCCTTCTTCGCCGCCGGTTTCAACACCGATCAATATGAAACGATGCTCGCCAGCATCAGCGCGGCACAGGCGTCGCGAAAGGCCCGCGCATGAACATGCTCTCCGCCATCCACAAGTCCGACGCGGTCGACGCGCCGGCCGCTTCCCATCGCTCGCGCTGGCGACGCGCCGGCTGGGTCGCGGTGCCGGTCCTCGCGCTGGGCGCCGCCTGGGGCCTGTTGCAGCAGGACACGCCGGCCGTCGCGGCAATGCCGACCCCGACCGTCGAGGTCGCTGCACCGCTCATCCGCAACGTGACCGAATGGGACGATTTCGTCGGCCGGTTCGAAGCATCGAAATCGGTCGAGGTGCGTCCCCGCGTCTCGGGCGCGATCACCGGCGTGCACTTCACCGACGGCGCGATCGTGCGCAAGGGGCAGTTGCTCTTCACCATCGACCCGCGCCCCTTCGCCGCCGCCCTTGCCGAAGCGCGCGCCAGCGTCGCGGGGGCCGCCAGCGACTTGGCGCTCGCCCGCGCCAATCTGGACCGCGCCAACCGGCTGGCCGCCGACGATGCGGTATCGAAAAGCGATCTCGACCAGCTCGCCGCCCGCGTCCGCGCGGCGCAGTCCGCGCTGGTCGCGGCACAGGCACGAGTGCAGGCCCGCGCGCTCGACATGGAATTCACCCAGGTCCGCGCCCCGATCGCCGGCCGCATCTCCGACCGGCGAATCGATGCCGGCAATCTGGTCGCGGCGGGCGAACCCAACGGCACGCTGCTGACCACGATCAACGCGCTCGACCCGATCTATTTCGCGTTCGACGCCTCTGAAGGACTGTTCCTGAAATCGAAGCGCGCCGGGGCCGAAGGCGCGGCGGTCGAGGTCCGGTTGCAGGACGAGGCGGCGTATAGCCGCACCGGCCGGCTCGACTTTACCGACAACGGTCTCGACCCACGATCGGGGACGGTGCGCGGGCGGGCGGTGCTCGCCAATCCCGACCTGTTCCTGACGCCCGGCATGTTCGGCAACATGCGCCTCGCCAATGCCGGCACGATGCGCGCGCTGCTGGTTCCCGACGCCGCGATCCAGACCGATCAGGCGCGCAAGACCGTCCTGACCGTCGCCGGCGACGGCACCGTTGCCGCGAAGCCGGTGACGCTCGGCCCGGTCGTCGACGGCCTGCGGATCGTGAAATCCGGCCTGTCGGACCGCGACCGGATCATCATCAGCGGCACGCAGATGGCGATGCCGGGCGCTAAGGTGCAGGTCCGCCCCGCGACCATCACCGCCACCCGCGCCACCGCCGCTCCAAAGCCAGCAGCGACGATCGGCGAGGCGACCTTCGCTGGCAACTGACCGCGATCAACGGGGAAGCCCGTTCGTCCGCACCCCCTGAATTCCGACACCCTCTGACCACGCCCGTCGGGCGAGGAGGCACCCATGCGCCTGTCGCGCTTCTTCATCACGCGCCCGATCTTTGCCGGCGTCATCGCGGTCGTTATCACGATCGTCGGCGGCCTCGCCTATTTCGGGCTCCCCGTCTCGCAATATCCCAACATCGTGCCGCCGACGGTCACGGTCGCCGCGACCTATCCGGGTGCCGCGGCGGAGACGGTCGCCGAAACCGTCGCCGCCCCGATCGAGCAGGAGATCAATGGCGTCGACGGGATGCTGTACCAGTCGTCGCAATCGACCGGCGACGGGCGGGTGACGATCACCGTCACCTTCAAGCCCGGCACCGACCTCGACGCCGCGCAGGTGCTGGTCCAGAACCGCGTCGCGATCGCGACCCCGCGCCTGCCGCAGGAGGTGCAGCGCCTCGGCATCGTTACTAAGAAGACGACCCCGGACTTTCTAATGGTCGTCAATCTGGTGTCGCCCGACCGTTCGCTCGACACGCAATATCTCTCCAACTACGCACTGACGCAGGTCAAGGACCGGCTCGCCCGCATTGAGGGAGTGGGCGACGTCCAGCTCTTCGGCGCGCGCGACTATGCGATGCGGGTGTGGATCGACCCCGGCCGTGCCGCCGCGCTGAACCTGACCGCGGGCGACATCGTTCAGGCGCTGCGGGCGCAGAACGTACAAGTCGCCGCCGGCACGCTCGGCCAGCCGCCCTATAATCAGGGCAATGCCTTTCAGTTGAACGTCGAGACGCAGGGTCGCCTGACCGAGCCGCAGCAATTCGCCGATGTCGTGATCCGCACCGACGCCGATGGCCGGCAGGTCCGCGTGCGCGACGTGGCACGCGTCGAACTGGGCGCGGCCGATTATTCGACCAACACCTATCTGTCGGGCGAACCGACCGTGCTGCTGGGTGTCTTCCAGCGCCCCGGATCGAACGCGCTGGCCGCGGCGGAGGCGATCACCGCCGAGATGGACACGCTGCAAAAGACCTTCCCCAAGGGGCTGGAATACCGCGTCATCTACAACCCGACCGAATTCATCGCCCAGTCGATCGACGAAGTGATGAAGACGCTGGGCGAGGCGATCGTGCTGGTCGTGCTGGTCATCATCGTGTTCCTGCAACGCTGGCGCGCGGCGATCATCCCGGTCGTGGCGATCCCGGTATCGCTGATCGGCACCTTCGCGGTGCTGCTGCTGGTCGGTTATTCGCTGAACAACCTGTCGCTGTTCGGGCTGGTGCTGGCGATCGGGATCGTCGTCGACGACGCGATCGTGGTGGTCGAGAATGTAGAACGCAATCTGGCCCGCGGTATGATCCCGCTACAGGCAGCCTTCACGTCGATGGACGAGGTGGCCGGCGCGCTGGTCGCGATCGTCGCGGTGCTGTGCGCGGTGTTCATCCCGACGCTGTTCATGAACGGCATCTCGGGCGCCTTCTATCAGCAGTTCGCCGCGACCATCTCGACCGCGACGATCATCTCGCTGATCGTGTCGCTGACCCTGTCGCCGGCGCTCGCCGCGCTGCTGCTGAAGGGTCATGCCGAGGACGCGCCAGTAAACTCGCGCTTCATGCGCATGCTGCGGCGGGCCGGCGACGGCTTCAATCGCGGGTTCGAGGCGATGAGCGAGCGCTACAGCCGGATGACGCACGCGCTGGTGACCCGGCCGAAGCGGGTGATGGTCGCCTATGCCGGGCTGATCGGAGCGACCGTCGCGATGCTGTGGACGACGCCGACCGGCTTCATCCCGCAACAGGATCAGGGCTATTTCCTGACCATCATCCAGTTGCCCTCCGGATCTTCGGTCGAACGCACCGACGCGGTGATGCGCAAGGTCGCCAGCCGTATCCTCCCGCTCGACGGGGTGAAGGGCGCGGTGATGCTCGCCGGCTTCGACGGCCCGTCGCAGACGCTCGCGCCCAATGCCGCCGCCGCCTATATCCCGCTCAAGGACTTCAAGGATCGCAAGGGCCTGCACGTCAGCCAGATCATGGCCGAAGCGCAGAAGGCGACCGCCGACATCACCGAAGCGCGGCTGATGATCGTGCCGCCGCCGGTCATTCAGGGCATCGGCGCCGCCGGTGGTTTCCGGATGATGGTGCAGGACAAGGGCGGCCACGGCTATCAGGCGCTGGGCAAGGAAGCCTATGCCCTGATCGCCAAGGCCAATCAGGCACCCGGCCTCGCCGGCGCCTATACCTTCTTCGACACCGCCACGCCGCGTGTCTTCGCCGATATCGACCGGGCGAAATCCGACCTGCTCGGCGTGCCGCCGGAACGCGTGTTCGAGGCGCTGAACGTCTATCTCGGCTCGGCCTTCGTCAACGATTTCAACCTGCTCGGCCGCACCTATCGCGTCACGGCGCAGGCCGACGCACCGTTCCGCGCGACCGAGAGCGATATCGCCAACCTCAAGACGCGCTCGAACGCCGGCGGCATGGTGCCGATCGGATCGCTGGCGACGTTCGAGGACAAGACCGGCCCGTACCGTGTCGTGCGCTACAACATGTTCCCGGCGGTCGAATTGGACGGGAACACCGCGCCTGGCTTCTCCTCGGGCCAGTCGCTCCTGACGATGGAGAAGCTGGCGGACGAGACGCTGCCCGCCGGCTACAGCACCGAATGGACCGATATCGCCTTCCAGCAGCAGCTGGCCGGCAATACTGCCGCGGTCGTCTTCGCACTGGCCGTCGTGTTCGTCTTCCTCGTGCTGGCGGCGCAATATGAAAGCCTCGTGCTGCCGCTGTCGATCATCATGATCGTGCCGATGTGCCTGTTGGCGGCGATGATCGGCGTCAATCTGCGCGGCATGGACAACAACGTCCTGACCCAGATCGGTCTGGTCGTCCTGATCGCACTGGCCGCCAAGAACGCGATCCTCGTCGTTGAGTTCGCACGACAGGCGGAGGCGGAGGACGGGCTGTCGCCGATCGAGGCGGCGGTGCGCGCGGCGGGCGACCGGTTGCGCCCGATCCTGATGACCAGCTTCGCCTTCGTGCTGGGCGCGGTGCCGCTGCTGGTGGCGACCGGGGCAGGGGCCGAGTTGCGGCAGGCGCTGGGAACCGCGGTGTTCTTCGGCATGCTGGGCGTCACCGGCTTTGGGCTGGTCTTTACCCCCACCTTCTATGTCGTCTGCCGCGCGCTGGGCGATCGGTTGCGGTTCCGCCGGCCGCAGCCTGACGCAACGCTCCAGCCCGCCGAATAAGGGAGCCAGATCATGGTCCGCATCCTCCTCGCCTCCGCCGCCACGCTGGCGCTCGCCGCCTGCACGGTCGGTCCCGACTATCGCGCTCCGGTCACGCCATCGGCCGCCGCCGGCCCGTTCGTCGCCGCCGGTCCGGCGGTGAACACGACCGCGGCAGCCGATGATCGCTGGTGGCAACTCTATCGCGACCCGGTGCTCGACGGGCTGATCGCCGACGCGCTGGCGGCCAATACCGACATCCGCGTCGCCGTCGCGCGGCTCGCCGCCGCCCGCGCATCGCTGCGCGAGGTGCGCGGCGACCGCCAGCCACAGGGGACGGCGGGGGCCAGCGCGACCTATGGCCGGCTGTCGGCGATCCAGCGTCCCCCCGGCCTCGACCGCGAGAACTGGACCGTCGATACCGGTCTCGACGTCGCCTATGAGGTCGACCTGTTCGGGCGCATCGGCCGCACTGTCGAGGCGGCGCGTGGCGAGGTTGGCGCGGCTGAGGCCGACGCCGACAGCGTTCGCGTCGCGGTGGTCGCCGATACCACCCGCGCCTATGCCGACGCTGCCGCTGCCGCCGAACGACTGGCGGTGGCGGAACGCATCGTCGCGCTGATCGACCGGTCGCTCAGGGTAACGCAGGGGCGGGCGCGGGTCGGGTTGACCACCGGACTCGATACCGCACGGATCGCCGCGCTGCGCAACCAGCGACAGGCGGATATCCCCGCCATTGCCGCCGAGCGGCAGGCGGCACTGTTCCGTCTCGCCACGCTGACCGGGCGGACCCCGGCCGAACTGCCCACGATCGCGTCGGAACGCAGCGCGACGCTGCGACTGGCGCAACCGATCCCGGTCGGCGACGGCGCGGCGCTGCTGGCACGGCGACCCGATGTCCGCGCCGCCGAACGCCGTCTGGCGGCGGCGACCGCGCGGATCGGGGTGGCGACCGCCGATCTTTATCCGCGGATCAGTCTCGGCGGATCGATCGGATCGACCGGCACGGGGCTTGGCAATGTGTTCGGTGCGGGGCCGCTCAACTGGCTGCTCGGTCCGCTGCTCAGCTGGAACGTCAATCCGGCCAAGGCGCGCGCCCGGATCGCCGGGGCGGAGGCGAACAGTCAGGCGGCCCTCGCGACGTTCGACGGCGTGGTGCTTACCGCGCTGGGCGAGACCGAGACGGCCCTGTCGAACTATGCCCGCGCGCTCGACCGCCGCACCGCGCTACAGGCGGCGCGCGATCAGGCGGCGGTCGCCGCGCGCATCACCCGTGCCCAGCAGCGCGAGGGGCAGATCGACAGCCTCGCGCAACTGGATGCCGAACGCACCTTCGCCGATACCGAAGCAGCACTGGCGCTGGCCGACGCGCAGATCGCCGATGCGCAGATCGACCTGTTCCGCAGCCTCGGCGGCAGCTGGACCAGCAGTTAAGAGGATCAACCCGCGCGTGGCGAGGTGAGCCTTAGCAGCCGCCCGTCGCTGCCGTCCTCCAGCAGCCACAGCGCGCCGTCCGGCCCGGCCATGACCGCGCGGATGCGCGCGCCCATGTCCCAACGTTCCGCCTCGCGCGCGGTCGTGCCGTCGAACGCGATCCGCACCAGTGCCGTTGCGGCCAGTCCGCCGACGAATGCCGAGCCGCGCCACTGCGGGAACATGTTGCCGTTGTAGAAGGCGAGGCCCGCCGGCGCGATCACCGGTGTCCAGTAGAGCGCCGGCTCGCGGAATTTGGCGTTCCCGGCGGGCGATGCGATCGGCGTGTCGTCGTAATTCTTGCCATAGGACACGACCGGCCAGCCATAATTGCCGCCCGCTTCGATCAGGTTCAATTCGTCGCCGCCCTGCGGTCCCATCTCGGTTTCCCACAACCGCCCCTGCGCGTCGAAGGCGAGGCCATAGGGATTGCGATGCCCGGTCGACCAGGTTTCGGCCGGCGTCAGATTGGGTGCCGGCATCTCGGTCTTGCGCACCGCCGCCTTCGCTGCCGCGCCGGTATTTTCGGGCGGATCGATGATGCCGATCACGGTCGCGCCGGTCTTGCCCGCCTGCGGATTGCCGGGGGCGGGCTTGCCGTCGAGCGTCAGGCGCAGGATTTTGCCCAGCGCCTGATCGGGGTCCTGCGCCGGCGTGAAGCGCTGCCGCTCGCCCGAGGTCAGGAACAGGTAGCGGCCGTCGGGCGAGAAGGCGATATAGCCGCCGAACTGCCCGCCGGCACCGCGCGGCAATTGCCGCCACAGCACCTGCACGTCGCGCAACGCCGGCTGCGAACCGTTCAGATCGAGCGTGCCGCGCGCCAGCGCCAGCCCGTCGCCCCCTTCGCCCGGTTCGGAATAGGTCAGGTAGACGTGCCGGGTCTGCGCGAAATCGGGGGAGGTCGCCACGAACAACAGCCCGCCTTGCCCCTCGAAATGCACCTTGGGCACGCCCGAGACTGCCGTCTTGGTGCCTGACGCGGCGACCAGCCACAGCCCGCCGGGCTTCTCGGTCACTAACATCCGCTGGTCGGGCAGGAAGGCCAGCGCCCATGGATTGTCGAAGGTTGCGATGGTCGCGGTCTTGAACGGCTTGGTCTTGGCCGGCGTCGCCGTGCCGTAATTGACGGGCGCCGCTGCCTCCGGCGCGGTCGCGTTCTGCGCCGGCTGGGACGTGCCGCAACCAGGCAGCAAGAACAGGGTGCCGAGACTTAGCAGGGGAAATCGCAACACGGATCGCCTTTCGGACAGGAGTTCGCGACAGACCGCGACCACATCACAAGGGCGATACGATCCCTTCGAAGTCAATGGCCTGGGTCGTGATCCAAATCATCGCCGTACGCAATTACCGCTTGCGGCCGTCAGCTTTTTTGTAGGAGTAAACAATCGGTTCGGCAAGAGGTTCGCGCGGAAGCGGCCCATGGATCGAGCGACAACCAATGGAGGAGAGGCGCATGATCCGTTTTCCCGAACTGGCGGCGCTGGCCGCCGCGTTGCTGCCGGGAACGGCCGCAGTGGCACAGACGCGGCCCGCCGCCGCTGCGGCACCGGCGGCGGTTCGCGAAGTGTCGGTCACGGTCGATGCGCGCAAATCGCTGGGGCCGTTGCCGCCGGCGTGGCGCTTCTTCGGTGCCGACGAACCCAATTACGCGACGATGAAGGATGGGCGGAAGCTGCTGGTCGAACTGGGCGAACTGAAACCGGGCGAGGTGTTCTTCCGCGCGCACAATCTGCTCAGCACCGGCGACGGCACCGCCGCATTCAAATGGGGCAGCACCAACGCCTATACCGAGGGTCCGGACAGCAAGCCGGTCTATGACTGGACGATCGTCGACAACATCATCGACACCTATCTGGCGCGCGGCGTCCGCCCCTACCTCCAGATCGGCTTCATGCCCGAAGCATTGTCGACCGCGCCCAAGGGGACGCCCTACCAGCATAGCTGGCGCCCGGGCTTCGATTACCGGCTGATCGCCACCGGCTGGACCTATCCGCCGAGCAGCTACGAAAAATGGGCCGAACTGGTCTATCAATGGACCAGGCATAATGTCGAACGCTATGGTGCGGACGAGGTGAACCGTTGGTATTTCGAAGTCTGGAACGAGCCGGATTCGAAATTCTACTGGCAGGCATCGCCCGAGGACTTCAACAAGTTGCATGATTTCGCGATCGACGCGGTGCGCCGCGCGCTGCCGACCGCGAAGGTCGGCGGTCCCGACGTCGCGGTCGCCGGCGACTTCATGGACGGCTTCATGCGCCATGTCGCGTCGGGCAAAAATTACGTGACCGGCCAGACCGGCACGCCGACCGACTTCTTGTCCTTCCATGCGAAAGGCGCGCCGAGCTTCGTCGACGGCCATGTCCGCATGGGGCTGTCGACGCATCTGCGCAACGTCGACCGCGGCTTCACCCGCGTCGCCGGCTTCCCCGCGCTCGCCGCAAAGCCGATCGTGATCGGCGAGAGCGATCCCGAAGGCTGCGCGGCTTGTCCGGGGCCGCAAAACGCCTACCGCAACGGCACCATGTATTCGAGCTACACCGCCGCCAGCTTCGCGCGCATCTGGGATCTGGCGGCACGGCGGAAGGTCAATCTGGACGGCATCCTGTCCTGGTCGTTCGAGTTCGAGGACCAGCCATGGTTCGCCGGGTACCGCCAGCTATCGACCAACGGCGTCGATCTGCCGGTGCTCAACGTCTTCCGCATGTTCGCGAAACTGGGTCCCGAACGCATCGCCGCGACCAGCAGCGCGCAGCTGCCGCTCGACACGATCGTCCGCGACGGGGTGCGCGGCGACGCCGATATCGGCGCGCTGGCAACGCGGACGCCCGACGGCCGGGTCGCGGTGCTGTTGTGGCATTATCACGACGACGACGTCGCCGGGCCGGTCGCGCAAGTGAAGCTCGATCTCGCCGGGATGAAGGCCGGATCGGCGACGCTATGGCGCGTCGATGGCGACCATGCGAACGCCTTCACCGCATGGCAGCGCGTGGGATCGCCGCAGTCGCCCAACGAAAAACAATATGCCGAACTGGAGGCGGCATCGGCGATGCAGCCGGAAACGGTGAGCGCCACCGGCGGCCGGTCCTTCATCATCGCCCTGCCACGGCAGGGGGTCGCGCTGCTCACCCTCGACCGCCGCTGACCCCATCGCCTGTTCAAATCCGGCAGTGCGACGTTATGGTGCACCGCACGTTGGACGTATCGGATGGAACGGGCGGGAGCGACGATGGAATGACGGCAACGACGGCAGAAGGCCGGGAAAAGGCGCGCCGCTGGTGGTCGATATGGGTCGTCGGAGGGGTGGATCATGACGCGGTCCTGCGCCAGATCGCCGAGGATTCGGGGTGGTCGGGGCGCTATGCGTTCCTGATCGTCGTGTCGGCGGCGATTTCGCTGCTGGGGCTGTTGATGCCGTCGGTCGCGGTGCTGATCGGGGCGATGCTGTTGTCGCCGCTGATGATGCCGATCATCGGCCTCGGGTTCGGCATCGCAACGCTCGACACGCGCGAGATCCGGCGCGCGGCGATCGCGCTGGTCGCGGGCGCGGCGATCGCGGTCGCGCTGTCGGTGGTGCTGGTCAGCCTGTCGCCGATCCAAACGATCACCAGCGAGATTGCCGGCCGCACCCGGCCTACGCTGTTCGACCTGCTCGTCGCGCTGCTGTCGGCGGTCGCCGGCGCCTATGCGCTGATCCGCGGGCGGGGCGGCACGGTCGTCGGCGTCGCCATCGCCATCGCGCTGATGCCGCCGCTGGCGGTGGTCGGATTCGGCATCGCCACGCTGAACTGGACCGTGTTTTCGGGATCGCTGCTGTTGTTCCTGACCAACGCGATCACCATCGCGCTGACCGCCGCGCTGGTCGCACGCGTCTATGGCTTCGGCAGCCATTTGTCGCCGCAGCATACCGGATGGCAGCTGATGCTGTTCGTCGTGGCATTGGGCGTGCTGTCGGTGCCGCTCGGCACCGGCCTGCGCCAGATCGCGTTCGAGGCGGTCGCCCAGCGGCAGGTGCGCGATACGATCCGCGACCGCTTTCCCGACGCTTCGCGGCTGGGACAGCTCGATATAGACTATGCCGCGACGCCGATCCGGGTCCGTGCGGTCGTGCTGACGCCGACGCTCGATCCGGAGGCGGATCGCGTGCTCGTCGCCGACCTGCAGAACCGGCTCGGCCGCAGGATCGACCTGCATGTCGACCAGTTGCGCGTCGATCCGGGTGCCGGCGGCGTCGAGGCGGCACAGATCGCGCGCGCCGCGGTCACTACGCCCGATCCCGACCGCGAACAGCAGCGTGCGCTCGCCGATCTCGCGCTGATCGCCGGAAACGATGGCTCGCGAGCCGAAGCCGATCCGGCCACTCGGACGCTGCGGGCCACCGCCGCGCCGCTGCCGGGGCTCGGCATGGCCGGATACCGTGCGCTGGAGGCACGGGCGCAGCGGACGCTGACCGCATGGCAGGTCCAGCTTTCCCCGCCGGCCGATGCGCCGCTGCCGGCCATCCCTATCGATGCCGGCGTCATCGACAGCGGTGCGCTCGACGCGGCGGCATGGGGATCGGCGCGGCTGGGGCGCGCAATTGCGGTCGATGGCGGCACCGCCGGCCAGCGCCGCGCCGTGGCCGCAGGGATCGTCGCCCGCGGCGGCACGGCAGCCGCAGGCAGCGCGGGGGGCACGCTCCGCCTCGGGTGGGCGGCGGCGACCTGACCGGCCGCCGCGCCATCGTTAGAGGAACGCCCGCCCGCCGGTGACCGGGATGGTCGCGCCGGTGATATAGCTCGCCTCGTCGCTGGCCAGCAGGACATAAGGCGGGGCGAGTTCGGCGGGCTGCGCTGCGCGGCCGAGCGGCGTGTTCTCGCCGAACGACTTGACCGCCTTCTCGGGCATGGTCGACGGGATCAGCGGCGTCCATACCGGCCCCGGCGCCACCGCATTCACCCGGATCTTGCGATCGGCGAGCAGCTGGGCGAGACCGGAGGTAAAGTTGTTGATCGCGCCCTTGGTCGTCGCATAGGCGAGCAGTTGCGGGCTGGGGTCCTGCGCGTTGATCGACGTCGTGTTGATGATCGACGCCCCTTCGCCCATATGCGCGACCGCCGCCTTCGACAGGTAGAACATCGCATGGATGTTGGTGGCGAAGGTCTGCTGCCATTCCTCGTCGGGAATGTCCTCGATCTTGTCGAACGTCCGCTGGTGCGCGGCGTTGTTGACCAGCACGTCGATCCGGCCGAATGCTTCGGCGGCCTTCGCGATCACGTCGCGGCAATGCGCCGGATCGGACAGGTCGCCGGCGACCAGCACCGCCTGCCGCCCCTCGGCCTCGACCAGCTTGCGCGTCGCCTCGGCATCATCATGTTCGTCGAGGTAGGAGATCAGCACGTCCGCACCTTCGCGGGCAAAGGCGATCGCGACCGCACGGCCGATGCCGCTGTCGCCGCCGGTGATGATCGTCTTCTTGCCCGCCAAGCGGCCCGATCCCTGGTAACTGTCCTCGCCATGGTCGGGACGCGGGTCCATCGCCTCGGTCCGGCCGGGGATCGACTGCTGCTGCTCGGGATAGGGCGGGGTGGGGTGGTCGGTCATGCGTTACGCTCCACGATAGAACCCGGCTGCGACGGGCAGCACGGTCATCGCAACGGCCAACGGGTCGCCGGCAGGCGCGTTCCGTCGAAAGCACCGGACTGTAACTTGCGTAAATTCTTTCACCCGATCGTCAGCCCGACGAAGATCGCACCGGTCCGCCGCCCGTCCTGCGCGGTTTCGAACGCCTCGTTGATGCGCTCAAGCGGGAAGCGGTGGGTGATGAGCTCCTGAGTCCGTAGCTTGCCGCGCGTGAGCAGGTCGAGCACCGTTGCCTGTTCGGAATACAGGTCGTGAAACGCGAAGCTGGCGCTGGGGATCAGCGTGATTTCCGACATCTGGATACGCTGCCATTCCAGCGCGATGCTGGTCTCGCCCGCGTCGAAGCCGCCGACGATCACCACCTTGCCGCCGCGCCGCACCAGCCGCGTGGCGAGCGGCAGCGTATCGGGCATCGATTCCCCGCCCGCGCATTCGAACACGATATCGGCGCCGCGCCCATTGGTCATCGCGCGGATCGCCGCCACCGGGTCTTCGTGGTCCGATTGGACGACGCGATCGGCGCCCAGTCGCTCGGCAAGTTCGAGCGCATGCGGCACGGTATCGATGATGAGCACCTCCGCCCCGCTCGCCTTCGCCAGCATCAACTGGCCCAGCCCGATCGGCCCGGCGCCGATGATCGCGACCCGCGCGTTGATCGTCAGGCCGGAGAGATGCTGCGCGTGCAGCCCCACCGCATAGGTGTCGAGCAGCGTGGCATCGTCATAGCCGATCTGGTCGGGCAGCTTGTGGAACTTGTGCTGCGGGCCGACTACCAGCTCGGCATAGGCGCGCCACACGCTTGCCCGCCGGGTCGGGTACAGGTCGGGACAGCGATTATATTGCTGCACCCGGCACCATTCGCAGCTCCCGCAGCCGAGCACCGATTCGATCAGCACCCGGTCGCCGACCGCGACGCGGGTGACGTCCGCGCCGATCTCGACCACTTCGCCGGCCAGTTCATGGCCCATGATGCAGCAATGCAGTTCCTCCTCCGCCTTCTCCCAGTGGCGCAGGTCGGTGCCGCAGATGCCCGCCATCCGCACCCGCGCCTTGACCCAGTCGGCGGCGGGCAGGTCGGGGGCGTCGACCTCGGCGATCTCGAAGCGGCCATCGGCGGTCTTCAGCGCGGCTTTCATGCATAGGCTCCCAGAAAGGCGGCACCGGGCACATCGGCGCGGGCAAGGATGCGGTCGTCGTCGATCGGCACCAGCGTGACCCCGCCCGTTTTCTCGTGCGCGACCAGCAGGCGATCGCCGTCCAACGCCACGAACCGCGGCGATACGCCGCCGCTCGGCCGGTCATCGATCGCCCGGACCGATCCATCCGCTGTGATCTCGAAGCGCGCGACGCTGTCATGGCCGCGATTGGTGACGTAGAGGCGATCGCCGTCGCGCAGGATCGCCCCGGCGAGATTGTCCGCACCCGCCGGCACCGTCGACACGGTCTGGCGCGCGACCAGCATCCCGTCCACCTGCCGGTCGAGCACGGTCAATGTCGAGGCGAGTTCGCTCACCAGATACAGCACCGGCAGCTTGGGGTGAAAGGCGATCTGCCGCGGACCGCTGCCCGCCGGCGCGCGATAGGCGATGCGCGGCGTGCCCAGCTGTCCCGCCTCCGGTGCGAACGTCAGGATACAGTCGCTGCCGAGGTCGGTGACGTACAGGTCGCCCGCCGGCCCAAAGCCGACCCAATGCGCATGCGGCCCCGCCTGCCGATCCGCGACCGGACCGTGCCCGTCATGGCGGTAGCGATCGGGTACACCGCTTGGCAGGCCATGGTCGTCGATTGCGAACAGCGCGATCGTCCCGTCGCCGTAATTCGCGACCGCCAGCAGCGTGGCCGCAGCGTCCAGCGCCAGATGACAGGGCGCATCGCCGCCCGACGCGAAGCATGCGACCTGTCGCCAGCCGGTTGCTGCATCGAGCACGACGACCGTGCCCGCGACCTCGTCGACCAGATACCAGTAATTGCCCCGCCGGACCCCGGCGGACACATTTTGCGCCGGGGCGACCACCCGCTCGACCCGCAGCCGGTCATGGGCACTGCGCAGCAGATACAGCCCCACCGCACCGGCATCGGCATAGCCGCCGGCGATCCATAGATGTTCGTCGTTCATCGTTCGACAAAACCAACGAGCGTCCTGATGGTCGCGAACAAATGCCGGATATTTCAGTTACATGGATCAGGGTTCGCGCAGACGGCACGAACCCGTTCCGCCACCCGGGCGTTGCCCGATCGCGATGCGCCTGCACCCCCAATCCGATCTGACCCTGGCGGACCGCGAACGCGGCCTGCGGCTGCTGGTGATCGAGGCCGCCTTTTCGGGCGGCGCGGCGGCGCTGACCAGCGGCGTGATCCTGACCGCGTTCGCGCTGCATCTGGGTGCGTCGAACGTGATGGTCGGGCTGCTCGCGGCGACCCCGTTCCTGGCGCAGTTGCTGCAACTGCCGGCGATCCAGCTGGTCGAGCGCTGGCGCCGGCGCAAGGCGATCGCGGTATTCTCGAGCATCATCGGCCGCCTGATGCTGCTGGTCATGGCGCTGCTCGCCTTTTCGGGCGGCACGCCCGCGCTGCTGACGTTCCTTGCCGCGCAGATGGTGCTGTGCGGGCTGGGCGCGATCGGCGGCTGCGCTTGGAATGCATGGATGCGTGATCTGGCGCCCGAGGACCGGCTGGGTGACGTCTTCGCCCGGCGGACGATCTGGCTGACCGCGATCAGCCTCGTGCTGGGTCTGGCGGCGGCGCTGGCGCTCGACTGGACCGCCGCGGGATCGACCGCGCGCGACATGGTGTTCGCGGCGATGTTCGTCGCGGGCTGCGTCACCGGCCTCATCAGCGCGCGGCTGGTGGCAATGATGCCCGAACCGCTGATGCCGCCCGCCGATGGGCCGATCGACCTGCGCGCGCTGCTCCGCGCCCCCTTGCGCGACCGTAATTTCAGCCGGCTGCTGGTGTTCGTCGCCAGCTGGCAATTCGCCATCAACCTCGCCACGCCGTTCTTCACGGTCTTCATCGTCCGCCAGCTGCATTTCAACGTCAGCTTCGTGCTGTTGCTCAGCGTCGTCAGCCAGATCGCCAACATCCTCGCGCTGCGCCTCTGGGGCCGGCTGAGTGACCGCTTCGCCAATAAATCGGTGCTCGCGGTCTGCGCGCCCGCCTATATCCTCGCCATCGTCGCGATGATCGGCGCGTCGCAGTTCGGCGACCGGACGCTGGTCAAGCTGTGGCTGGTCGCGCTGCATCTGGTGATGGGCGCGACGATCGCCGGGGTGACGCTCGCCAGCACCAATATCGCGCTGAAACTGTCGCCCAAGGGGTCGGCGACCGCCTACGTCGCGACCAATGCGATGACGACCGCGATCGCCGCCGGGCTGGCCCCGATCCTCGGCGGGCTGCTCGCGCAATTTTTCGCCGCGCGCCAGTTCGAACTGGTCGCGCGGTGGAGCGGCCCGAACGGCGTCTGGACGCTGCCGATCGTGCTGACCGCCTGGGACTTCTATTTCCTGCTCGCCGGATTGATCGGCATCTACGCCATCCACCGCCTGTCGCTGGTCAAGGAACGCGGCGCGATCGAACGGCGTGAGATGGTCGGACAGGTGCTGAACGAGACGCGGCGGTCGATCCGCAACATCTCCTCGGTCGCTGGCCTGCGCGCCGCGACCGACCTGCCCGGCGCATTGCTGCGCGACGCCCGGTTGCGCGTCCGCCTGCGCCGCGCACAACCGGCGCACCGGCAACGAATGTCCTAGCGCAGGTTAGCAAGTCGCTGTTTTCAGGCAAGTTTCAGGAACTGCCCCGGCGGCGCCGGCATTGTCGCGGCATTACGAAGCCGCTGCGGGAGAAGGATGATGCACCAGATGGCGACTGCCGAAGCCCCGGCCGTCAGCCCCCATTTGCTGGCGCTGCGCGACCTGTTGCGCGAGCGGTCGAAGCCGCTGGCCCAATTCGATGTCGGCGAACTGGGCGTCGCGCTCTACGCCGGCACCGATTCCGTCTTTGCGGTCGTCCGGCGCGAACGGGCCGGCGGGCTGGCGGTCCGCGCCGCCTATGTCGCCGCGCCGTTCACCTGCGAACTGCTGGACCCGACCGCGGGCGAGGCCGCCCGGCTACGCCTCACCAGTGCGATTGGCGAGCATATCCTGTCGTTCCGCGCCGATCGCGACGCGCTCGAACGGCTGCGGATCGTCACCGTCTTTACGCCCGCGCGTGCGATCGTCCTGCCGTTCAGCCCGCGCGACCTCTACCCCTTGGGGCAAGACGACGATCCATTGCGCGCCAAGGGCAATGTCGAGGCGTCGCAGCGCGGCCTCAACACCGGCCTGCTCTACTTCCGGATCGACGAGCCCGGCTTCGGCAACGTCCTCTATGTCCAGAACCTGACCGCCGCCAATTCCTATTACCGCGCGACCGGCACCACCCCGCGCGAAAGCCTCGGCGGCGCGTGGCCCGAAATCGGCTATGCCCTGCCGATCCCCTCGGCCAAGGCCGATCCGGCCGACGTGTCGCTGCCGCCGGGCGAGACGGTGACGCTGTCGGATACGATCCTGGTATTCCGCCACGAAGCGCCGCCGCACGAGCGGGAATCGGCGCGCCAGTTCGTGCAGATGCTGGCCGCGGTCTATGAAGTGCTCGACCTGCCGCCGGTCGCCTATCGCGACTGGGCCGACCGCGCCGAACGTGCCGCCCATGATCTGGCGACCGCACCCGAAGCGACGATCCGCCATTACGGGCATCGCTACGTCCATCCCTATACCGCCGCCGAATATCCCGACATCATGGTGCAGATGTCGGTCATCACCGCGCTTCACCAATGGGGCACATGGCGCGGCGATCCGCATCCGCTGGAACAGGAACTGAAGGCGGGGCTGCGCAAATTCTACGACGCCGATCTCGGGACGCTGCGCCGCTATCTGCCCAATGTCGGCAAGGACAAGGACGCCGATGCCGTCGACAGCTGGTATCTCTACCACCCGCTGCTGAACCTCGGCATCCTCGCCTTGGGCGGCGACCGGCAGGCGCGCGGGCTGTTTCTCGATTCGATCGGCTATGCGGTAAAGACCGCGCGCCATTTCGACTATCGCTGGCCGATCCAGTACAAGGTCACCGACTTCACGGTCATTACCGAGGAGGCGGAGGTCGACGGGCGCGGCCAGACCGATGTCGGCGGCATCTATGCCTGGGTCATGTTGCAGGCATTCGAACTGACCGACGACAAGACCTATCTGGACGAGGCGCGCGCGGCTATCGACGCGGCTATCGGCCTGCGCTTCAACATCAATTACCAGGCGAACCTGACCGCCTGGGGTGCCGCCGCCTGTATGCGGTTGTGGCGGATCACCAATCGCGACGTCTATCGCGAGCAGAGCTATGTCTATCTCGCCAGCTTCCTCCACAACGCCCTGTTGTGGGACAGCCAGATCGGCCATGCCGCGCATTACGAGACGTTCCTCGCGGTCACCTGTCTGCAGGACGCGCCATATATGGCGATGTACGAATGTTTCGACAGCTTCGTCGCCTTCGAACAATATCTGAACGATGGCGGCCCCGATCTCGAACCCGGCGCCCGGATGCTGATCGCCGAATATTGCCGCTACGTCCTGTCGCGCGCCTGGTATTATTATCCCGACGCGCTGCCCGACGATGCGATCGCCACCGAACAGCGCGAGGCGAACGGCCATATCGACCGCGCCCTGTCGTTCCCGCTCGAGGACCTCTATCCCGACGGGCAGCCGGCGGGACAGGTCGGACAGGAAGTCTATGGCGCGGGCGCGGCGTTCATCTTCGCCTCACGCGCGCTCCACCATGTCGAAGGGGCACCGTTCCGCCTCTATTGCGACCTGTTGCTGCGTGCGGTCGAGCGGATCGGCGACCGCGCGCTGTCGATCCAGCTCGATGGCGGCGAGACGCGGACCGCCAATCTCCGCCTCGTCCGGCTGAAACGCCGCCGCCTGACCGATAGCAGCCTCGTCACCGCCAATGGCGACCCGATCGAGGCCGAAGCGACTAGCCCCGACCGCATCGACTATCGCGTGCCGGCGAGTGGCCGCCTGATCCTCACCTGGGAATGACCATGACCGACCTTGTGAACAAGCGTATCCTCGTCACCGGCGGCACCAGCGGCATCGGCCGCGCGACGCTCACCGCGCTCGCCGCGGCCGGTGCGCGGGTCGTTACCTGCGGCCGGCACGGCGATACACTGGACGCGGCGGTGGAGGCGGCGGGGGGCGACGTCACCGGCATCGCGCTCGACGTCGCGACGGGGGAGGGCGTCGACGCGCTGTTCGCGGCGGTCGACGACCGGCTCGGCGGGATCGACATGCTGGTCGCCTGCGCCGCGCTCGGCGCCGATCCGATCTTCGAGATGGACGATCCCGACTGGCGCTACGTCCTCGACGTCAATCTTGCCGCCTATCTCGCCTGCGCCAAACGCGCGATCGCCCGGATGGAGGCGGCTGGCGGCGGGCACCTGCTGTTCGTCGGATCGATCAGTACCGAGATCAAGGCGGTCGGCGAAAGCGTCTATGCCGCGACTAAGGCGGGTATACAGGCATTTGCCGAGACGCTCCGCAAGGAAATCGCCGACCGCAATATCAAGGTCAGCGTCATCCAGCCCGGATCGGTCGATACCGAAATGCAGCAGTGCAGCCCGGCGGAAAAACGGGCCGCGATCGACGCCGGCGAGATGCTCGATCCCGCCGAAATCGCCGAGGCGATCCTGTTCGTCCTCACCCGTTCCGCCAAATGCGACATCGTCAACCTGCGGATCGAACCGCTGTTGCAGAAGACAAGCTGAACCGCTCGACCACGGTCGGACCGGGTAACCGATCGTCAAGGCGGGGTTGCTACAGCCATTGCCATGTTCGCTTCCCTTTCTGCCCGCGTCGCCGCCATGGGCGTGGTCGTCGTCGTGGCGTTGATTTCGCTGGCCGGGCTTCTGGCGGATGCCTCCAACCGGACCGATGAGAGCTTCCGTCGCGTCATGCATTCGGCGGCGGTCATCGAGACGATGGAAACGGCGCTCGACGAACTGCACGCGGCGGAGTCGGGCCAGCGCGGTTACATTCTCACCCATAATCTGGCCTACGCCCGCTCGTTCGACCAGCGCGTCGGTGCCGCCTCGCGCGATGTCGCGCGCGTCGTGCAGCTGACCGCCGACAACCCGTTGCAGCAGACGCGCGCGCGGGAAATCGCGCGACTGATGGCCGAACGCATCGCCGTGCTGGCCGTCCCACTCCGCCTGGGGCGCAGCGGCAGGTTCGACGAAGCGACCGCGATCATCGCGAGCGGACGCGGTCTCGATCTGATGGAGGCGCTGACCTTGCGCGCGCGCGGCTTCCTTGCCGAAGAGCGTGTGTTGCAGACGACGCGGAACAACGCCGCCGATCGCCGGCTCGCTGCGGGCAAATGGATCGCGCTGATCGGTGCCGCATCGGTGGTGGCGCTGGTCATCATCGGCTTCTGGCTGCTGGTCCGCGCCATCCGCCGCCCGCTCGATTTGATGATGGCGGCGATGACGGAACTAGGTATTGCCGAGCGGCGTGCCCGGCTTCCTGCCGAGATGGGGTCGCGCGAATTCACGCGGCTGGCGCGCGGCTACAACGCGATGGTCGAACGCCTCGACGATGCGTTGGCCGAACAGACGGAGAGCGAACGGCGCCTCCGCCTCGCCAATGACGAACTGCACGGCAATAGCGAGACGTTGCGCCAACGCGGCGAAGTCATCGAACTGCTCGGCGGCATGGCCCACCGGATGCAGGCGGCGCGGACCGACGATGAACTGGCGTCGATCATCCAGGTGTTCGTGCCGCGCGTGCTGCCTGCACTGCCGGGCGCGCTCTATGCGCACAACAACTCGCGCAACATGCTGGTCCCCATTGCCGAATGGGGCGGCCTGCACATTGGTCGCGACGGATTCGCGCCGGATCAGTGCTGGGCGTTGCGCCGCGGCCGCAGCCACTATGTCACCGAAAAGCACGGCGACATCGTCTGTGCCCATGCCGACACCGACGAACTCTACCACTGCGAGCCGCTGCTTGCGGGCGGGGAGGTGATCGGCGTGCTCTACCTGCGCGGCCGGCTCGAGGAGGAGAGCCGTTTCCGGCTGACCGTCCTGGTCGAGAATATCGCATCGGCGCTGGTCAATCACCGCCTTCAGCGCTCGTTGCGCGAACAGACGATCCGCGACCCGCTGACCGGGCTGTTCAACCGGCGCTACATGGAAGAGGCGCTGACGCTGGAGATCGCGCGTGCATCGCGATCGGGAGCACCGCTCAGCCTGGTCATGTGCGACGTCGACCATTTCAAGCGGTTCAACGACGATTTCGGGCACGATGCCGGCGACGTCGTCCTGAAGGCTGTGGCGGCCGAGATGCGGGGGCGGTTCCGCGACGGCGACGTCATCTGCCGCTTCGGTGGCGAGGAATTCACGATCATCGCCCCCGGCACGACCGCCGAGGCGTTGGTGAACCGGGTGGAGATGGTACGCAAGGCGATCGCCGAACAGGTCGTGCGGCACCATGGCAAGACGCTGGGTTCGACCAGCATGTCGTTCGGCATCGCCAGTTGGACGAACGACATGGCCCGTGACGGATCGACATTGATCCAGGCCGCCGACGCCGCGCTGTATCAGGCGAAACGCGGCGGTCGGAACCAGGTCCTGGTCAGCCTCGCCGCGTAAGCGGGGGCGGGGGGCCAGCCGTCCGCCGCCCCGCGTCAACCGCAGCGGACCTACAGTCCGGTCGTGCCGCAGCAACGGATGAAGGCGCGGGAGGACTCGTTCGAGGGCCGCCATGCCGACGCGCTAGTAAAGCTAGAGGGTCTATGCTCCGCAAAGCGTACGAACGCGTCTGTTCGGTGCAGGGCGTGCAGCAGATCTTCGAACGGGCGCGCACGATGCTGGACTCGGCGAAGGAGATTGTGCTGATCGATACGTTCCCCGAAATCCACGACCTGCTGTGATAGAAGGTCGAAGCGGTGCGGGCACGCGGCGTGACCGTCATCGCCTGTCGTCCGGGGGACGCCGGACCCGACATGCCGCTCAACCGGGAGGTGGCTGAACTGGTATCGTCGGCGGCATCTTCCACAGCGCCGTTGCCGCTGACATCGTGCTGGTGGCGTCGCGCGCAGATGCGTCGGACCCGTTGCGCAACCTGTCGCTGCAGGGCTCGACACCGCCGGGGCTGAAGGCGCTGCTGAAAGAATGAGAACGCTGACCTGGGTGTGACGGCGGAACTTCCGACGTTTCTCGCGGCGCAGCGTTCTGAATCGATCCGCATCGGAACGCTGCCGGACAGCGTCCCGATGCGGATCTCGTCGTCATTGAAGCATCAGAAGCTGAAATTCGCCCCCGCGCTGAACGCCCGGCCGACCAGACCGGCATAGTGCCAGCTGCTCAGATAGTTGGGATTGCTGGTATAGGCGCCCGCGGCGAGCGGTGCTCGCGCGTTGGTCACGTTCTGGACGTTGACGAAGAAGCGGAACTGGTCGTTCACCTGCATCGCCGCGTTCAGGTCGGCATAGACGAATTTCCGGATGTAGCAGAATTTCGCGGCATCGGCCGGCGAGGCGATCGGCGCCAGCGTGCCGCTGCACGACAGATCGCTCTTCTGATCGGCGGCGACCTGCTTGATCCGGCCGACATAATAGGCGGTCGCGGTCAGCGAGAATGCACCGATTTCGATCGAATTCTGCCAGTTGCCACGGATGTCCGGCGTGCCGCCACCCGACGACAGCTGGTAGGGGCCGAGCGTACCGGCATATTTCTGCACCACGCCCTCGGGCGTCACCAGATCGAGCTGCAACACCCGCGTCACGTCGAGCCGGCTGATGAGCCGGACCCGGTCGCCAAGCGGAATATTGGCGTTCGCCTGCACGTCGATTCCCGAGCTGACCTGATAGTTCGCGTTGACATAGGGCACGTCGAACACGAGCAGGCGCGGCAGCGCGTTGGGGTTGTCGGGATCGGGCGCGTCGATGACGTTGCAGCGATAGCCATTGCCCACCGCCGCAAGTGCGGCGCAGGCGGCGGTCACGTTTGTCTGTCCGTAATAGGCTGCGATAGCCTCGGCGCGCTTTGGCCCGGTGACGATCAGGTCCGACTTCTTGATGTTGAAATAGTCGACCGTCACGTTGAACCAGCGGACGGGTTTGAAGATCGCGCCTACCGTGAAGCTGCGCGACACTTCGGGCAGGATGTTGGCGTCGCCGGTCGCCCCGCTGCCGATATTGTACGTGCCGTAGTAAGCGGGATTGCCGGGGTGCGCGTTGATGAAGCTTTGCGGCGGGGTGAAGGACGAGAATCCTGCATAGCTGCTGGCGGGGTTGTTTTCGGCGAAGGTCGGTGCGCGGAAACCCTGCGAATAGGTCGCCCGCAGCGAGAATTGGTCGATCGGCATGAACTTCATGCCGACCTTGGGCGAGAAGCGGCTGTAGCCGAGCGAATATCGGTCGTAGCGGCCCGACACGTTGAGGTCGAATTCGCGGAAGAACGGCGCGTCGATTTCGAAGAAGCCGGCGGTCACGGTCTGCCGCCCCTGTGCCGACGATGTGTTCAGCCCGTAATAGGCGAGGTCGGCATTCTGGTTGCGGTTCATCAGCGTTTCACGGCGTATCTGGAACCCGCCGCCGACGTTCAGATCGCCCCCGCCAAGCGGCATCACCGTCTTCAGCAGCGATCCGCCGATCGTTGCGACCGTCGAATAGGACGGGGTGGTGCGTTCCGGCGATACCTGGTCGCGCACCGCCATGCTGTTCAGCTGCGGATTGACGAAATTATAGGCGCCGGTGTTGATCGCGCTCAACAGGCCCTGGATGTTGACGAAGCCGCGCTGGGTGACGCTGAAATTATCGCGGGCATAGACCCCGTTCAGGCGGAATTTGAACCCGTTGCCCAGATCGCCGGAAATGCCCCCGGTCGTGCGGAACACGTCGACATAACGGTGGCTGCCCGCCGGAATATCACCGAACGAATAGAAGATGCGCGCAGCCCCTTGCCCCGGATCGTTGGCAAAGGCGGCGGCATAGGGATTGTTCGGGTTCAAGCGGCGATCGGCCGCCGTCGCGCAATTGACGCCGGTCGAACAGACATAGACCGGCAGGACGATGCCCGGGCTGCTGGAGGCGAGCGCCGCCGATCCGCCGAAGGGCTGGGTCTGGCGGATGCCGGCCGGCGCGCCCTTGATATCCACTTCGGAGTGCGAATAGCTGGCGCTGGCGAATGCCTCGAACGCGTCGCTCAGTCGCACGTTCAGGCGCGCGGTGGTCGAATAGCGTTCCTGCCGCGGCTGGATGATCGAATATTCGTCGGGCAGGTTGTGGGCGCAGCCGGTGCCACGCGCCGCCGCCGTGTTCACCGTGAACGTGCCATAGGGGCAGGAACCGGGGTTGAGCAGCTGATACTGGTTGGTCAGCGGCGTGCCGATCTGGCCGGACAGCGGGTTGTTGAGATCGCTCTGCCGGACGCGGGTGACGACCGCCTCGGGATTCTGCGCGGTGATCGTGTCGTCGTTGCGATTGCGGTCGAGCAGGCCGCTCGGCCGCAGGTCCAGCGTGTTGAACGGGTAACCGCGCGCATGGTTGGTGATGAAGGCGTCGTAGGTATATTCGCCGTTCACGTAGAAGTTGAAGCCCTGCGACTTGTAATCGCCATAGCCGGCGGTCATCGTCGCCCGGTAGCGACCGCCATCGCCATATTCGGTCGTGCCGCCCTGGACCGATCCCTCGACCCCCTGCACGTTCCGGCGGCTGATGAGGTTGACGACGCCGCCGATCGCATCGGCGCCATAGGTCGACGACGCGCCGTCCTTCAGCACCTCGACCCGGTCGATGGTGCTGAACGGGATCGAATTCAGGTCGACATAGGCGTTGTGCCCGTCGTCGTTCAGCGGGAAGTTCGCCGAGCGCAGCCCGTCGATCAGCACGACCGTCGACGAGACGCCCAGGCCGCGCAGCGAGACCGCGGCACCGCCGGCCGAGAAACCGTTGCGGAAGCCGGTCGAGATCGACCCGGCACTGTCGGCGGAGACCGAACGGATCGCGTCCTGAACGGTCGTGATGTTCGCACGCTCGAGCGTTTCCGACGTCAGCACGGTCACCGGCGAGATCGAGCTGGCGTTCGAATCGCGGAACAGCGTGCCGGTGACCACGATCACCGCGGGCTGGCCGTCAGCGGCGGCGGTCGCCGGCGTCGCAGCCGACTGCGCGGGTGCCGCTTCGGCTACCGCATCGGGCTGCGAAGTCGGTTCGGTGGTGACGGGCGTCTGCACCGCGTCCTGTGCATGGGCCGGAAACGCGGTCGCGGTCAGCAAGGCAGCAGTCGAGATCCCGCAACGCAGGGCGGTAAACGCCGAAGTAAACAGATGCACCGGAAATATTTCCCCAAATGACGTGACGGATTGGACCGTCCATCCCCCAAATGTCGTTCGCGACGACACGCCGGTCCTGTTATGGGGAAGCCGTTACCGATGAATTAAGCGAGTAACGAATTGTCGCCGCTGCCTTCTCCGGACTGTAGGCCCGATCGGCGCATCGACCCGCCAGGGCGCGGTTCAGGCGCGATGACCGCTCATCACATCGCCCGCATCGGCCGCGAACCGCCGGTTCCAGAAGAACGCCGCCCCCGAAATCCCCGACACGACGAGGAACGCCGCCGAGAACGCCGCCAGCCTCGGCTCGCCCCCGCCGCCGACCAGCATGCCGACCTCGAGCACCATCGCCGCGGTACAGATGCCGAGCGACAGCATCAGCTGCTGGAAGGTCGCATAGAAGCTGGTCGCCGCGCTCATCTCCTCGTCGTCGACCTCGGCATAGGCGATGGCGTTATAGCCGGTGAACTGGAACGAGGTGAAGAAGCCCGACAGCGCCAGCACGCCGACGATCGCCCAGACCGGCCAGTCGGGACGGAACAAGGCGCAGGTCGCATAGCCGAGGCTGCTGACCAGCCCCGATACGATCAGGCTGCGACGAAAGCCGAACCGGCGCAGCACGCGCGGCGCCAGCGCCTTCATCGCCAGCGCGCCGATCGCCGTCGCCATGGTGATCGTGCCGGTCGCCGCCGCGGACAGGCCGAACCCGATCTGGAACATCAGCGGCAGCAGGAACGGCTGCGCCCCTTGCGTGATCCGGGTCAGCGACCCGCCGATCACCGACAGGCGGAACGTCGGCACCCGCATCAGCCGCAGGTCGAGGATCGGGTCGGTGGTCCGCCGCGCATGGCGGACATAGGCGATGCCGGCAATCAGCCCGACCGCGACCAGCGCCAGCGCGACCCGGCCGGTCCCCGGACGGCTGGCAAGTTCGAACCCGAACAACAGGCAACCGAGCGCGATCCCCGACAGCACGAACCCGCCGGCATCGAATCGCTGCGGCCCGTCGCCCCGCACATCGGGGATCAGCGTCAGCGCACCGACGATGCCGGCAATGCCGATCGGGATGTTCAGGTAGAAGATCCAGCGCCAGTCGAGCCACGTTACGATCAATCCGCCGAGCGGCGGCCCGAGGATCGGCCCGACCAGGGCCGGCATCACCAGCCATGACAGCGCCTGCACCATGTCGCGCCGGTCGACGCTGCGCAGCAGCACCAGTCGACCGACCGGCACCATCATCGCGCCCCCGATCCCCTGTACGAACCGCGCAGCGACCAGCAACGGCAGCGACGCCGCCTGTGCGCACAGGATCGACCCGATCAGGAACACCCCGATCGCCCCGCAGAAGATCGTCCGCGACCCGAACCGGTCGGCCAGCGTCCCGCTTGCCGGAATGAACAGCGCCAGCGACAGCAGATAGCTGGTCAGCGCGAGGCTGAGATTGGTGGCCGGCACGCCCAGATCGCGCGCCATCGTCGGCAGCGCGACGGTCAGGACCGTGCCGTCGAGCTGCTGCATGAACAGGGCGGAGGCGACGACCAGCGCGATGACGCGGTAGCCGCGCGCGGTCGCCGCAGGGGCATCGGCGTCGGCGACCACGCCGCTGGCCGGCGGCAAACCGTCGCCCGCATCCGCGGTCGTCGTCGCCAATCTACGCCGTCGCCACCCCATGCCGTTCCATTCGTTGCTGCACTGCACCCGCCAACGCATCAGAACGCGATTTGCGCCCGCCCGATCAGGCTGCGGCCATGGTCGTCGACGATGCCGCCCGCCGCCGGATTGGCCAGCGTCCAGTCGATGGCGTTGAGTTGCAGCCGGACGAAATTGTTGAGGTACCAGTTGATGCCGAAGGTGAGCGCGGTCCCGCGCCCGGCGGTTGGATTGTCGCTGTAATCCAGTTCCTCGTACCGCGTGGCCAGTTCCACCGCGCCGCTGCCGCCGCCGGTGAACGGGCGCAGCACCTTTGGCCGACTCCACACCCCGCCGCGCGTCAGATAGGGCGGGGTCTCGCCGGTCAGGAACCATCCGCCCTGCACCGCCCATGCATTCTGGTTGGTGACGTCGCCCGCGCGGTTCTCCAGCCGTCGCGACCCCGCCTCGGCATAGGCCCAGAGCGAATGGTGGAAGGTGCCGAGTTCGACGCCATAGCCATCGCCCGACACCGGATCGGCAAAGGTCCCCGGTGCGATCCGCAGATTGTCGTTGTAGAAGCCGCCGACGGCGATGCTGCGCGTCGGGCGACGGACATCCTCGGCCAGCCGCCCGTGAAAGCCCCACAGCCCCAGATGCACCAGCCAGTCGTCGGTGCGCACCGGGTTCCAGTGCGCCCGTGCGCCGATGGTCAGCCCGTCGCCCGCCGTGCCGGGATTGGCGATGTCGTCGCCCGACACCTGCACCCCGACATGCCAGCCCTTGCCATAGATGCGCGCGGCGGCGCCCAGCCCGAAAAAGCCGCGCGCGGGAATGATGCCCGCCCCGACGACGTTGCGTTCGAGGAACGGGACCGCGATCGTGCCGCTCGACCCGTCCAGCCCGCGATCGTTCAGCCGGTTGCCGAGCGCGAACTCCGCCTGCTGCCCGAGAAACCCGGTGGTCCAGGCGAGATAGGCCGATTTGATCGCCACCTCGTTATCGGCGAAATCGCCTTCGAGCAGATAGGACAGATGCTTGCCGAACGTCCCCTCGATGCCAAGGCGCAGCGACCGTGCCTGCGTCGCGGTCACGTTGCGGCTGGCGACGTCGCTGCCGGTGGTCGTGCCCATGTCGATCAGAATGCGGCCGCGCGGGCGGAAACTGAGCGCGCCATCGGCGCTGACGAATTCGGGCGTGCCCTTCGACCAGTCGACATGCGCATTCTCGCGCTGCGCCCGTTCGACCCGCGCCATGCGCGCCTCCAGCGACGGCGGATGCGCGTCGGACGGCAGCGACTGGCCGAGCGGGGCGGGGGTGCGGACTGTAGGACCGGTCTGCGCGGTCTGTGCGGTTTGGGCTGGCGTCGGATCGGCCGCAGGGGCGGCGGCGTTCTCGACCGCGGCCAGCCGCGCTTCGAGGCGTTCGATGCGGGCGGCCTGTTCGCGGACCAGCCGGGTCAGGGTTGCGACATCGGCATCCTGCGCCGCGGCGGGTGCGGCGATCAACAGGCTCGTGGCCAACAGGCTGGCACGAAACATGGGATTTCTCCGAATGGGGGAAGCGCGGCAGCCGTGCCGCTCGCGGCGGACCGTCGTTCCCGCGAAGGGGGGCGAAAGTCCGCTTCACCGTATCCCGGAAATCTTCCGTACCCCCGCGAAGGCGGGGGTCCAGAGCCAAGCAGAACAGAGGTTTGCGGATGTGGCCCTGGATCCCCGCCTTCGCGGGGATACGGCGAAGCGGACTTTCGCAAAGGTCTCGCCTTCGCCGGAATGGCAACGGTTGGTGGGGATCGGCGCGCGGTGGTGAAACTGCCGTACCGACATACCCCGGCATCCGCCGGGGCATGTCCGCCCGATCACCCCGCCTTGCGCCGCGCCCGGGCACTGCCGATCAGCAGTGCCAGCAGCGACAGGATCGCGGCGGCGGCGCACCATGCGCCGGGGATCGCCTTGTCGCCGGTCGCCCCGATCAACGCGGTGCTGATCGCCGGGGTGAACCCGCCGAAGATCGCGGTGGCGAGGCTGTAGGCGAGGCTGAAGCCGACGGTGCGGACATGCGCCGGGATGACTTCGGTCAGATAGACGATGAAGGCACCATTATAGGTCGCATAGATCGCCGCGAGCAGCAGTTCGACCGCGAGCAACCGCCCGAAGCTGGGTGAGGCGACCAGCCAGCTCATCAGCGGATAGGCGAGCGCCGCACCCAGCACCGTCGCGGTGATGAGCAGCGGACGACGCCCGACTCGGTCCGACAACGCTCCCATCGCCGGCAGCAGCACGAAGTTGGTGATGCCGACGCACGCGGTGACGAACAGGCTCTCGCCGGGGCTCAGCGACAGCACCTTGCTGCCGAAGGTCGGGGTATAGGCGGTGATCATGTAGAAGAAGACGGTCGTCATCACCGCCATCAGCGTCCCCTGCAGCACGACGCCCCAGTTGCCGCCGATGGTGCGGATGATGTGGCCGAGTTGCGGATGTTCCTTGCGGTTCAGGAACGCTTCGGTCTCTTCCATGTGGCGACGGATGACGAACAGGAACGGGATCATCACGCAACCGATGATGAACGGGATGCGCCAGCCCCATGCCTGCATCGTGTCGGGCGACAGGTTGGTCGACACCAGCAGCCCGATGAGTGCGGCGAACACCACCGCCGCCTGCTGGCTGGCCGATTGCCACGACGTGAAGAAGCCCTTGCGGTTGGGCGGGGCGATCTCGTTCAGATAGACCGACACCCCACCGACCTCGACACCCGCCGACAGGCCCTGCACCAGCCGGCCGACCAGGATGATGATCGGCGCGGCGAGGCCGATCTGTTCGTAGGTCGGCGTGACCGCGATCGCGAGCGTGCCGAGCGCCATCAGCCCCAGCGTCAGCAGCAGTCCCTGCCGCCGCCCGTGCCGGTCGATATAGGCACCCAGCACCAGCGCACCGACCGGCCGCATCAGGAAGCCCGCGCCGAAGGTCATTAGCGTCAGCATCAGCGACGCGAACTCGCTGCCGGTCGGGAAGAACGCCTTCGCGATGTAGGTGGCGTAATAGCCGAACACCATGAAGTCGAACATTTCGAGGAAGTTGCCGCTGGCGACGATGAAGATCGACTTGAACGCCGACTTCTTGGCGGCGGCCGAAACCGGCGGCGTCGGCGCTGCCGCGTCGGCGGGGAAGGGGATGGTCTGCGTCATGGTGTCACCTTTGCGACGACCGGTTCGAGGCCGCTGTCGCGGATCTGCCGGTGGGCTTTGGGGGAGGCGAGATAGGCGATCAGCGCGCGTGCTTCGGCCTGACGCGGCGAATAGGCGACGACACCGGCCGAGAAGGGCGTGACCTTCTGCAACGTGTCGGGCAGCAGGCCGACGATGCGGATGCCCTTGACGGGCTTGAGTTCGCTCAGCTGCTGGAACCCGATTTCGGCTTGGCCCTCGGCGACGATCTTGCCGACCGGGGTGGCGGGGATCATCCGGCCTTTCGGGCGGACCTGATCGGCGATGCCCAGCCGGTCGAGCATTGCCGACTGGATGTACACGCCCGATGCGCTGTCCGACCACGCGACCGACTTTGCGGTCAGCAGCGTCGATCGCAGCGCGTCGGGCGTGGCGATGTTCGGGGTGGGCGCGCCCGCCTTCACCGCAACCGCGATCTTGGACAGGCCCAGATCGATGACCGTGCCGGGGGTCACGACCTTCTGTTCGGCCAGCTTGTCGAGCCCGCTGCGCGCCAGGATGACGACATCGGCGGCTTCGTGGCGGGCGAGGCGGTTGGGGATCGCCTGGGGCGTGTCGCCCATCGATGGCCCGTGTTTGGTGACGATATGGACGCCGGTATCGCGTTCATATTGCTTGGCCAGCGCCTCGAACGCGGCGGTGAACCCGCCCGAGGTGATGACGTGAAGCTCGCGCGGGCGGCGCTGCGCGGTGGCATCGCCGGTCTGGAAGCCGATGAGCGCTGCGAGCCCCAGAAACAGCGCGGTGCGCCGTGACAGGACGGCCATCGGTCTGGATAATGGATCGTGCATGAACACCTCTCGTTCGTCCCGCTCTTCGGCGGATTCCCGTGGCGGCAAAGGCTTGAGCCGGCGTGCCGTATGCGACACTAAGCAGCACCGGCGGCCTTTCGATCAAATGCAATGATCGGGCTGCTTTATGCGTGTGACGTATAAATAGTTGCGGAAGGACGGTCGTTACGCGTAACCTTCGTCACCTTTGGGTGCAGATGCTGCTGGGGATCGCTGCCGGTACGCTGATCGGCGTCTGGCTGCCCGATCTCGGCCGTGCGCTGGGCCCGCTCGGCATCGCCTTCGTAAAGGCGATGCGGATGATGGTGCCGCCGGTCCTGTTCTGCACGATCGTCGAAGGGATCGTGCGCCACGGCGCGGCGCGCGATACCGGCGCAACCGTCTTGCGCAGCCTGTTGATATTCCTGGCGATCACCGTCGCAGCCCTCGGACTGGGGCTCGGTGTCGCATTGGCGCTCCGCCCCGGCAACGGGCTGACGCTCGCCCCCGACGCCGCGACGCTCGACCTCGTCGCGCAACAGGTCCGGGGAGCGTCGATCGCCGGGCCGGGCGATTTCCTGCTCCATATCGTCCCCGAAACGCTGTTCTCCGCCTTCACCGCCGGCGACGTCCTGCCGGTCCTGTTCGTCGCCGCGCTGGTCGGCTTCGGCCTGCTGCGCATCGGCGAGGCGGGCGCCCCGATCGTGCGCGGCATCGAGGCGCTGACCCGGCTGCAGTTCGCGATCTTCGGCTTCCTGATCCGGGCGGCACCGCTCGGCGCCTTCGGGGCGATCGCCTATACCGTGGGCACCTACGGCATTGCGTTCATCGGATCGCTCGGCCTGCTGGTCGCGACGCTGGCGCTGGCGTGCGGCCTGTTGGTCGCGGGGTTGCTGCTGGCGGTACGGCTGGCGACTGGGATCGGTCCCGGCGGGCTGTGGCGCCTGTTCCGCGACGAAATCCTGATCGTCCTCGGCACTTCCTCGACCGAGGTCGTGCTGCCGCGCCTGATCGAAAAGCTGGAGGCGATGGGCTGTCCGCGCGGCATCGTCGGGCTGACCGTACCGCTCGGCTATTCGCTCAACCTCGCCGGCACCGCTGTCTATCTGATCGTCGCGACGCTGTTCCTTGCCGAAGCGGTGGACGTCACGCTCGCGCCCCAGCGCATTCTCACCTATCTCGCCGTGATGCTGGTCACGTCGAAAGCGGCGGCGGGCGTCACGGGCAGCGGCTTTTCGGCGCTGTTGCTCACCCTGTCGCTCTTGCCCGACGTGCCGGTCGGGGCGGCGGCGCTGCTGATCGCGATCGACCGGTTCCTGTCCGAAATCCGCGCCTTGACCAGCGGCACCGCCAATGTCGCCGCATCGCTGCTGGTCGCGCGGTGGAGCGGCATCCGCCCGGCGCTACCGCCCCCACGCCGCCGCGAGTAGCGCCATCAGCCGCGTCGCGGTCGGCGACAGCGTGGCCGATGCGCGTCGCAGCACGCCGATCGTCCGCACGACCTCCGCCCCGGCGAGCGGCCGCCACACCAGATCGCGCGCGTCCGGCCCCTCGCAGGCGAGGCGTGGCAGCACCGATGGCCCAAGTCCCGCCTGCACCAGCGCCAGCGCCGAGGTCAGCCGCGTCACTTCGTAGAACCAGCGCAGCTCGATCCCGGCGCGCGCCAGCCCGGCATCCAGCGCGGTGCGGTTGCCGCTCCCCATATGCACCGTCACCAGCCGCATGCCCGCAAGATCGGCCCAGCCCGGTGCGGGCATCTCGGCCAGCGGATCGTCGCGTCGGCAGACCAGGCCATAGGGGTCGTCGGTCAACGGCTCGAACAGCAGATCGGCATCCGACAGCACCGGCAGGGTGATGGCGAACTCCGCCTCGCCGGTCCGCACCGCCTCGGCACATTCGGTCGCCGACAGGTCGAGCACCCGCACCCGGACGTTGCGATATTCGCGCCCGAACTGTTCCAGCACATCGGGCAGGAAGCGCACGGTGGCGCTGGGGATGCTGGCGACGGTCAGCCGGCCGGCACGCCGTTCGCCCAGCGCCATCATGCCCATCAGCGAACTGTCGATCTCCTCGATCAGCCGGCGCAGCAGCGGAACGATCTCCTGCCCCGCAGGCGTCAGCCGCACGCTCCGGGTGGTCCGCTCCAGCAGCGGCGTACCGACCATCGCCTCCAGCTTCTGTACCCGGCGACTGAGCGCGGGCTGCGACAGATGGAGTTGCTCTGCCGCGCGCAGGAAGCTCTTGCCCTCCGCCACTGCGATCAGCGCCCGCAGGTCGAGCAGCTCGCAATTCAGTGGTGACATTCGACCCCCATATGGCCGTGGCTTGATCGGAAACGCCGGCGCGGTCCTGCACCGCGCCGGTGTGGCGCCCCGTACACCATAACCGAACGATCGGGTATCGGCGACCGGACGGAATGCCGAACGGCCACCCGCTCGGGTATGCCGAACCTTGCTGCCCCGTTTGAATTCACAGGAACAGACAAGAATCCGAAAAGCGACCGATGCAAACAGTCCCGGCTTTGCGCGGGTGCAGCTGAACGGCATGGAAGTGCTCGGCAACGTCGACTTGCCGCAGGACAGCCGCGGCCAGACCACCCGCGACCGCGCATTCGATTTCAACCTGTTCGCCGCCGAACTGTTCAGCCGGGTCGATGTGCGCAAGTCGTACAGCGCCGACCAGCCCGAAGGCGGACTGGCGGGTACCGTCGGGCTGTTCAGCGCCCGCCCGTTCGACAACAAGAGCTTTCGCGCTGCGATCGGCGGGCAGCTCGCCACCAACAGCCTAACCCGAGACGTGCAACCGCGCGTTACCGCGCTCATCTCGCTGAACTGGGGCGATATCGGCATCCTGCTGTCGGGCGCGTACAGCCGCCGCCAGACGCGTGAGGAAGGGTTCGACACCTATCGCTGGCGCCTGAACAACGCGACCGGCAGCAACATCTCGAAACTGTCGAGCGCGAATCAGGCGCGGCCGGACCGGCGGCCAGGTCGAGCACGACGACCGGTTCCCGCCCCGGCCCGGCGGCGATCGACAGTGCCGACCGCACCACCGCCGCTACCCGTTCCGATCGTCCGCCCTATGCCATGTGGACGCAGTAGCTGCGCCTGCATCGTTACATTGGAATGGCGGTCACGATGGAGCCAATGCCGTACCAAACGAACGCCAAAATCACGTCGGATGAAATTATACGATCCTAATTGACGGTCTGTGGAAATTTCGTTCTAACCTTCGACGGGGCGGGTGCAGGGGGCTCGAGCGCCGACACGGCAAGACGCGTCGAGCCGGTTCGGCAATCGCAGAACGCCAGTCACCCGATCGGTACGGTAAGGGGGAATGCGCAGTCATGGTGTATCGTTCACGCAAGAAGTTGTTGGCCGTTGCGTTGATGGGCGCGACCGCGATGTCCGCGCCTGCTCTGGCCCAGACCACCAACACCGATGCGGTCGTGCCGACGCCGACCGTGCCGACGCCGGCCAATCCGTCGCAGGTAACGCCGGAACAGGCTCCCGAAGTCGAGCAGGCAACGGCCGAGGGCGGCGAGATCGTCGTCACCGGCTTCCGGCAGAGCTACGCGAACGCGATCGCCGCGAAACGTAATCAGGTCGCGATCACCGACGGCATCTCCTCGGACGGTCTCGGACGCTTTCCCGATCTCAACGTCGGGGAGGCGCTGCAGCGGGTGCCCGGCGTCCAGATCAACCGCGAGGCGGAGGGTCGCAACGCGACGATCAACCTTCGCGGCCTGCCCGGCGAATATGCGCGGCTGACGCTGAACGGCGTCGCCTTCGCCGAACCGATCCTGAACGATGCGGCGCCGCTCGGCGCGTTCAATTCCGACATCTTCAGCGGCATCGTCGTCGACAAATCGCCCCTCGCCAATGCGCAGAGCGGCGGCCTGTCGGGCAATGTCGACCTGCAGATCGCGCCGGCGCTCGGCCGCAAGGACGGCGGCTTCGCCAAGCTCGCCTACGAACATAACGAACTGGGCAGCCGTGGCAGCCCGGCGGCGACGCTCGGCTACAACTATCATGTGAACGATGACTTCGCGGTGTTCGGCGTGCTGGCCTATAAGCGCGAAAATTTTCGCCGCGATTCGATCCTGTTCAACAGCTATACCGCCTTCACGCCGGCGCAGGCACAGGCCAATATCTCTACGCTGGGCAGCTATTACGCCGCGTCGTCCGCCTGCCCGTCCTGTACCGGCACGACGACGACCCGGGGTGCGCTCTACAATTCGCAGCTTCGCCAATATACGCGGTTGAACGAAGGCAATCTCTTCACCGGAGCCGCCGGCGCCGAATATCGCGTCGATCCCGAAACGAAGATCGGCGTCACCGGATTCTACTCCGACCGTAATCTGCCGAAGACGCGGCAATATCTGCTGATTACGTCGAACAACAACGCCAGCATCCTGCGCCCCAACGCCAACCCGATCGCGCTCGACGACGGTCGCTACGTCGTCGACGATTTCAGCTTCAGCAATGCCGACATCGTGTCGTCGAGCCGCGATTACGCGCAGCACCAGAAGACCTGGGGCGTGAACGCCAATGCCGAATGGAAGAATGACGACTGGCGCGCCAACGTCATCGGCACGGTATCGAACGCATCGAACAGTTCGATCGAAGCGGGCCTCGATTTCATCACGTTGCAGACTGCCGCCGGCAACGGGGTCAACGGATCGATCCGGACCGGCAGCGGCAAGATCGAGAATTACGCGCAGGTCCTAGCACCCGATCCGGTGGTCACGACCCGCGGCATCTCGACCGGCGTCTGGGGCGGAACGTCGTTCCCCGCCGCCTATTTCGACAGTGCCGATCCGGCCCGGCGAACGAACCGCTTCAAACTGCAAGGGTCGCTTGGTTATGCCCGCAACCGGCTGCTCGCGACGCAGGCCGATCTCGAGCGCCAGTTCGAAGGGCCGCTGACCGGTATTCAGGGCGGCGTGCGGTTCGAAAGCAACCGGTTCACGTCGGAGGGGTATCGCATCCTCGGCTTCGGCCTGCCCATCGCGAACGTCACTCCTGATTTCCTGCAACAGGCTGGGTTCGCCGACGATTTCTTCGGCGGCAAGGGCGGTTCGCCGACCAGCAACTGGCAGATCATCGATCTCGACCTCGCGCTGGCGAAGCTGCGGCCGGTCGCCGTGTATCCCAACGGCACCTTGTCGCCCAACGGCTACAACATCAACTATGCCGACAATGCGTATCAGCTGAACAATTTCGTCAATCAGAACAATCTCTGGGTCGTCTATGGTCAGGCGAAATACGAGTTCGAGTTGGGCGGCATCACCGTACGCGGCAACGCCGGTCTGCGCTACGAGCGGACCAAGAATACGATCGACGCTCTGGCCCGCGTGTCGCTGACCAACGTCATCGGTACGCCGTCCGACTTCCGCACCCAGCAGTTCGAGCAGAATTACGGCAAGCTGCTGCCCTCGTTCATTGCGGTTGCCGATATCACCGACAAACTCGTGCTACGTGCGGCGGCCTATCGCACCTATGTCCGCCCGCAGCCGCGGCAATTCTCGCCCAGCACGATCGTCAGCGCGCCGGTCAACGGGGTCTATGCCGTCAATCTCGGCAACCCCGACCTGAAACCGTACGACGCGACCTCATTCGATCTGTCGGCCGAATGGTATAACCGCCCCAACAGCCTAATTTCGCTCGCCGGGTTCCAGAAGCGGATCACCGGCCTGATCGCGACTATCACCGATCCGGCGCAGCTATGCCCGACGGACTCGCCCGAATTGGGGCTGGGGACGCTGACGGTGAACGGCGACCGCTGCGAAAGCAGCCAGACCTATACGCAGGGCGGCATCACCCAACCGTTCCTCGTCGCGGCATCGGGGTTCGTGAACCAGACCAACCCGATCACGGTGCGCGGCGTCGAATTCAACCTGCAACAGTCGCTCGCCTTCCTGCCGGGCATGCTGCGCAACCTCGGTGGCGGCTTCAACTATGCCTACACCACCATCAGCGGCAAGACGGTGACCGGTGCCGACGCGACGCTGCCCGGCGTGTCGAAGCACAACGTCAACGTGATCGGCTATTACGAAACGCCCGATTACGGACTGCGCCTCGTCTACAATCTTCGCAGCAATTACGACCTCGCTTCGGCAGGGTCGTTCACCGGGGCGGCGCGACAGGTGCGGACGCGCGGTCAGCTCGACCTGTCGGCATCGTACAACATCAGTTCGGCGCTGACCCTGTCGCTCGACGCCTACAACCTGACCAACGCGATCCGCGTGGAGTATGAGAACCAGCAGAACCTGCCGCGTCGTGCCGATTATGACGGGCGGACCTATACCGCGACGCTGCGCGCGACGTTCTGACGCGGGCTATCGCGCATCGGAACACCGGCCTGCCGTCCGGCGGGCCGGTCTTTCCGTACGATGTCGCGAAGCGGACGGCCGGTGCATTCCCGGTGAGGAGAGCGTGATGGATCGGCGCCACTTCCTGATCGGGACCACCGCCGCTGCGGTGACGGCCCGCCCGCTCGCGGCAGCCGCGCCGAAGAAGGACGAGGCCAGCCTTGCGGTCGTCACGACCGCCGCCGATCAACAGGCTTTGGCGATCCTCGCGACGCCGCCCCCCGCCGACCTGACGCCGCGCGCTACGCTTCGCCGGATGCGGCGGTTGCTGACCCCCTTCGTCTGGGCGCGATCGATCCATCATCACGGTGCGGCGCTGGTCGCCCCGGTCGCGCAATTGCTCGACACCGTCGAACGCGCGCAGCATGCCGACGGCACGTTCAGCATCGGCAACCGCCATTCGCCCCCCGACACCGCCTTCCTGATCGAAGACATGGCGGCGATGATCGAACTGTTGCGGACCGATCGTCACGCGACCAGCGCGCCGATCGCCGCGCGGCTGAAGGCGATAATGCGCAGGGCCGGGCCGGCACTCGCGACCGGCGGCATCCATACCCCGAACCATCGTTGGGAGGTGAGCGCAGCGATCGCGCGGATCGACGCGATCGACCCGCATCCCGCCTATCGCGCCCGGCTCGACGACTGGCTGGCGGAGGGGATCGATGTCGATGCCGATGGCATCTATTCCGAGCGCAGCCCGGTCTATGCGTCGGAGGTCACCAATCCGTCGCTGCTGATCCTTGCGCAATTGCCCGGCCTGTCGGGGCTCCGCGACATGGTGCGCCGCAATCTGGAAACGATCCTCGTCCTTGCCGAACCGGCGGGGGGAGAGGTCGAGAACGTCCTGTCGCGGCGGCAGGATCAGGATCAGCGCCGCACTACCCTATGGCCCTTCTACACCCAGTTCCGCGAGATGGCGCTGCGGACCGGCGATGCCCGCTTCGCCGGCGCCGTCCGTTGGATCGAGTTGAAGGAGGCGACGAAACTCGGCGACGCGCTGACCGACCTGATCGAACGGCCCGAGCTCGCCTATTCGTTGCCCGCCGCACGGCCGCCCTTCGTCGACGGGTCCCGGCTGTTCGCACCGGTCGGGCTGGTCCGGCAACGGTGCGGCGCCATGACCGCATCGCTCTACGCCGGCAGTGACTGGTATGCCGATGGCAAGCCGTCGCCCTTCTACAACCGCATCGGTTCGGGCCTCGCGACGAACCCGACGCTGTTGCGGCTGTGGAAGAACGATCTGGTGGTCGAAGGGGTGCGGCTGATCCCCGATTTCTTCGGCATGGGCCATTTCCGCCCAGCGACGATCGCGCTCGATCCCGACGGGACGGTGCGGATGGCGGGCGAACTGGCCGTCCCCTATTACCAGCCGCTGCCGCGTGTGTACCGCCGGGCCGATGGCGCGTATCCGTTGACGGCATCGACCGATCACCGTTTCAGCAGCGCGCTCGATTTCGAACGCCGCCCGGTCAGCGTGCGCCGGCTGGGAATCGCGATCCGCATCGTGCCCGACGCCGCCGGCTATCGCCTGCTGATCGAAACCGATGGCGAGGCCGATGTCAGCATCACGATCGAGATCACCCTGCGATCGGGCGGCGTGCTGGAGGGGGCGTGTCCGCTCGGCGACGGCAGTTTCCACCTGATCGATGGACAGGTCAGCTACCGCGTCGGACGGGACCGGTTGCTGATCGGTCCCGGCGCCGGTGCGGGCCCGGTCAAGGCGACGTCGGGCGACAATTACACTTGGGCCAACGGCCAATCGCAACTGCCCGGTACCCGCCTGTACGTGACCGGCCACTCGCCGTTCCGCCACGAACTGCGACTCGCCTTCGCCTGACCGGTAACCGACGCCATCGCCCGCTGATCGACAACCTCGTCCGCATCATAGACCAGACCGGCTCCCCTGATCTGCAACATAACTTCTACTAAAGCGAGGTGTGCAGGATCTGCTTCATTCGGCTGCGCTGGCGCGTTTTCGCGCTCATGGTCGGTCGCGTGAAGCCGCGAATGCGCAATTGATGACCAGCGCCTGCGCTAGGCACATCGATGCCGACAGCGACCGGAATGTGCGGACCTCCGTTTCATGGACCAGCAGGACGGTGTCGGCGGGCTTGGCGACCGGACTGACCGGGCTGTCGCTGATCGCCAGCACCTTGCCATGGCGCGCGCGTGCCGCCTCGACGATCGCCACCGTTTCTTCGGCATGGGGTTCGTAGCTGACGGCGATCAGCAGGTCGCGGCGGGTCATCCCCTCGACCTGTGCCTGTGCCAACCCGGCAATCCCGTCAATGAAGACGACCCGCTTGCCGGTCTGCAGCAGCGAATAGGCGAGATAGGAGGCGACGGGAAAGGAACGGCGCAATCCCATGACGAACACGGTATCGGCCTTGTCGATCAGGTCCACCGCCGCCCGCATGTCCGCCGCATTGACCGTTTCGAGCAGATGTTCGAGCGCGAGCTGGTTGCTCTCGACGAACTCGGCCAGGAGATCGGCGGGTTTGGCGCCGTCGGCACTGATCGTCTCGCCGAGTTGGCGTAGCCGTTCCGAATAGCCGAGCGCCGCGCTGGTGCTGAACAATCCGTCACGGAACAGGCGCTGCATCTGCGTCGCGCCGTCGAAGCCGAAGCCTTTGGCGAACCGGACGATCGACGACGGCTGCACCCCGCACCGCGCGGCGAGGACGGCCAGCGTGTCGAGCGCGACGTCGTTCGGCTGGTCGAGAATGTAGCGGGCGATCTGCTGCAATCGCTTACTCAGCCCTTCGTACCGCCGGACGATTTCCGAACGAAGTTCGTCGGCGGTGGTGGGTGGTCCTTCGGGCATGTCGCCGATCCTGCTGACGTAATAGGAATATCGCTACATTGCCATGCGCGCAACCGCACCGATATGACGCCAGATATCGACATGAACCGGATGTTTCACCCGGATCTCAGATAGAAGATTTGTTCGATCGGGCGGGCATGCACGACATCGCATCGATCGACGGCGCCCGGTTCAGACCTTCAGCAGCCAGCCACGCCGGTCGAGCCACCAGCCGAACGCCCAGCACACCAGCGTATAGGCAATGGCGCAGGCGAGCGATCCGAACGCGCCGGGCAGCACCGGCTGGAACAGGGCGATCCCGATCCAGTCGTACAGCCCGCCATAGGGCGGTACGCGCACGAGTTGCAGCGTCATGACCAGCAATTCGGAAAAGATGTAGATGGCGAGCGGGTTGCGGCCGAGGATGGTCAGGAACCGTCGCCCGGTCGTGACCCCGCGCAGTTCGATCGCCCAGACGAACGCGGCGAGCAGCACGATGTCGCAACCGATGGTCAGCAGCGCGAAGGGACTGGTCCACAGCCGCTTGCCGATCGGAAACCATGGCGACCACAGCAGCGCGAGCGCAATCACCCCGGCCCCGGCGAGCGCGATCCGTAGCACGACCGCAGGCGCCTCGCCGGAACGCTGGACCCAGCGGCCGATCAGGAAACCGGCCAGGACGTTGACCGTCGCGGGCAGGGTGCCGAGCAGTCCCTCGGGATCGAAGCCGTCCGTCTTGCGATAGAGGTGGTCGCGCCCGAACAGCGTCAGGTCGATGGTCGTGCCGATATTGCCCAGCGGGGTATAGGCTTCGCCCGCCGGGCTGAACGCCAGCAATATGCCCCAATAGCCGATCAGCAATGCCGCACAGATGCCGATCACCGCCCGCACGCTGCAATAGCGGGCGATCGGCGCGGCAATCAGGTAGCACTGGGCGATGCGTTGCAGGATGCCCGGAATGCGGGCATCGGCCAGCGCCTTCGCGACATAGCCGCCCTCGGCATCGACCGACACGAACGGATACCAGAACATTACGAAGCCGAGCAGGAAGATCAGCGCGGCCCGCTTCGCCACCCGCGCGAAAAATTTGCGGGCGGGCAGGTCGGGGCGCAGCGCGAAACTCATCGCATTGCCGACCGCGAACAGGAAGGTCGGAAAGACCAGATCGGCAAGCGTGAAGCCGAACCACGGCGCGTGACTCAACTGTGCGAAAGGGGCCGCCCCGGCGCCGGCGGTGTTGACGACGATCATCAGGAAGATCGTCGCGCCGCGAAACATGTCGAGCGAGACGAAGCGTTGCCGGCCGACCCCGGTCATTCCGCGTCGGCCAGCGTCAGTACCGTGCGCGCCTGGGCGATTACGTCGTGCGGGCGAATGCGTCGATAGCGTTTGGTGTCCTTCACCCAATTCTGTTCCCAGTCGCGGATATCGCGCCGGACCGCCGCGTCGTCGAACGGCGTGTCGGCGACTGCGGCGGCGCGGCGTTCGCGCAGGAAATGCTGCCAGCGCGGCAGGTAGAAATCGGCGACCAGTCCCGCCCATGCCTTTGACGCATAATCGGCCAGATTGCCCTCGCCGCCCCATATCGTCACCTGCGCCTTCGCATCGGTGACGAAGGCGCGTTCGTCCGCTGGCGATCGGGCATAGGTACGCGCCATGTCGATCCAGCTCGACAGCGTCTCCTGCTGGTTGCCGAGCAGCAGGTCGATGGCGCGGGCGAGCGGTTCGATCCCTGCCGCCGCGCGGTCGCCGCCCGCGACGTCGCCCGCCGCATAGGCGAGCAGCGCCCGCTGCACGCGTTCGTCGAGGCGCAACAGCGCGTAATGGCGGGTGACGTCGACCACGTCATAGCGGTAGAGCGCTTCCCCGCGCAGTCGTGGCGCTTGCTCCAGCAGGCCGGCGATCCCCGCCCGCAACGCCGTCCGATCGCCCGGGGGGGCGGGCCATGCGGTCGCGGTGGCCGTCGGCCGCTTGAAGAACAGATAGGCCCCGGCCTGCTTCTCCCACCAGCGCGGGGTCCAATAGCGGGTGGTATAGGCGCCCGCGACGATCTTCGCCCATGCCGCGTCGAGCGCGGGCGTCGCCGTGCCGTAGCGGGCGGCGAGATGGCGGTGCAGCCAGTCGGCGGTGGACGTGCCACCGCGATCCCATGCCAGATCATAGGCATTGGCATAGACCAGCGAATTGCTGTGCAATCCTTCGGGAAACATGCCGAACCCGGTCAGCCGCCCCTTGTCCGGCGCGGCGGCGAGTGCCGTCAGATCGTTGCGGTAGAAGTCGAGGTCGCCATAGACCGGATTGCTGCCGCCATAATTATGGACATAGCCATAGACCCAGTTCTTGCCGCCGAACGCTTTCGTATCGCGCCAGATTCCGGGATAGCGATCATTGCCGATGTCCAGCACCAGCATGCGCCGATCCGGTACCTTCGACAGGAAGGCCGCAATCGCCTCCGGGGTCCAGAAATGCTTATCCGCGCCGAACAGCCAGCCCTGCATCACCCATGTCGCGCCCGGTGCCGCATCGGCGATCGAGCGGTACAGGCGTTCGCCATAGGCGGCTAGACGCGCGACCCGCACGGCCGGTGGCAGGGCGGCCGCCCGCGCGGCGGCGGTGTTGGCGATGCTGTCGCCATAGGTCGCGGTCGCGGTGTCGCTGCCGTCCTCGGCGATCGGCGGGACCATTTCGTTGAACGCGTCGGCGAGATAGAACTGCCCGGCACCATATTCGCGGGTGTAGAGGTCGATGAACCGCTTCGCCAGCACCGCGAACAGCGGGTCGGACGGGTCGAGCCAATAGGTGGCGTTAAATCCTTCCCAGGCGCGCATCTTGTAGATTCGCGCCTTCGGGTGTGCGTCGGCGAACGCCTTTGGCACATAGCCGGCGAAGGCGGGCAGCACCGGCGTCATGCCCAGCGCCCGCATCCGCGACAGGATGCGCCGTTGCAGCGCGTGTTTGTCGTCGATCCAGTTGGGCGACAACGGGCTGCGATACCCCTCGATATTGCCCATGCGCTGCCATGGCAGGAACGCCGGACCGGACAGCGATGCGACGATCGCCGCGTCCGACAGTCCGGTTTCGCGCCACAGCGCGCGCCAGATATATTCCTGCCCTTCCAGCGCCAGCGGCATGTCGACGCCTTGCGCCGCCATCCAGTCGATCTCGCGCTCCCACCGTGCCCAGTCCCAGAAGGGTGTCGTGTAGCCGTAGGTGCAGGTGTTGAGGTACACCCGGTGGGCAAAGGGCGACGTCACGCGCCCGCCGGTCATGCCGGGCAGATGGGCGGGCAGGGCGATGCGATCACCCTCCCAGCTGAGCGAAGCTGCCCCCGCCGCGTTCCAATAGCTATAGGCTCCGCGTACCAGCGCCACGGTCGACGTCCCATCGATCCGCGCCCGTCCGCCGGCAGCGGCGATGGTATAGCTTGGCTCCGCAGCGGGCAGGATGCGCAGGTCGAGGCGTTCCGGCGCGAGCCGCAGCCGGGCAAGCGTCGCTCGCGCTGCCGCGATGCCGGTCGGTTCGGGCTGCATCGCCGGGGTCGGCGCAACTGGTTGCGCATGCACCGACGACGTGAAACCCGCCAACGCCAATGCGCCTGCAATCAGCAACATTCGTGGTAACGCCATCGACCTGTCCGTCCTTCCCGCCGCAAGGGCTGCATGCCGTTCGCGCCGGAGCCCATCCGCGCAGCGGACCGGTTGCGCCGGGCGATGATACGTAATTTCTTATACGAACCGGTTTGGAAAATGCATGCCATTTCGATGCGTCGGAGGCGACGCCTGACCCCGTGTCGCGGTCGGAACCCGATCCGGCAAAGCCGGAACAGGACCGATGCCACTTCCACGCAGTTGGCCGGGAAGGCGGCACGCGCATGCTGGTCGACGAACCCGTTCACTTTGAACCGTCGCTCGGACTGTCTGCCTACGGTGGCCGCTCAGAACAAGCGGAGCCACTGCTCGGTGCGAACGGCTCCTTCGGTGTCGCCACGCGACGGCGGCTTACGCGCGCACTTTGCCGTCCAGCTTCAGTTCCTTCACCAACGCGTCGAAATGCGCGAGCGCCTTGGCGTTGGGGCCGGGATAGGGACCCTCGATCACCTGGTCGCCGATGAAGCCCATATCGGCCTTCCCTTCGGGCAGGCTGTAGAAACCGAGCACGAACAGGTTGCGTAGCCGGTCCATAAACGCGACCGGCTTTGCCAGGGCGGGGGCCGGCGCAGCGATGGTCAGCGCGTCGAGCAGCAGACTACGCCGCGCCGCGCTGAGCTTGACGAACGACGCGCCGTGCAACGCCCGGCTCTGTGCATCGAGCCAGATAAGGCCGGCGAGGACGGTCGCCCGATCGTCCTGCTGGCGGGGGTAGGGCGCGCTGATCCATTCGTCGATAAAGGCACCGACGCCCAGCTTGCCCGCACCCGGCGACACCGCATCGGCGGGCAGGATCATGTCGCCCAGCATATCGATTGCCGCGCGCTGCGACGGGGTGAGGGTCAGCGGCCATGGCACTTTGGGATCGGTCAGGTCGGGGTCGCGGCCATAGCCCTTGGTCGCCGGCAACGGGGCGACCTGTGCCGGCCAGTCGACCACGTCGAACGGCGGTAACTCTGCGGCGTCAGTCACAACCCTGCCGAACGCGGGCGTCCAGGACGCGAGCGACAGGGCGGTCGCGGCGGTGAACCATTGCAGCGTCGTGCGGCGGTCGAGGGTCATGCGAGCGCTCCCGACTTGAGGCGCGTGGCCAGCCGTTCCGACGCGCGTAGCGCAAGCGCGAGGATCGTCAGCGTCGGGTTCTTGTGCGGTCCGGATGCGAAGGTCGCACCGTCCATCAGCACGACGTTGTCGACGTCCCATGTCTGGCCATAACCATCGGTCACCGACGATCGCGGGTCCGCGCCCATGCGTGCGGTGCCGAGTTCGTGGATGATCTCGCCGCCCGCAGTCATGATCTTTTCCGGTGGCAGGTCGGGGTCGAGGATCGTGCCGTTCAGCCGACGGAACACCGAATGCGCGGTGCGGCGGCCGTGCGCGACCTGGTTGACCTCGTGCTGCGACCATTTGAACGCGAAGCGCAGCACCGGAATGCCGAACCGGTCCTTCACGGTTGGATCGATCTCGCAGAAACTGTCCTTGTTGGGGATCATCTCCCCGCGCAGCACCAGCGCGATGGTCGCGCCGGATCGTTCGCGTACCGCCTGTTTCAGGGTCGAACCCCATGTCCGCGGCAGTGCCGTTTCGGGCGGGATGCCGAAGCGGCCGCCGATCTCGAAATGATATCCGCGCGCGAAGTCCAGTTCGCCGCGCTTCTGCTGTTCGTACAGCCAGAACGGAATGTAGATGTGCTGCCCGCCGATCCCGTCCTCATTATAGCGCGGACGGTTCGCCAGCCCCGGTATGTATGCGCGGAACGACGCGCCGGTGGAATCGGTCAGGTTGCGCCCCAGTTCGCCCGACGAATTGGCGAGGCCCCGGCCTGCCTGCCCCGAATTGAGCAGCAGGCGGGTCGTCTCACCCGTACCGGCGGCCAGCACGACCGCCCGTGCCGTCACCCGGTGGCGCATGCCGGTCTTGCGATCGACATATTCGACGCCGGCGGCGCGGGTGCCCGACCCCATCATCACCCGCGATACCATTGCATCGGTCACCACCCGCAGCCTGCCGGTCGCCTTGGCCATCGGCAGCAGCGAGGTCGTCGTCTGGAACATCGCGCCGATGGTGCAGCCACGGGTACACGGCGTCGCGTTGAAGCAGGCGCTGCGCGGCGCGACCGGATCGGGCATGTCGCGCGTCAGGACGGCGCTATGCGCCGCGCGGACCGGAATGCCGAGGCTTTCGGCAGCGGCGGTAATCAGCATTTCCGGCACGCGTGGCTTGGGCGGCGGCATCAGGCAGTCGGCGGGTGAATCTGGATGGTTTTCCAGCCCGATCGGCCCGCCATTGACGCCGATTATCCGCTCGACCCGGTCATAAAAGGGGGCGACATCGTCATAGCCAATCGGCCAGTCGACGCCCAATCCGTCGCGCGAAAACGGTTTGAAGTCATAGGGGCCGAAGCGCGGCACGTGCCGGCCCCAATGGTTGGTCCGGCCGCCCAGCATTCGCGGGCGATACCAGCGAAAGTCGGTGCCTTCCTGCATGGTGTACGGTTCGCCATCGACCTGCCAGCCGCCGTCGACGGTCGCATCGAAATATCCGAACGGCTTGTCGGGTGTGCCCGTCCCGCGTAGCGGCGCGTCGCTTTCGGGGGCGAACATATTCACCTCGGCCTGCGGATCGTAGCTCCGTCCGGCCTCCAGCATCAGGCAGCGCAAGCCCGATCTGGTCAGGCTGTATGCCGCCATGCCGCCCGCCGCGCCCGACCCGACGATGACGACGTCGATCGCGGCGTCCGCCGCTGCGCTCACTTGCCTGCCCCTGTGGCTGAGGGCCCGATCCGGCGCAGCTTGATGTTGCGGAAAGCGACCGGCTCGCCATGGTCCTGCAGGCCGATGACCCCGCTCGCAAAGGTGCCGAAGCGCGGCATTTTGGCGAATTTCGAACCTGCGACTCGCTTGCGCCATGCATCGTCGCCGTAGGAAACGTCGGCAGTCAGCGTGCCGTTCAGCCATTGGCGTATGCGACCGCGCTCCACCAGCAGCCGCGCGTGGTTCCAGCTTCCTGCCGGTCGCGCCACGCCCGCGGATGGTACGGTCATGTCGTACAGCGCGCCGGCGCGGTGCGTCGGTATCTTGCCGTCGGGATGTCCCGCATCGTCCAGGACCTGCATCTCCAGCCCACTCTGATATAGCAGCGGCGCGTCGGGCATCCTGCGCGCGAGGTACAGGATGCCGCTGTTGCCGCCCCGTTCCACCTTCCAATCGAGCGTCAGTTCGAACGCGCCGAACATGTCGGCGGTCACCAGATCGGTGCCGCTCATCTGTCCGTCGGCCTTCGTCAGCAGCAGCGTCCCGTCGCGTACCACCCATGTCCGCGCCGGCGGTTTTCCATCGAACGATCGCCACCCCGAGAGGTCGCGTCCGTTGAACAAAAGTATCCACCCCTCCGTACGTTCCTGGGCCGTCAGGACGTTGGCGCGTTCCGGGGGACGCTGCCCTATGGTTGGCGATGCGATCAGCATAAGGGCGGCGCCGATGCCGAATGCCATGCGCATGGTGGTTCTCCTATGGTATCGCCGTGCTCATACGCCGCCGTTGCCCAAGGCTTACCGACTCTGCGGTGGTTTACAAGGAACCCGTGAGCGGCCCCGGCGACTGTCTGGGCCAAAGCGTAGTTGGAGCTTAAGCCGACGCCGCCGACCGATGGCTCCATGCCGGCTTTGGCGAGGCGTTCGAGCGCTTCTCCAATCCAACGCGCCGCCACCGGACGCTGGGCTACGTCAGCTCATGGACTTCAAGCGGCGGGCGCAGGTAGCTTAACCTCGTGTCTGCGAAACCGATCGCAGCTTAGATGGTCCGGTCGATGCCGTGGCGCTGACCCCGCGCACCATCATCGTATGCCGCTGTGCCAACTCCAGATGCGCACGAAGGGCACATTCACTGGTCGCCGATCGCGCGCAATCGAGTTCCTGCTGCGCCCGCCTGAGATGATAGTCACGGTTGGGACAAATCATATCCGCCTCCCGGTCCCACGTCGAACAGTCTCGCCGTCAGCGGCAATCTCCCGCAATCGAACCGGGCCACTTCGCTAGCAATGAATTGCCGGTCGAAAGCGACCGCCGGAAAACCGCCTCTACCCTCGATAGGAACTGCCTTTGCCGATCGGTCGCTGACATACGGAGGATCCCTAGGTAGCATCAACGGGTGCCAGGATCTTCCGCGATGGCAGGCGTGATCCCGGCGGCGAGCGCGATCTGCAGCAGTTCGCTCAGGCTGCGGACGTCCAGACGATGCATGACCTGTGCGCGATGCAACTCGACGGTGCGCGGGCTGATCCCCAGCTTCTGGGCGATGACCTTGTTGGTCCCGCCGTCTACCAGGCCCACCAGCACCTCGCGCTCCCGCGGAGTCAGGCGCGCAATGCGGGCGCCGGCACTCTCAGCACGTGTGGCAGGTCGCAACGTACCATGGCATTCCATCATCGCGTTCCCGAGCGCGATGTGGAAGGCATCGTCATCCGTCACGGCAACATAATCTACGGCACCCGCTTTCATCGCCGCAACCGCGTCCACTGCCGGTCTGTTCGGCGCATCGAGAATGATCGTCGGCAGCGCAATCGAGCGCGCCTTCAGTTCACGCGGGACGGAGAGGCCGTCCTCCTTCGCCTTGCGCAGGTCGACCAGCACGCAACCCGGGGCAAGGACCGCGGCGATGTCGAGCAGAGCCGAGGCGCTTGCGAACGTGCGCGCGCGATAGCCGAGCCCGCGTGCCAGACCAGCGAGCTTACGGACCTCCTCCGCCCTCGCGCCGACGATATAGGCCTGCCGGACGTCCTCGCGTGTCAGATCCTCGACGATTCCACCGATCCGGGTGATCGCGCCGGCATCGTCCGGTATGGGAAAACCGGTATCGCGAAGCCAACGTAGCGCGCCATCGGCTGGTCGCGTGATCCGGTACTCGAACTGTACGACCTCGCCGGCTTTGACGGCGGCGAGAGCATGTTCGACTTGCAATCGGTCCTCGGGATGCACGTCCTGTATCCATTCGGTCAGGTCGGTGGCCCCTTCCGCGCAAGGGATTCCCCAGATGCGCTCATACGCCGCGCTGCGATAGATGATCGTGTTGGAGACAGGATCTCCGATCCAGATCAGGTTGCTGCTGTGGGCGGCGAAGCCGCGGAACTGTGCTTCGCTCGCGCGGATCGCTGCCTCGACCATGCGCCTTTCGGTCATGTCGATCGCTGCGCCCACGAAGCCCGTGGCTCGTCCATTCTGGAAGGTGGTCTGGCCGGAAGTGGCGATGTGCCGCGTGACACCGTCATCCCGCCCGATCACACGATATTCGATCGCATAATGGCCGTCACCGGTCGGATCGACGCATGCCGCGATCGCGCTACGTACGCGCTGAAGATCGTCGGGATGAATGCCGGCCTCATACACGTCGTTGTCGACCAACGCATCGGGGGGCAGGCCCCACATCGCGCGTAGTCGATCGTCCCAGTCGAGCGCGCCGGTGGCCGGGTCCCAGGAATAGATGCCAAGGCCGACCAGCTCGGTCGCCGCACGTAACCGCGCCTCGCTCGTACGCAACGCTTCTTCGATCGCCCTGCGCTCGCTGGTATCGCGCGACACGCCGATGACGTGTTCGATGGTCCCGTCCTCGCTGCGCACGGGACCCCATCGGTACGAGAAATAGGCGGCGTGTCCGGACGGCGTGTCGTAGAAGACCTCGTCCTCGACGGTTACCCCTTCGGCAAAGATCCGGTCGATATGGCCGTTCAGAAGGTTCGCCAGATCGGGCGGGTAGTCCAGATCGGCAAAGCTGCGTCCGATCATTTCGTCAGCGGTCAACCCGAAGAGCGCCAGCATCGCAGGATTGGCATAGGCGAAACGCCGCTCCCGGTCGAAGGCATACACGAAGTCGGGGATCGCCGAGAGGTTCGTTTCGAGGAAATGTAACCGACGCGCCAGTTCGCTATCGCCACCATCGTTCGCAAGGCGCCTGGGTGCAGTGGGTCGTGGAGTTCGTCTGGTCACGGCCCATTCTCCCTGCCGAATTACCCATGCGATCCGGCCGCCGAGCCTGCGGAATGTCCCTTAGGGATCGCCCGCATATTTTGCGGACGATATAAGGGCTTAGGTCGCCTTGCCTAATCAAGGAGACCGGCATGAAAGCCCTAGGCGGCGTGGACGAATTTGAGCCAGTATCTGGCGGTGGCAAGGTGGACCATGCCCAGGAAGCTGCTGGCCAGCTG